>JBPCWL010000026.1:0-41516 GCA_051009575.1 Rhizobiaceae bacterium
TCGGGCCGGCGGAGGAAAGGCTGGAGCTGTCTTCATCCTCAAAACTCAATCTGGAACTTGAGTTCCTTCACTATCTGCGGGATCTGGGACGCCATTGCGCAAAGGAATGGCTGGACGCCAATTACGAGCAAATTGGCAAGGATTCCACGCTGGATCTCCGATCAATGTTTGAATAATCAGGAAATTGCTGATTCTGCACCTTCAGCAAAAACAGCAATCAGACAACCGGTTTCAGTGCGGGAAGTATGTTCAGTACCTTCCTTAAGCCACACGACATCCCCAGCACGGTAGACGGTCCCATCATTGTCTATTAGTTCGCCTTCAATCATCAGGAATTCCTCAGCACCACCGTGGCGATGAGGTGCGGATTGAGATCCGGGGTCCATTTTATAGATATAAAAGCCTACACCCTTGGCCATGTCCGGATTGAGTTGAAGGAAAGAGGTTCCGCTCTCCGTACTCCCGGTTTCATCAAACGGAACATACTCCGCATCTTTGATATTGGCCACTCGTCTTTCATTGTTCGATATGGGTTTCATAAAATCACATCTCTTCAGGTTTTAAATCAGAAAAAAGAATAAGCAGTCGCTTTCTTCAAGTAAAGCAAATGCCGTTAGGCATGTCCCGGAATCCTCGCATTAATGATTCATTTAAATTGTTCTTGTTTTGTTCTTTTTTTGATGATAGGAAAATATTCAGCAAAGAATCAGAAGTTATTTGAAAGGGAGAACTGCCATGAGCGCTGTCAGAGAACGGAATTTGGAAACCGTGGCTGCTCATGAAGCGTTCATGGGCCGATCGGTGATTGCCCGTAACCGCGATACATCTGTTGACAGTTTGCGTCAGGAAAAAAGGAATCGAGGGAGAGGAGCGACGCTCAACCCCTCAAGCCGGTTTGATACGCATACGCGTCATGTTTTTGATGATGGATGGCAGACATTGGATGAGCTTCCTCCGTTCAAAACGCATGTTCAGGTTGAAAAGCCGAAAACCGCGATTACAAAGAACACGTCTCCGGATCTGCATTTTGATCGCTCTATAAATCCTTATCGCGGTTGTGAGCATGGCTGCATTTACTGTTTTGCCCGTCCCTCACACGCCTATATGGGACTGTCTGCCGGGCTTGACTTTGAATCAAACCTGTTTGCTAAACCCAATGCTGCCAGTTTGCTTGAGCGTGAACTTTCCAAAAAGGGATACCAACCGCGGACCATTGCGATTGGTACCAACACAGATCCCTACCAGCCAATTGAAAAACAATGGCGCGTCACGAGGGAAATACTGGAAGTTCTTGAATCAGCAAACCACCCGGTGGCAATTGTTACCAAGTCGGCTCTTGTCACCCGTGATTCCGACATTCTATCCAAGATGGCAGCAAAGGGTCTGGCAAAGGTTGCCATTTCGGTAACGTCTCTTGATTGCAAACTTGCCCGGGCTATGGAGCCGCGGGCGCCGACGCCAGGATTGCGACTGAAGGCAATACGCGACCTGAGGGCTGCTGGTGTTCCTGTTTCCGTCATGGTTGCGCCGGTGATTCCAGCTCTTAACGATCATGAAATGGAGCGCATTCTTGATTCGGCAAGGGCGGCAGGTGCCGAAGAAGCCGGTTTCATTCTGCTTCGCTTGCCAAGGGAGGTTAGCCCTCTCTTTCGTGACTGGCTGCTGCATCACTATCCCGATCGTTATCGGCACGTCATGAACCTCCTGAGAAGCTTGCGGGGTGGCATGGATTATGATGCGGAATTCGGGAAGCGGCTTCGGGGCGAAGGGCCTTATGCCTGGCAAATTGGGCGACGGTTCGAGATTGCCTGCAAGAAACTGGGATTGAATGAAACGCGCCGTGAACTATCCCGGGATCTGTTTCAAGCGCCTCAGTTGAATTCAAACCAGCTCAGCCTGTTCTGAGGTGACCCCCAAAACCCGGTATATGGACGCCGCATCCAACATACCGGGTTTCAAGAGGATCAGTGCGCAGATATTGTCCCCGTATGTCTGCCACTGATTCTCTCTTTTCTTCGTTTACCGGGAATGAACCAAATTTCGATATTGAAACACGTTTGTTTCGTGACGGATTCACAACTGTTGCCGGAGTTGATGAAGCAGGCCGCGGGCCGTTGGCGGGACCGGTGGTTGCAGCCGCTGTCATACTTGACCCGGAGCGCATTCCCCACGGCCTGAACGATTCAAAAAAACTGACTGAAAAATCGCGCGCAATTCTGTTCGACCAGATATTGAAGACCTCCCATACTAGCTGGGCCAGCCTTCCCGCGCCGGTGATTGATCGTGTAAACATTCGCGAAGCGGCTCTTGAAGCGATGACTATTTCTGTCCGGAACTTGCCCACGGAAGCAGATGCAGTTCTGATTGACGGGAGGGATGTCCCATCTGGATTGACTAATACAGGCCGGGCCTACGTAAAGGGGGATGCAAGATCTCTATCAATTGCGGCGGCTTCAATAGTCGCAAAAGTAGTACGGGACAGAATGATGATTGAGGTGGACCGTATATTCCCGGAATACGGGTTTTCCGGACATAAAGGGTATGGATCAAAGGCGCATCGCGATGCGATCAACAACTACGGCCCTTGCCGGATCCACCGTATGAGCTTTTCGCCCATGAAAGATTTGAAAAATAAGATCTGACAAAAAAGGGCGCAACCTGCGCCCTCAAATTGCGAACTGAAAGCTTGATCAGTTAAGCTTGGACTTAACTTCGGTAATGCTTTTTTTGATTAGGTCATTCGCCGTCGCGCCGGTTACCTTGTCAGCAACAATCTGTTCAGCTGCGGCAATCGCCACATCAATTGCAGATGCCCGAACTTCTTCCAGGGCTGAAACTTCAGCCTGCTCAATCTTTTGTTCAGCCAATGCGGTTCTGCGTTTGACAAAGTCTTCGGTTTTCCGGGCTGCGTCCTCAGCCAGCACAATAGCTTCGCGTTTTGCCGCGGCAACAATTTCCTCAGCTTCTTTTTCAGCCTCCTTACGCTTGCCCTGGTATTCGGCAAGCAATGCTTGGGCTTCTTCCCGCAATTTCCGGGCTTCATCAAGCTCATCACGAATTTTGGCCGACCTATCATCAAGTCCCTTGGTCACCATTCCGGGAACTTTCAGATAAATCACGCCTGCAAGGAAAATGACGAGAGCGACTAATGACCAAAATGTAGCGTCCATCTGTCTCTCCTATTTACCAGCTGCCGAAACAGCTTTGGTGATTTCTGCTTTTGTAAGCTTTCCACCAATCAACTGTTTGACAATCTCACCGGTTGTATCGGCCGCAATTGTACCAACCTCGCCCAGTGCTTTTTTCTTGATGCCTGCTATATGCGCTTCAGCTTCAGCCATTTTTTCCGCCAATTCAGCCTCGACCTTCTGGCGGGCTTCTGCAGCTTCATTTTTGGCTTTTTCAGTCGCTTCAAGACCAATCGAATGCGCATTGCTTTTGGCTTCCGCGAGTTCATGCTCATATGCGGCGTGTGCAGCATCTGCCTCGGCCTTGAGGCGTTGCGTTTCATCAAGATCACGCGAAATACGATCTTTGCGAACCTCCAGAATGCCGGCAAGCCGCGGAATGACCACACGACTCATGATCACGTAGAACAGGCCAAATGTAATGGCCAGCCAAAGGATCTGCGAAGCAAAATAGGTCGGATCAAATGGCGGAAATGCTCCGCCACCATCGTGGGTGGCTTCTTCAGTAGCAGCGAGTGCCTGACTGATGAACATCATCTTACTCCAAGTTTTGCAAGTTCAGGAAAACGGGTAGACCGCAATTCCGGCTACCCGCTCAAAATACCTGATTGCTAGACAGCAAAGAGCAGAAGAAGAGCGATCAGAAGTGCGAAGATGCCCAGCGCTTCAGTCACCGCAAAGCCGAAGATCAGACGGCCAAACTGGCCATCAGCGGCTGAGGGATTGCGTAGTGCACCCTGAAGGAATTGACCAAAGAGGTTACCAACGCCGATACCAGCTGCGCCTGTGCCAATTGCGGCTAGACCTGCGCCGATGAGTTTTGCTGCTTCTGCTTCCATTTCAAGTACTCCTTTATGGAAATCGATAATATTCAAGTTTGGCGATCAGACGCCGGTTTAAAGTCAGTGCCCTCCAGGATGAAGAGCGTCGTTGAGATACATGCATGTGAGCATGGTGAATACGTAAGCTTGCAGGAATGCGACCAGGAATTCGAGCGCTGTCAGTCCGATAGTCATGAGTAATGGCAAAATCGCACCGACGACACCAACTGCGCCGAGGCTACTGAGTGAAACGATAAAGCCTGCAAACACCTTAAGTGTGATGTGCCCAGCCAGCATGTTGGCAAACAACCGGATTGAGTGGCTTACCGGACGGGCAAGGAAGGAAATGATTTCAATTGCCACGACAAGCGGCAAAATAGCTAACGGCACGCCGCTGGGTATAAACAGCTTGAAAAAGCCCAATCCGTTTTTCATCAGGCCGACCAGCAAAACCGTTGCGAAAACCAGCAAGGCCAGAGCTACGGTTATGATCATGTGGCTGGTGACTGTAAAGAAATAGGGAAACATGCCGAACATGTTTGCGACCAGGATAAACAGAAAGAGCGAAAAAACGAGCGGAAAAAACCGCATGCCTTCGGAGCCCGCAGAATCCCGTAACATGTCTGCCACAAACTCATAGGTCATTTCGGCAAAGGACTGAGCTCTTGATGGAACCATCCCGCGTCCCTTTGTTGCCCAAATGAAAAAACCGGAAGTCAGTACAACCGTTGCGACCATGAAAAGGGATGAATTGGTGAAAGAAATATCGGTTCCGGCAATTTCAAGCGGAATCAGTTCTTTCAGGTTAAACTGTTGAATCGGATCATTCGCCACAGGTTACTTCCTTCAATTCATACTTCAAAACCATCTTTGGAGATGATTTCAAATTCAACTTTCGTCTCTGTTATCCGGATTAACACCGGGGTCAGAGCCAACAGGCCCGGAAATTTCACCCGCAACCCTTAGTACATTCATGATACCGGCAACAAACCCCAACAACAAAAATACAATCATTGCCCAAGGCGTTGTTCCCAGGAGCCAATCGATACCATAACCGATTGCGGCCCCCACAAGAATTGCCGAAATGAACTCACTCGACAACCGAAACGCATTCCCATAACCGGCACTATCCGGTTTTCTTGAACTCTCTTCGCCGGTTTGTTGAATGTCGCGTCCCAGACGCTTATTCATTTCCCGAAGACGTTTGTCCAATTCTTCCTTCGGACCTGTATCAAAATCCGTACCCTTGCGTCCCATGGTCAGCCTTGCACCAGTGCGATCACCGCTCGTTGAATTCTTCTACAACATGGCATTTGGTGATGCAAAAAACTGGTCTGAAAATTGTCTGGGAGAGCACCCGTTTTGTATTGCCCGAATTTGGCGGCAACATAGTTTTGCAGGGCTTAACTGTCAAGCGATTGCGAGGGCTTGCAAACCCCTGAATTTATTGGATTTTAATAATGAAAATTCTACTGCGGCAATCCGTCAGCACCGGAATTCAAAGAATCCCCGAATTCAATACCCCGGATGCACCCTTTACGACCACCCACCGCCGTAAGTTCTATAGAAAATATGAAGTCCGATCTTGCCGACACGCTTCATTCTGCGGTTCCATCGCGGATTGACATAGGTCGCATGATAATGCGTGGAAGATCCCACCTGCGAAAGCCAAATCCGACCCGCAGTGGTTTCTGTAGCCACATGTTGGGCAATTTCGTAAAGTTTGCGGTTTTTCACACGGTCGCGACGACGGTCACAGGCGAATGAAAACTGGCAACGGTTATACCAGTTTTTATTTTGGTATACGACGCCACAGATTGAATTGGGGTAATGCGGGTTCCTGACCCGGTTCAGGATTACCTGGGCCACTGCGGCCTGACCTTTGACCGGTTCACCTCTTGCCTCAAAATAAATTCCCTGTGCGAGGCAAGCCTGTTGGCGCTCGGAAAAAGAATTTTTCGGAAGCGGATCATCTGCCCATGAATGATCCCCTTCGTTCAATTTGGGCAGTAATTTGATCGGTTGCTCCTCAACGAGAACTGCGCTGAACGGTGAATATTCGACTTTTTCTTCAGGAGCGTAGGAAAGAACTGAACTTTTCGACTGTTTTACGAGACTTGCCACCATTACCGGTAGGTTTTCCAGTATTTCATCCTGTTCTGGTTTGTTCATGTGAAACGCAGTTGCAACTTCAAATGCCTCGGCTGCCGGTTTCGGTTTGACAAAACTCAATGCGAACTTTTTACCTGGTTGTAGTGACTGCAGAACACTGTGGCGCTCCAATACGGAACCGGCGGAAAATTCCTTTGGAGGTTTCTTAACTTCGGCCTGGACGACTCGACCGCCTTTTATTGAGCGGTTTATTGTTTCCGGCTTCGCGCGATGCTTTACATCTTCGCTGAGTTTGATTGTTGGTGTTGTGCTGGATGTAATGACCGGGTCTACATCGGAGTTCCCGGTTCCGCCGAATTTGATGCTTGCCACGCTGGCGCCTGCCGGTTGCTCAATATGCATCAACCACCGGTTAGGGCCTTTTTCTCCGACTAAGTCTGAAATATCCTGATGGGCGACTGCCCCTGTCTGAAATGCTACCGCCGATACAGCGATGCCAATACAGAAAGAAACCTGAGCTGTCCTCATCCCCAACGCAACGGGATTACCAAGAGTGCTACGCAATACCAAACTCCACTCGATTTAGATCTGATCGATCCCCATGATCATGTACGAACATACCGGGTTAACCTTAATTGTGGGTTAAAGGGCGCCGGACGACCGGTCTTCCCATTCCGCCCGCACTTGAAAAGGTGCAGAGTGATCTCTTTGCAATTGAATTGTGACGGAAACAGGTAATGTCTGTTTATGATTTGCGTTTTTTGCGTCCAGCGAACGGATTTTCACCCTTCCGCATGTGGATACGAATGGGAGTCGCGTCAAGATCAAACTCTCGGCGGAGGCTGTTGACGAGATATCGTGTGTAAGAATCGGGCAGCGCTTCAGGTCTGGAGCACTGAACTGCGAAAGTAGGCGGTCTGCTTTTCACCTGGGTTACGTATTTAAGCTTGATACGGCGGCCCGATACGGCCGGCGGAGGATGATGATATTGAACATCCTCCAACCAACGATTTAGGGGTGACGTAGATATTCGCTTGTTCCAAACTTTGTGTACTTCAAGTACCGCATTCATCAACTTGTCTATATTCTCGCCCGTAGCACCGGACACCGGAACAACTTTCAATCCCTTGATTTGGGAAATGTGTTCCTGGGCCTGAAGAAGAAGCTCTTTCAGGACCGCCTGACGGTCATCGATCAGATCCCACTTGTTCAGCGCGATTACCGGTGCCCTTCCCTCCCTGATAATCAGGTCCGCGATTTGCAGATCCTGTTTTTCGAACGGTTTGGTCACATCAAGAACAATGATCACCACTTCAGCAAACTTGATTGCCCTCAAACCATCTGAGACAGAGAGTTTTTCAAGCTTTTCCTGAACCTTGGCTTTCCGCCGCATGCCGGCGGTATCGAAAAGGCGTATGGTCCGGCCTTCCCACTCCCAATCGACAGAAATTGAATCACGGGTAATTCCCGCTTCCGGCCCCGTAAGCAGACGCTCTTCGCCTACCATCTGGTTGATCAAAGTTGATTTTCCTGCATTTGGCCGCCCGACGACTGCAATTTTCAGCGTTTTGCTTTCAATGGAATCTTCATCAGCTTCCTCCGCCTCGACTTCGACCGGATAGGCAACATCTTGTCCGACCGTTTCGACAATCGCATTATGAAGATCAGCCATTCCCTGACCATGTTCGGCGGAAATCGGAACCGGATCACCAAATCCAAGACTGAAGGCGTCATAATATCCAGACTCTCCCGGTTTCCCTTCCATCTTGTTCGCCACCAGAATTACCGGTTTCTCAGATCTCCTCAAAATGGCCGAGAATGCTCGATCATCCGGCAAAACACCGGCCCGGGAATCGATAAGGAAAAGGCAAACGTCCGCCTCTTCTATTGCTGCGCGGGTCTGTTCCCACATGCGGCCCTGCAGACTTTCCTCATCACCTTCCTCCAGCCCCGCTGTGTCGATGATGTCAAATGTCAGTTGTCCTATCGAACCTTCGGCAAACCGGCGATCGCGCGTTACACCAGGTGTGTCATCCACCAATGCCAGACGTTTTCCAACCAGACGGTTGAAAAGCGTGGACTTACCCACATTCGGGCGTCCGATAATCGCGACATTGAATGTCATCTGGTTGTCCTTCAGACCCTGAGCACTCGGCCTCAGACCGAGCCGGTAATTCCTTTGCCTGCAAGCAATTCAAGCATGATGTTTGCACGACTGCGAACACCTGCAGGCGCCTGGGCATCTTCTGTCACCGCAGTAAACCAGCGGTGCGCATCTTCATACTTCTTGTTTTTCCAGGCAGAAAGGCCCAAACCTTCCCGGGAAGAATGCCGGAAGGGCTGACCGGTATTTGCCATGGACTGGAGACGATTTACGACCTCTTCATAAGTTCCGTGATCGACCAGGATCAATCCGGATCTCAACCGAGCCACATTACGCAGGGTTTCATCAAATCCGCTGTCTGAAGCAATTCCGTCAAAAGCCTGAACCGCCTTGTCAATTTCGCCCTGTTTGGCGTATTCAGCGGCCAACCGAATGCTTGCAAGGGCCGGATATTCTCCAACGCCGTCCTTGCCCAAGGCTTCAAGTACCATGATAGCTTCGTCATGTTTACCATCGTTGGACAGGGCGACTGCCTCAATAAACCGATCTCCGGATTCTCCCGCGACTTTTTCGCTATACGAAGACCATCCGCGATATCCAGCTGTCGCCACCACAACCGCCACGGCGCCACCAATTACCAGCCATTTGTATTTGTCCCAGAAATTTTTGACCTGGTCACTGCGAAGTTCTTCGTCAACCTCGCGAATAAAACTGTCATCTGACATTTCAGAAAATCCATATGTTTCAGCCCTATTGGCTGCATTGTGAACGTCTTTTAGCCGAACTGTGGCTGGTTATGCAATCACTGGAACGCCGATCAGCAATTCGTGAAGCCAGAATACAAAGAGAGCCCAAAGAACAAGGCCACCGGCAACAACAACTATATCATTGCGTAACGCAGGTACGTTCTCAATAATTACCTCTTCGCGGCGCTTCGCATTGATCAGGGTTATCACCGCCCAGGCCAGAAAGGAACCGAATAACAAGAGACTTGCCAAATCCCCGTTTACAAGGAGGTGCCCCACCGCCCATATCTTGACGGACAGGAGGGCTGGATGACCAATCGTTTTTTTTATGCGGCTATCCGGTACAATGCTGGCAACGAAGAATATGAAGGCAATCAGCATCAGCAGGGACTGCAAATGGTTCATCCAGATTGGCGGTGAATAGATATAGACGTTGTCATATCTTGCCTGACCGTATCCCCAAACGAGTATCGCGATACCCGCGATGGATGCAATTGAGTATAGCCCGCGCCATTTCATCTCGCCCAGGTTTTCGATCATCCTTTCTCGAAAATCCGGTGCGATTACGCGTATGCTGTGCACTGCCAAAAACAGAATTATTCCTGCAATCAAAGCCCACATGTGAAATTTCCCTTGATTTGATAAACAGAGGTAATTCTATAGGCTCAAGCAATCAACAGGAATAGGACAAAATGGCGACTGACATAGAAATCGCCAAGCAGCGGCTGGAAGCCAAACGCAAAGATATTGAAAACCTGTCCGAAATCTCGAAGGAAGCCCGGGATACGGTTGAGCTTGACCAGCAGGCAGTTGGACGGCTTTCACGCATGGATGCAATGCAACAACAAGCCATGGCTGAAGCTCAGGAACGCACCCGGCAATTGGACCTGCAACGCATTGAACTCGCTTACCGGCGCATCAAGGACGGTGATTACGGTTACTGTACCAATTGCGACGAAGAAATTCCGGACGGTCGCTTGGCAATCGATCCGATGGCAGAGCGTTGTGTGAAGTGCGCGTGAACCTTATTCGGCAGGAGACCCTTTGCTTTCCAAATAATCCTTGTCGATGTCAGGAAGCTCTTCACCGTGTAAAATCGCTTCGAACGCCCTCAGACGTTTGTAGACAGACAGCAATTCAACAATCGTGGACCAGGAATTTATCAGATACTGGAAAGACCCCTCAACCCTGCTGAAAGCGCGGATGATCTGCTGCATAACACCAAGCGTGATTGCACCTGTAGCCAAGGTCGGGGTCAGTGCAATGTATGGAACCAGATTTCCGATTTGCAGATAAAAAATCCTTACGACATTGAAATACATGTAGTGGAAATAGAGGCGGAAATAATTTTTCCGTACATCATTGAACAACTCGGTAACCGAAGGTGGTGCTGCTCTTTTGGCGTCGTCTTCACCGTAAACCAATTCTTTCCTGTAAGCTGCTTCAACTCTCTGATTGTTAAATTCCAGACCCGGAAGCTTGATGCCTGCCAGCGCTACCAGGGCAGTTCCGAAAATTGACCAAAGGATCGCAACAAAAACCAGTCCCTGAGGGACCTCACCTACGATTGGCAATGCTTTTACCTGCGCGGACAACCCCCACAAGAGCGGGAGGAATGCAATCAGGGTCATGACTGAATCAAGAAGGTTTACGCCCAGACTTTGAGTGATATCAGCAAACTTTTTTGC
Organism: Rhizobiaceae bacterium; assembly: GCA_051009575.1. GTDB lineage: Bacteria > Pseudomonadota > Alphaproteobacteria > Rhizobiales > Rhizobiaceae > JAALLB01. The sequence continues at coordinate 10,660 of JBPCWL010000026.1, forward strand.
GTCTTCCTGAACCCGTTGGGAGGCACCCTCCACATTTCTCAGCTTCTGCCAGTTCGCCATATAATAATCATTCATGGCGTTTCTCCACCGGAACACGTAGTGGCTGACAAAATACCGGAACAGAACGGCCACGAATACATAGACCAACGCGATCTGGAGGAAAGTTGCGATCTCGCGGTATAATTCCCATTCTGTCACCGCATTCGGGGCGCTCAAGGCCCTTTGGATCATGTCGTAGAAGGTACCAAACCACTCGTTGATCATCACATCGAGTTGCACCAAGAACCAGTTTACAAAGAAAATCAGGGCAGAACCGGCAACCGACCAGCGCTGCCAGGGATGTTTGTATACCCGCATCCAGAACGTACAAAATGCAAAAATGGCTACCAGGAAAAACTGGTAAAACCAGAAGCTGTCCGCGGACGCCGTTTGTGCTGCGAACGCTGCCTTGGCTGCCTCATCCGTGTCTGATGCAAGCTCTGCAGGAAATCCGTAGCCGAACAATCCTCCAACACTGAGAGTATCGCCCCAACCGATCAGTACAAAAAACCAGAGCAGTACACACAAAATGGAGTAGGCAGTGAATGATCCGAAATAGAGCTTCGGATTGGGGAAAAACGAGTGAAACACTTCAGATAGCTCCGCAGAAATTCAATCCCTAACTCCTAAAGCCCGGGTCTGTGACTAGCAAGCCTTGTTTGATTAAAACGCGTTCATGTTGTTGTTGGCCATTTGTGAATTTCAAACAAAAACACGCCGGTTTGATCCAGATGTGCATTTTGACACAGCGGACCGAGACCGGAGGGACTAAATCTTAATCAACAAACGGGTTTTCTGCTCCACCTTATCGCCCACACAACCTTTGGGGCAGAAACTAAGTCCTCCCGGATAACGCCCCTTTCCGGGAGGACTTGCGAAGTTTCCCGCGTGTCGGTAACGCCCCTTCTGACACAACGGTTGATAGGCCGTCTCCCTGTTCGCCCCAGGGAGACGGTTCTTATTTTGGGCTCCATTAACCCTCCGGAAACCATTCCTTAACCTGCTGCTTACCATCTTCGCCGAGACTATGCCGACAAACGCGATTCGTATGGAGTACGCAGCAAATGACCATCAGAAATGATGATGAAATTCTTTACGCCCTCGATCAGATGGACGCGGCCGCAGCCGACAAGTTTGCAGAAGATATGGATGATGTCCTGCTTGACATCGCAGATCTCAATCCGGAAATCTGCCCTCCGGACCGTCGGTTCCTCAAGGGTGACCGGGAGGCATGGGTCTATGAGCATGGCAATATTGCCGAACTCGTTTTTGTGAAGGTTGAATAAAAACTTTACAGCTTATTGTAACGCCTCATTCCCACTCGATCGTACCGGGCGGTTTTGAGGTCACGTCATAGACCACTCGGTTTATACCGCGGACCTCATTGATAATACGGGTTGCAGCCTTGCCTAGAAACTTCATGTCATAGGGGAAAAAATCGGCCGTCATGCCATCTACGGAGGTAACCGCCCGCAGTGCACAGACGAATTCGTAAGTCCGGCCGTCGCCCATGACGCCAACAGTCTGCACCGGCAGCAGGACTGCAAATGCCTGCCAGATGTCATCGTACAATCCCGCATTGCGGATTTCATCGAGATAAATTGCATCGGCCTGCCTCAGGATTTCAAGCTTCTCGCGGGTAATGCCGCCGGGACAGCGAATGGCGAGCCCAGGGCCCGGAAAAGGATGACGGCCCACAAATTTGTCCGGCAATCCCAATTCACGGCCAAGATCACGCACCTCATCCTTGAAGAGTTCACGCAAGGGCTCAACCAGTTGCATGTTCATGCGCTCAGGCAGTCCGCCCACATTGTGATGGCTCTTGATAGTAACTGAAGGACCACCGGTGAACGATATACTTTCAATGACGTCGGGATAGAGCGTGCCTTGGGCCAGAAAATCCGCACCACCCAGTTTTTTCGCCTCTTCATCGAAAACATCGATAAACAGTTTGCCAATTGTCTTGCGTTTGACTTCGGGGTCCGTCTCGCCTTCAAGTGCCAAAATAAACGTATCTGACGCATCCACGTGAACGAGCGGGATATTGTAATGTTCACGGAACATGGAGACGACCTCTTCCGCCTCATTCATCCGCATGAGGCCGTGATCCACTAGAATGCAGGTTAACTGATCGCCAATCGCCTCATGCAACAAAAGTGCGGCCACGGAGGAATCCACGCCTCCCGAAAGCCCGCATACCACCCGTTTATTCCCAACCTGTTTTCGAATGGCATCGACGGCCTGCTCGCGATAGGCTGCCATGGTCCAGTCACCCTCAAGACCGGCAATCTTGTGGACAAAATTGGAAATCAGCTTCGCACCATCCGGTGTGTGCACCACTTCCGGATGAAACATCGTGGAATAGTATTTACGTTTTTCATCAACCGCCACGGCACACGGTGCGTTCGGCGAGGTCGCGACGACCTCAAAGCCTTCAGGCAATTGGGTGACCCTATCACCGTGTGACATCCAGACCTGGTATTTTTTTCCCACTTCCCAAATACCGTCAAACAGCGGACTTTCCTTGTGAATTTCGATATCTGCATTACCGAATTCGCGATGGTGGCCGCCCTCTACTTTTCCACCAAGCTGATTGCACAAGGTTTGCTGTCCATAACAAATTGCTAAAATTGGTAGGCCTGAATCAATTATTTCCTGTGGTGCACGCGGGCTTCCCTCGTCCGGTACGGAAGCCGGCCCTCCGGAAAAGATGACAGCTTTGGGCTGCATCCTGCGGAACCCTTCCGCCGCTGAATTGAAGGGGATGATTTCGCAGTAAACCCCTGCTTCCCGCACACGACGGGCAATCAACTGAGTGACCTGAGATCCGAAATCAATGATGAGGATAGACTGTGAAGATGTGCTCATGACAAGGCTTTAATTTGAGTCGCTCAATCAGGCAATGGCAATTGTGGTCAGCTACCAGCAGATACGATGCTCGTGTCACTTGTCTTGGCAAGCTTGTCAACCAGATTGCGGTTGAAGCTTGATTCCAGCGCATGCCGCACCTCAGGGTTTCTGGCCAGGTGATCGCGCAATACTTTGCGGTCAAAAGCCAGATACCGTGTCGGTTGACTGGTCATCACCGACGCTGTCGCCATCTTTCCGGTGAGATAGCTCATTTCCCCCAGAAAATCACCGGCCGTAACACTGCCAATCACCCTGCCATTTCTTTCGACGCGCGCTTCACCGCTGACCAGAAATTTCAGATGACCGGGACATGTATCCTGGGTAATCAGGGTGACATCTTCCTGAACCTCCGTCCAGGCACCCAGCTTTACCAGTTTTCTCGCATGCGCACGTTCAATACCAGCCAGACAGGAACGGATGAACATGCTTTCTTCATCAGAAAACTTGCCACGGCGGTTTTCGATTTGCAGGATAATAAGCTGGCCTACATTGACCAATGAAAACATGGCTTCCCAGAACATCGAGACAAAATCACCCAACATCCAGTAGTAAACCGATGAGATTGATCCCGCCAGAATCGCGAAAAACCGCAGCCAGTTCATACTGCGCATCATCATGGAAAGAATCAGCAACACATAGGCTATGTGCCCGACAATATTCTCCGGCCTGGAAAAATCCGCCCAAAATTCGGTTAGAAACTCATTCATACATTGCCCGTTTTGTTTACCCTCAGATCATTATCACAGAAGTTGAACTGTTCAACGTGTGCGATTTATCACAGACAGAAAATTCATACCTGTTCAGTTTCTAAAAATGACAGGTACCAGAACCGAGGCTCTGTGATCTTGTGGGAGTGCCTTTTTCCCTTTTGGAGTGCCGCAATCGGTGTTTCTGCCAATGCCGGAACTCTTAACGATCTCTGAAAGCAAAATTTACGTGGTAATCGCGTGTAAATTGAACGGGGCGGCAAACCATACGAAGAAGAGATATGCTTCAACCGATTGCCAGTTTCAAAGTCATGCATGAAAATTTCTCTGATACCGAGTTCATGAACTGAAAAAAACATCGCTGCTGCCAGAGCGGTTTCCTGCCAGTGTTTAGTGTATTTCGGAAGAATTTTATCCGCGTAGTTGCTGAAATCTTTGCAGGTCTGCTTGCAGTCGCGGATCGAATACCGGCTGTTTGGTGCGGCATCTCTCACTAGCCTACCATGCAACCAAGACAGGTTATGCGAATAATGGGCAACCTGTCTGACCCAGTCGGACTGGATTTCTTCAATCAGTACTTCGCCCTGCTCCATATCCACATCAAGGCGGACCCAAGCCATCGTCAGTTCCTGTTTTGATGCGGGATGCCCGGAATAGTTGAAATAATCGCGGTTCTTGCCGTTAATGTAATACCTGTAACAGCGGTTGTGTTGTTCGGGAAAATTAATCTGCAGAACGAGGTTGAATCCCCGTCTTGTGATCTGATGATACCGATTATTCCTTTTGTTGCCCCAACTGCCAAGGGAAAGACGCCAGGCCACAGGTTTTTTTTGATAAAGATTCAACATGTCCGTTGAATCAAGCAGCAATTTACCTCTCTTCGAGATCAAATCCCGGATGTCCGGTCTTTCCAGAAGACGAGCGAATTCGCTGCGCCGAATTTCAGGGGCAGTCCAGCCTGCTTCCAGCAGGTATTCCAGCAGCATGACCTTGAACCAGTCACGCTCATAATAAAATAGGCTTCTGCCAGCCGGCAGGCATGCGCGAATTTCGCGCAATTCTTCGAGTTTCAAGGGAAACCACGCTTTCCAAATTTCAGGTGTAGGGAGTTATTCCGCCTTTGGGACGGTCAAACGTTTAGTAATGTTGAAGGAGGGCAAACATGCGCGATCTCCTTTTCCCCTTGATCGTGGTTAGAGCGAGTTTATTTACAAATCGAAGGCCCGCCGGTCAACCGAATACTTCGGACAACAGGAAAAACGGGCCAGCCGTTGCAAATTTGCATCAACCCGATTTGCGTTCCATCACTGCAAAGAAAAATCCGTCCGTCTTTGTTGATGCAGGGGTGAGCGTGACCGTTTTCATATCTGAGGACCAGGGGGCTGGTTTGTCATAGCCAAACAGTTCTTCCCAGACTTCCCCTGCCGACACCAGTTCAAACTCAGGATTGTCTTCACAAAAAGAATAAACCTGATTTTCGTTTTCCTCGGGAAATACCGAGCAGGTTATATATACAAGATGCCCACCGGGACGAACATAGGGGACAGCTTCACTCAGGACTTCTTCTTGTTGCTGCAAGCGTTCTTCGAGATTCTTCTGGGTCAAACGCCATTTGGCATCCGGTCGCCTCCGCCACGTTCCGGACCCCGTGCACGGCGCGTCTACGATTACCTTGTCCATTTTGTCGACCAGAGCAGACAAGTCTGAATCCGGCGAATGTACCTGCACATTGCGGGTACCGGCCCGTTTCAATCGTTCGTGGATTGGTGCAAGCCGTGATTTATCGATATCATATGCATGGATTTGGCCACGGTTTTCCATTGCCGCTGACAGGGCAAGGGATTTGCCACCGGCGCCGGCACAGAAATCAAGCACCGTCTCACCAGGACGGGCAAAGATAAGGTCTGATACAATCTGACTGCCTTCATCCTGTACTTCAAACCTGCCTTTCTGAAAGGCTTCTTCAGCTTGTACATTGGGTTGCCTGGCAAATGGTTGGCCAGACGAAATCCGAAGACCGAAGCGGGCAATCGTTGTTGGCTTTGCACCGGTCCGTGATATTTGCTTCAAAACCTTGGTTCGATCGGATTTGAGTGTATTCACGCGCAAATCAAGTGAAGGGCGTTCGGCAAAAGCTCGTGCTTCAGATATCCATTCTTCGGAAAAATTTGCCTCGAAACTGGTAATGCACCACTCAGGCAAATCGGCTTGAATGTGCTCTTCGGCGTTTGCCAACTGCCGCATCAGCAGATTTTCAATCTTGCCGTCATCCGGAAACTGCGGTGCAAACCGATCTTCCATGAACGCGTTACGGGTTTCGGCCACATCCGGTTTCCAGACAAGAAAAATCAGCGCAAACAATTTCGCTAGCTCATCATCGCTGTCCGCCAGGTAGCCGAGGGATTCTTGCCGGCGCAACGTGTCATATACCAGGTTGCCAATCGCGGCCCGATCTCCAGATCCCGCAAACCTGTGCGAAAGGCCCCAGTCTTTGAGGGCATCAGCGGCCGGTCGCCTCCGGTTTTTAATGTCGTTCAGAATTTCCGCTGCCGCCTGAACCCGGCCACCCAGACGCATTCAGGGACCTAAAACAGGTTCAGCATGAGGCCTGCCAAAACAAGCCAGATCAAGATCAGAATACAACAGGACACCATGAATATCGGACGTCTTCTGCGAAGCTTGTTGGTTGTCACATGTGACATGGTATGGGTGACTTTTACGATCAGGTACACCCACGCCAAAATGATCATGATTGTTGTTGCATTTCCGCTGACATAGGCGGTCAAACATGCTGCATAAAACAATACCGGTGTTTCGTACTGGTTACGAATGGCGTTGTTGAATTTAAGACTTTCTTCCGGCTCACCCTGATTGTGCTTGAAGGTAGATGCTTTGGTCTTCCCGCTTTTCACTGCCGCGACACGTGCATTACTCAAAGGCAAATAAAGTATCAATGTAAACAGGGCTAACAAAACAACCGGCCACAAAATAAATTCTGGATTCATGCTAATATTCCTCAGGTTGACCTGTGGTAGTTCGGGCTTTCACGGGTAATGGCCACGTCATGTGCGTGGCTTTCCCGTAGACCAGCTCCGGAAATACGGACAAAGGTGGCCTTTTTCTGAAAATCTGCAATATCTTCGCCTCCGACATAACCCATCGCAGCCTTCAGGCCGCCAGAAAGCTGATGAACGACCGCAGAAACGGGTCCCTTGTAAGGAACCTGGCCTTCCACACCTTCTGGAACAAGCTTTAGGCTATCTGTTACTTCCGACTGAAAATAGCGGTCAGCCGAGCCTCGCGCCATTGCGCCGACAGATCCCATCCCGCGATAGGATTTAAAAGAACGCCCTTGATGAAGGTAAACCTCGCCTGGGCTTTCATCGGTCCCGGCAAGCAGAGAACCAATCATTACAACCGATGCTCCAGCCGCGATCGCCTTCGCGATATCTCCGGAAAACTTGATTCCGCCGTCCGCTATAACCGGAATCCCGGCCTTGTGTGCTTCTTCAACGGCTGAGAATATTGCTGATAGCTGAGGCACGCCGACGCCAGCAACGATCCGCGTTGTACAAATTGATCCCGGACCAATTCCAACCTTGATCGCGTCAGCACCGGCATCAATCAATGCTTTGGTGCCATCCGATGTTGCGACGTTGCCCGCCAGTATTTTGACCGAATTTGACATGGTCTTGATTTTCGAAACGGCATCCAGAACTTTTTGGGAGTGGCCATGTGCGGTATCAACCACCAGCAAGTCCACACCTGCATCCATAAGACGTTCGGCCCGCTCAATCCCGTCATCTCCAACAGAAGTGGCCGCTGCCGCGCGTAACCTGCCCTGTTCATCCTTGGAGGCATTCGGGTTCAGCTGGGATTTCTCCATATCCTTGACAGTAATGAGGCCCACACACTGATTTTCATTGTCAACAACCAGAAGTTTCTCGATACGATGCTGATGAAGCAACCGCTTGGCCTCTTTTTGATCAACCCCTTCACGGACCGTGATGAGGTTTTCACTGGTCATCAGTTCGCTGACCTTCTGGTCCGGATTTGACGCGAACCTGACATCGCGATTGGTCAAGATCCCGATAAGCTTGCCTGTAACATGGCCGCCCTTTTCAGCGTTTTCCACAACTGGAACCCCTGAAATCTTGTGGTGCTGCATCAAGGATTTGGCATCCTTCAATGTTGCATCCGGTCCTATCGTCAACGGGTTCACGACCATCCCGGATTCGAATTTCTTGACTTGGCGAACTTCCTCAGCCTGGAACGCCGGATCCAGATTGCGGTGGATAACACCCATCCCTCCTGCCTGTGCCATTGCAATTGCCAACCGTGATTCCGTCACTGTGTCCATCGCAGCTGAAAGAATCGGCATGTTGAGGTCTATTCCGTCTGCAATTCTAGTGGAAATATCCACCTGACCTGGCATTACATTTGTGTGCCCTGGTTGCAGCAGGACATCATCAAATGTCAGTGCAACTTCACCCGTACCGGAAGTAATAATCTTGGACATTTTTCGCTTGGCTGACGCCAATCCCGTATTATGGGCAAGAAGGTGAATCCCATTCTGCCACGTGCTTGAACCTTTGGATTGACGATTGTCGTTAACACGGCGGATGGGGCTTGGAAAGAGGTTTTTGCCAATGCCCTCCGGTAATTTCGAATTGTTGGTCAGAATTGGTTTTCGCCGAGAGTGGTATTTCTATCGAACCACTCTCAATACCATCAGGCGGGCATCCGGTTTTGATTGCCATACCAACCAGGAAGGCAACTCATCACGAAATATTTTCGCATTCAGGTGATCCGCATTGACAATCGGAATGCTGCCACCCGCACGGCATGCCGCCAAATAGTCAATTTTTTTCCGCAAAGCGATTTCGGAGGCCTTGTCGGATTTTGATTGAAAGAAATCATATACCGCGACGATTTGGTCACCGTTACGGTGATAGGGTCCGGAAATCGTGCCATGCGGGGTATGCAACAGTAGTGGAGCAGCGCTGTTGAGATCAGACATCACGCGGCCTTTGGGCAGTTTGGCAAGTTCTTCAAAATCGCTTGCAGCGAAACAGGCCAGCGGATTGCGAAGATTTGCACCTTCGGGATCAATATTCTCCACAATCGAATTTGGATTAACCTTCTGTGCGGTTTCACCAGTCGATATGTTCGAGAACGGCAAGGCCAGTAATGCCCAGGCGTAGGATGTGAGGCCAAGACACAGGACTACTTTTAGTGCAGATGATAACGCTGGCGATTTTTTGAATCGGACGGAGATTTTCTCCGTCATCAACATCGCGAAAATAACACTGAACGGAATGGCAGAGAAAATTCCGGTTCGAAGAACCCGCATTTGCCAGATTGATGCCAATGCACAAATCCACAAGACTGCCAACAGCGTCAAGAGAGGTGGATGTGACCGGTATCGCTTTATGGTAACCCCGGTTGCAACTACAAGCATCAGGCAAAGATAGGATACGCCGCTAATCCATCGTTCCGGTTTCAAGTTTGCAGTTTCAAAAATGCCTTTGGCCTCGGTAACGCTCGATAGCCAACGCGAAACCAGTTCCTCGCTCAAGCCACCAAGCGGACCGGAAAGACATTGCGGGAATTGGACCATTAACCCGATGGCCAATAACACCGCGAAAATGCTCCCTGAAACCAACCGTATCAAGACGGGATTGGTACCCAGAGAATCTATTTTTACAGTGGCAAATGCAAGGCCGGTAAACCCAACAGATATTCCAAGCAAAAGTGCAAGATAAACAATCGAAAAGGCATCGCAAAAAGGCGCTGAATATTGTGCCGGTGGAATGGTCAGGAAAAACAACCCCAAGCTGACAATGCCCATCACTACGCCCGTTTTGAAAAGCAGGTCCTGCTCATCTTTTTTACCCCAAACCCAGGCCCAGGCCAATCCGGCGAGGACAGCGACAAAAAGGATCAGGATTTCCAGCCCGATTGCTGTGGAAACCGGGATTGCCATGCCAATGCAGAACGCACGTTTCCAGTTTTCCCTCGCGAACAGACCATAGGTCGCCAGCAGAAGCAGAACTATTTGGAGATTGTGATGGTCTACCCTGCCCGGAGCGAACTCCTGCATGGTGAAACTGTTGAAACCGGTGAACAACAAAACAAGTATGCGGCTGTCCTTGCCACATAGCCTGTCACAGGTTTTCATCATCAAAAACAGAGCCGTCAAAAACAGGATGAATGGCCATATTAATGCGCTGATCCGTAGAGAAGCAGTCAAATCCATGAAAAATGTGAACGGATATGCAAGCAGAGCCAGTGGAACATCAACAATTCTGGACCAATGGATATCCGAACCCGCAAACCGGTGAACCGCGGTATCAAACCAGCCCTGACCCCCTAAAAAGGTCTCAACCTGGTGCAGTCTCAGGAAGTCGTCCGGCCCCGGCAATTCGCTGTTGAACAATACCGGAGGCAAGGATCTCCAATGCCACGCCAGGTACAGAAGCGCGCTCCAAAGGAGGAATTTGGAAACAGATAATGTAAACGCCAATGCGGACCGATCTTCAGCGTGCATTTCCCCATTTCCCGCAGACTTCAATTCACCACAAGAGGTAAAGACAAACACTTAATTTAATATTTAGACATTTTAGCTATCTGCTAGGCCAGAAAAACTCGAACATAGAGACAACGACTTGGCCAGATATTCCGATACAGCTGTCATTATTCCCTGCAAGGATGAGGCAGTCGCCATCGCAAAGGTGGTCAAGGATTTCAAAAAGGCGTTGCCGGGTTGCAAGGTCTATGTTTACGACAACAATTCTTCTGACAACACAGGCGAAATTGCCCGCAAAGCCGGAGCAACCGTAGGATTTGAGCCCCGTCCGGGCAAGGGCAATGTTGTTCGTCGGATGTTTTCTGAAATTGAAGCCGATACCTATGTCATGGTTGATGGTGACGATACTTATGATGCCAGCGCTGCACCAAAACTGGTGGAAGCAATAAGAAACAACTTCGACATGGTTGTCGGGACCCGTTCAGGTGCTTTGGAAAAACATGAAAGATCCGGCCATGCTATGGGAAATGCGATATTTAACCGGCTTTATCGGGTCTCTCTCGGACAGGAATTTTCTGACATTTTCTCTGGCTACCGCGGCTTCAGCAAACGTTTTGTCAAAAGCTTTCCAGCACTTTCAAGCGGGTTTGAAATAGAAACGGAACTCTCCGCCCATGCTTCACAACTACGGTTACCCGTGACGGAAATAGCGACCGATTACTCGACCCGTCCTGAAGGTTCCGAAAGCAAATTATCAACATTCAGGGATGGCGCCAGAATACTGAAAACCATCATTGTCTTGTTGAAAGAGTACAAACCGCTCTACTTCTTTGGATTGGTTGGAATGGCGGGGGCCTTGTTTTCAGTCGTGTTGTTCCTTCCGGTTCTGGTCGAATACCTGGAGACCGGTCAGGTTTCCCGCATACCGACTGCGATATTATGTACCGGCATCATGGTTGTTTCCCTGCTTTCAGTAACAGCCGGTGTCATTCTCGATTCCATTCGACGCTTCCGCGCAGAAGTGAAACGGATGTTCTATAACAACGCATGAGAGAACCAGATTGATAAACTATATCCTCATCATCGCGGTAGTCAGTACGCTGGCGGTAGGTCAGCTTCTTTTCAAGACAGTTGGCCTGCGGCTGGGAGAGCGCGGGTTCCTCACCCTTCTGGATGACCGCACAACTTTGATGATTTTCCTGTCATCACTGGCGCTTTACGGAGTCGCCACGCTAGGCTGGATTTGGGCATTGCGACAAGTACCGCTTTCAACGGCATACCTTTTTATGTCACTGGGGTTCATCCTGGTCCCCGTGATATCCCATTATGCGCTGGGCGAGCCGCTTAATTACAAAATCGCATTGGGTGCCATTTTGATCATATGCGGAATCATGGTTGCTTCTACAGCCTGACACTTGCCCGGGTGAATTAAAGCCCGAGTCCTCCCACGCATACATATTTGGATTCAACATAATCTTCGATGCCCTGATAGCCGCCTTCCTTACCAAGTCCAGACTCCTTGAAGCCGCCGAACGGCGCCTCAACGGTGGTTATTACCCCCTCATTGACGCCAACAAGACCGTATTCAAGGGCCTCCATGACCCGATATGTCCGGCCCAGATCCTGTGTGTAAAAATAGGCTGCCAAACCAAAATTCGTGTTGTTCGCCATCTCCACAACCTCATCCTCGGTATCGAATTTGTAGACCGGAGCGACCGGGCCGAAAATTTCATCATGCGAAAATTTCATGTCGGCGGAAGCATTGGTTATAACAGTTGGTTCAAAAAAGTTTCCACCCAGAGCATGGCGCGCACCGCCTAGTGCCACATTGCCACCTTTTTCGACTGCATCAGCAACAAATTCCTCACATTTCTGAACCGCTGCTTCGTTGATCAACGGACCTTGTTTGACTTCTTCATCCACATACTCGCCAACCTTCAAGGTCGAGGTAGCAGCAACCAGCTTTTCGATGAATCGGTCATAAATGCCCGATTGCGCAAAAAAGCGATTCGTACAAACACATGTCTGCCCGGAATTGCGGTATTTGGCAGCGATCGCACCTTCCACTGCACGGTCAATATCCGCATCGTCAAACACGATGAACGGTGCGTTGCCGCCAAGTTCCATGGAGCACTTTTTCACTGTACGGGAGCATTGCTCGAGAATGATCTTCCCGACCCGGGTTGACCCGGTAAACGTTACTTTCCGGACTTTCGGATTGGTGGTCAATTCTTCACCGATTTTAATCGGATTGCCGGTAAGAATGTTGATAACGCCGGGAGGAATGCCTGCCATTTCAGCCAATACACCCCAAGCAAGGCCCGAGTACGGTGTTGCTTCTGCCGGCTTGCAAACAACGGTGCAGCCTGCAGCAATCGCAGGGCCCACTTTGCGTGCCAGCATGGAAGACGGGAAGTTCCAGGGTGTAATACACGAAACCACGCCAATTGGTTCGCGATTCACCAATATGCGACGGTCTGCCCATGGTGAAGGGATGACGTCGCCGTAAACGCGTCGCGCTTCGGCAGCATACCAACGGATATAGGCAGCAGACATCCCTATTTCACCGCGCGCTTCCGCCAGCGGTTTTCCCTGTTCAGCAGACAGCAAATGGGCAAGAGATTCCAAATTTTCCATGATTAAATCATGAAGCTTGTGGAGCATTTCAGAACGTTCTTTGGCAGTTGTTTTGCTGAAAGTCTTGAAGGCTTCCGCCGCAGCATCGATTGCTCGGGTTGCCTCTCCCCTACCCGCATTGGGAACATTGCCGATGATGGCGCCTGTAGCAGGGTTGTTCACATCAAAGGTTTCCCCGCTATCTGAACCAACCCATTCACCGCCGATAAGATTGGCTTCTTTTTTGAACTGCTCTGAAATTGCCAGCATGATTTCTCCATTTTGTGCGATGCACAATTTTTGATTTCGACGGTAACTTAGTGAAATACGACCAAGGTGCAAGACAAATTCGGATGAATTGTCATCAAACTACCATGTTCACAGAATTTGGGGACCAAAACTCCAGAAAACTCTCCTGAATCAATGTCTGAGTTGAATGTTGTAGCTTGTATCTTGATATAACTTCCAGCCATCAGTAATGAAGCGCTTACAATTGACTGCCAATAAGATATTCTGATCAATATGATTACCCTGAGACAACTGAAATATTTTGATGCGGTCGTTAAATTGGGCCACTTCGGGAAAGCTGCTGAACATTGCGCTGTCACTCAACCGGCCTTGTCAATGCAAATTCAGAATTTGGAAGCCGGACTTGGTGTTCAGTTACTGGAACGCGGGCCCAATGGCGTCATCGCCACAGCTATTGGACGGGAGATAGCCACCCGAGCTACTAAAATTCTCGGCGATGTTCAGGATTTGGATGACTATGCCCGGCACGGCAACAACCTGTTGTCCGGCGAACTGAACCTTGGTGTGATTCCTTCTGTAGCACCCTATATCCTGCCTCAGCTTTTGGGTGTTTTACGAAAGTCATATCCCGCACTGGATTTGCACATCCGCGAAACGCAAACCGACAATCTGATTGACGAGTTGCTGGCGGGGAAACTCGATTTGCTGCTTTTGGCGCTGCCGCTTGAACGGAACATCAATGATTTTGCAACCCAGGCGCTTTTTGATGACAATTTTGTTCTGGCAATTCCCCGAAACCAGCAACTCTCCGGCAAGGTTGTTGCCAGTCCCGAATTGATGGGCGGAAAGAACATGCTTTTGCTGGAAGAGGGCCATTGTCTCCGGGACCAGACGATTGCCTACTGCAAGTTGCAACAGACGGGAAATCTGAGCACCCAAGGGGCGTCATCGCTTTCCACTCTGGTGCAAATGGTTGCCAACGGGATGGGAATTACCCTTTTGCCGGAAATGAGTCTTGAGGTAGAAACCCGGAACCAGAACATCAAAATCTTGCGATTTGATAACCCTCAGCCCAACAGGAAAATCGGACTTGCGTGGCGAATAACATCTCCGCGAAGCGATGATTTTATCGAACTGGGTAAGTTGTTGGCCATGAATCACATTTGACTGAATGCAAACTCAGCTGCTCACGTGATTAGCCAGAATACTGTGAACTGTTCAGCGTATGCGATTTGATATTGAATTGCACTAGGATATTCTACCCGAGGGTTAGAACCGGGAAACCAAATCATGGTGTCGACCGCCGAAACATTTTCCGATTGCGATTTTTCCAATATGCATGTCAAGCGGTTGGAGGAGTCAGTAGTCAACCGTATCGCCGCGGGTGAGGTGATCGAGCGTCCCGCCAGTGTTATCAAGGAACTGCTGGAAAATGCTATTGACGCTGGTGCGAACCGGATTGAAGTCCTCACTTCAAATGGCGGAAAAACGATGATGCGCGTCACTGACAATGGATCCGGCATGACGCGTGATGACCTCGTGCTTGCAATCGAACGTCATTGCACATCAAAACTGACGGATGACCTGCTCAACATTCGTAGTCTTGGATTTCGAGGTGAAGCGCTTCCGTCGATCGGTTCGGTTTCCAGATTGTCCCTGACTTCCCGGTCCGCAGTTGAAGAAAATGCCTGGAAAATTTCAGTGTACGGCGGGAAGATTGACGGACCAAAACCCGCTGCACTTGTGAAGGGCACCATAGTCGAAGTGACTGATCTTTTTTATGCGACACCGGCTCGTTTGAAATTTCTGAAGTCCGACCAGGCCGAAACGAATGCAATTACAGATGTATTCAAGCGGATCGCTCTTGCGTTTCCCCACATCCATTTTTCAATTTACGGGAATGACCGGTCTCAACTGGAGTATCCCGCTGCCTCCAATAAAGAACGGATTGCCCAGGTAGTCGGCCGACAGTTTCTGGAAAATGCAATTGATATTGAGGCTATTCGCGAAGGGGTCACGCTCTCCGGGCTGGCAAGCATACCGACATTTCATCGGGGCAACGCGTTGGCACAATATTTCTTTGTCAATGGACGGCCAGTTAAGGACAAGGCACTTTTGGGAGCTGTGCGTGGCGCATACATGGATTTCCTGCCAAAGGGGAAACATCCGTTCCTTGTCCTGTTTCTCGACCTTGATCCCCATATGGTGGATGTAAATGTTCACCCGGCAAAGGCTGATGTCCGTTTTCGCGACCCGGGCCTTGTAAGAGGACTGATTGTCGGGGCTTTGAAACAGGCCATATCCGGTGACGGCCCATTGACCAGCCGCGCAAGTGCGGAAGCGATGATGGGGTCTTTCCGTGCTCCGTCTTCGCCAGGACATGATTATTCGATGAAACCCTCAGCAACCGAGATGGAAAATTCATCAAGTTGGGCTCGCCCACTTTCCCCGGATGTTATCCCGCAGAGCGGCTTTTCAGAAGAGCAGGCCGGGTTTGATACAACCGGTGTGCCAAGCGGACAGATTGCAGAAACAGATGAAGGACCAACTGCGTCCCGGTTTCCACTCGGGGCAGCACGCGCTCAATTGCACGAGAACTACATAGTGGCCCAAACCGAAAACGGGCTTGTGATTGTCGACCAGCACGCAGCCCATGAACGGATTGTTTATGAAAAACTGAAGGAAGGTATGGCAAATGGGCTGGCCAGCCAACTTTTGCTTGTTCCGGAAATCGTAGGCCTCCCCGAGGAGGACGTGAACAGGTTAGCCGGATATGCGGACGAATTTGCGAAACTGGGTCTGGAACTTGAAGCCTTCGGACCCGGTGCCATTGCGGTGCGCGGCACTCCTTCCCTGCTCGGCGAAACGAATGCACAACAACTCCTGCGTGATTTGGCCGATGAGATTAGTGAATGGGGCTCGGCTGATGGCCTTCTGGAAAAATTGGAACATGTTGCATCTACCATGGCTTGTCACGGTTCAGTCCGCTCGGGACGAATCCTTAAACCTGAGGAAATGAATGCCCTGCTTCGCCAGATGGAAGCGACGCCCAATTCGGGACAATGCAATCACGGCCGCCCGACATTTATCGAACTTGACCTGAAGGACATAGAACGCCTATTTGGTAGGTAGTGTAAGAGATTGTGTCATGAACCGATTTGAAGGCCCGGGTGCGGGCGAGGCAAAAATTAAATACCTGGATGGTGACTTCCAGGTGCTTTCAGCGGGAACATTTGTCCTGTGTGCAGTCACAGGGAAAGTAATTCCGCTTGATGAACTCAAGTATTGGAGCGTTGCCAAACAGGAAGCGTATGTTGATGTGGAAGCGTCCTGCAAGGCCTCAGCCTGACAGACGAGTGTTTGGGATCTGCTGCCTGTTTTCGAACCTCTGACAGATCGGTTCCTGTCAGCCAGTCCAAATAATTTCCTGTAAAAAATGTCAAAGATATACAGGCACAGGTGCAGGTACTATCATCGGGTAGATCATAGGGAACCAGTTCATGAAGGGCAGGGAAGTCAAAAATGCTCAGTGCAAAACACAATATTGAAACCTCGCGCGCACTGCAGCAGGTGACAGGAGTATTGGGCACACTCGTATCCCGATTTGCCACTTCGCCGGAGGAAGTTAGGCAAGCGCTTGCCCTACGATATCAGGTTTTTTGCGAAGAACTCCAACTCGGTGACAGGATCGGGAATGACAATGCACAATTGGACCGGGATGAATGGGACGGAATTTGTGATCACCTGGTGATTCATGAAACGGCGCCGGAGCACACGCCAGATGAAAAACTGATCGCGACTTCCCGATTGATGACATCCAGCTCCGCTGAACGCCAGGGCGTTCCGTTCTACAGCCAATCAGAATTTGACGTGGCATCCCTGATGGCAAAACATCGGACCAAAAAGTTCCTTGAACTCGGACGAACCTGTGTTTTGCCCGATTGGCGCAGCCGCCGCTGTATTGAGTTACTTTGGCACAGTATCTGGTCCTATTCCCTTGAAAAAGAGATCGACGTCATGATTGGCTGCGCGTCATTTGTTGGCGAAGACCCCTTGGAATTCAAGGATTCCCTAGCGTATCTCTACCATAACCATACGACGGATGATGAAGATTGGGCGGTGAAAGCGGTGTCAGAAAACAAGTTCAGCACAAATGTAATTGCGCCTGAAAAAATCGACAACCGCTTGGCATTTCGTGGTCTGCCGCCCCTGATAAAGGGATATTTGCGTTTGGGAGCCTGGGTCTCAAGGGAAGCAGTCGTCGACAAACAATTCGGCACCATCGACATTCTAATCATTCTGCCGGTTGCCAACCTCAATCCGCGACATGTTGCCTATTACGGGGAAACAGCAAACAGGTATTCCGCGTCGCGTGTCCAGTAGACCCACCATTTTTTGCAGGCATGTTCGCGAAACTGATTAGCTGGCGGCACCTCGTCCAGAAGTAAAGGGAGAGTTTGACGTAGGTACGGTTCTAAGCGACTGGAGTTCCAACTCTGCCCTTTCAGGCAATTTCCTGATCGACCTGAAGCACACAATTACCGCGACAATACCGAACACAATACCACCCAACCCCCAACCGGCAAGGACGCCCTCCGGACCCCAAGCCTTGCCATACCAAACGAAAGGAATAACTCCCAGGGTAGCCCTACCCCAGTTGAACATCGTCGAATAAACAGGAAAACCAAGATTGTTGAACGCCGCATTGGCAACAAACAATGCGCCGTTAAAAACAAAACTCCCGGCAACAAACAGGCAAAAGAATCGTATCAGTGCCATAGCGTCATTTTTCGCATTGAACAAAGCTGCAATCGGTTCCCACGATAGAGCCAGAATTGCCCATACTGCGAGTGAATACAGGAGAGTAAACACGAAGCTGTCCCGCATCGCGCGATTGACTCGATCGAATTTCTGGGCTCCTAGGTTCTGGCTGAGAATTGGCCCGACGGCTCCTGATAGTGCAAACACCGCAGCAAATGATACTGGAATCAGACGACCAACGATCGCCCACCCGGCAACCGCATCATCCCCAAATTCCGCTATCGAGGCAGTCACGTAAGCATTGCCAAGGGGAGTTGCGATTTGCGTCAGTACAGCCGGGACAGCAATTATCAGGAATGGGTGGGCAGTTTTTCTAAGCCACTTCAGATCTGGTTTGCCGACCATTCGATGAACAATCACGGCACCATGCAGGCCGACAAGCGTCAGGACCAGCCGGATGAAAATGATGGCAATTGCTGCTCCGTGAATGCCAAGCCCAAGTCCGAATATGAACAACGGGTCCAGAATCAGGGCGGCACCGCCTGCAGACAAGGTTACATACATCGCCCTCTTGGCGTCCCCCTTTGCCCGCAGCAGTGCAGCAAAACACATACCAACACACATCAGCGGCAGCGAAAGGATAACAATCTGCATGAATTCCAGTGAAAGCTGATGTGTTTCACCTTTTGCCCCTAACAAATCGAGCAAAAACGGTAGAGCCGGGAAAGTCAGAGCAACCAGGATAAGTGACATCACGATCATGAATATGATGGAAGCACCTGCATTTTGCCTGGCGGCATCATCTTCTCCCGCACCGATTGCCTTGGCGGTTACAGCTGTCGCTGCAATAGAAAATCCGATTGCAACTGACACGGTAAAAAACATGATTGTGGATGCGTACCCGATAGCTGCAGCAAGTTCCTGCTGGCCAAGGAGGGATATGTAGAAGAGGTTGACCACATCAACCAGAAAAATGGACAAAAGACCAATTGCGCCAGTCCCTGTCATGGTCAGGACGTGGCGCATGGTGGAGCCTTCCGTAAAAACGGCGTTATCCGATTTCGACTGGAGAGTAGCCATTATTCAGCAGCAACAGGTTTGGTATCATCGGATTCTTCCACCATTTCACGAGATCGTTCATCCAGGGCTTCAGCCGGATGCTGTGGTTCAACCAGAGGCTCTGGTTGAACAGGCCGCGTGTGAATGATGTCCTGTCCTGCATAAATTCCTTCCCGATACTGAACTTTTAGCCGCTCATTATCCAGATGCCGCACCTCCGCAACGATTTCGGCAGCATCTTCGTGGCTGTGGCCGAGGCCATGTAGCATCTCGGCACCCAGAACAAGTCCCGATTCAAAGGTTTCACGAATATGGAATTTCACTGGTCGGTCCATCAACTGTAATGTGTGTGCACGATCATAAGCACGAACATATATCGGCGTATCCGGAAATTCGCTGGTAAGGAGATCCACAATACGATTGGTAATTTCCGGATTATGCGTGGCGACGCAAACCAATCTGCAGTTTTCAATACCGGCTGAGACCAGCACTTCCTTTCGCATGCCGCTCCCAAAATATATCCGGAAACCAAATCGCGCAGCCTGTTTGATTATGTTGGGATTGTTGTCAATAACGGTCACATCCGTGCCGGCTGCAAGAAGAGTCTGAGCTGCAATCTGGCCCATTCTCGAAAACCCGATCATTAGAATCGGTGAGTTGGCGCCAACAAAATCTTCTTCGATGGGATCGTCTTCGTCTTCCGAGCGACTGAGAACTTCTCCGCCAATCCATACACACATCGGTGTCAGAGCCATTGAGAGCACAACCATTGCAACCAGGAATGAAGAAGTTTGCTGATCGAGAATTCCTATGGCGGCAGCGGAAGCAAACAACACAAACCCAAATTCGCCGTTCTGCGAGATCATTGCAGCTATCCTCACCCTGTCAGGATGGGAAGATCCGAATAATTTCGTTGCAAGATATATACACAATGCCTTGATAGCCATCGATACAAGTACACAGGCAATGATAGCCAGCCAGTTCTCCGCAAGAACCGCGACATCCAGGGATAGTCCCACTGCCATGAAAAACAGGCCCAGCAATATTCCACGAAATGGTTCAATGCTGACCTCAAGCTCGTGTTTGTAGGAAGATTCAGCGAGTAGTACTCCGGCAAGGAATGACCCAAGCGCCATCGAAAGTCCTGCTGCCTGCATCAACATTGCCGAGCCGAACACGACCAGGAGCGCAGTCGCTATCATTGCCTCATGGGCCCCGGTCTTTGCGATAATGTTCAACAACGGGTCAAGTAGATAACGGCCTGCAAATATTACAAACCCGATTGCACCGATACCGATCAAAAAGGCATTCCAGTCTGAACCCGTATCCACATAGACTGACAGAAGCGGCAATATTGCCAGAAGCGGGATGATCGCCAAATCCTGAAACAACAATATCGAGAAAGTTTTCCGGCCAAATGGCGTATTCATTTCATTACGCGATTCGAGCAATTGGAGCGCAAATGCTGTGGATGACAGTGCCAAACCAAAGCCGGCCACTAATGCAACCCGCAAATTAGGCGCTATGAACATTGCCAATATCGAAAGAACAATACCACATAACAGTACCTGGGTGGTTCCGAGCCCGAATATATCCCGGCGCATTGCCCACAACCGGGAGGGATTCATTTCAAGTCCAACAATGAACAGCAGAAAAACTATTCCCAATTCAGCAAAATGAAGAATGCTTTCTCCGTTTTGCACGACGCCTATCAATGGCCCTAGAACCACACCAGCAGCTAGATAGCCAAGAACAGTTCCCAAACCGATACGTTTGAAAATCGGTGCTGCTATAACCGCACCCGTCATCAAAATTACTGCCTGTGTATATATTTCCGGTGTTGCGGCCATTCAGCCTCTATTCCTTTCCGGGTCAGGTACCCATTGAACTCTTCAATTTGCCTTGCACCCTCTTGATAGGGGCCTTATGTGTCACGAGTATACCTTACAAAAATTCTCTTCTTTATTCTTGGCAAAAATCATGGACGAACTCAAATCCCTTGAAGCAGATGCACTTAATCTGGTTCAGTTGGCGAAACAGGCCGGAGCAGATGCCTGCGATGTTGTTGTGGCAAGCGGCAGTTCCTTGAGCATCGGCGTGCGGGATGGAGTTGTCGAAAATAATAACCGGTCCGAGGGCAACTCAATTTCCCTAAGGGCATTTTGTGGGAAAAAAGTGGCAAGCGTCAATTCCAACACCCGGAACAATCTGGAGCAATTGGCGGAACGTGTTGTTGCGATGGCGAAAGTTTCTCCAGAAGACCCTTATCAGGGACTGGCAGACAAAAGCCTGCTGTTTGCCGGTGAAAAAGCACAGGAGAAGATCAGGAAACTCGAACTGTTTGATCCTTTCACTCCATCAACTGATGACCTTGAGAAACTGGCGCTTGAGTGTGAACATTCTGGCCTTGCCGTTGATGGGGTCGCCAAATCGATGGGTGCCGGTGCTGGTTGGAGCACCAGCGGATTTGTGCTCGCAACCTCAGACGGGTTTGTCGGCAGTTACAACCGATCCGGGTTTTCAGTGTCAGCGTCACTTGTAGCTGGTGAAGGGACCGGGATGGAACGGGATTATGATTACGACAGCGCCGTCCATTTCTCCGATATGAAATCTGCGGCTGACGTAGGAAAATCGGCTGGTGAAAGGGTAGTAAAAAGACTGAACCCCAGACAGGTGAAGTCGGGAACCTATCCAATTGTGTTTGATCCAAGGATATCGGCAGGGATTCTCGGCACCTTGGCAAGTGCAGTAAATGGTGCTGCAGTAGCCCGGAAAACCAGTTTTCTCAAGGATCGGATGGGACAACAGATTACGAGATCCGGCATCAGAATTGTCGATGATCCGCATATGGTCCGGCGCGGCGGTTCCAGGATATTTGACGGTGAAGGCATCGGTACTGAAAAAATGGACCTTGTTTTGGATGGTATTCTCCAGACCTGGCTGTTGGACAGCGCTACCGCCCGTGAACTTAATCTGGACACCAATGCACGCGCATCTCGCGGCGGAAGCGGTACAAGTCCCTCAACCACCAATTGCTACATGGAGCCCGGCGATCAGTCTCCCGACGGGGTTATTGGCTGCATAACTGAGGGTCTGTATCTGACTGAAACAATCGGTCACGGCATTAACATGATAACCGGCGATTATTCGAAAGGAGCCGCGGGATTCTGGATCGAAAATGGAGAGATAAAATTTCCGGTTGCTGAAATTACAGTTGCCGGAAATCTCTCGGATATGTTCATGAACATGACACCGGCCAATGATCTTGAATTCAAATATGGGACAAATGCACCGACCTTGCTGATCGAAGGAATGACGATTGGCGGAAAGTAATTCATCCTTGAGCACAAAGCTTATCGTATCCGCCGCCCTGGAAGCTGGCAAAATTGCCATGGCCTACTTCCGCAACGAAACGACCGATGTCTGGTACAAGAACGGGAATTCACCTGTTTCACAGGCTGATCATGAAATCGACCGGTTTCTTCATCAACATCTTTTGCAGCATAAACCTGATCACGGTTGGCTTTCGGAAGAGACGGAGGATAATCAAGCGCGACTCGAAAACAACAGGCTATTCATTGTAGATCCAATTGATGGAACGCGGGGGTTTATCAAAGGGCAGTCTGAATGGTGTATCTCGATTGCGATCGTTGAGCAGGGAAAACCGGTTGAAGGCGTGCTTCATTGCCCGGCACTCAACAGGACAATATACGCATCAAGCGGTGAAGGCATTCTTGTAAATGGTCAAAAACACGGGTTTGACCCAAGCTCCCCGACTCGTTCCCGGCCATTGGTAACCGGTTCACGTAAGCTGATCGAGACCATCACCGACTTGCCTGATCAACCGATGGACGTATCCGCCTTCATCCCTTCTCTGGCCTACCGCCTGAGCCTTGTGGCTACAGGAGAGCTGGACGGTGCTTTCGCACGACCCGGGGCCAGCGAATGGGATATTGCCGCAGCCGACATTATTTTGCAGGAAGCCGGATGCTGTCTCTCAGACAAAAAAGGGAATATGCTTGTATACAATAAGCCGGAGGTTCGATCTCCATCCCTGATTGCTGCCAACCTGAATAGGAAACAGGAGATATTGGCCCTTGCCAATTCGACCGGGATTCTTCATTAGTGCGGCAACAATTCCGCCTTTTCAAAGGAGAAGCACATGAGTAACACGACAGAAAAAAGGCAATTGCTTCATCTGGTTTTCGGCGGTGAACTGGAAGATCTGGAGCACGTCAATTTCCGGGACCTTAATTCGTTGGACATTGTGGGCATCTATCCAAGTTATGCAGAAGCTGAGCTCGCCTGGAAATCAAAAGCACAGCAAACCGTAGACAATGCCCATATGCGTTACTTCATCGTTCACCTGCACAGACTACTTGATCCGGATGGAGATGGGAAACTGGGCTGAGACTTTTTCCGGCAAGTTGAACTTGATTATGGCTGAAGACAACATACCAGCACCTCCCCGGCGCTCGCGAAAACGTTTCCGGAAATGGTTCCGTTCCGTTTCACAGGGTCCGGTTTCACTTGCGATCCTGTCGCGGCTTGCCACCTGGTATTTAACTCTCGTGCACAAAACCAACCGCTATATCGTGGAACCAGTCGACATCCTTGAACAGGTCAAACCGAAACAACCCCTTATTGTCGGTGTTTGGCACGGACAACACATTCTTTTGCCGGTGATACCCATCGGTCTCAATGCCTCGGTAATGATTTCACGGAATTTCGACGGTGAGGTAACGGCCAGAATTGTTGAAAATTTTGGCAACCGGGTAATCCGTGCCTCAGGTGGCAGGAAACAGCAGGACACCCTCAAGAAAGGCGGACTGACAGGTTTTCTGGAGATGTTAAGGGCATTGGGAAATGGTGACAACGTCGTTCAAACTGCAGATATCCCTCAAGGCGTTTCGCGGAAAGCAGGGCTGGGTATCATTGCACTTGCACAACGTTCCGGTGCACCGATCGTACCATTGGCGATTGCTTCAAGCCGGCGGTTTGTTTTCAAGAAAGCCTGGGACAAGGCTGCATTGAACCTGCCATTTGGAAAGACTGCCATTTGCGTTGGCGATCTGGTATATGTACCGGCAGATGCAGATGACGATGGCATGGCCAAGTGCCGTGCGCTGCTTGAAACCGAAATGAACCGCGCCACGATACGCGCGCACCAGTTAACCGGTAAACCGGAATGAGCAACCTTTTCAGCCAGTTCGCGTTCAAAACCTATCGTATGGTAGGTCTGGTTGCCTATCCTTTTATGGGCCCGTTTCTGCGGTTTCGCGCTACCCGCGGAAAAGAGGATCGCAAACGCAGATACGAGCGATACGGTTATCCAAGCGCAGACAAACCGGCAGGCCCAATCATCTGGTTTCATGCTGCAAGTGTCGGGGAATCGATGGCCGTTATTCCGCTCATTGAACATGTGAATGCACTTGGGATCAATACCATTATGACTACCGGAACGGTCACGTCAGCTCAGGTAGTCCGCAACCGGCTCCCGCGCAGTTCGTTTCACCAGTATGTACCGCTTGATCTTAAACCTGCGCTAAAGCGTTTTCTTGATCATTGGAAGCCGGATCTTGCGATTTTTACCGAATCGGAAATTTGGCCGATGACCATACTTGAACTTTCGCAGCGAAATGTTCCGAGAATTCTTGTTAATGCGCGGATGTCTGACCGGTCTTTCAAACGCTGGAAAAACGCATCCGGTCTTGCTGAAGCGTTGTTTGACAATTTTTCCCATGTCATAGCCCAATCCGATGTCGATGCCGAGCGTTTCCGGCGCCTCGGTGCCCCTGCTGTAGATGTTTCCGGGAATCTGAAAGTGGATACAGACGCTCTGCCCTATGACGGGAAAGAGCTCCAGCAGATACGTCAGCGCGTCGGCGGGCGCCCGTGCTGGGTTGCATGCAGTACGCATGAAGGCGAAGAGGAAGCAGTGGGTAAAATTCACGCCCATATGAAAAAGCAGACGCCAAATCTGCTGACAATTATTGTCCCCCGTCACCCGGATCGGGCGCCCGGAATAACGGCGTTGCTTGAAGAAAACGGCTTGCGTGTTTCCAGGCGCAGCCAGAATGCAGCGATCAGTTCTCAGACAGATATATACATGGGCGATACAATCGGAGAAATGGGACTTTATCTCAATCTCGCGCAAGTAGCATTCGTCGGAAAGAGCTTAAAGGCTTCAGGGGGACAAAATCCACTTGAACCGGCAATGACAGGAACTCCGATTATCTCAGGCCAGGCAGTTCATAATTTTCGCGATGCCTACAACAATCTTCTTGAGGCCGGAGGTGTGCGGCTGGTATCGGACGAGAAGATGCTCGCTGCCAATGTGGAATATCTGCTCAAGAATCCGGAAGAGAGAACGCGAATGGCAAATGCCGCTTCCGGTGCTCTCCAAAAGATGCAGGGGTCATTGCGACGGACCAATCATATCCTTGATTCTTATCTGTTTCCGCTTACCGTGAAGCGGGATATTGAGGAAATGCGTTAATGGCACTCGATGAAGCGCCCCCTTTCTGGTGGAAAAATCCCGGATGGCAAGCCTGGCTTTTGTCACCGATATCATTTGTTTACGGCCGTGCCTCAGGAAAGCGGATGGAATTTTCCTCCTCCTCGTTTGTTCCAGTCCCAGTGATTTGTGTTGGCAATTTTATTGTTGGTGGCGCGGGAAAAACTCCGACTGTTGAACTTCTGTCTGAACATGTTCGTGCCAGGGGCCTGCGCCCGGGAATCCTGACCCGTGGTTATGGCGGTGCCGTCACCTCGCCAACTGTAGTAAAACGGGGGCGCCATAACTCCCATGATGTCGGAGATGAAGCATTGCTGCATGCGGCACATGCAGTAACCGTCGTTTCCGCAGATCGCCCCAAAGGTGCGGAACTCCTGCTGAAACAAGGCTGCCAGTTCATCTTGATGGACGACGGATTTCAGAACCCTTCATTGGCCAAGGATTTCAACCTGGTGGTGGTCGATGCAAAAAGGGGGCTTGGCAACGGTTTCTCAATGCCTGCCGGTCCCTTGCGTGTTCCATTCCGCCACCAACTGCTTCATGCGGATACTGTAATGGTAATCGGTGATGGTACTCGCGGTGATTTTGTAGTTCGACGATGTTCGCGCGCAGGAAAACCGGTGATCAAGGCATATCTGGAATCGAAGGGAAAAATGCCCAAGAAACCCTATTTTGCCTTTGCCGGTATTGCAGATCCGTCAAAGTTTTTCGATACGCTTGCTGAATTGGAGGTGGATCTGAAAGGAACCGAACCATTTGGCGATCATCACTTTTATACTGAAGAAGAATGCGCGGATCTGCTGGAACGCGCCAAGACTGCCAATGCGACACCCCTCACTACTGCCAAGGATGCAGCAAGACTTGTCGGAATGGGCAAGATTCAGGAAAAATTGCTTGAAACCTCTCAGGTATTGGGAGTGAAACTGGAAGTGGAAGACCCGAACCTTATTGAGCACATGATTGATACAGCTATTGAGAATTGCACGTCGCGAAGGCTCAAGCTGCAAAAGAAAATACGGAAGGCCGTTACTGCGTGACAGCCGGACCGACCACGATTTGAGTGGGATCAACAGAAAGAAGTTTTTTCGCTACTCGGTTCACATCTTCCAAGGTTACACTGTCAATCAGCGCTTCCCTTTTGTCTATATAATCTATTCCAAGATTTTGCGTTTGAATAGCGACCAGAACCCGGGCGATTTTTCCGGAAGTATCAAGATTATTAATTGCATAAGAACCGATGACAAACTTTTTTGCTGCTTCAAGTTCTGAAACTGTAACGCCCTGTTCTGCAAGTTTCGTGATTTCACCCCGGATGACTTTGACTGCTTCAACCTGATTGTCTGCACGGGTTGAAGTCCCAGCTGTCAGATAGGCGGCATTCTCATACGCGGCGATCCCAGAATACACTCCGTAGGCAAGGCCGCGTTTCTCCCGAACTTCGGAATACAATCTGGAGGAGAATGTACCTCCGCCGAGAATATGATTCATCAGGTGAGCCGCAAAAAAATCCGGATCGTCACGTTTCAATCCCTTGTACACAAGCGAAATGTTTGTATTGGGGACCGGCATGTCGATTGTAACCGTTTCACCCAGTTTGGGTTCTACATTCGTTACCACTACAGTTTCTGATTCAAGTGGCAAATCTGAAAAGACAACGTCAAGTACCTGCTTCAACTCGGATTCGCTGATCGCACCGACTACACCGATTGTCAGGTGATCGCGGGCAAACAATCGTTTATGCATGGCCACTATATCATCTCTTGAGATCAATTTTATGGATTGCTCATTTCCCGCTGCCCGACGTGAATACGGGTGTTCCCCAAACAAGGTTTCATTCAAGGCGATAGACGCGATTGCACCCGGATTTGTCCGTGACCTTTCGATACCAGTGCGTATTGCATCGCGCATACGCTCGATTGCATCGGGATCGAACCTCGGCTCGGTAAGCGCAAGATTTAACATCTCGAAAGCGGTCTGGCGATCTGAACGCAGAAAACGGAGACCTCCTGAAAGAAAATCGCGCGCGCTTGAAAAACTGAACTCGATTCCGAAATCTTCCAGTTTCGCCTGAAATGATGCACTGTCCAAATCGCCTGCACCTTCATCGATCAGGGCTGACATAAGACGCACATTTCCTGTTCTGCCATCGGGATCCTGTGAAGTTCCAGCTCCAAAGGCGTAGGACAACGATATCAATGGCAAGGTATAATCTTCGACCAAAAGCGCTGTTACACCAGAACTTGATCGCACTTCCCGAATTTCTACTGCCTGGGCGTTGAAACTGATCAGCAGGACAAGTACGACCCCAATTGCTGACAAGATATTAAAAGCAGATTTCATCATTTCAGCTGCCTTCCGGAAGTAAGTAGCTGGTAACAGCGTGTCTGTTATCAAGATATTTGCGGGCCACCCGGTTTACATCTTCAACTTTGACCTTGGCGAGCCTGTCCGGCCATCCGACAAAATCCTCGATGCTTCCACCGGTGGAAAGAATGGAGCCAAATATCCGCGCAAGTGTTACCTGACTGTCCTGGCTGTAAACCAGAGATTTGAGATAAGACTGGCGGGCCCTGTCCAGCTCCTCCTGAGTGATCCCTTCCACGAGCAATTTGTCTATTTGCTCCTGAATGGCCTTTTCAACTGTCTCCAGACTGTTATCGCCGCGCGGACTTGCATAGAGGCCGAAATAACTCATGTCCCGCGATGACCCCTGGTAAAAAGCTCCAGCACTGGTTGCCAGACCGGATTCAAGAACCACATTGCTGTAAATTCTGCTAGTAACCGAATCTCCGAGGATTGTACCAAGGATGTCCAGTGCTTCTCCTTCACGCGGCTTTGCCAATCGATAGGACGGAGTTAGGTAAGCCTTGCGCCAAACCGGATTTGTAACGCGTGGGTCAGAATATCTGACGGTCTTTGCTACCACCGATTGCGGATCTCTCAAACGTTGACGCTCAACCGCTGGGCTTGTTGCTTCAATCACCCCGTAAGTTCTCTTCGCAAATTCAAGAACCTCATCGGGCACAACATCGCCTGCAACGACCACGATCGCATTCCATGGCTGGTACCATTTTTCATAAAACTCAAGGGCATCTTCTCGCCCGAGATCACGTATTTCATGCTCCCAACCAATTACCGGAATTCCATACGGATGATGAACATAAAGGGCAGATTGGGTAAATTCAGAGAGAATCGCCGAAGGATTGTTGTCGACCCGCCCGCTACGCTCTTCGAGGATTACCTCGCGTTCGGGGTCCACAACTTCGGCACTAAGGACAATGTTTCGCATCCGGTCTGCCTCATAGGCCATCATCTGCGGGAGCGCATCCGGTGAAACTTTCTGGTAATAAGCGGTATAATCATGGCTGGTAAACGCATTTTCCTGACCACCAATGGAGGAGACCGCCTGTGAATATTCACCTTGCGGTGTATTGGAAGTACCCTTGAACATCAGATGTTCAAGGAAATGCGCTATGCCTGACTTTCCGGGAGGATCATCGGCAGAACCGACCTTGTACCAAATCATGTGGGTGACCACGGGTGCGCGCAAATCCGGGATGACAACCAGCCTCAAGCCATTGTCCAGCCTGTAATCCTTTATCTTCAGACGTGGAGTTTCTTCACTGCCGAATGACGGCAATGTGCACGAAAGTAACAATACAAGAATCAATATTAGTCGATTCATTCCAGCCCCGGCCCTTTTTGATTCTTGTAAAGCCCCCTCAAATATAGATTAAAGACCGCGATATTCAAACAGTCCAATCGATGTATCACCATAAGTTCGCATATCGATAGCGCTGAAACCTGTAAGTTTTCCCAACATGGCGGATTTCCGCTCTTCCAGAATAAAGATTGCGTTACCTCTCAGCCATCCGCCCTGAATTAGGCTTTTGGCAGCCTGTTCACCCAATCCCAGGTTATAGGGAGGATCTGCAAAAACCAGATCAAACGGTTGCATTGTCCCAATATCACCCAATCGTGTTGCATCCCGCCTTAAAATTCCAGTAAGGGCGGTTAGTTGTAGTTGTTCAATATTTTGCCGGACTGCTGCCTGGGCTGCTCCGGCTTGTTCGACAAACAAACAGAATCCTGCACCGCGTGACATACTTTCAATCCCCAACGCTCCCGATCCGGAAAACAAATCAAGCACCCGGATTCCATTTAAAGATATTCTGTTTTCCAGGATATTAAACAGGTTTTCCCGAACACGGTCGGTTGTCGGGCGAGTATCCTGTCCTTTTGGCGCGAAAATCCGATTGCCACGGAATTTACCGCCGATCACCCTCATTTCTTGCGACCCCGTGATTTCCTCTTGCCGGATCCTGACGGATTTTCAATCGGTCTTTTCGAGGTCGTTAGCCGTTGAAGTGTTTCATCCCGAACCGTACCGCGTTTCAACTTTGATTTTGGTTTGCCACTTTTTTTACCGCTTTCTACCGCCTTTTTTGCGCTGCGGCTGACTTCCGGAGCTAGGTTTATGATTGGTGCTTCAAAGTCAGCACCGGATTCCTGCACGAGCTTTTCGCCCAATTGGTCCCGAAGCATCCGGCTCCTGATTTCGCGAATTACTCCTGAAGGCAGATCCCCCAGTTGAAAAGGCCCGAAGGAGATCCGGATAAGGCGAGTAACTTCCAGTCCTAGTGCCCCCA
Source organism: Rhizobiaceae bacterium (assembly GCA_051009575.1). GTDB lineage: Bacteria > Pseudomonadota > Alphaproteobacteria > Rhizobiales > Rhizobiaceae > JAALLB01. The sequence goes on from JBPCWL010000026.1 coordinate 40,696, forward strand.
TTACCTTTTTGATTTCGCGGTTTTTTCCTTCACGCAGAGAAACGCTTAACCAGGAGTTACTACCCTGCACGTGTTCAAGTTCGGCATTGATTGAACCATACAAAATACCATCAACCGCTATTCCATCCTGCAATTGGGTCAGGGCATCCTCATCAACCTTGCCATGCACCCGGACCCGGTAACGCCTTAGCCACCCGGTTGTCGGGAGCTCCAAAACCCTTGCAAGACCGCCGTCATTGGTCATCAGCAAAAGACCTTCAGTGTTGATGTCCAGGCGACCAACCGACATTAGACGCGGCAGGTCTTCAGGTAACAGGCTGAACACGGTTTTACGACCATCGGGGTCCTTGTTCGTCGTGACGGTCCCGGCTGGTTTGTTGAAAAGCCAAAGGCGGGTGCGCTCCCTTTGGCCCAACAATTTTTCATCAACCTCGATGCGATCCTTCAAAGTGACTGTAAATGCCGGGGTGGTTAAAAGCTTTCCGTTGACCTTGACCCTGCCGTCCGCGATCCAGGTTTCCGCTACCCGACGCGAGCACAAACCGGCCCGTGCCATTCTCTTGGCGATCCGTTCCGGTTTTTCAACAGAATCACCCGGCGGTTGATTCACGCTTTCAGACTCTTTTTTTACATTCTTCCTGGTGGTGTTATTCATTGTTCACAGTACAGTGCAGGGAAATTTGTCAATTCAGTTTCCAGTAGGTGAGCCAATATGCCTTCAAAAGCAAGTTTTATGATGCTGGCCTTTGAACAGGCGAAGCTTGCAGCCAATCGGGGAGAAGTTCCGGTTGGTGCAGTGATCGTAAAAGATGGAGAAGTCG
>JBPCWL010000027.1:0-15733 GCA_051009575.1 Rhizobiaceae bacterium
GGGTACGACCGTGTACTGTTACCATCTGAATACCCGAATTTTCGCCCCGTATGGCCAGTTCTGGTGCATTAATGGAATCGTGATCCCAGCCAAGCCGCATTTTCAATGTAACCGGCACTTTGACCGCATCAACAACTGCATCAATTAAATGTAAGGCATGGTCGAGGTCACGCATGAGCGAAGAACCTGAATACCCGGTCGTAACCCGTTTAGCCGGACACCCCATATTGATATCAATAATTTGTGCTCCGTTAGCCTCCGCAATCTTTGCAGCGCGAGACATCCAATAAGATTCCCTGCCGGCGAGTTGAACAACATGCAGGGGAATTTCACCTGCCTGCTGTTTCAATTGCATTTCCAACTCGCCCTCAACAAGTGCTTGACTTGCTACCATCTCGGACACAACAAGACCGGCCCCGAATTTCCATGCCAACTGGCGGAAGGGAACATCTGTCACACCGGACATCGGTGCCAAAAAACTTCTATTTCTTATCCTGACCCCACCAATATCCAGGGGTTTGGAGAAAAGGTCTGCTGAAAAATCGGGCAAAGTTCTGGTACCTGGAAAAACTGCATAAAAAATAGGCAATACGGTTATTGCTTCTAAACATTTCCCTTGCATGAAACAAGTATGATGAGGATAAGAACCCAGGTCTGATTGGAGAAATTTTGTGGGAAAAACCGCCGTGGTTATTGTTGCTGCCGGACGTGGTGAACGTTTGGGGGGAAATGGAGGCCCAAAACAATACCGTTTATTGGGTGCGCGGTCTGTACTGCAGCATACTGTGAATTGCTTCACAAAACATCCGAAGATTGATGCAGTCCAAGTGGTTATTCACCGGGATGACAACGCGCTTTATGAAAATTCAGTCAAACCGGATCAAAAGCTTCTTCCGCCGGTGACAGGTGGAAATACCCGGCAGGAAAGTTGTATGGCAGGCATCGATGCTCTTGCCATCGACCAGTATTACGCCGTGCTCATCCATGACGCAGCAAGGCCGTTTGTTTCTGATACGGTGATATCCAACGTCCTGGCGGAAATCAAAGAAGGTACCTGCACGTTACCTGCAACTGCCGTGGCCGATACGTTAAAGCGGGTTGATCAAACAGGAATGGTAGTTGAAACTCTTCCCAGGCACTTGACGTATCTTGCCCAAACTCCCCAGGGGTTCCGACTGGTTGATATAAAGGATGCTCATCATAAGGCCTCCGGAGAAACTGATCATGTGTTCACAGACGATGCAGCCGTCGCAGAATGGGCAGGTTTGTCGGTAAAGATTGTGGATGGAGACAGGAACAATTTTAAAATTACTACAGCCGGAGATTTGATGACTGCCGAAGAAAAAATACTGAAACAGCATTCCGCAACAGATGTTCGTGCAGGGAACGGTTATGATGTTCATACCCTGATCCCCGGAGAGAGTATAATCCTGTGCGGTATTGAAATTCCCCACAACCGCAGTTTACACGGCCATTCTGATGCCGATGTCGGATTACATTCGCTTACAGACGCACTCCTGGGAACCATTGGTGCCGGAGATATCGGAATGCATTTCCCCCCTTCGGATCCAAAATGGAAAGGAGCAACGTCGGATCAGTTCTTGCAACATGCGGTGCATCTGGTGAGGGAAAGCAACGGGGAAATCATGAACCTGGATGTCACGCTGGTTTGTGAAGCACCAAAGATCGGCCCACACCGCGATGTGATGAGAAATCGCATTGCTGAAATTTGCGCCATAGATGTCTCGCGAATTTCAGTAAAAGCTACTACCAATGAAAGAATTGGTTTCATTGGGCGCGAAGAAGGGATTGCTGCCCTGGCATCAGCAACAGTATCATTTGGGAGTGCGTGATATGTTTGATGACGAGATTACCGCACTTGCAACAATGGTAATCAGTGAATTTCACGAAGCAGGAATGACCGTTGCAACAGCGGAATCCTGCACCGGTGGACTGATTGGAGGAGCAATAACTGCAATTTCCGGGTCTTCAAATGTATATGGTCGCGGATTCATCACCTATTCCAATGAAGCAAAAATTCAAATCCTTGGTGTCGAAACTCAGACTTTGGAAGAACATGGTGCAGTTTCAGCGGAATGCGCATCCCAAATGGCAACGGGTGCGCTTGAAGCAGCAAACGCCAATGCTGCGGTAGCGGTTACTGGAATTGCCGGGCCAGATGGAGGAACTGACGCAAAGCCTGTCGGGCTAGTTTATATTGCCGTAGCTACATCAGAAGATGAAGGAGCTTTTGTAGAACGTTTCGAATTCGGTGAGATAGGCAGAAATGCTATACGCCGTGAAACAGTGAAGGAAGGTCTGGAGATGTTATTGGGATACGGTTTGGACGGTGATGAACTCGAACAAACCGACAGTGTGTCATAATGCACATCAATCCGGATCAACCATAACTATATTGGTTTCATCGAAAGGCAATTCCAGCCTTGAAGATTAGCTTTGATGTTACCTCCCTATCCCCACTTACCCCGGCTTTGACCGGGGTATTTTTTTGTTCAGCTATCTAACCTGTTGCTTGATCATTGCGAATGCTGAATGTTCGGATAAACTCGAATTTCATTGGCGGCCTGCAATTCTGAATCGGGATAAATTGGTGAACAAAACTTCATTTCTCACAGCGGCACACTGGGGCACTTACCGGGCCGAAGTAAGCGATGGCAAGATTGTCACCATGAAGCCGTTCGAAGAAGATCCGGACCCCTCTCCCATAGGTGCCGGTATCATTGACTGCCTTGATGCACCTAATCGAATTACCGCTCCAATGGTTCGGAAAAGTTGGATGGAACAGGGTCCCGGCAGCAACAACCACCTTCGCGGCATAGAAGCGTTCTGTGAAGTGTCCTGGGATACGGTTGAGGAACTGGTAGCCAAAGAAGTTACCCGCATAAGAGACAACTTCGGTTCCAATGCAATTTATGCGGGTTCCTACGGCTGGGCCAGTGCTGGTCGGTTCCATCATGCTCAAAGTCAGTTAAAACGGTTTTTGAATTGCACAGGTGGTTTTACCAGTTCGGTTTTTACTTACTCTTTTGCCGCTGCAGAAGCGATGATCCCCCATGTGCTTGGATCATTTAGGGAATTTCTTAATACCACTACCAGCTGGGCATCAATTGCACAGGATGGTGAGCTTGTTGTGGCCTTTGGCGGAATTCCTCTGAAGAACGGGCAAATTGACAGCGGTGGACTTGGTGCGCACCGGCAGAAAGAAGGCATTTCACGCGCGAAAGCCAATGGGGTGGAGTTTGTAAATATAAGCCCGTTGAAAAACGACATGATGGATGATCTGGGTGCTGAATGGCTTGCAGCCCGTCCAAATACAGATGCAGCCCTAATGCTTGGCCTAGCTCATACGCTGTTTACGGAAAATCTTCACAATCAGCGCTTTATCGAAAATTATTGCACTGGATTTGATGTATTTGCCGACTATTTGACTGGCCACTCAGACGGAATTCCGAAAAACGCGGCTTGGGCTGCTGAAAAAAGTGGGATTACCGCTGAGACCATCCAAAATCTGGCGCGTCATATGGCGTCGAGGCGCACGATGATCTCTGTCAGCTGGTCTCTCACCCGCCAGCATCACGGTGAGCAACCCTTTTGGATGGCAATTACACTTGCCGCCATGTTAGGTCAGATCGGTCTGCCGGGAGGTGGTTTTGGCTTCGGTTATTCAGCGGCAAACAGTATAGGTGCGGAGTATCCACTTTTGTCTGGAGGCTCGCTTCCGCAAGGTAGGAATCCCGTTTCCGACTTTATTCCTGTTGCCCGGATTGCTGATATGCTGATGAATCCGGGTGGGTCGTTTTCCTTCAATGGCAAAGAGCTCACATATCCTGATGTTCATATGGTTTGGTGGGCCGGCGGCAATCCCTATCACCACCATCAAGATCTCAACCGACTTGCCGAAGCCTGGCAGAAACCGGATACCATCATTACCAATGACTGGTGTTGGAACCCTATGGCCAAACGATCCGACATTGTCCTCCCCTGCACGACTCATGTGGAACGGAACGACCTGTGCTTGTCTCAGCGTGATAGCTACATGATCAGAATGGAAAAAGCCGTCAATCCACCCGCCAATGCTCGAAGTGACTATGAAATATTCCGTGGAATTTCCCGCTGGATGAATATTGAACCTGAGTTTTCAGAAGGTAGGGATCCTGACGACTGGATTGAATGGATTTACAAAAAAACGACTGCATCCGACGGGAAAACCGGTGATCTGGCTTCCAATCAAACCCCAAAAAACAATACAGACATACCTTCAGTAAAAAAGCCGGATTGGACGGACTTTTGCAATGCCGGCTGGCACAAGTTCGAAACTCCTGAAAACCCGAGGGTCATGTTGCAGGCGTTTGTTGCCGATCCTGTTTCAAATCCACTCGCAACCCCAAGTGGTAAGATTGAGATATATTCCGACACGGTTGCGGGATTTGCGTATGAGGACTGCCCAGGCCATCCAGTCTGGTTTGAACCATACGAATGGCTTGGGAATGCTGACAAGGACCATTTGCATCTCATTTCTAATCAGCCGGGTACAAAATTGCACTCGCAAATGGACCACGGATCCGTAAGCCGGGCTGCCAAGATAAGGGATCGCGAACCTGTTCTTTTAAATCCGGCAGATGCCCGGGAACGAAATGTATCGGAAGGCGATGTTGTGAGGTTGTTTAATGACAGGGGTGCCTGCCTGGGTGCCGCGGTGATTTCAGACGAAATTCGCAAAGGGGTTATCCAGATGACAACCGGTGCATGGTGGGATCCTGACGGCACCGGCCTGTGCAGACACGGGAATCCCAATGCACTCACACGAGATGAGGGAACTTCCAGTCTTGGCCAAGGACCTACTGCACATACCTGTCTTGTACGTTTAGAAAAATTTGAGGGCGCCCTTCCCCGCGTCGAAGCTTATGATCCGCCGATGATCAATCACAAAACGAAATGAAGTTCCACGTCAACTCAAACACCGTATATCCTGTCTGCCCGAGCCTCGAAAGCACTGACAAAACGTCCGAATGCAACTTCAAATACGGCGCCAGCGGCCATTGCAAGCATTCTGTTTCGCAGTTCGTAATCAATCAGAAAACTGATTTCGCAATTGCCATCTTCAAGCTCGTGAAAACTCCATTCATTATTGAGATGCCTGAAAGGTCCATCAATGTATTTGACATCAATTTTTAGCATTTCAGGATCCATAAAAACCTGAGTAGTAAATGTTTCGCTTAGCATGTTGTAGGCCATGGTCATGTCAGCAAGCATCAGTGTTTTACCATCGCGGAACTTGCGGGACTTCACGTGCAATGAACGGCAAAGTGGTACGAATTCCGGATAGTATTCAACGTCACACACCAGATCGAACATGTCCTGAGCGCTGTGTTTGACAATATGGGTTTTGTCCAGCCGCGGCATTTATGGATGCTTTGTTTCTCGCGCCGCCCTGAGTCTTGCAAAATCCTCTCCAGCATGATGCGAAGAACGCGTCAAAGGCGTAGATGAAACCATCAGAAATCCCTTTGCATAGGCTGTTGTTTCATAGGCCTTGAATTGATCTGGTGTAACGAACTCCACCAGCTCGTGGTGCCGGGAGGTTGGCTGGAGGTATTGCCCAATGGTGATGAAATCAACATCTGCGGATCGCAAGTCATCCATCAATTGTAAAACTTCGTTTCTTGTTTCGCCCAATCCAACCATAATTCCGGATTTGGTGAATATGGTAGGATCTATTTCTTTCACCTTCTGCAATAGGCGAATTGAGTGAAAATAACGCGCGCCGGGCCGTACAGTCAGATACTTCGCCGGCACAGTTTCCAGATTGTGATTAAAAACATCCGGTTTGGCTGCCACGACTTTTTCCATTGCGCCATCCTTGCGCAAGAAATCCGGCGTGAGAATTTCAATGGTTGTCGAAGGTGAAGTTGCCCTGATTGCCTCAATTGTTTCGACGAAATGCTGGGCACCACCATCATCAAGGTCATCACGGTCTACAGAAGTAATTACGACGTGATTTAACCCGAGTTGAGCAACGGCGTTAGCAACATTGGCAGGCTCATCGGCATCCAATGCCGCCGGGATCCCGGTCCGTACGTTGCAAAAAGCGCATGCTCTCGTGCAAGTATCGCCCATGATCATCATAGTGGCGTGTTTCTTTGACCAACATTCACCTATGTTGGGACAACCCGCTTCCTGGCAAACAGTTACGAGATTGTTTTCAGCGACAATTTTGCGGGTTTCTTCATAAACCGGAGAACCACCTGCTCTTACCCTGATCCAGTCCGGCTTGCGTTTGATCGGGCTTTCGGGTCTGTGGGCCTTTTCCGGGTGACGTTGACCGGTTTTTGACCGGGATTTTTGATCAATTACGGTAACCAACCGCGCTCTCCTTGTTTGCCTGTTTGTTTATATGCTTCTCAAGCGATTCAATAACAACAATTATTTTCGGGTTTAAATATTGCAGAAGTCAACTTTGATCTGTGTTTTTTCATTTCCTGATCCGGCTTATCCCTGAATTGACAAACCAGGTAATCAAAGCGACCAGCCCACCGAAAATTATACCCAAAACAGCGCTGGAAAGAGTTGAGGCAATCAATCCGTCAAGACCTTCTGCACTCAGCTTGTTGCCGTTTTCATCCGTTCCAAAAGGTATATGAACTGCCTCAGGATTATGGATATTCAAAGTACCTACCAAAATGCCGAAAATCACAGTCATCGCGAAGACCCAAACAAATCCTTTCATCGGAGATGGCATTGTTTTCATTTTGCAATTCCAGTTTTAGTGGCTTTGCTACATATGTATGACCCGACCATAGGCATCCAGTACACTTTCATGCATCATCTCCGACAATGTCGGATGTGGAAATACAGTGTGCATCAAGTCTTCTTCCGTTGTTTCCAAATTCATCGCCACTACGTACCCCTGGATCAACTCGGTAACTTCAGCTCCGATCATGTGCGCACCCAACAATTGCCCGGTTTTTGCATCAAACACCGTTTTGACAAGCCCATCGGGCTCACCAAGCGCAATAGCCTTGCCGTTGCCGACAAAAGAGAAGCGCCCGACCTTTACTTCATGACCCGCTTCTTTGGCTTTGGCCTCGGTCAATCCAACCGAGGCAATCTGTGGATGACAATAAGTGCATCCGGGTATTTTTGCTTTATCCATTGCGTGCGGATTCTTACCGGCGATGGCCTCGACACAAATAACGCCTTCATGTTCTGCCTTGTGTGCAAGCATTGGAGGCCCCGCCACATCACCAATAGCATAAATGCCCTTAACTGAACTGTTGCCATACCCATCGACCACAACACATCCGCGGTCGGTTTTTACGTCAAGTTCTTCAAGGCCAAGGTTTTCAATGTTTCCGACAACTCCCACAGCTGAAATAAGTTTGTCCGCCTTGAGTTTTTCAATCTTGCCGTCAGCGGTTTCAACATGGGCTATGATCCCGGATGATGATTTGTCCACTTTCGAAACTTTTGCACCTGTCAGGATTTTCATTCCGGACTTTTTGAACTGTTTTAGCGCAAGCTTTGAGATTTCTTCATCCTCTACCGGAACAACGCGATCCATCAACTCCACTACCGTTACATCCACACCCATTGCATTATAAAATGATGCAAACTCGATCCCAATTGCACCAGAACCCATAATTACCAACGACTTCGGCATGCCATCCGGCACCATTGCTTCAAAATAGGTCCAGATCTTGTCTCCATCGGGCTCAATTCCCGGCAAAGCGCGCGGCCGCGCACCAGTTGCAATGATGACATTTTTAGCTTTGTAAATACCTTCCCCCAGTACTTTCTTTGGTACAGGGTTTTGCGGTTCCATCACCTTATGGGACGACTTCGATACAACCACTTCTCCGGGCTTTGCTATTTTCGCCTCGCCCCAAATGACATCGACCTTGTTTTTATTGAGCAAATACCCGACGCCGCCACTCAATTTGCCTGATACACCACGCGATCGTTTCACGATGGCGGCGGGGTCAAATCCAATCTTTTCAGCAGTCAGACCATAATCTTTGGCATTCTGCATGTAATGATAAATTTCCGAAGTCCTCAACAACGCCTTTGTCGGGATACAACCCCAGTTAAGACAGATGCCGCCGAGATGTTCTCTTTCAACGATTGCGGTTTTAAGCCCCAGTTGAGCGGAGCGGATAGCGGTAACATACCCACCTGGGCCAGAGCCGATGATCAGGACATCATATTCGTTTGCCATGTTTCATTCCTTACAGTTCAGCTGTCATCAGCAGCCATTCTCTCGTTTCAGACGGTCCATTGAATTCAATGAACGGGCGGGTATCGCGAATTGCATATCCGCGATCTTCATAGATTTTGCGCGCAGCTACATTACTGTCTTCAACGACGAGGCTGGATCTAATAGCCTTAGAGTTCTTTCCTCGCGACAGGCTGTCGTCAACCAGCTTTGACCCGACACCCAGACCGCGGGCATGACGGTAAACACCGAGACTATCCAGAAACCAGTCACCAACACACAGATCAAATAATTCAAATATCGGGGAAAACGCAGCAGCTTCCCGTTTGAACTGTTCATCCTCTGGTTCCGGTAGAGGCATCACGTAGCTGGTCACACTACCCGCGATATCGCCGTTACGTAGTGCGACAGCTGCATTTTTCCATCCAAATATTGCATCGTCATCAGCAAACCTCATCCGCCCGATTTCAAGTGCATCATCGCCTTCACCATTTGTCACGGCTTTTTGCCAAAACCACAACGAAATGCCATGTCCAGCCATGTTGTCGAGAATGGCAAGATCTGCAGCATCCGATTTTCTGGCGGAACGCAATTGGATATCAGGCATAATACTTCGTCCAGTATTTGCCAGAATCACCCATTACAGCATATCTATCAAGCAAGGGAGAACCCGATTGGATATTGTTGATTATCTCATAACGCATATTGCACCTCTGCCCTGGGCAGTTAAAGGAACCGGCTTTGCCTTGATGGCAATTCTTGCGCTTCGTGCAGCAGGTCAATTTTTTTCCCTTCGCTGGATCAAGGCCGTAACAAGCCTTGTATTGATCCTGGTTATTGCGCTGGGTATGGCCCGCTTTGGCGAGGATATAGCTGCATTTGTTTCTGACAAACCACAACCAGCTACCAGCGCAAATACTCAAGGTTAAACCAGCATACCCATCGGATTTTCAATATACCTCTTGAATGCTCCTGCAAGTTGCGCTCCCAGCGCACCATCTATCACCCTGTGATCAAACGCGAATGTCACGGTCATCACTGTTGCCATGGCAAGGGCGTCATCTTTAACAACCGCTCTTTTTTCACCTGCCCCAATTGAAATTATTGAAGCATGCGGGGGGTTTATTATCGACGTAAAATTTGAGACACCAAACATCCCGAGGTTGGAAACGGCAGTAGATCCGCCCTGGTATTCCTCCGGTTTAAGTTTCTTGTCCCGAGCGCGTCTGGCAAGATCTTTCATTTCATTGGAAATGGTTGATATGGTTTTTTCCTCTGCATTTCTGACTATTGGTGTGATCAGACCGTCAGGAATGGCTACGGCAACACCGACATCTGAGTGTTTGTGGAGGATCCGTGCAGACGATGTCCAAGAAGCATTGGCCATCGGGACATCCTTGAGCGCCAGGGCCAGCGCCTTGATGATGAAATCATTCACTGACACTTTGTATACAGGCTTTTCTTCATCGTTAACTGGTGCATCGGCGTTGATATTCTTGCGAAGAGACAGCATCGCATCCAGTTCGCAATCCATTGAAAGCAAATAGGAAGGAATGGTTTGTGATGACTCCGCTAGCCTGGCAGCAATGATCTTGCGCATGGAGTCATGCGGCAGAACCTCATAATCACCTTCGTTATAGAAAGCCAGAACCTTGTCATCGGGCATCGCAGTTACGGGTTGTGCCGCCGCAGGCTTGTCACTTGAAGGCTGCTTGCTCTGTGCGGCCGTATCAGTAGCAACGGCACCACCAGGTTTACCATCAACATCTGCCTTGATTACCCGACCGTGAGGACCGCTTCCTTTTAAAGTGGAAAGATCAATTCCGTTTTGTTCGGCAATCCGCCGGGCAAGCGGTGATGCAAATATCCGGTCACCCTTGCCGGAAGCGGCGATCGGAACCGCAGCGCTAACTTCTTTAGCGACAGGTGCAGAAGTGTCTGAAATCGGTTCTTCCACCGGAGCCGGTTTTTCAGCAGTTTCTGGTTCCGCCATTGGAGCAGATGCAGCAGAAGTAACATCTTCACCTTCTTCAGCCAATACTGCTATTACAGCATTTACTTTCACACCTTCGGCACCCTCGGGCACGTGAATTTTTGCTACAGTGCCTTCATCAACAGCCTCAACCTCCATGGTTGCCTTATCCGTTTCGATTTCGGCAATGACGTCACCTGCAGTTACCTGATCTCCTTCTTTCACTAGCCACTTCGCCAGATTTCCCTCTTCCATGGTTGGGGAAAGTGCCGGCATGGTAATTTCAATCGGCATCGCTTTGGTCTCCGCTTTCAAACCTGCCATCATTCATCAGCATGGTTGTCGTAATGTTTATTTTACCGTCATCGGCTGGTAGCCATTCTGCCAGCCGCGTCAGTCTTTTTTGTTCATCCGCCACCTTGCGCACCGCCTCTTCTGCGGTCAATTCGCGGTTGGTCAGAGCCTCCAGAGCTTCGTGACTAATTTCAAGCACCACCTGACGGCCGTCGACCAATACCGATCTCCCAAGCTTGTCATAGCGCAACGATTTCAGATCAAGACGCTGCATGGTTCACCGGTAACTTACGTCTTTCACAGCCTGCACAACCTCATCGACATTCGGTAGCGCCAGTTTTTCGAGATTCTCGGCATAAGGCATTGGCACATCCTTGCCGCAGATCGTAATCACCGGTGCATCGAGATAATCAAACGCACGCTGAACAATTTGAGACGCAATGTGATCACCCACAGAAGATTGAGGGAATCCTTCTTCCACGGTTACCAGTCGATTGGTTTTTTTCACGGAGTTGATTACTGTATCCATATCCAGCGGCCGTACGCTCCTCAGGTCTATGATTTCAGCATCAATTCCCTCGCCCGCCAGTTTTTCTGCAGCTTCGATGGCGTATTTCATTCCGATTCCAAAGGAAACAATCGTCGCATCATTTCCAGCTTTGTGAATTCGGGCTTTCCCAATAGGCAGAACCCAGTCTTCAACATCGGGAACATCGAAGGATTGTCCATACAAAATTTCATTTTCCAGAAAGATGACCGGGTTCGGATCACGGATCGCGGATTTCAACAACCCCTTTGCATCCGACGCGGTGTAAGGCATCACGACTTTCAGTCCTGGTACGTGACTGTACCAGGCAGCATAACACTGTGAATGCTGGGCAGCGACACGGGCAGCAGCGCCGTTAGGCCCGCGGAAAACCATTGGGGCTCCCATCTGCCCGCCGGACATGTACAGCGTTTTGGCAGCCGAGTTGATGATTTGATCAATTGCCTGCATGGCAAAATTGAATGTCATAAACTCAACAATCGGTTTTAAACCGGCCATGGCCGCACCGACGCCTACTCCAGCAAATCCATGTTCTGTAATGGGGGTGTCTACAACCCGACGCGAGCCGAATTCTTCCAGAAGACCCTGGGTAATCTTGTAAGCGCCCTGATATTCGGCAACTTCCTCGCCCATAATGAAAACATCATCATCACGCCGCATTTCTTCTGCCATTGCCGAATTCAATGCTTCACGAACGGTCATCGACACAAATTCTGTACCGGGCATGATTTCCGGATCATCAGCAACAGACGTCGTTGCCGGAGCAGCAGGTGCTGAAGTGGCTTGGTGGGCTGGTGTTTCAGGCTTGGGTTCCTCGGCGACGGCTTCAGGTTCGGCTGCAGCAGGCGCCTCTATCGAATCTGCATCTTCGCCTTCTTCAGAGAGGATCGCGATTACGGAATTAACTTTTACGCCCTCCGCACCCTCACCAACAATGATTTTTGCGACAGTTCCTTCGTCCACTGCCTCAACTTCCATGGTGGCCTTGTCGGTTTCAATTTCAGCGATAATATCGCCGGAGGTAACCTGGTCGCCTTCTTTTACAAGCCATTTGGCAAGATTTCCCTCTTCCATTGTGGGCGAAAGCGCCGGCATCAGAATTTCAACGGCCATCTTACACCTCCACCATTATGTCGGTATACAGTTCACTAACGTCCGGAAGCGGTTCAGCTTGGGCAAATTCTGCAGATTTGGCGACAATCCCGCGGATTTCCTTGTCAACCGACTTTAATTCATCTTCGGTCGCGTGCTTTTTCGCAATGACGCGTTGCTTGACCTGTTCTATCGGGTCCTGCTCCGCGCGCATTTTCTGTACCTCGTCTTTGGTTCGGTACTTTGCCGGGTCAGACATTGAGTGTCCACGGTAGCGATAGGTTTCCATTTCCAAAATGAACGGCCCTTTCCCTTCCCGTGCCCATTTCACTGCATGTTCACCTGCAGAATAAACCGCGCGTACATCCATGCCATCTACATGCATGCCTGGAATGTTGAAGGCTGATCCACGTTGCGAAAAATTCGTCTGGGCCGATGAACGCTGCACCGATGTTCCCATGGCATAGCGGTTGTTCTCGATGATATAGATCACCGGAAGATGCCACAGAGATGCCATGTTGAAGCTTTCATAGACCTGTCCCTGATTGGATGCACCATCCCCGAAATAGGCAAGACTGACTGCACTGTTATTCCGGTACTTGTTTGCAAATGCCAACCCCGTTCCCAGCGATACCTGTGCGCCAACAATGCCATGCCCGCCATAAAAACCCTTTTCCTTGGAGAACATGTGCATGGAACCGCCCTTCCCCTTGGAATATCCGCTGGCACGGCCGGTCAGCTCCGCCATAACTCCATCAGGATTCATGCCACTGGCAAGCATATGACCATGATCACGATAGCTGGTGATCACTTGATCCCCCTCCCGGATTGCTTTCTGCATTCCGGTTACAACCGCTTCCTGGCCAATGTATAGGTGACAAAACCCGCCGATAGCTCCCATGCCATACAACTGTCCGGCTTTTTCCTCGAAACGCCGTATCATGAGCATGTCATAATAGGCTTTGAGTTCTTCGTCCTTGGAAAAGTTTTTTGGTTTGGGGGATTTTTGAACTGTTGTGGATGCTGCCGCACTCTTACGGGGTCTTGCTGCCATAGAACGTTTCTCCGTTTAGCAATTTATACGGCGCTTTACAGATAAAATTCAATGGCAATTTACCCAAAATTGCAATTGTGAAGGCTTGTGAAGCAAAGTTTTTAGACAATTAACTTAATGTATAGCAACCTCTAGTTACTATAAATATTAGCAATTATTATTCAATGAAGCATAATTGCTATTTCATCGCTCCGCAAAAGATTGAGATGATATCTCGCCTGCTCGTCCAGCATATCTTTTTCTATTGAACCGCTTTTCAACAGTCGCACCCGCTTGACCAATTCGTCTCTGTCTTCCCTAAGCGCGGCGAGTTTGTATTCAAGAGTCAATGCCTCCTCCACTGCCTGCTCATAGGAAGTCAGACCGTACCTCCCATTGAGGGAATGATAGATAAAGTAAGCACTCAGCAGGATACAAAGGCAGGGAAACAATAGCCGGTAGGCTTTGATGTTTTTCTTCTGGCGTGTCGACACGGTCAATAATACTCAATACTGGAACAAACTATTGGATCCTAGGAGAATATGCTTAACAGCCGGTTTACTGTAACGCTTGTTCGCCGGTTTTTGGGGCGGACGCGGATACTCATCAAAATTTGGGCAAGATCGTTCCGGTCACTCCTGCAAAAAACCGGATATCCAAACAATTGTACTCTTGCACCAAGGCGTGAAAACGAATACAGAAATCGCACAGTGAGGCTTGGCTCTGGCGATTCATTCCCCAATGGCCTCCCTGCCCCTATAGCTCAGCTGGTAGAGCAACTGATTTGTAATCAGTAGGTCCGCGGTTCGAGTCCGTGTGGGGGCACCATTTTTCTCTTTATCTATTTGGTTGGATTATCTTTTTCTATTTTGTAGAAATTGACACCACTTATGAACCTACACATTCGCTTCAAACAATTTGACTGTGAACGAATTTCCTTGGACCGTTATTATCTGGTCCATAATTATTTGATGACAATCAGTATTTTGCCCAAACAACATCCTCAAAGCGATAAAAGTTCAACGGCTACATCAAACCTCGTCGCATCAAAGGTGGAATGACTTGCTACAGGTATGAAATCATACACCTGCTGGATTGTCCGGATTGTGACCCATTTCTTCAAGGTCCTGATATCGGTCACCAATGCGATGATGGGGTTGCCCGCCGATAGAGGCCCCAAGAGCCATAACGATCTCGTCCGGGCCAGGTGCATCCGGAATATTAAGATGTATGGTTTGATAGTGAGATCGCCTTCCGGCATCATGCTTGTCCATCAAAGGGATCATTATGGGCTGCCCGGCAACACCCTTGGTATTCGTGAAAGCCAAATAGGTCTTGGCACCGACTGCCTCCCGGTACTGATTGCCGAACCAAAGTGTGTGTGTAAGCGCTTGTGCGTGTTCCACATACCCACCCATGCCTACAACTGCCGCTTTTCCGTACCCCTCAACCCGATCCCCTGCCACTTCGAGGATCATATCTGTGAGGAGTTTACCGATCACCGGACCGGTCTCGCGGATTTGGGGGCGGAGATCTTCGACATAACCCAGACCGTGCCAGGGATTTTTAACCACTGCCAATGCAGCGATCAGCTTGGTCGCGGGGCTGACCGGTTTGCCTTCCTCGATGTGGGTTGTCTGAATGTGCAATAGAGTGCGGCGAATTTCGGCAGTCATCATGTTTCCCTAACTAAATTCCGGCATGACTTCGTCAATAAACAGCTTGAGCGAACGTTTCTGGACTTCCATATCCAGGCCCATGGAGGCATAATAGATAAACGCATCCACGCCCAATTTTTCATATTCTTTCAACTTGGAAATCACTGTCTCCGGACTTCCGAACAGCAAATTCCGTTCAAGCATTTCCGGATCAACCCGGACATTCCCGTCAAGCTCTTCCAAGGGAACCACATCCGGAAAACCGTTGATCACATCCCCTTTTTTCATCATCAGATTGCCAAACCTACCAAGCACGTTTCTGGCAGCCTGTATCGCGGCATCCCGATCCTTTTCGTTGTCATAAATGGCTGAGTGACGCATCATGGACCAACGCCGGTTCCATTTTCCTCCTGCTTTGGTGATGGAATCCGCAAGTTGATCTTTGTATTTCTCAACTTCCGTCATCGGCAAAGTCAGCGGCCAGCTCATGATGTTGCAATCATTCGCTACCGCGTAGTCAAAAGTAATGGGTGATCGGGCGGCAACCCACATGGGAACCTCATCCTGAAGAGGTTTCGGGCAGGATGTTGCGCTGGGAAAATGCCAGTACTCGCCATCGTGCTCGACATCACCCTTCCAGAGTTCCCTGATTACCGGAAGCATTTCCTGCATATAGCGCCAGGAATCCGGTTGCTGTAGACCAGGCTTCATGCGGTCAAACTCGCGTTGGTAAGCACCGGACCCAAGACCCAGTTCCAGACGCCCACCGGAAATCAGATCAAGCATGGCAGCTTCGCCGGCAAGATTGATCGGATGCCAGTAGGCAGCATTTGCGACACCAACACCAAGACGGAGGTTGGTTGTATGCTCCCCCCACCAGGTCAATATCTGGAATGGATTGGGA
>JBPCWL010000028.1:0-3436 GCA_051009575.1 Rhizobiaceae bacterium
TCATCAACCTGTTTGGACTTGAGAGCATTGCCATCAGATCACAGACCCGAGCAGACGCTGTTTGCATTTCCATCATATTCATACTTGCGAATATAAGAAGGTGATCATATATTGCAAGAGACAAAACGAAACACCGGCTCAGTTTTAATGAACCGGCGCACAGCGCTTGAAATTGATTCAGCGCGACAGCGTCAAAATTCGAAGCCGCAGAAAAGCCTTTAACAAGGAGATTGATATGAAACCGATCGTCAAAGCCTTCTTCGATGAAGCAACCAACACAGTCACATATGTTGTCCGGGAACCGGATGGCGACCAGTGCGCGGTCATCGACCCGGTACTCCACTATGATCCAAAATCAGGTCGCACGGATACAGAATCTGCTGATCAGATTGTCCAGTTTATCAAGGACAATGGGCTGAAAGTGGACTGGCTCATTGAGACTCATGCTCACGCTGACCATCTCAGCGGTGCACCTAATATAAGAGACAAAGTCGGTGGGAAAATTGGCATTGGTGAGCACATCACGGACGTCCAGAAAATCTTCAAGGACGTGTTCAATGTCGAACGTCAGTTTCATCCCGACGGCAGTCAATTCGACCACTTGTTCAAGGATGGCGAAGAATTCAGTATCGGTGCGATGGCTGGAAAAACCATGCACACGCCAGGACACACACTCGCCTGCATGACGTACATTGTCGGTGACGCGGCTTTTGTCGGCGACACCATGTTTATGCCAGACTATGGTACAGCACGTGCTGATTTCCCAGGTGGTGATGCCCGGACAATGTATCGGTCCATCCAGAAGATACTTGAACTTCCTGACGAAACCCGCCTTTTCATGTGTCACGATTACAAAGCGCCCGGTCGCGATGAATATGCCTGGGAAACTACAGTCGCCGAGGAGCGTGCTGCCAATGTTCACGTGCGCGAAGGCATCAGCGAAGATGATTTCGTGAAGATGCGAACCGACCGCGACAGCACGCTCGACATGCCAACCCTCATCCTGCCATCGGTACAAGTGAACATCAGGGCAGGCGAGATGCCGCCGGAGGAGGACAACGGCGTCTCGTATCTAAAGATACCTGTCAATCAGCTGTGACGGGTTGTTGATATTATGAAAAGCACTGCTCAAACCTCTGACGACGTGCACCCACCGGCCAATGTCCATCAAACTGAGGCACTGGTTCTCAGTTGCATGGACCACCGGTTGGTGGATGACGTTACACGCTACATGAACACGCGTGGTATGAGAAACAAATACGATCAAATCACCCTGGCTGGTGCGTCGATCGGTGTTCTGACCGACGAGAAAAGTTCATGGAGCAAGACGTTCTGGGAACATGTTGAACTGGCACGCGAACTTCACAGCATCAAAAAGATTATCGTAATTGATCACCGGGATTGTGCGGCATGCAAGGCATTTGTAACCCCAACATGCGGGCAGGATCCGGCAGCCGAACTGAAGTTGCATACCATCATGTTGAACAGGTTGGCTGATGAAGTCAGGACACGTGAGCCCGGGCTTGAGGTCGAGCTATTTCTCATGAATTTGGACGGATCAGTCGAAGAAATCCCATCCAACGTCACTATATGAGGTATGGGCAATCTCTCTAGGTTTCAGATGCGTCCCAATATCCCGAAGCCACAGACACCTGTGTGTTTTTGACTGACGTGATCTGGATCAACTGAGAATAGCATCGTTCAGAGTGCATTTTTTCCGGGTTAGGACGCTGGGGCAGTGTTCAGCGCTTCAATCGAAAACGGACGAGCAAGTGGTGACTTACCAATGGCAGAACGTTGCGAAATCGATACAAGGATGCTGATCGGGTGCAATGTACCTGCTGTCCAGATAGTGACATGAGATGTATGCCTCAAATGTCCGCCTTGCCGACCTTAAGGCGCAAAAACTCGGAGCGTGACGGACGGCAGAATCGAGCCCACTTCGACTCAAGTGCCCCAGCTCCCTTAGTCTATTTGCGCCAGCCGTTCAGCACCGGAATCTTGCATCAGTGGTATTATGATGCGTCCAATAATTTGGCGACAATTGCGCAAGATACGATCGCCGCACCTCCTCACCAATCCTTTGGGCTCGTTCGATCCAACTCGGCACCAATGGGAATGAACTCTGCTTCGTCACCCGGGGGTAGTGAAAAAGGCCCATTTTGCCAATCTGCGGCTTTCCAGTCTTCCTTGGCCTGCCGAATTCGATCCTTCGAGGATGACACAAAATTCCACCAGATGTAGCGTTTTTCGTTCAGCGTTGCTCCGCCAAGTGCCATCAGTCGTGCACCCTTCGCGCCGGCTTTGACTGAAATCCCGTCTCCGGGGCGAAAGACCATCATGCGACCGGCCTCAAAGGTATCTCCTGCGACCTCGATATTGCCCTCGGTCACGTAAACCCCGCGATCCTCGTGATTATCGGGCAGCGGAAAAGACGCACCTGCATTCAGCGTAACATCAAGATAGAAAGTGTCTGATTGCATCGTGACAGGGCTGGTCTTTCCATAAGCACTCCCCAAGATCAGCCGAGCGGTTGCGCCTTTGTCCTCGATAAACGGCAGCGCTGCTTGCTTGTGGTGCTCGAATTCCGGATCCATCTCTTCGCGGTCTTCGGGCAGCGCGATCCATGTCTGGATGCCGAACAGTTTGTGCCGAGTTGCCCGGGTCTCGTCGCTTGTTCGTTCGGAGTGAGTCACACCGCGCCCGGCCACCATCCAGTTGACTTCTCCGGGGTAGATCATCTGATGGGTGCCAAGGCTGTCGCGATGTTCGAACTCGCCCTGATAGAGATAGGTGACGGTTCCCAGCCCGATATGCGAATGCGGGCGCACATCAATGCCGCCATCGGTGATGAACTCGGCTGGACCCATCTGGTCGAAGAAGATGAAAGGCCCAACCATTTGCCGCTTGGGACTTGGCAGGGCACGCCTGACCTCGAACCCGCCCAAATCGCGGGCATGAGGGATGATCAGCGTCTCTATATCGCTTGTGCCTGACAGCGGGCAATCAGGGTTATGGGTGGGGTTCCAACTCATAGGGTTTTCCTGCGTTTACGTGCGGCATGCCGATTGGTGTCCGTATCGCTCTATTCACTTGGGCCTGAGATAGTGCTGAATCATTGGTCCGTTTTCATGACGATACAAGACTTTGATCTGTTGCATTGCCGACGCCAACTCAATGTCTCAAAGGTCCACTCAGCCGACCTCTGACCAATTTCTCAGACCTATCTTGCCAACGTCGGCTTTTGCGAAATCCAACCATGTTTGACGCGACGCTCCCAATGACCGGTATGGGCCGAGCCTGTGTGAAAACTCGAAAATCGACTGATCCGCTAGAATGGTTTTCCATACCTCAGCAGTTTCAATCGTGTTGACGAAACGCAGTCTTTACTCACAGTCAGGAGCGGGAATGGCATTCTATTGAGGTTCTTCAAAGC
>JBPCWL010000029.1:0-35828 GCA_051009575.1 Rhizobiaceae bacterium
ATCGTATCCTATGAGTGGGGTGAGTACCTGAAGCTGTCGAAAGCGGAAGATCGTGATGGCGCTGTATTGCTTGGATGGACTGGCGACAACGGCGATCCGGACAACTTCCTTGCTGTCCTTCTTGGCTGTTCCGGTGTAGGCGGCTCTAACCGTGCGCAGTGGTGTCACCAGCCATTTGATGATCTAATCATCAAGGCGAAGCAGGAGCCGGATCAGGGCAAACGCACCCAAATGTACCAAGAGGCCCAAGAGATATTTAAAGATCAGGCACCTTGGGCAACCATCGCGCATTCAATTGTGTTTATGCCGATGTCAAAAAAGGTGAGCGGATACAAGATCGACCCGTTGGGTGGTCATTGGTTCACAGGTGTTGATCTCGCTGAATAATGATAAGCCGACCCGGGTGAAATTAGCCCGGGTCGTCCCTTCGGCTGGATCTAATGCTTCATGCACAACACATTGCTAAAACCGGTTCATGATCTTCTGAAATTGCATAACCTTGATGCAATTGCATTTGTACCCGGTGCAAATTTTCGCCGAATATTTTCCAAAGATTTTCATCTGATGGAACGGCCCCTTGTGGTTATTGTTCCGGCGCAAGGAAAGGCAGCCGCAGTTGTTCCCAATCTGGAACTTGGTGCCTTCGAGCAAATGGGATTTGACGGGCATGTCTTTGACTGGCTCGATCAGACTGGGTTTGAAAACGCATTTTCCAATGCTGCTAGGACCCTCCCCCAACTCGCCAGAGCAACACGATTTGGTCTCGAAGCACAGCGCATGCGGGCGTTTGAGCAAATGGCACTGCAACGGGTTTTTCCAGAGGCAACAATGGTTGATGCTCATAAAGAATTATCGTCAATCAGATATCGCAAAACACTCGAAGAAATAGCCCTGCAAAAAAAAGCTATTGAAATTTCAGAGGCGGCACTCGAGGCCACCCTTGCTGAAGTCAGGATTGGCCAGACAGAAACGGAAATTCAGGCGATACTCCTCCGACAACTTTTTGGTTGTGGCGCAAATGGCCTCGCATTTGATCCGATAGTTGCAGCCGGTGACAATGCTGCTCTGCCTCATGCCACGGCACGATCTGATTACGAGGTTAAACGGGGAGATGCTCTTTTGATAGATTTTGGGGGCAGTTATGGTGGTTACCATGCCGATATCACAAGAACATTCTTTGTTGGTGAAGTGTCCGAATATGATCGCGCTTTCTATGACACCGTTCTTGCCGCAAATGAGCGGGGGCGATCTGTCACAAAATCAGGGATGACAGCACATCAAGTGGACGATGCGGTTCAACTGGTTCTGGAAAATTCACAATTCAGCGAATTTGCACTTCACAAAACCGGCCATGGATTAGGCCTAGATGTACACGAGGCACCTCATATAATGCGCGGCAACCAGGAGGTTCTGGAAAGCGGTGTTGTTTTTACGGTTGAACCCGGGTTGTACCGACAGGGCGAATGCGGGGTCCGTATTGAAGACGATGTTTTGGTGACTGAGGACGGCATAGAATGTCTGACAAGTTTTCCGAGAGAGTTGAGGATTGTGGGATAGGAAATGTTCGGCTTCCTGATCAAACGCATCGGCCTTCTTATCCCTACATTCTTGGGAATTACATTAATTGCGTTCGGATTTGTGCGCATCCTGCCGGGAGATCCCGTACTGTTGATGGCAGGGGAACGTGGACTTTCCGAGGAGCGCTATGATGCACTTCTCAAGCAATTTGGTTATGATCGACCAATCTGGGAACAGTATCTGGAGTACTTGGGTGACTTGGTGTCCGGAGATTTGGGCCAATCACTGGTCACCAAAAAACCGGTTTTGGAAGAATTTTTCACCCTGTTTCCAGCGACCGTGGAACTATCGCTATGCGCTATTGTTATAGCGATCGTGATTGGTGTCCCGACTGGTATAGTTGCCGCCAGTAAACGTGGCTCATTTCTCGACCAAACCCTTATGGGAACAGCATTGGTGGGGTATTCAATGCCGATTTTCTGGTGGGGTTTGCTGCTGATCATCGTGTTTTCCGGTACCCTTCAATGGACACCGGTTTCCGGACGTATATCGCTTTTGTATTTTTTCCCTCAGGTAACAGGTTTCATGCTGATAGATAGTCTCCTTTCAGGCCAGAAAGGTGCTTTCAGTTCCGCCGTCAGTCATCTGATCCTGCCGTCAATCGTATTGGCGACAATCCCGCTGGCGGTCATCGCCCGACAGACCAGATCAGCGATGCTTGAGGTTCTCGGTGAAGATTATGTCCGTACGGCAAAGGCAAAAGGATTGTCGCCTAGACGCGTGGTCGGTGTTCATGCACTGCGCAATGCCATGATACCGGTAATCACGGTGATCGGCCTGATGGTTGGAACATTACTGGCGGGTGCGATATTGACCGAAACGATTTTCTCCTGGCCCGGAATCGGTAAATGGATGGTCGATTCCATATCTCGCCGCGATTATCCGGTCGTGCAAAGCGGTCTGTTGCTGATTGCGGCCATGGTGATGATCGTAAATCTGCTTGTGGATCTGACTTACGGTCTTATCAATCCGCGCATCAGGCACAATTAGGAGAATAGGATGACAGATTCTCCACAAACAACTTCAACCATAGCTACGGACACAACGTTGGTCAGAAAAGGCAAGTTTTCCGAGTTCTGGTACTATTTCTCAGAGAACCGCGGAGCCGTAGTGGGATTGTGGGTGTTTGTTGCCCTGGTGATCATTGCGATAACCGCGCCCCTTATTGCTCCCCATCCCCCGCAGGAACAATACAGGGATGCCCTTCTGGTTCCGCCGGTATGGGAAGAAGGAGGTAGATGGGAGTTCCTGCTTGGTACCGATGCCGTCGGGCGGGATATGCTTTCGAGGCTCATGTATGGAGCACAATTCTCTCTCTTTATCGGAGTCGTGGTCGTAACGCTTGCAGTATCTGGCGGCGTAACAATCGGGCTGATTGCAGGTTATTATCGCGGAGCTGTTGGCGCAATCATCATGCGGGTCATGGATGTTATCCTTGCGTTTCCCTCATTGTTGCTGGCCTTGGTATTGGTAGCCATCCTTGGACCCGGATTACTTAATGCCATGATCGCGATTGCGATTGTTTTCCAGCCTCACTTCGTGCGCCTAACCCGCGCTTCAGTTCTGAATGAGATCAACCGCGAATACGTCGTGTCGGCGAAGGTTGCCGGTGCATCACCATTTTACCTGATGACACGAACTATACTTCCCAATTGCCTTGGTCCTGTAACCGTTCAGGCGACCCTTTCTTTTTCCAGTGCCATCCTCGATGCTGCGGCACTAGGTTTTCTAGGCCTGGGGGCGCAACCGCCAACACCAGAATGGGGAACCATGCTGGCTGAAGCCAGAGAATTCATTCTGCGCGCCTGGTGGGTAGTAACATTCCCCGGGCTTGCAATTCTCATTACGGTTCTGGCCATCAACCTGATGGGCGACGGCCTTCGCGATGCACTCGATCCCAAGTTGAAGAGGTCGTGATGTCGCTGCTTGAAATCAAAAACCTTAGTGTTGAGTTTCAGACTGCAAATGCACTTTTCAGAGCCGTGGATAACGTGGATATCCGTTGTGACCGCGGAGAAATCCTCTCAATCGTCGGAGAATCCGGCTCAGGAAAATCTGTTTCCATGCTTGCGCTCATGGGGCTGTTGCCGTGGACAGCCACTGTGACCGCTGACTATATGCTGTTTGACGGCAAAGACCTGTTGGGCATGAGCAACCAGGATCGCAGAAAGATCATTGGCAAAGAAATTGCGATGATTTTTCAGGAGCCAATGTCCAGCCTGAATCCTTGTTTTACTGTTGGCTTTCAAATCGGCGAGAGTCTCCGTAAGCACTTGGGAATGAATCGCGAAGAGCGCCGCGCACGCTCAATTGAACTTCTGGATCAGGTTGGAATTCCCGCACCGGAAAAACGCCTGTCGGCTTTTCCGCATCAACTTTCTGGCGGTATGAACCAGCGGGTAATGATCGCAATAGCCCTTTCCTGCAATCCAAAACTTCTGATTGCCGATGAACCGACCACCGCGTTGGATGTCACTATTCAGGCCCAAATTCTGGAATTGCTGGTAAATCTTCAAAAATCAACCGAAATGGCACTAATCCTGATTACTCACGACATGGGAGTAGTTGCGGAAACTGCTGAACGGGTTCAGGTACAATATGCCGGACAAAAGGTTGAAGAACAGAACGTGAGGAACCTGTTTTCACGTCCACATCATCCCTACACTGCCGCGTTGCTGTCTGCATTGCCAGAACGCGCTACAGGGCGCAAACTGCCTTCCATTCCAGGTGTCGTGCCCGGACAGTTTGACCGACCCCCTGCCTGTCTTTTCGCACCTCGATGCGATCGTGTGCAGCCGGTTTGCAACCAGAAAGTCATAAGGCATGGAAGTGAAATGGGGTCAGCTTTGTGCAACTTCCCGGTTGTATCAAAAGCGGGAAAGTCAGCTAAAACTGAGAGTAAGGCCAAATGAGTGAAGCCGTAATCAAGGCTGAAAACCTTACCCGCCATTATGAAGTGGCTAGGGGATTGTTCAGGAAACCTGGCACAGTCAAAGCCCTGGATGGCGCCAGCTTCGAGCTTCATGCTGGCAAAACGCTGGCAATTGTTGGTGAATCGGGATGCGGAAAATCCACTCTGGCCCGTGTTGTCACAATGATGGAAACACCAACGGGAGGAAACCTAGAGATCCTTGGACGAAATGCTGAACCCGGATCGCAGGAAATTCGCAAGGCCATACAGATCGTTTTTCAAGACCCGTTTGGCTCCCTGAACCCGCGCCACAAGATTGGCACCATTCTCGAAGAACCACTTAAGTTGAGCACGTCTCTGGGTGATAGTGAATGCCGGAAACTGGCTGAACTTAACATGGAACGCGTTGGCCTGCGGCCTGAGCATTACGACCGTTATCCCCACATGTTCTCTGGTGGCCAACGCCAGCGAATTGCAATTGCACGAGCGCTTATGCTGGAACCTAAAATTGTAGTACTGGACGAACCGGTCTCTGCACTGGACCTATCAATTCAGGCTCAGGTCCTCAATCTGCTTTCAGATCTTCAGGCTGAAATGAACCTTGGTTATTTGTTCATCAGTCATGATCTCTCGGTCGTCCGGCACATTGCCGATGAATTGATGGTCATGTATCTGGGAAAAGTAGTTGAACATGGATCATCGGAAGAATTGTTCAACAACCCCCACCATCCCTACACCGCCGCATTAATGTCTGCGACGCCTTCGGTTAATCCTGAAAAAAAGAAACAACGTATCATGCTCACAGGGGAATTACCCTCTCCACTCAATCCGCCGACCGGATGCGCATTTCATCCAAGATGCAACCATGTTACCGACAAGTGCAGAGGACGTGCACCGAGCCTCGAAGGCGGCAAGAAACACCTCGAGGCTTGTTTCAACCCAATTTCATAAGTTCAATAAAAAAGCCGGGCAAAAATACCCGGCCTCATAATCAGAAAATTCAGGCAATCAGTCGCTTGATGTTGTCTCCTCTGACGATCCTTCACCCTCTCCTTCGCTTTCACTCTCAGCTTCAGGTGAGAATGTCTTGAGATAGGCAATTACATTGGCACGTTCTTCGTCCTTCTTTAGCTTGAATGACATCTTGCTCTTGGCTTTTTTGTCATCAAGCTTGGCACGGAGGTATTTTTTCGGATTTGCGAGATACTCAAAGATTTCGTCTTCAGTCCACTCAAGTCCTGCTTTACCGGCAGCTACAATACTTTTTCCATATTTGTAATCCGCGAATGTACCTGCGGTCCGTCCAAATACCCCGTTCAAAACAGGCCCAACTGCATTTTTGGCATCCGGGCCCACTTGATGGCAGGCAGAACATTTCTTGAAAACTTTCTCACCAGCGGCAGCATCTCCATCCAGCGCCATTGCACCATGAGAAGCCCCGGCAAACATGCCAAGTGATAGAATAACCGATTTGAAAAATTTGAGATTGGACATTGATTTCTCCAGATTGAACAGGAACGAAGCCTCAATTCCCGAAAGAACGGAGATTTCAGTCAGTTTCGGAAGATAGAAAACATCCCGGGAGGTTGAATTCAAGCTCGAAATCGCCGCAGCCGATGACAATTTTGCAAACTTAATGTTACCACTACCGGGCTGGGCCCGAATTCACGGGTTCATCTGAGCTCCGTAAACTCCCCTGTTACCGGCCAAAGCAGTCATTTTCTGGCAATTTATCAACGCTGGCAGTCGGGAAAGGGATGTCCGGCAGGACACCTGCAATATCCTGTTGAAGTGGCTTTGAAGGCGTGTCAGTCTCATAAAGCGAATCTTCTTTGAAGTAACAGTTAAACCAAATTGAAATTGAGGGGATTGATTGCTGGCACGCTGATTCATACTGGTGATCAAATGCGATCCAGGCGGCAATCAAACACTGACTATTTCCTGAATCTGTCTGCCAAAAAATCCGGAGGCACTCTATGCTAGATCCCATTTTCACAGCACCAGGAAACTTTTACCGCGGCAATCTCCATACCCATTCAGACAACTCTGACGGTGTTCTACCCCCGGAGGAAGTCTGCAGGAGATATCGGGAAGAAGGATATGATTTTATTTCGCTTACCGATCATTTCGTTGGCGCCTACAAATATCCGATAACTGATACCACGCCCTACCGTGATAACCGGTTCACAACTATTCCCGGTGCAGAGCTTCATTCCGGAGCAATGGAAAATGGCGAACTTTGGCATATTCTTGCTGTAGGCCTGCCTTCGGATTTCAAACCTTCCAACAGTCCCAACTTCATGCCCAATGACGATCAGGAAAGCGGTCCGGAATTGGCGCTACGTGCCCGCGATGCCGGAGCGTTTGTGGCTATTGCCCATCCCGAATGGTCAGGGATGACCTTGGGTGATGCCCGGTCAATCGAAGCTGCACATGCGGTGGAAATCTACAATCATGGATGCGAAGTTGAATGTGATCGTGGTCGCGGCTTCCACACCCTCGATCTGCTTTTGAGTGAAGGAAAAAAGCTTAGCCTGTGCGCAACCGATGATGCCCATTTTGCCGGTCCAGACCATTTCGGTGGCTGGGTCATGGTGAAGGCCGAGGCAAACGATCCAGACAACTTGTTACAAGCACTCAAGCGAGGTCGCTATTACTCCAGTCAGGGCCCCGAAATCCGAAGCATAAACTGGAGCCAGAACGAAGTCGAAGTTGAATGTAGTGCAGTTTCCGTAATGATAGCGCAGGGATACGGTTCCCGGGCGACCTCAATTCATGGCGCTTCCATGACCAGGGGAAACATAAACCTTTCACGCTTGAGAGAGACCGATTGGGTGCGTATTACGGTTGTGGATTCTGCAGGTCGAAAAGCCTGGTCAAATCCGATTTGGCGATCAGAATTGGAAAAATAACCCCGGCCGAATCGTCGATTATTGACTCTTAGTGATTTTGCAACATCCACGTTTTTCTCATTTATGTGCTGCTACCTTCAGATTCACCTTTGTTTTCAGTTAAAAATGAGTTTGTCTTTCAACGCCTGACACTTTATCTACACCAATTGTGGGAGAACAATTACGGTGCTAGAAAAATCGAAAGAACTGACGCTGCGCAGCGCCTATGTTGACGCTATGAGCTATGTGGCCAACAGTGTGACAGTGGTTACTACGGACGGTACCGCCGGCAGACATGGTGCAACTGTCAGTTCATTTTGCTCAGTTTCTGCCGATCCGCCAACAGTACTTGTGTGTCTGAATAACGATGGCCACACTGCATACGCTGTTCGGGAAAACGGAAGCTTTTGTGTCAACGTTCTGCCTGAAACCGAGTCCGGAACAGCGAAACTCTTCGCCGGAATTGGTGTTGATGAATCCGTTGACCGGTTTTCCGGCGCTACATGGTATCAAGGTGACAGCGGACCGCTTTTGGCAGATGTGACAGCCTTTTCCTGTGATGTGGTTGAAGCAATCCAGGCTACAAGTCATTTGATTTTTATTGGTAAGGTCAAATCAGTTCAACGAGGAAATGAAAAACCACTGATCTACCTCGATCGGCAATTCTGCAAAATTGACAACCCAAAAAAATGAGCGCCGACAGTACTTAGATCAAGCCCCGGGAAGCTAGAAAAAGACCAACAAACACCAGTGAAGTCAGAATGAGTTTCCGGAAAAGCTTTCCAGGAAGGCGTTCTCCGATACGGTTGCCAATTGTCATTCCGGGGAAAGCAGCCAGGAGGGCAACACAGCCGAGCAACAAAACTTTGGCAGTCAACCAGCCCAAAAGCCAGAAAGAAGAGCTGATCAACAGCCCGGAAATCAAAAAGAGGAGTGCAATTGTTGATCGAAATACGTTGCGTTCCGCATTGAGACCAACCAGATAAATTATGAACGCCCAACCGTTGAGCGCAGTCAATGCGCCAAAAATACCGGCGACAAAGCCAAAAACAAATCCCACAGGAATATGCTTTTTCGGTGGAATTGATACTTTGTAACCTAGTAAATCAAATAATGCATAGGTGGTGATTGTGAAACCGATCAGGATTAACAACGACTTGCTATCCAGGGAGGTAAGATACCATGCACCAACAGCAACACCGGGAATTAAAGCTGCGAGAACCGGCCACGAAAGGGTAACCGCTTTTTTTACTCCTCCAGCTGAGATTAATTGAAATATGTTGGTAGCAGGCTGAACAACTGCAGACAACGCTATCGCCATTTCCACAGGGATAACGAACGGCAAAAGCGACATGGTAATAATCGGCAATCCAAAACCCAAAATGCCCTTAACGACACCTGCGAACAAGAATATGCAAAGCACTGTAAATACTAGTCCGCTATCTACCCCAAACACCGTGTTTGTCTCCGCTTGGTGGTTTCTTCTTCCGGCGCGCAAGGTGGGCGATATATAAAGTGGTTCTCGGCATGTAATTGTACGGTCGTTGCTTCCGCGTTATTGGACGCCTCAGATAACGCCAGAACGTATAGGCCAGCAGCGCCAGATGTGCAGCCATGATGAAGGCAAACATCGCTGGTGGACCATAAACGTCAATGAGATAACCTGCAAAAGTGGGTGCCACGACTGCGCCGACAGCATAGAAAAAGATCAAGGATGCGCTCATCGCGAGCATGTCTTCCTTTTTCGCGAAGTCCGATGCGTGGGACGCGCAAATCGAGTAGATGGGCAAAGTAGCAAACCCGAACAGAAATCCACCGATATAGATAAAAGATATCCCACCAATTTCCTGAACGGGCATCCAAGTGATGGAGGAACAAGCTGCAACCGACAGTAAACCGAACAAAACCAGTGTCGATCTGCGGGAAAACCTGTCTGCAATAATTCCGGCAGGAAGTTGTGCTGCAAGTCCACCAACAATAGCCAAGGTTAGAAATGCCGCAATTCCGGACTGCGAAAGTCCTGACTGTTTGGCATAAACCGGAGCCACCATTCTGAAGGACGAGTTAGTCAGGCCAACGACAATCACACCCAGCGCTGCAAGAGGGGACAATTTGTATACAAAAAGCGGCTGAAACTTTGGTGTCTTCGGCAAGGCAGGCATGGTAGCTTGTGTCAGAGCCAGCGGCATCAACGCCAGACATGCAACCACTGCAATCAGGTTGTAGGAAATATAGTGGGCAGGCGTGAGTCCCGCAATCACAAGCTGGGAAAGCAGCGTTCCGGTCATATCAACCATACGGTAAATCGAAAAAATGCGACCTCGGTTTTCATTGGTGAGCTTAGATTGTAACCAACTTTCAATGACCGTGTAGGCCCCCGCGACTGCGAAGCCGGAACCCACCCGCAACATCATCCAGAACCAAGCCTCTTCATGTACCGGATGCAGGATGATTGAAATCGCGGAAATCGCTGCCATTACCGCAAACGCCCGAGCATGTCCGGACCGCACCACGATATAAGGGCTTAAAACACAACCGAGGAAAAATCCGATAAAATGCGCAGAACCAAGATATCCGATGGCCGTTGGCGAGAAATTCAGCTCCAGTCCGGAAAGCGCATCCAGCGGACCAAGTGACCCTGAACCAACCTGAACGAAGATCACGGAAAGCAAAAGAGCGGAAAAGGAGATAATCAGCCGCAAGGCGTCCGGCCTCCGCCGGGAAAATTCAGTTTAACGACTCACTCAGCTTAGTACTAAAAACCAACCATGCAAGCCAAACACCACTTGCTAGGAAAAATAATACAAATACCTTGGAGCTAGCCGGGCATCTTGGGGAATTGCTTTACACCATCAGCCATAGGTGTCGACGCAACAGCACTATCACAGAAGATATTGGCACCGGGATTTATCAGCTCTTTTTGGTCCAGCGTCCCTCCGCGAATTCCGATCATGCCGGCACGACCGGTATTTTTACCCGCGATTTGTGATCCGCAATTTCCACAAAATATTTTTCTCAGGGTGTTTCCGCTGTCGGCCTGATGATCAAATTCTGATGGATTCCCTTCAATTGAAACCTTATTTTCTTCAACGAATATCATCGTTCCGTGAACTGATCCGGTAGCTTTTTGGCAATCGGTACAGTGACAGTTGATCACCATTTTGATGTCGGCATCACCGTGATACTTCACATTGCCGCACAAACAAGAGCCGCTGATTTCTGTCATTTTGAGTTCCCTTAACAAATCCGGTTTCACACTAATCATTTAACTAGGGCGCTATATCATTGAAAAAACACCTCAGATAACTTTTCTGCCCCTTTTTGAAGGGTTTCCTTGTGTTGCTCCGCGGTATCCACGCTAAGTCTTTGTGTTGGGCCATGAAAGGCCAATGAAGCACAATACCGCCCTTCCCTGTCAGATACAGGAACCGCAATGGCCACCATACCGTCCATGAATTCTTCATTGTCAATTGCGAATCCCTGCCTTGCAACTTTTGCGAGTTCGGCAAGAAACTGTTCCGGATCGCTATGGGTGTTTCGGGTTCTGGGAGTGAGCTTGATATTGTGGACCATGGTTCTGCGTCTTGTAGGTGAAAGACTTGCAAGAAACGCTTTTCCGCTTGCAGTACAGTGAAACGGAACGTGGGTGCCGACAGGCAATTGAATCCTGAATGGCCAGTCTGTCTCCACTCGGTCAAGATACATCATGCCATCCGGTTCCGGAATGACGAGGTTCACGGTTTCACCGGTTTTACTCGCTACATCCAACAGGACTTGACGCCCTGCAAAATCTCCCCGCGAGGCATAGAGAATGCCCGAGGCAAGACTTTTTGAGCGTTGACTGGGCTGAAGGCGTTTCCCATTAGGCTCCCGTACCAAGAATCCTTCCTTTTCGAGGGTGGAACACAACCTGTGAACAGTTTGTTTTGGTAATCCAAGCTGCCGATTGATTTCTGTTGCAGTCATGGGACGCTCAGAACGCCCAATAATTTCCAGTATCAGCAAAGTTCTTAGATTTGTCGGGATGCGGGTTTCTGATGCCATTTCCAAGACTCCATCGTTAACAAGCGTAACAAAATCAAAAATTGCCCTTGCGCATGGCAATAAAGCATGTTTCTATTAATTACGGGACAAAAAGTCTCATTTTTTAGATTTTTTGTCTAGTCTTTGGAGAGTTTTTTTTTGGAATTCGATTTTCTAGTAATTGGAGCAGGTTCAGCGGGATGCGTTTTGGCTAACCGTCTGTCCGCCGATGGAAAATACAAAGTTGCTGTAATCGAAGCCGGTGGAAAGGACACTTCTCCTTGGATTCATATCCCCGTAGGTTATTTCAAAACCATGGGAAATCCCAAAACCGACTGGTGTTACAAAACAGAACCGGATCCCGGACTTAACGGACGATCGCTCTCCTGGCCAAGAGGTAAAGTACTCGGCGGATCGAGCTCAATCAATGGGCTATTGTACGTTCGGGGACAAGCGGAAGATTATGACGGTTGGCGTCAACTGGGAAACGCCGGCTGGGCTTGGGAAGATGTACTGCCCTATTTCAAAAAATCAGAAAACTGGGAACTGAATTCAAGTGAGCTCCGAGGTTCATCCGGACCTTTGAATGTTTCTCCCACACGTCTGACCCGACATGTAGTTGATTCCTGGATGGATGCTGCTGTGAATGCCGGATACAAAAAGAATTCGGACTATAATGGAGCTAATCAGGAGGGCGTGAACTACTTCCAGCTCACTGCTAAAAACGGTCGCCGCTGTTCTTCTGCAGTCGCCTATTTGAAACCGGCAAAATCCCGCTCAAACCTCGAAATCATAACAAATACCCAGGTTGAGAAACTTGTTTTCAATAACAACCGGGTTACAGGCGTTTTGGCCAGGCGTGGCAATGAACTGATTGAGTACAAGGCCAGCCGAGAAGTGATCCTGTCATCCGGTGCGATCGGCTCACCCCAACTTCTTATGGTCTCTGGTATAGGGGCAAAAGAACAATTGCAGGCTCACGGAATTGAGTTGAAACAGGAGCTGAAAGGGGTCGGGAAAAACCTGCAGGATCATCTCCAGGCAAGGCCGGTTTACAAGGTAAACGTTTCAACCATAAACACGGAAATCGGCAATTGGTTCAAGCAGGCCATGATTGGACTTCGGTATGTATTGAGCAGAACCGGGCCAATGACGATGGCAGCGAGTTTGGGTGCGGGTTTCCTCAAGACACGCCCTGAACTGTCATCACCGGACATCCAGTTCCACATCCAACCGTTCAGTGCCGACAGTCCTGCAGAAGGGCCACATCCTTTTTCCGCCTTTACTGCATCAGTGTTACAGCTACGCCCAGAAAGTGCCGGGCACCTTGAACTCGTGTCCAGCGATATGCGCGACTATCCGAAAATTCATCCGAATTATCTCTCGACGAAACTGGATTGTGACACTCTTGTCGAAGGCATCAGGATTTCACGGAAGATCGCACGTATGGAACCGTTGAAATCGATCATTACTGAAAGTCACGGTCCTAATGATGATATTTCAGACGATGATTATGATGGTCTTCTTAATTGGGCACGTGACACCTCCACGACCATTTATCACCCTACCGGAACTTGCAAAATGGGGAATGACCCAATGGCCGTTGTTGACGAGCGATTGAAAGTTCGTGGCATTGACGGTTTGAGAGTAGCGGATTGTTCAATTATGCCAATCATTGTCTCCGGCAATACAAATGCTCCGGCAATCATGATTGGAGAAAAAGCATCAGACATGATCCTGAAAGATGCGAGATGATGAAACTACACGAGAAAATTGTAATAATCTGGGCGCTGAACTAAATGTGGGACTTTGTAGTCGATTTCGGAAAAATAATTATCGCTGATATTGTGTTATCAGGCGACAATGCGTTGATCATCGGTATGGCGGCCGCATCCCTTGCGCCGGAACTGCGCAAGAAAGCTATTCTGTTTGGAATGGTTATCGCTGCGTTATTGCGGGTTGTTTTTGCAGTGATCGCAACCAATCTGCTTGATGTTCCGGGTCTTCTTTTCGTCGGTTCCCTGCTTTTGTTCTGGGTATGCTGGCGCTTGTACCACGATATTATCGAACAGCAGGACGCACGGGCAGCAGCTACAATGGGAAAGGCGGAAGATCCGGAAGCTGGTTATACAGGGCCTCCTCGCCGCACACTTACCCAAGCGTTAATATCCATCACAATTGCCGATGTTTCCATGTCCTTGGATAATGTTCTGGCAGTGGCTGCAATCGCAGACGGGGACACATTCAAGTTGGTTTTCGGTCTTGGTCTTGCAATCCTGTTAATGGCATTTGCCGCGACCATAATCATGAAGTTGCTGACCAAGTATCCCGCGATTTCCTGGATTGGCCTAATCGTCCTGTTGTGGGTTTCTGCAGAGATGTTTTATCGCGGCATATTCGAATCTCCCTACGGTGTTCTTAAGTGGATGCCAGAGGGCGTACAAAATGTTCTTAAAGTGATCCCGCAGGCATTTAATTAGATTAGATACCGGGCTGGGAAACATTGGGAACATAGAACTTAACCGGCAGGCGTGACCTGCCATCAAAATTGTGGTGATATCAAACCATCCTCGATCCTTCGGCGGGGCATATGGCACTCACTACATTGTTTCGGAGGAGAACAGACGAGAGGGAGGAATTACCATGTCTATTCTATCTAAAGTCGGAAAGATCGCTGCAGGTACCGCAGTGGCTCTATCCTTGACTGCTTCCGCAGCATTTTCGGAAACAGTTATTCGTGTACAATCAGTGATCTCTGCGAAAGCTGATGAAGTTGTAATGCTGAAACAGTTTGGACAGGACGTGTCTGACCTCACCAACGGTGAAGTCAAATTCGAGGTTCTGCCTGCTGGCGCTGTCGTTGGAGTCAAGGAAACACTTGATGCTGTTGACAAAGGCCTGGTCGAGGGCGGATTTGCCTGGACTCATTATTGGTCTGGTAAGCACCCGGCTGCAATGTTGTTCGGATCACCAGTTGCTGGTGCCGGTGTTGGCATCGACAATATCGCGTTTCTTTCATGGTTCCAGTTTGGTGGTGGTAAAG
This sequence comes from Rhizobiaceae bacterium, assembly GCA_051009575.1. Lineage (GTDB taxonomy): Bacteria > Pseudomonadota > Alphaproteobacteria > Rhizobiales > Rhizobiaceae > JAALLB01. The sequence continues at coordinate 14,447 of JBPCWL010000029.1, forward strand.
AACTCTACGACGAACTGTGGGACGAAATGGGTGTCAACGTAAAAGGCTTCATGCTTCAGCCCGTTGGACCGGAAGCTCTTGGTTGGTTCAAAGAGCCAATCACTTCAATGGATGATTTCCGCAAATATCGTTTCCGGACACCTCCAGGAATTCCAGGTCAGACATATAAAGACATCGGCATCGCATCTGTGGCCATGGGTGGCGGAGACATTTTGCCAGCTCTTGAAAAAGGCACGATTGATGCAGCAGAATGGTGCTGCCCGAAACCAGATTCAGTGTTTGGTTTCCAGAAAGTTCTGAAACATTACTACCTTCAGGGCCTCCACCAGGTTGTTGTGAATGCGGACCTTTACATCAACAAGGATGTCTACAATTCACTGACACCGCTTCAGCAAAAAGCAATTGAAGTGGCTGCAAATGCTTCTCTGTCAAAATCAATGAGCTACCGGATTTACGAAAATGGTAAAGCATTGAAAGATCTTACCGAGAACCATGGCGTTATCCTTCATGATACACCTGCAGATTACTTCCCTGCATACATGAATGCCGCAAAAGCTTCTCTTGAAAAGAATGCTGCTGAAAACGCATTCTTTGCAAAAGTCTGGCAGTCACAAAAAGACTTTGCTGCAATCGCAGTACCGTTCTGGGCAGGCTCACAGGCTTCAAACGCTGCGCTCGGCAAAGCGTTTGCTGATTCTGTAAAGTAAATTGAAATTGGCGGGGGCGCAGTCCTCCGCCAAATTCTCCATCCGAAAATACCGGGTCGAACCGGAATTTTCGCATAGAGACCGGTATTTGCATAGAAAAAGGATTGGGGAGATCCGTTATGACTGAAGAAGTAATTCCTGACGATTTGGACACAACTGATGAGTCCATAGCCGAGCGCAGAAACGAACGTGCCGGATACACTCCCGAAGATATGACCCCCTGGCAGCGGCCGATAACTGCTACCATTGATATCATCAACGAATGGGCAGGCAGACTGACATGCCTACTCCTCATTCCGCTCATCTTTGCGATGGTTTTCGAGGTGGTTTCTCGAAAAGCCTTCGCGGTTTTTACTGACTATGGAATGAATGAATTCGCACGGAATATGGGGCTTGGACCGACCCTTTGGGTGTACGACACATCACGCATGCTGGGCGGCGTAATTTTTATGGCAGCAGCAGCCTATGCTTTGATGCGCGGAGTACATATACGTGCGGACTTTTTATACCGGAACTGGTCTCCCAAAACCCAGGCTACCGTCGACGCAACGCTCTATCTGGCATTTTATTTCCCGGCAATGCTGTTCTTTTTCTGGAGTTCACTTGACTACGGATTGGATGCATTCGGGAAAAATATTTTCGATCCGACGGGTTGGGAGCGTGCTTCCGATTCCACTTGGGCACCAATACTTTGGCCGGCTCGCATATTCATGCCAATTGGCGCGCTGTTACTACTGTTACAGGGCATTCCGGAATTATTCCGGGCATTTCACCAGATGGGCAAGGAACGTGAGGCAAAGTTTCTTCGAATATTGATACCTTATATCATCATTCTTGCGGCGATTTTTGTCGGGGTATTTTTCCCAAAAGTCTTCCCGCTGTTTGACTGGCTCGGTGCAATTATTGGCGGTGGGATAAGTTTCTCTAAACCGACCATTGGCCTATTCATGCTTGCAGCGATGTTGTTCGTGATTTTTGTAGGGTTTCCGATCTCGTTCACGCTCGTCTTTCTTGCCTTCACTTTTGGTTCCTGGGGGGCAAGCAGTGCACTAACGTTCTTCTTGCTAACCTTGCAGACAAACTCGACCATGCTGGATGACCAACTGGTCGCTGTTCCTCTTTTCATCCTGATGGGCATCGTAATGGAACAGGCAGGATTGATGGAACGGCTGTTCAACGCCGTTCAGATGATGATGTCTCGCACCCGCGGAGCGCTCTACATTGCAGTTTTGTTTGTTTCGACCATCTTTGCTGCGGCGACCGGTATCGTGGGCGCGTCAGTAACAATCCTCGGCATCATGGCCGCAAAAACCATGAACAAATCAGGATATAATGTGCGGCTCGCAGCCGGAACGATCACTGCTGGAGGCACGCTTGGCATTTTGATCCCGCCGTCAATCATGTTGATTGTGATGGGCCCCGTACTTGAAATTCCGGTAACAGACCTGTTCCGGGCCGCGATTGTTCCAGGTGTATTGCTTGCTTCTCTCTATATCATCTATTCAGTAGGGCGATGCATCATAGACCCGTCCCTGGGGCCGATACTTCCTGTAGAAGAACAACCTGAAACCTCTCCATACTACTTCCTTGAGGTTCTGCTCGTCATGGGATCTCTTGTAGCTTTGGTTTGGCTGATCACCATTGGAGCAACATCAGGTTTCGGAATGTTCCCGCTTGATGGGCTAGTGGTACCCATTCTCTGGCTTGGGGTAATGTTTGGCGTGTATTCCTACATGCGATCAGCACGCCCCGGAGGGTTTTACTTCTCAGACCTTTGGTATGAGTTCTTCATGGGTCTTGTGCCGCCGACTATTCTAATTGCATTCGCTCTGGGTTCAATTCTCGCCGGATGGGCAACACCCGCAGAAGCTGCTGCGTGTGGTGCATTCGGTGCAATCCTACTGTCTCTCGGCTACGGCAGGTTCACCTGGAAAGGATTCTATGGCGCTTTGATCAAGACGCTGGAGATTTCGGTTTTAATCATGTTCCTGGTCGCTGCCTCCAACTTCTTTGGTGCGGTATTCTCAAACCTTGGGACGCCAAAATACTTGACTGAAGTTCTTCTTTCGCTCGATCTTTCGGTAAGTGCGATGCTGATCCTTGTGATGGCGCTGGTATTCTTGCTGGGGTGGCCTTTGGAATGGGTTCCAATCGTCCTGATCATTGTTCCAATCCTGGTTCCGCTACTCGTGGAACTGAACGTCAATCTGACCTGGTTTGCCATCCTTGTCGCGGTCAACCTTCAAACGGCGTGGCTATCGCCACCGGTAGCATTGTCGGCTTACTTCCTGAAGGGTGTCGTACCTGAATGGGACTTGAAAGACATTTATTTCGGCATGATGCAATTCATGGTCATACAGGTTATTGGACTTGCCATGATCTTTATCATCCCGGGATTTGCACTTTGGTTGCCAGACTTCCTGTCAGCAGCAGGATCAGAAGGCTTCTTCAGCTATACTGGATTTACAAACTAGATTTGCTGAGGCTAAATTTCTTCCTTGTGATCGGTCAGGTTTCTGATCGGCCGCAAGGAAGTTTTTCGATTTGTGTCAGGAATATTTGATGAGCAAAAAACTGTTTTCCCTGGAAGGCAAGACAGCATTAGTCACCGGTGGAGGCACCGGCATTGGGAAAGCCATTGCACATGCCCTGTCTGATGTCGGTGCCTACCTTATCGTCGTTGGCAGAAGAGAAAAACCATTGAAGGAAGCATTGGAGGGCCGGAATGGCTTACCACTCCCCGTGGACCTTTTTGCGGATGGCCCACTCACGCTGATTAGGCAGGCATGCGAGAGTCATGGCACTTTCCCAGACATTATCGTCAATGCTGCAGGTCTCAATCCACGCAAGCATGCGGATGAAGTTACACCTGAAGTATGGCAGCAAACCATTCACCTCAATTTGACAGTCCCGTTTTTTCTTGCCCAAACTTTCGTACCGCAAATGAAAAAGAAAAAATGGGGTCGCGTCATAAACATTGCGTCCCTGCAATCAGAACGGGCATTTTCCAACGGTATCGCGTATGGCGCATCAAAGGGTGGTGTTGCACAACTCACACGAGCAATGGCGGAAGCCTGGTCGAAGGATGGCATTACTGCAAATGCAATCCAGCCAGGGTTTTTTCCAACTGAATTGACCGGCCCGGTATTTGAGGACGCCGACTTGGCAAACCATCACGCAAACATGACCTGCATCGGCCGCAACGGCGAGTTGTCGGATCTGGCAGGACCGGCTGTGTTTTTGGCGTCAAATGCATCCGGATATGTGACTGGCCAGATTTTGCCAGTTGACGGAGGGTACACGGCAAAATGAAGGCGCTTGTTTACACTGACACAATGCAGACCGAGTTTCGCGATGAACCAGCGCCTGTAGCCAGGGATCATGAGGTTGTGGTGGATTTGTCTCATTGCGGCATATGCGGATCTGACATGCACGCCTGGCATGGACATGATGTACGTCGTGTACCACCTCTGATTTTGGGTCATGAAGCCGTAGGCATTGCCCGGTCCGGCAAATTTGAAGGAAAGCGGGTCGCGATCAATCCGCTAATGACTTGCGGTAACTGCAACTTTTGCGAAACCGGCAATGAGCACTTGTGTTCATCCCGGGAATTGATCGGAATGCGGGTTCCAGGCGCTTTTGCCGAAGCAGTGGCGATCAAGGAACAGAATCTGACTGCCCTGCCCGATCATTTATCTTTTGACGAAGCTGCATTGGCAGAGCCCTTGGCTGTCGCGATTCACGCAGTCAAGCTGGGGGTTGCAAGATCGCGATCAGATGGCATTTCTTCGATTGTTCTTGGTGGTGGTGCAATCGGCCTGCTTTGTGCCCTAGTGCTTGAGCAATATGGCGTCAGTAACATCCGGATTGCCGAAACCAATGAATTGCGCCGGGGCATGCTTGCTGAAGTAACTTCGGCTATCCCTTACGACCCGATCAATGACAAACCGAAAATAGAAGTTGACCTGCTGCTTGATTGTGTAGGCTCCGGAATTACCCGTGTATCCGCATCAGGTCTCGTAAAACCTGGAGGGACAATCATTCATGTCGGGTTGCAAGACAATGAACCTGGTCTTGATACACGCCGCATTACGCTTCAGGAAATCGCATTCATAGGCACCTATTGCTATACCAATGCAGATTTTTCAGAGGCTCTAAAAATGCTGGCAGATGGCGGAATATCACGCCAGGGATGGTCTGAAATCCGACCGCTGTCTGAGGGTGGATGCGGGTTTGAGGACATCCACAATGCGAAGGCTGTACCAAAAATAATTCTCGAAATTTGACGATCAATCGCCTTGATCAGTCAACAATCAACTCGAGATAGCCAATCTTCTGAGTGCCGTCTCGCCAATCAGTTTAAATGCCGCAATCAACTCTTCCGCGCTGGTGGCAGGGAAATAGTTCTCAGGCGAACTAGCGCATCTTTCCAAAAGGCTTTGACCTCTTGGAGGCGCCCGGAAAGCAACCGTATAAATTTGAATTTCCTGTCTCTTGGCTACATTGCAAAACCGTAGGGTTGAGACATCGTGTTTTGTGTTGTTGTTTTCACCGTCCGTCATAAAAAGGATCACACGTTGCAACTCACCTTCATTTCGTTTTGCATGTTCACGCTCTTCCCTTCTAAGGTTCAGAAATCTGTAGGCTGTCCGAACGGCTGCAGTCGAATTTGTGCCGCCGTGGGGACGCAGGCCCTGTGCAAAACTGTTCGCATTATTGGAGCCCCATTGCGGACGGACCCTTTGGCGTAACAGACGGCTGTCATACGCCACAGCACCTACCCGGATATACTCTTTGTCTGGATCATCTTCATTAAACTGTTTGCTCAGGGCACTAACAGCTGTCTTTAACGCGGTCATCCGCCCCTCCATCCACATTGAACCGGACTTGTCCAGAACCAACATCATCGAAAGTGAGTTCTTCTGTTTTCCACTCAAATAGGTACTGGCAGCCACCTGATACCTCTTGTTGTCCTCACGGTTAAAAGCGCGTACCAGGGATGGGTATCTAAACGAAACTACCGCTTCGACGCGCCTTGTTTCCGGAAAGTATTCAATTCCCTCCAACTCGTGATCGAGGTAGTTCCCTTTCCCAAGATTGCTCAAAAGAAACGGCTCAAAACTGAAGTTAAGGGATTTCAGCACTTCCTCAATGTTGTCAAGATCATTAAGTTTTCCGGCTTCCACCGAAGCCGCAAGAACAGCGGCATCAACCGATGATTGTACCTTGCTCCTTGCATTTTGCATTCTTGTGAAATCAACAGCGATCAAGCTGATAAGAATAAGTACTGGCATTACAAATGCGGAGATCATTGCAACTGCACCAAGTTGCTCGCTGAAAAACTCCCTTCGCTTGGCTGCAAAGTACCGGGAAATTGAAAAGGGATTGAACAAAAAAAGCATGCAGGACACCTGAAGTCGAGAAACAACATACCCTGCTAAATACAACCATAGATTGTATTTATTAAGATTTTCTTTCCATCGCGGAAGCTGGTGAAATTCGGAAAACTGCAGGCGCCCAATCTTTGTTCAAATTTGTGGCTTGCACTCATGACTTGGCCCAATTATTGATTTTGATCCAAATCCCCCGAAGGTAATGATATGGCCGCTACAGATACCACCATGTTGACTCAGCTGGGTTCGGATACCTAGCTTCCTGAAAGCCCGGAAGATGCAGTTCTCGAGCGCGTACCCAATTCACAAGGTGACACCAATTACCTCGTACGGTTCACGGCACCGGAATTCACATCATTATGTCCGATAACAAATCAACCTGATTTCGCTCATCTGGTGATCGATTATGTGCCAGACCAGTGGCTAGTCGAATCCAAATCATTGAAACTGTTTTTGGGTTCGTTTCGCAATCATGGGGCATTTCACGAAGACTGTACGATTGGCATCGGAAAACGCCTTCAGGAGTTTCTCGAACCCCGATGGTTCAGAATAGGCGGTTATTGGTACCCAAGGGGTGGAATTCCCATCGATGTTTTCTGGCAAACCGGCAACGCACCAACGGATCTTTGGCTACCGGATCAGGGCGTGGCTCCCTATCGTGGAAGGGGATAATCAAAACTGTGATAAACGAAGTCTGGACAATTCATTCGACTCTGGATAAAAGCGCGGTTAATTCAAAGTTCCACTTGAAATTGTGGTAGGTAAAGCTTGTTTCCTGGTTGAATCTGAACCGCAAAATCTCCAGATAAACCTCGGAAACTCAATAGAAAAGAGGCAATAGCGTGTCAACTTTCGACAAAGTCGCAGATATAATTTCTGAAACCAGTGAAATTCCGCGTGAGGAAATTACACCAGAGAGCCACACAATTGACGATTTGGGCATCGACAGCCTGGATTTTCTGGATATTGTCTTCGCAATCGACAAGGATTTCGGCATTAAAATCCCACTTGAAAGCTGGACCCAGGAAGTCAATGACGGTAAGGCTTCTACCGAAGAATACTTTGTCATGAAGAACCTCTGCGGAAAGATCGACGATCTGGTTACTGCCAAAGGCTAACCGTCCTCCGAAGTAGAATGTTCAGACCCCCGGCAACGGGGGTTTTTGCGTGTTTAATGGTGAGGCCATGCAGTTAGAATATTTTCAAATGATCGACCGGATCCCAAGTGTTGATCTCGAAGCAAAAATACTCAATGCAGTTTCCGTTGTGCCGGATGATAGCCCGGTATTCGAAGGTCATTTTCCGGGTCATCCACTGGTCCCCGGAGTGTTGATGATTGAAACCATGGCACAGGCTTCTGGCATTCTCATCATGCACACCATAGATTTTCAGAAAATACCGCTTCTTGCAGGTGTAAAAGATGGCAAGTTACGGGATTTTGTTGGTCCCAAAACCGAACTGGAAATCAAAGCGACAATTGAACATGAAGGCTCCGGTTTTGCGGTTACAAAAGCGGAAATCCGCTCACAGGGCAAACGCGTTGCAAATGCGCAACTTACTTTCACAATAATGCCGTTTCCCAGCCTGGATTTGCAGGACACAATCAAGGCACAGGTTGCGGACATGAAAAAGTCCGTCTAATTAGAAACAAACAAAAAGAAGCAATTTGCCTTCGGGAAACTCATCCATGTCATCAGCCAGCAAGGAAGTTTGGATAACAGGAATTGGGCTCGTCTCCTGTTACGGAGAAGGTGCAGCCCATCACTGGGAAGTATTGGGTGGCGACAAGGCACCAAATCCGATCGTCTCGCTTGATACGGTTCCTCCCTATGGTGTGCACCCGCTACCGGAAATGGACTGGTCCCTGCAAATCCCGCGTCGCGGCGACCAGCGCCAAATGGAAAACTGGCAGCGTTTGGGCACATATGCAGCCGGGCTTGCCCTCGATGATGCGGGTATAAAGGAAGATGCCGATTTGTGCTCCACAATGGATCTTGTAGTGGCAGCCGGAGGTGGTGAGCGAGACGTTGAGACGGATGAATCTATTCTGAAAGATGCAATGGCGAGCAATGATCGCGAACGGGTAATCCTCGAGCGGCTTCCATCTGATCTGCGCCCAACGCTCTTTCTGGCACAATTATCAAATCTCCTGGCTGGCAACATATCGATTGTTCACAAGGTTACCGGTTCATCGCGTACTTATATGGGAGAAGAAACAGCAGGTGTTACAGTTATCCAGAATGCGCTTGCGAGGATTGCTTCCGGTCAAAGTACGCACATGCTGGTCGGCGGATCATATAACGCTGACCGCCCGGATGCACTCTTACCTCATGCCCTTGGGCATTATTTGTATACAGGCGGCAAGGAAGGCATATTTGCGCGGCAAGCAAAAGGTGGCGGTATGAGAATGGGAAGTGCAGGAGCGTTTCTTGTGCTGGAAGAAGCCGAACATGCAAAGGCCCGTGGTGCAAAAGCTTATGCGATTCTTTCTAGCGTGAGTTCTGATCTTGGCAAACGCGACGGAGACAAGGGAATTGCCCGCCTCGATTCGGTATTTGAAAAACTCGGTGCAACGCCGGATGCCATAATATCCGGAGCGTCTGGTGTTAGTGAAGCAACCGGGTATGAGATGGATTATCTGACTTCGAAACTCGGAGAAGACACACCTGTAAGGGCCTTCCAGACGTTGATCGGACAGCCATTGGAGGCCACCTTTCCGGCCGGAGTTGCACTCGCTGCACTTGCCTTGAAGAACAATGATTTTTACGCACCTTTTGAATCGGAAGAAAAACCCGCAGAAGGTGATGTATCCAAAATTGTGGTAACATCAATTGGCCATCATTGCGGTGAAGGTTTCGCCTTATTGAAGAAGGTTTAGGAAAAACGATGTCAAAGTTCACAGATCATAAGGGACGCCCGATAATAGTGGTCACCGGAATGGGTGCTGTCACCTCTCTGGGTCGCGGCGTTGAGGACAACTGGAAGGCACTTACAGCCGGTGAATCAGGAATTCACAAAGTGAAGCGCTTTTCAACTGAGGGCCTTGCGACGCGCATCGCCGGGACAGTGGATTTCATGGAACCCGAAGAAGTTTCCGCGCCGGGAATTTCCTATGCTATGGCTGAAGCGACGGCTGAAGAAGCGCTGACAGGTGCCGGATTTGGAAAAGATGGCTTTCCTGGCCCGCTTTTCTTTGCCGCTCCACCGGTTGAACTTGAGTGGCAACACCGTTTTGATTTGATTGGCAGAACTGACGAAGGTGAAATTGGTTACGAACGGATGCTGGCTTCCGCCCGTGAGCACAAACAGGAAAACATGCACAGTCTGATTCAACTGGGCACCATTGCATTCCGTCTTGCCGAAAAATTCGAAACGCGCGGCCTGCCAATATCCCTTTCCACAGCTTGCGCCTCCGGTGCAACCGCACTTCAACAGGGAATTGAGGCAATCCGGCGAGGAGAAACCGAAGCTGCGCTGTGCGTAGCATCAGACGGCTCCGTTACCGCAGAAGGCCTGATCCGTTTCTCCCTCCTTTCCGCATTGACTACTCACAATAATGATGCGCCAGAAAAAGCCTCTCGTCCATTCTCCAAGGACAGAAGCGGTTTTGTAATGTCTGAAGGGTCAGCGTCTCTGGTACTGGAAACACTTGAGCACGCCACCAATCGTGGCGCAGAAATCCTGGGCACAATCCGAGGAGTTGGAGAAAAAGCCGATAGTTTCCACCGCACCCGCTCTAGTCCTGATGGCGCACCTGTAATTACTGCAATTTCAGCAGCAATTGATGATGCAGACATCAATGTGAATGACGTAGATTACATCAACGCCCACGGCACTTCCACACCGGAAAATGACCGAATGGAGTATAATTCACTGCATGCGGTTTTTGGTGACAAAATCCACCAAACACCAATCTCTTCAAACAAATCGATGATTGGTCACACATTGACAGCTGCCGGTGCAATTGAAGCAGTATTTTCATTTAAAACCATGATGGAAGGTCTAATTCCACCGACCATCAACTACGAAACACCGGACCCTGATATTCCACTTGATGTTGTACCAAACCAGAGTCGGCCGGCTAATGTATCTACCATTTTGTCAAATTCGTTTGGGTTTGGTGGACAAAATGCCTGTCTTGTGTTCGGCAGAGAAGTGGCATAACCACACCACAGTGAAATTTTACCAAATTGGGGGCAGTCTTGCGCGCACTTCAGCTTGTCTCAGAACGTGAAGTCAAAATCACCGATGTACCGCCTCCCCCTCCTCCAGGTGAAGGTGAAGTACAGTTTAAAACGAAAGTTGTTGCCCTCAACCACATCGATGTTTGGGGTTGGCGCGGCATGGCGTTTGCCAAACGTAACCTGCCAATGACCGTAGGGGCTGAGGCATCCGGTGAAGTAACAGCAATCGGGCCAGGTGTTTCCGGACTTAAAACTGGTGATCTGGTTTCAATTTACGGCGCGCCAACTTGCGGTACTTGCCGCCCCTGCAGGGAAGGTCGTGACAATCACTGCGAACATCCAAAGGGCGTTCACGGATTCCATTTTGATGGATACGGACAGGAATTGTCAAACATGCCTGCCCGTAATCTTATCAAGGCTCCGGAAGGCGTCGATGAAATTGGGGCAGCACTTGCACCAGTTACATTTGGAACGGTTGAGCACATGTTCTTCGATAATGCCAAACTGGAATCAGGTGAAACAGTTTTGATCCATGCGGGCGGTTCCGGCATCGGATCTGCAGCCATCCAACTGGCGAAGAAAATCGGCTGCACAGTGATTACAACTGTCGGTTCTGACGAGAAAATCGAAAAATGCAGGGAACTGGGTGCAGATCACGTTATCAACTACCGTGAGGACCGATTTGAAGGTACAGTGCGCAAGATAACAAGGAAGAAAGGCGTCGACGTTGTATTTGAGCATGTCGGCAAAGATACTTGGGCCGGTTCGATGTTGAGCCTGAGGCCTGGCGGCAGGCTAGTAACCTGTGGCTCCACGAGTGGCGTTTCGGCAGAGACCAACTTGATGATGCTGTTTCAACGCCAACTCAGACTAATCGGATCTTTCGGTTGCCGAATGGAAAACCTGGTCAACGCCATGGAAAAAATGGCAAAGGGTATCGTTCATCCAGTCGTTGATACTGAAATTGAATTTGGTGATATCCAAACAGCCCTTGAACGCATGGAAGGCCGCAAGGTTTTCGGCAAAATCATCATGCGGGTGAATGACTGAGTTTGTCACTCGCAAAACCGTCATTGCCTTGCGCAATGTACGGGATTGGATTCTGGCCAAGCTGTTTTTCGGCCTCCTGGCAGTTCTCAAACTCTTTCCCGCTGACCGTGCAATCTGGTTTATGGCAGAAGCCGCCCGTGGCTTGGGCATGTTATACCCCCGCACCAAAAGGGCACGGAGAAATGTGAAACTGGCATTTCCCGAAAAATCTGATGAGGAAGTGAATGGAATCCTCCGGGAAATGTGGGCAAACCTTGGACGCGTTGCAGCCGAATACGTCTACCTGGACAAGATATTCGACATCAACGAAGAAGATCAGTCAAAAGGACGGGTAGAAATCACCGGCGATGAGAATTTCCATGCCATCAAGAATTATGACGGCCCTGTCATCTGTTTCACAGGACACACCGGAAACTGGGAACTATTACCAATCGCATCGGCAGTTTACGGACTCAACATTACCGCGCTCTTCCGGCCCCCAAACAATCGCTACATTGCCGAACGCGTCCTCGCTGCGAGGACCACTGCAATGGGGCATCTGGTACCCTCAAAAGTCGGTGCGTCCTGGTCACTCGCCAATGTGCTCGATGAAGGTGGAACAGTCGGGATGCTGGTAGATCAGTTTTTTGCAAGGGGAACTGAAATCACCTTTTTTGGCCAACAAACAATGGCTAATCCCTTACTTGCAAAGCTGACCCGCCAATTTGATTGCCCTGTCTATCCAGCGCGATGCATTCGGCTTCCCGGAGAACGGTTCAGAATTGAAATAGAGCCCGAGATTGAACGCCACTACAAGAATGACGGTTCTCTTGACGCGGAAAGATTGACCCAGGATGTCAACGCGCGGATCGAAGCCTGGATAAGGGAATATCCGGAACAATGGTTGTGGTTGCACAAACGCTGGCGACCAAATTTCATGAAGTGGCGGGCTGAGCAGCTGGCGCAGAAAGAAGCTCGAGGCCGACCCGCGTAAAAGGCCCTAGTAGCGGACCCTTACTCTCATATTGCTCAATCCGGCCCGTGAAGTCATGTTATACAAGATACGCGCGTTTTCCGGGTGCAATCTGATACATCCTGCAGATGCTGGACGTCCCAATCGCTTGATCTGATTGGTTCCATGGATGGCAAAGTTGCCGCTATAGAATATCGAATACGGCATTGGTGCGTTGTTATAACGGCTTGAACGGTGATTTTTAGAGAGCCATTTGGCACTCCAAGTTCCTGTAGGGGTGACTTTTCCACGACGGGCTGTAGAAACCCTCCATACATATTTTAGCTGACCTTGTTGGTAAACCCGCATTTTCTGTTCAGAAAGATCGATATGCGCCTCAACCCTTGCTGCAAATGACGGCGAAGCAAACGCGCCAAAAACCATGGCTAGGCCCACAAATAACATACGCATGATACTACTCCAGTGTTTCAGCCCATCGCAAAGGTTAACACAGGGTTAAAAGTCCGTCTATTCAGACTGAATTTCTTGGTAAACGCGGCAGGTCCCGATATTCGTAAACAGTATCAAACCGCTCAGTCGCGAATAAGGGCATCAACCTGGGAAACTAGATTTAGTTCCAGTTCATGGAATTCCCGGTCACTGATGGAAATATCCTGCATGAATTCTATGATCTTGTCTTTCTTGTTGTTGGAAAGTTTCTTTAGATCATCGATAAGATGGTCAAACTTTTCTCGGGAGCGGGCAAGTTCCTCGACGGTTTCTTCAAATCCGGATAACTCGTCTTCTGATATGTCGAGATGCGTTTCAGCAATTCGCCGGAACAATTCGAGTTCTTCGGACCTGACGTGCCCATCAACCAGAATTACCCTGTAAAGAATAATACCAAACATGAGCCTGGAATCGCTGTTTTTGTATGTGATGACCTTACCGTCACCCCCCTCCAGCCTGTCCAACAAATGTTTGAACGAAGAATACACTGAATCAACCCCTGCTTGCAGTAAGTTGCACAATTTTCAAATACAACCCCTGATTGCTTTAATGGCACCGCATCAACCCGGTGTCAAAATCAATCTTTACAAGACTCGAAAAAAAATGACCGGTGCCTTGGGCAATCCGATCATTTGTTCAAACAGTCGTTTTTAGATTTGTCCCGGTACGCAGTACCTGATCCGGGATATGCCCGCAGAATGCCGCGAACAACCCAAAAGTAATTCAAGTTGGTAAACACACAGTTAGAATTCAGTTACCTGATGCTTAACATCGGCCTTTTTTGCATTGCAAAAGGTGTTCAAAAATAAATTTTGCTTCACAGACGGTGAACAATCATATAAACAAATGTTTATATGGTCATATGAGTTGTTGCCTTGGAGAGATCAATGGAAAACCCCCTGAAAGCACTGATTGCCGAAAAAGGTGTGCTACTTGCTGATGGAGCAACAGGGACAAACCTTTTTGAAATGGGGTTGGAAGCAGGCGGCGCACCGGAATTGTGGAACGATGAAAAACCCGACAACATCCGCAAACTCCATCAGGATTTTGTGGATTCAGGGTCAGACATCATATTGACCAACTCGTTTGGCGGAACACGACATCGCCTCAAGCTGCATGATGCCCAGGATCGGGTCCACGAATTGAACAAGAAAGCAGCGCAAATAGCCCGCGAGATCGCTGATAACACATCACACACCATCATCGTCGCTGGGTCTGTGGGCCCGACCGGTGAACTTCTGGCTCCACTTGGCAGCCTCACATATGAAGCATGCGTCGAAGCCTTTGCCGAACAAATGGCAGGCCTTAAGGACGGTGGCGTTGATGTTCTATGGGTTGAGACAATGTCTTCTCCTGAAGAAATCAAAGCAGCGGCAGAAGCTGCAGCACGGGTCAAAATGGAATATGTGTTTACAGCTTCGTTTGACACCGCTGGCCGCACCATGATGGGCATGTTACCTGAAGATATTCATGGCGTGGTGGACCAAGACACAAAACCGCTTGCAGTCGGGGCCAATTGCGGTGTTGGTGCATCTGACCTGCTGTCTTCCATCCTTGATATAACGCGCTCCGACCCGGATGCCCTGGTTGTCGCAAAGGCAAACTGCGGGATACCTCAAATCAAGGGGGATACGGTCGAATATACCGGCACGCCGGAATTGATGCATGATTACACTAAGCTGGCGATCAATGCCGGAGCGAGAATTATCGGAGGTTGTTGTGGCACTTCCTGTGATCACCTCAAACAAATGCGCGTCGCAATTGATACGCATGAAAAATCTGCGCGACCGGAAATCAATGACATTGTCGAGAGTATCGGACCTCTAGTAAACAAACCGGCGGCGGCTAATGATGCAAAGACAGGTCGGAGCAGACGGCGCAGGCGTTCGGCCTGACCTGTTATTCCTGAATTGTTATTCTGGCGGTATTCCGCGATAAGCCCGCATGTGAAATGCAACTTGATCGCTGCAATACCTGTGCTCAATCCCTATCGGACATGCATTTCGAGCCATACAACCAAGCCCCAGACAATCCGGTTTTTCACCACCATCGATATGTGCGAAACAGGATCGCACATTGAGCTGTTCTCCAGTGAAGGCAGCTACCGGACAAGCGGTTAGGCAGGGCTTATCGGTGCACGTATCGCATGGGTGATTCATTTTATCACCATTAGGCAATAAACTGCTGAATTGATTCAACATTTCATCGAAATCCCTGATAATGAGCAATCCTCGTAAAGCATGCCACAACCCATATTGTGGATGAACAAGTATTCCCAGCGGAGAAGGCCTGATTTCCATTGCAGTTTGTGCAATGCGCTGGAAAGGCCAATACGGCTTGTCAAATGGATAGAACGCTTCACATTCCAAGTCTGCGGTGAGGTTGGTAATCACCCGCCTTGTCCATCGGTTCATTGGGTCCGGCTGACTATCGGCATATTCTGGCGATGCGGAAAAGATATTCCACATATCAGGCCCATGATTACCAACAAGTAGCGCATTGCATCCAACCTGATCATCATGGCCGACAGGACAATGCACAGGCTGCAGCTCGAGCGCACCCAGGATGGTTAGCCCCTGCAATTCAAATGAACGACAAAAATCGTCAAAGCTATTTCGAGACTTCACCACGCGAATTCAGCCTCCACACATTGTGAACAATGGTATTGCCCACCTTTTCCCTGGTTCGTGCTTCCAGGGATGGTCCCTCAGTTCAGGTAAATGCGTCCGGCATTGAATCCTTTTTAGAGGACATGAATGCCTGCAACTCCTCATCCTTGGCAACATCCAGAGCCGGTGCCTGATAACTCTCGAGCCAAGACCGGGCCACCTTGTTGGCGCGCTGCTCAAGACGTTGCTCTCCTTCAATTTCCCATTGCTCGAAGGAATTGTTATCTGCAACATTGGAAGCATAGAACGCGGTTTCGAAATTGGACTGCGTGTGTTCGCATCCGAGGAAGTGATGGCCTGGACCCACTTCACGAATGGCGGACATCGCCTGTCCATTCTCACTCATGTCTACACCGCCAGCAAATTTCTGTGCCGCTGCCAATTGATCGCAATCCATAATGAATTTCTCAAAGGATGAAACAAGTCCGCCCTCAAGCCACCCTGCAGAATGCAACATGAAGTTCACGCCACCGAGCATTGCAGGCCAAAGCGTATTGGCACTGTCATAGGCCGCCTGAGCATCCGGTATCTTGGAGCCGGTTAAAGAACCACCGGAACGGAATGGCAAGTTATACCTGCGCGCAAATTGGGCTGCCCCCATTAAAACCTGACCTGGCTCCGGCGTACCGAATGCGGGAGCACCTGTCTTCATGGAAATGGATGTCGCAAAGGTACCGAAAATCACTGGCGAACCAGGCCTGCACAATTGAGAAAAAGCAATTGCGGAAGTAGCCTCACAAAGAACCTGCGCGAGTGTTCCTGCAACTGTCACTGGAGACATCGCACCACCAACAATAAACGGCGATACGATGGATGCCTGATTGGCGCGCGCATAAGTTTTAAGCGCACCAAGCATCGTGCCGTCCATCGTCAATGGCGAGTTGCAATTAATCAGGCTGACAAGCACACAATTCTGGTCAACAAATTCTTCGCCAAACAGAATTTGCGCCATCTTTACGGTGTCTTCAGCCCGTTCAGGTGCCGTAACCGATCCCATGAACGGCTTGTCGGAATATTTTATGTGGGAATAAACCATATCAAGATGGCGTTTGTTCACCGGAATATCGCAGGGTTCACAAACAGTCCCGCCCGAATGGTGCATGGCCGGTGCCATATAAGCGAGCTTTACGAAGTTTTGAAAATCCTCAATCGTCGCATAGCGGCGCTCGCCTTCCAAGTCCCGAACGAATGGAGGACCATAAACAGGTGCAAATACCGTGTGTTTACCTCCAATTTCCACATTACGACTAGGATTACGGGCGTGTTGGGTGAAAGTTGCGGGGGCAGTTTTCATCAATTCGCGACACAACCCCTTTGGCAAGTGCACACGATCTCCTTTGACATCAGCACCGGCATCTTTCCACATGGCCAGGGCTTCTTCATCGTCAGAATAGGTAACCCCTACTTCCTCCATCAGGATATCCGCGTTGTTCTCAATGATTTCAACTGCTTCAAGGCTCAAAACATCAGTCGGCTCAAGACTCCTGTGAATATAGGGTAGTGCCGTCAGTTGCGGGCCCGATCGCGCCTGTCTGCGCGCTGAAGCTCCCCCGCCGCCACCGCGTCCGCGTCTTCCTCCGCCCTTGCGGGCAGCAGCTTCCTCAGTCATTCCTTCAAAGCTCATCGTAAAATCCTCAAACTGGGCTCGATAATCATATCCTGAAAAACGGTTTTAAGCGAGAACCACAAGCCGGCCTGCCTTATTGCGGCAACTGCTGGCGTTTTTCAAATACTGCTTTACTGTCAGGAAAACGAATTCATGCAAGAAACGGGCAATATTAAATCTATGAGCGACACCGAAACCATCGCCGTATATGATCAGCAGGTAACAACCTACGCAAATCTATCAGCGGAAGAAAATCCCGACAGTTCTTTAAAAAATTTCATCGAGAACTTGCCGGATGGAGGCACTGTTCTGGATTTGGGATGTGGGCCTGCAGACGCCTCTGTATATATGCGGGAAAACGGACTCAATCCTGATCCTGTTGATGCATCACCGGAAATGGTGAAAATCGCGAATAAAACTCACAATATCGGCGCTCGACTATTTTTGTTTGAGGATCTGGATTCAGAGAAGTCATACGACGGTATCTGGGCAAATTTCAGCCTTCTCCACGCCAGAAAAGCAGATTTTCCAAACCACCTGCAAAGAATTCATCGCGCGTTGAAGCCCATGGGGCTTTTTCATATTGGAATGAAACTGGGAGAAGGAGAACGGCGGGACCGGCTGGGTAGATTTTACGCTTACTATTCTCAAGACGAACTCCAAGCTTTTTTGGTTGAAGCAGGATTTGAAATTCTCTCGTCCCGCACAGGGGAAGGTAAAGGGCTTGCCGGAGATGTGTCGCCTTTCGCAGTAATTCTGGCTCGGAAAATCTGAAAACCATCGTGAATTCACTTTCCACTTGCCCTCACTGAATTTTGATTGCGTGATTTGCACTTTTTTTGACCGGATTCCCCGTGTTGATGTACATTTGCAAAACCAGCAAAGGGAAGAGGTTCAATTACCGTGCCGGATATGAGCCAAACACGCGGATATTCATTGCCCCTGCGCATTATTCACTGGATCATGGCAATCATGATGATCTATGTCATCTTCGTTGGTATTCTGATGGGAAATGACATCAAGATCGGCAAGCACTATGACTACCATCGGGCGACTGGTTTTTTTCTAATGTTGTTGGTGGTTCTGCGCTTGCTGATTTACCGGTTTACAATACCCCCTTCCCCCTTGCCTGACAGTATAAGTACGGTTCAAAAACGAATTGCGCAATTCGTTCATTTCCTGCTTTATCTCTCGCTCGTCGTTCAACCTATTCTTGGTTGGTATGCCACCAACGCCTGGGGTGTTAAAAAAATACCGTTTTTCTTCGGTTGGCATTTACCCCGAATTGTCGAGAAAGACAGGGAGCTTGGCAATTTCCTTCTCGATATTCACGGCTATCTGGGATTATTCATAGCATCACTCGTCGTGATGCATATCGGCGCGGCGCTAATGCATCATTTTGTCAAGAAAGATGATATTTTAAAACGCATGTTGAAAACTTGACAGGCCTGTTCCCGTCGCATCCGTTCACCATTCAGTCGTAAAATAGAAACTCATATGAACATTTTGCTTGCTAAATGAGCAAATTAACGCATTCTGCGCGTTTATGTTCCGGTAAGTGAATCCGGAGAAACTAGATTTTGGCGTCCGGTACTTCCGGCATCATTTTGGAGAAAAGCCAATGTCCGATGAAGACGAAATCATCCTGTCGGAATTAGACGATGATGAACTTGTAGCCCAGATGCATGATGACCTTTATGATGGCCTCAAAGAGGAAATCACAGAAGGAACCAACATACTTCTGGAACGTGGTTGGACACCTTATGATGTTCTCACCAAAGCACTGGTTGAAGGCATGCGTATTGTCGGGATTGATTTTCGCGACGGCATCCTTTTTGTTCCCGAAGTTTTGTTGGCCGCCAATGCCATGAAGGCTGGCATGTTTATTCTCCGCCCGCTTCTTGCAGAAACTGGCGCTCCAAAACTTGGGTCAATGGTGATTGGAACCGTTAAGGGTGACATTCACGACATTGGTAAAAATCTGGTTGGCATGATGATGGAAGGTGCGGGCTTCGATGTACATGATATTGGCATCAACTCCGATGTGGACAAATATTTTGCAGCCATTGAAGAACACAAACCGGATATCCTTGGAATGTCTGCCCTTCTCACAACAACAATGCCTTATATGAAAGTTGTCATCGACACGATGATAGAAAAGGGAATGCGTGACGACTACACCGTTTTGGTGGGTGGCGCTCCCCTCAACGAGGACTTCGGCAAGGCAATCGGTGCTGATGCATATTGCCGTGATGCGGCAGTTGCAGTTGAAACAGCCAAAGAATTCATGGATCGCAAACACAATCAGCGCGCCAGCGCATAATCCTGCGCTCTGCATAACTTTACGAAGGGCGCTGATAAAGCGCCCTTTTTTATGTTATAATTCAAACGTCTGAAGCAATAACCGGAATCAGGACTTCAGGAACATGACAAGCGAAACCGACGCCTCTTTGGAGAAAAAGCCGAAACTTCGTGTTATTGCGTGCGGTATGATCGCCCGCGAAGTCCTGGCAGTAAATCAACAACTTGGTTACGAGCATATCGATCTGAAATGCCTGCCTGCGTCCTACCATCATCACCCTGAAAAAATTGCCCCGCATATGGATCTGGCGATCCAGACGGCACGTGATGAGGGATATGAACACATATTTGTTGGTTATGCTGATTGCGGAACCAGCGGTGAGTTGGATAAAATATGTGAAAAACATGGCGTAGAACGCGTCTCTGGACCCCACTGTTTTTCCTTTTACATGGGTAATCAGACATTTCTTGAAGCCGAAGATGAATATCTTACCACCTTCTTTCTAACAGACTTCATTGTCCGCCATTTCGAGACATTTATGAAGCAGCCTCTAGGCCTCGACAAGCATCCGGAATTGCTGGAATTGTATTTTGCGAATTACACACGAGCCCTCTACCTTGCACAGACCAAAGACCCGGAACTTGAAGGAATGGCAAGAGCGGCTGCAGATTTCCTGGGCCTTGAGTATGAGTATCGTTTCACCGGCTACGGAGACTTGACGGACGCAATTGCTGAATCAGCATAGTTGAATTGTTCGTTATTGTGACAGCTCCATTGCGGCATTCATTTCATCGCTGCTGAAAGACGGCGGCGTTTTTGGCCAAGATTCCGGCCCCTTTCTGCCTATATCAAAACCCGTACGATATAATCTTTGCATACGCTTCGGATTAAAATCCAGCGCATCCTGTGCATGCGGAATTGAGTCAGGAATGGAAGTCATATGGAAGTTCACGCCATCATTTTTCGCCCGTACGAAATGCCGGAAAATCGTATCATGCTGCAACTCCCGGATTAACTCAGAAATTGTCTTCTGAGCGATACTTGCAAGCTTGGGTTCAACAGGTCTGGACGCATTGAAACGACGGGTTGTCCCGTTTATGACCAGATAGAGATTCTTTTCTCCGGCGTTGGTTTTGGACATGAAGGATGAATAGAGCACCGGCTCCTTGACGCCCCCGTCCACATGCGCCTGTCGCAATTGAACTCCGCGTTGTGGTTTGATGTAAACCGGCTGAAAATATCCAGGGACTGCCGAAGAAGCGCGCAATACTTTCTGGAAATGTTGGAGCGGATTGGTACGTCCACCCTGGGCAATTTTACCCATGTCCCAAATTACAAGCTCACCTGCGTCCAGATTGGTCGTGGCGACATATAATCGCCTGCCCTTATTGTGTTCTGCTGCAACCTTGGCAATGAGTTCGGGCGTAACATACTCCTCGATCTGCTCTTTGAGAGGACCGTTATCATAAAGACTGTCGCTGAAAACTCCATCAAGACCGCGTTTTCGGAACACCTTTTGGTTAGTTTGCGTTGTATAGAGTAACCGTATCAAACCATCGTATTCAGGCCCCAAAAATGCCAGGACTGCCAGCAAAGATCCGGTAGATACACCGGTTACTACATCGAAATCTGGTCTATTGCCGCTGGCCGTCCACCCTGCAAGCACACCAGCCCCAAACGCTCCATCTGCCCCTCCCGCTGAAAGTGCAAGAATCGAGTGTACATTGTCCTCACCTGCATTTGGCAATTCGCCATCAAGTTGCGGTCCGGCAATCGAATCCACAGCCTCCTGCGGCGTCAATGTCCGGATCTCCACACTTTCTTCCGGTCGTGAAACACATGCAGCCAGAAAAGCGAGACACAACAGAAGAAAAACGCGAATCGCATTCCTTGTCGCACTTACAATCTGTCCGGGATATTCTGACCTTTTGCTGATCAATTTCCTGAGCTCCACCGCAAAACATTTGTCAGGCACGAATTTGGGAACAATTACATCATTTTTTCCCTTTTTGCACTTGGCTGCAACGCAA
>JBPCWL010000030.1:0-21376 GCA_051009575.1 Rhizobiaceae bacterium
CTGCCAGTTTTGTGATGGAAGACATCAAGGATACGACATCGCTGCCACTTTGAATCACTTTAAGCGAAGAACATCCAATAAGCGCCCAGCCCCACAAGGGCCCAAAGAGCCAAATGTAGCAGAAGCAAAAAACAACCGCTGGGGACATTTGGCTCTTTGGGCCCTTGTGGGGCTGGGCGCTTATTGGATGTTCTTCGCTTAAAGTGATTCAAAGTGGCAGCGATGTCGTATCCTTGATGTCTTCCATCACAAAACTGGCAGACAAATCCGCAATTGGAACTTTGGCAATCAGCCGCTGGTAAAACCCGTCATAAGCTTTTACGTCCCGAACCCTTACACGCAAAACATAATCAAGCTCGCCAGTCATCCTGTGTGCACCGATAATTTCCGGCATGGAAGAAATCGCAGATTTGAATTTGGCAAGCCAGCCTGGTTCATGCCCAAGAGCCCGTATCATTACAAATACCAGAAGACCAAGATTCACAGCATCCGGATTGACCAGGGCAACTTTACGGGTAATCACACCGTCCGCTTCCAGCCGCCTCAGCCGACGCCAACAGGCATTGCGTGAAAGATGAACAGCATCCGCCAGCTGATCAACGCTCAAAGATGCATCTCTTTGAACATGTCTCAATATATTGAGATCTAATTTGTCTAAATCACTCATAGGTGGGATAATATCTCAATATTCTGGAAATAATAAGTCATTTTTCGGACATTCTCCCATATAACCGCTGCTATCTTTTTGAAAAAGGAGGCTTCAATGAAAAACCTTGTCCATCAAACCCTGTTTGCTCACCCCCAATCGGTAAACGAGACCTACTTTGAACATCTGCGTTTTGCCATGCGGTTTTCCACTGGGCTTTTCATCGCCGGATTTGGCGCCTTGATTCATGCCTTTATACCCTCTTTGTGCGAACGCACTGCGAGCGACAAGATTGCTGAACTGCATCACCGCATGCATAATCGTAAATGACAAACTACGATGATTTCCCCGCCGGTTGCACTTAAACCTTCTCCTGACTAAGGTCCCCTCCAATTGTTTAGATGTTGTGGGGAATTTCCGTGAAATTAAACGAGCTTGGCCGGACCGGCATCAAGGTAAGTGAACTTTGTCTTGGCTCCATGACATGGGGCACACAAAACACCGAAGTTGAAGGCCATGAGCAGATTGACTACGCTCTGGATCAGGGAATCAACTTCATCGATGCCGCAGAAATGTATCCCACTACTCCATTGTCAGCTGAAACCCAGGGAGACACGGAGCGCATCATCGGAACCTGGTTTGCTAAAAACGGGCGCCGGGAAGATGTTGTAATCGCAACCAAGGTGTCGGGCTCGGGTTACAAGGCTGTTCGCGACGGCGTCCCCATTTCAGCTGAAACAATTGAGATTGCACTTCATGATAGTCTCAAGAGTTTACAGACCGATTATATAGACCTTTATCAATTGCATTGGCCCAATCGTGGATCCTATCACTTCCGCCAAAGCTGGAAATTTGATGCTTCCGGGCAGGATACCCAACAATCCCTGGAACACATGCTTGAGATACTCAAAGCGCTCGACGTTTATGTAAGAGCAGGCAAGATAAGGGCCGTAGGATTATCCAACGAAAGTGCTTGGGGTACGGCGCAGTGGTTGAGGATAGCTGAAGAAAACGGCTTACCGCGAATGGCTTCAATCCAGAACGAATATTCATTGCTTTGCCGGTATTTTGATCTCGACCTTGGGGAACTCTGTCATCATGAAGACGTTGGATTATTGTCGTTCTCGCCGCTTGCTGCAGGCCTGCTTACAGGCAAGTATGCAAACTACACTGGAGATGACAGGCCGAAAGGAACGCGGGCTGATGTCAGCAGCGCCTCCCTCGGCGGTCGCTGGAATGACACAGCCCATGCAGCCGTCGCCGATTACAAACATGTTGCTGACAAGCACGCGCACGATCTTACACAGATGGCCCTCGCATGGTGCCTTACCCGACCTTTTATGGCCTCGGTAATTTTCGGCGCAACTTCAATGGCACAACTGAAAAATTCGATTAAGGCATCCCAGTTGAAACTCAGTGATGAGGTTATGGAAGACATTCTTGCGGTATACAGGAGATTCCCGATTCCATATTAGGCTTGGCAAACCAACAGTCTGCACCCTAGAATCATGCAATGTACCGATTCTCGATGCTCGTTGTCATAATTGTAGCCACCATTTCGTCTGCCTACGCCCAGAACAGGGCTGCCGTCGAGAAACAGTTTAAATCTTGGCTTAAATCGGACCTCTGGCCCGAGGCACAACAACAGGGCATTTCCCGCAAGACTTTCAATGCTGCCTTCAAGGGCGTGAAGCTCAACTGGAAACTTCCGGATCTGGTGCCTCCGGGGACCAAAACCAAACCGTCAAGACCGCAGGCACAGGCTGAATTCCGTTCGCCAGGCCGCTATTTCAACGAAAACAATATCGCACCGGTTGTCGCGCAAGGGCGCAAACTCTTCAGCAAACACAAGAAGTTGCTTTCAAATCTTGAAAAGCGGTATGGCGTGCCGGGGCGCATAATTCTGGCCATCTGGGGTCGGGAATCCGTATTCGGACGGGTAGCCATACCGCATGATTCCTTTCAAGTACTTGGAACCAAGGCTTTCATGTCAACACGAAAAGATTTGTTCCGCAAGGAAGTGCTGGCGGGATTGCAGGTGATGGAAAAAGGCTATGCGACCCGCAAACAGATGAAATCCTCATGGGCAGGCGCGATGGGCCAGCCACAGTTCTTGCCATCATCCTATCTTGAATACGCAGTCGACCACGATGGTGACGGCCGGCGCAACATCTGGAGTTCCGTTCCGGATACGCTTGCTTCCATTGCAAATTACCTGGCACAATATGGTTGGGAGCGCGGTCGCGACTGGGGGTACGAGGCGAAAATACCCCTCATTGTTTCCTGTGCATTGGAGGGGCCGGACCGGATGCGGACGATTTCCGACTGGACAAATGCCGGTGTGACGCGGATATCCGGCAAGGCATTTCCGGCATCTGAGCAAGGTAAAAAAGGTGCAATTTTGTTACCCGCAGGCCGGTCGGGACCGGTATTCATTGCAACACCAAACTTTTATGTCATCAAGAAGTACAACAATTCGGACCTTTATGGCCTGTTTGTCGGCAATGTTGCTGACCGCATTCAATATTCAAACAAACCGTTCGTTACTGGTTGGCAACCGGTCTCCGGCCTGAAGCGTGGAAATGTCATGGCGATTCAGAATGCCTTGATCAAAAAGGGTTATGACGTAGGAGGCGCTGATGGGCTTGCCGGGTTCAAGACTCGTCGTTCTATTGGTGACTGGCAACAGAAGAATGGATTAAGGCCAACCTGTTTTCCCGACAAGGGGCTGGCAAAGCGTTTTTAGCAGTCGCTGTGGAACCTTAAAGGTTCACCCGCCTGAGCGTGAGATTGATCCTGCCTTCATTTTTCAGAAGCGTTGATGTTCCGGGATAAATGCGGTCGACCCCATGATAAATCATCCTGGATTCACCACCCAGCAACATCACATCACCGCTTTCAAGCCTAAAGGAATTGGTGGGATCATTTCGGTTCCTGCCCCCGTATCGGAATAAACAGGCGTCACCGAGTGACACTGACAGTACCGGGGCATCAAAATCGGACTCATCCCTGTCCTGATGGAGGCCCATTCTGGCTTTCGGATCATAGAAATTTACCAGACAGGCTTCAGGTGGATTCTCATATCCGGCAAATTGTTCCCATAGATCAAGCAATAGCGCGGGAATGGCAGGCCATGGATGTCCCGTATCAGGATGAGTGTGTTGATAGCGATATCCGTGCTTTTTGTCGGTTACCCAACCAAGGCTTCCACAATTTGTCATCCGCACGGACATTGGCTTACCGGTCCCGGGCATACACGGCACAAATAGCGGCGCGTTTTTGGTAATTGAACGGATATTTTCCAGCAACAATTCCTGGTTTTTGCGGTCCAGGCAACCTGGAATCCATTTCAATCCTTTAGGAAGTACATGCATTGTACAAATTTTCCCGCTTATTTCCCTGGATTTGATGGATTTTTAGTCAATCAAATCCCTTGCACAAGACATATGTAATTCTTATATAGCCGCCAACCGCGATTTTCTCCGATGATCGCCAAATCCGGAGAGATCGTCAAAACCAAAATAATCCATAGTTGCCGGGTGTTGGGCCGAATGCTGCATAGGTCAGTCCAATCCGCTGGTTAAGGAGAAGAACATGGCTAAAGTAATCGGTATCGACCTTGGTACAACCAACTCATGTGTCGCTGTCATGGACGGCAAGGAAGCCAAGGTTATCGAGAATGCGGAAGGCGCCCGCACCACACCTTCAATGGTTGCATTCGGTGACGACGGTGAACGTCTTGTCGGACAACCTGCAAAACGTCAGGCGGTAACCAATCCGCAGGACACATTATTTGCAGTAAAACGTCTTATTGGTCGCCGTTTTACTGATTCAACGGTTAAGAAAGATCAGAAGCTGGTTTCCTACAACATCGTCAAAGGTGACAATGGTGATGCATGGGTTGAAGCCAAGGGCGAGAAGTATTCCCCATCTCAGATTTCTGCAATGATCCTCCAAAAGATGAAGGAAACTGCTGAAGACTATCTTGGTGAAAAGGTAACCCAGGCGGTCATTACCGTTCCGGCTTATTTTAATGACGCTCAACGCCAGGCCACCAAAGATGCGGGCAAGATTGCCGGTCTGGAAGTTCTGCGCATCATCAACGAGCCTACCGCAGCCGCCCTTTCATACGGCCTTGACAAGAACGATGGTAAAACCATCGCCGTTTATGACCTTGGTGGCGGCACATTTGACGTATCCGTTCTTGAAATCGGTGACGGCGTTTTTGAAGTCAAATCCACCAATGGTGATACGTTCCTCGGCGGTGAAGACTTTGACATGCGTCTGGTTGATTATCTTGCAGATGAGTTCAAGAAAGAAAACACAATTGATCTGAAATCCGACAAGATGGCTCTGCAGAGACTCAAGGAAGCTGCGGAAAAAGCTAAAATTGAGCTTTCCTCTTCTTCGCAAACTGAAATCAACCTTCCGTTTATCACAGCAGATCAGTCTGGACCCAAACACCTGACAATGAAGCTTACGCGGGCGAAATTTGAATCGCTTGTTGAAGACCTGATCAAACGCACGGTCAAACCGATGCAGGAAGCATTGAAAGATGCCGGGATGAAAGCTGGAGAAATTAACGAGATCGTCCTGGTCGGTGGCATGACCCGCATGCCGAAAGTTCAGGAGACCGTTAAAGAGTTCTTCGGCAAGGAACCGCACAAGGGTGTAAATCCGGATGAGGTTGTTGCCATGGGTGCTGCAATTCAGGCAGGTGTTCTGCAAGGTGACGTCAAGGACGTCCTGCTGCTGGACGTCACACCTTTGTCGCTTGGCATCGAAACCCTCGGCGGTGTCTTTACCCGTTTGATTGATCGCAACACGACAATCCCGACAAACAAGTCCCAGACTTTCTCGACTGCTGAAGACAACCAAAATGCTGTGACTATTCGCGTGTCTCAGGGCGAGCGTGAAATGGCACAGGACAACAAGTTGCTCGGTCAGTTTGATCTGGTCGGCATCCCACCTGCACCACGCGGTATCCCGCAAGTTGAAGTTACGTTCGACATTGATGCAAACGGCATTGTCAACGTCTCTGCCAAGGACAAGGGTACCGGCAAAGAGCAGGCTATATCGATCAAGGCTTCAGGAGGACTTTCTGATGATGAGATCGAACAAATGGTCAAGGATGCGGAGGCCAATGCAGAATCCGACAAGGAACGGCGCGAATCTGTTGAAGCCAAAAACCAGGCCGAAACGCTTATTCACTCGGCTGAAAAGTCGCTTGAAGAATATGGCGACAAGGTCACCGAAGATGAGCGCAATGAGATTGAACTTGCAATTTCTGGCCTGAAGGAGGTCGTTGAAGCCGAAGATCCGAATCCGGAAGAAATCAAGGCAAAATCCGAAGTACTTGCTACCGCGTCCATGAAGCTTGGTCAGGCAATGTATGAATCTGCCCAGTCTGAAGCGGCTGAAGCTGATGCCGCCGCCGATGCTGCCAGCGAAGATGAAGACGTTGTTGATGCTGATTTCGAGGAAATCGACGAAGAAGACGACAAGAAATCGGCTTGAAACTGATCATGCCTCCGCGCCAGGGAATGGGTTGCGGAGGCATTTTATGAAACGGGGCCGACGCGTTCATGTCAAAATCTGATTATTATGATTTGCTTGGGGTCGATCGGGGGGTTGATGAAAAGGCATTGAAAAGTGCCTTTCGGAAAAAAGCAATGCAGCTACATCCGGACCGTAATCCGGACAATCCCGACGCCGAAAAGAAATTCAAGGAAATCAACGAAGCTTATGAGGTTCTGAAGGATCCTCAGAAGCGTGCCGCTTATGATCAATATGGCCACGCTGCCTTTGAAAATGGAGGTGGTGGATTTGGCGGAGGTGGATTTGGCGGCGCGGCCGGTGGGTTCTCCGACATCTTCGAGGATATTTTTGGTGAAATGATGGGCGGTGCCCGGCGCGGTGGTAACCGCTCTGGCGGACGCGAACGTGGTGCTGATCTTCGCTACAATATGGAGGTCACGCTGGAGGAAGCCTATGCGGGAAAAGCTGCTGATATCAGTGTCCCAACGGCGGTTTCCTGCGAAGCCTGCTCCGGATCCGGGGCAAAGCCGGGTTCTTCTCCAAGTGTTTGCAGTACATGTGCAGGAAATGGCCGCGTCCGGGCTTCCCAGGGATTTTTCTCGATAGAAAGAACCTGCCCAGAGTGTCAGGGTCGCGGTGAAGTAATTTCCGATCCTTGTTCATCCTGTTCCGGCCAGGGGCGGGTTACAAAGGAGAGAACCTTAAGCGTGGATATCCCTGCAGGAATTGAAGACGGCGTGAGAATTCGTCTGGGTGGCGAGGGTGAAGCAGGCACGCGTGGCGGCCCTACGGGCGACTTGTATATTTTCCTCAATGTGCGGCCTCACGAGTTTTTCCAGCGCGACGGGGCCGATCTGTTTTGTAAGATCCCAATTTCAATGACAACCGCTGCATTGGGGGGGCAGTTTGAAGTTGCCTGCCTTGATGGTTCAAAATCCCGCGTAAAGGTTCCTGATGGGACGCAAAGCGGGAAACAGTTCAGGCTTCGCGGCAAAGGCATGCCAATTATGCGCTCCAGCGATCTAGGAGATTTGTATATTCAGGTTGCAACAGAAACGCCTCAAAATCTCACTAAACGACAGCGGGAACTGCTGGAAGAATTTGACCAACTTTCCTCAGATAAAAACAGCCCTCAATCAACCGGGTTTTTCTCGCGGATGAAACAATTTCTCGATGGGCTGAACGAGTAAACCGGTGAAAAGGGCCATTGTTTGCTTGAACTGAAAGGTTCAAATTGCCTATAAGGCGCTTGTTAACCGACGCTCTATCGGGCCAAAGGAGCACAATGTCCCAACCAAAAATAATCGTAATTGCAGGTTCCATCCGCTCAGGTTCGGTCAACACAAGACTGGCTGGCAGCGCGACCCGCGAACTTTCACTGCTTGATTGTGAAGTTACCCGGATCTCTTTGGAGGACTATCCGTTGCCGATATACAACGGCGATCTGGAGGAGAATGAAGGAATTCCTGATAATGCCGTCAAACTCGCAACATTGTTTGGAAAACATGACGGCATATTCATCGCATCTCCAGAATATAATGGATCAATTCCTCCACTATTGAAGAACACACTTGACTGGATCTCTCGCGTGCACTCTGTCAATGGAAGAGATATCTCTCCCTATCGTGGAAAGATTGCGGCTATTTCGGCCGCTTCTCCAGGAGGTATGGGAGGTATGTGTGTACTATTTCATTTGCGGGAAGTTCTGGTTCGGCTTGGAATGCTGGTTGTGAGCGAGCAGGTCGCGCTCGGGAATGCATATAGCGCCTTTGATGATCTTGACCAACTCAAGGATGATCGTAGCGCCGGATTGTTAACCGCCACCTGCAAATCACTGGCAGAAAAAACGAAACACTTGAGGTAAAAAATGACACCGAAGGACCGATTGATCATCCCGCTGGATGTTCCGACCGTTTCGGGTGCTGAAACAATGGTTGGAATGCTGGGTGAAGCGGTTTCTTTTTACAAGATCGGACACCAACTCGCGTTTGCCGGTGGTCTGGAATTTGCCAATGAACTGCTATCGGACGGGAAGAAGGTTTTCCTCGATATGAAACTTCTTGATATTGACAACACCATCGCGAAAGGCGTCGAAAATATTGTCAGAATGGGCGTGCACATGACAACTATCCATGCCTATCCAAAAGCCATGGAGGCAGCAGTTGAAAGTGCCAAAGGATCGTCTCTGTGTCTGTTGGGCGTCACCGTACTCACATCCATGGATGATAATGATCTTGCAGATGCCGGTTATGCGAACACCGCTGAGAACCTTGTGTTAAAACGTGCTGAGCAGGCAAGCACAGCCGGAATGGGCGGCATCGTCGCGTCAGCACGTGAAGCCCGTGCAATCAGCAAAAGAATCAAACCGGGCATGGCTATTGTGACTCCCGGCATCCGGCCGGCGGGTTCTAATCCTGGCGACCAAAAGCGGGTAATGACCCCTGCCGATGCCATTGCCGCAGGTGCGACTCATCTTGTAGTAGGCAGGCCCATCACCGGTGCTGATGATCCAAAGGCGGCGGCGCTGGCGGTTCTGGATGAAATTGCTTCTGTAGTTGCCTGATCTCCCGAAATCCCTTGAAACGGCCACTTTTCGTACCCACATTACGTTAAGGAAAGCCGGGAAAATAACTCTGGAAATCAACTGTAAGGGATTTTTACATGTCGCAATCTGCACTCATTCGACCAGCCTGGACACCTGCTACAATCGCGCTGATGGTGTTGGGCTTTATAATCTTTTGGCCACTCGGATTGGCAATGCTCGCCTACATTCTATGGGGTGACCGGCTTGATGGTTTCAAAAGGGATATTAATCGGGCAACTGACTCGGTTAGTGACAAGTTCAGCAAATCCTGTCGGCGTCACAGTGCCGGTACTTCAGGGAATACCGCCTTTGACGAATGGCGTGAAGCTGAGTTGACAAAGCTTCAGGAGGAGCGTCGCAAGCTTGAAGAGGATATTCATGAGTTCGAAGAGTACAAGCGTGAAATCCGCCGTGCGCAAGACACACAGGAATTCGAAGCTTTCATGAAGGCCCGTAAACGCAAACCTGCCCCGCGTTCGAAGAAGGCAGGTGGTGAAAAATAAACGCCACAAAAATCAGGTTACAGAACAATGGGGCTTTTAGCCCCATTTTTTGTTGCTTCAGAATCAGCTAGAAATTTTAAATGGTACTTTCATTTTTCAGACAGGTTCAAAAACGTGACCGCGATTTCGGCATCGAGATTGATGGTCGTGAACTCCCTGTAAGGGTGGTTGAAAATGACCGCGCGAAACGGCTTACGCTCCGTATTGTCCCGGGTGGTGGCGCACTCAAGGTTACGACACCGTGTCATGTCAGCGATGATGAACTTGAGGAGTTTGTCTATCGCAACAGGAATTGGGCAGCAACGCGACTGGCACGATTGCCCCAGGAGATGAAATTGCAGGTTGGGTCTGTTGTTCCCTACAAGGGTGTAGATCACCGATTGGTTTCGACCGGAAAGCTGCGTGGCACCGTACGGGCACATGTCCTGAATGGAGAAAGCGTTCTTGAGGTTCCGGGAACAGACGAGATGGTAGGACGTAAAACTCTGGCATGGTTCAAACAGGAAGCCCGGCGCGAACTTGATCAATGCGTTTCTTCTCACGCCAATGTAATCGGGGTTCGTCCAAAACAAATCCGTATTACAGACACCACAAGCCGATGGGGCTCCTGCTCGTCAAACCGGACGCTTTCGTTTTCATGGCGTGTAATAATGGCACCACCGCAAGTATTGAATTACCTCGCGGCGCACGAAGTTGCACATCTTGTGGAAATGAATCATTCCGATAAATTCTGGGACCTGACCCGTAGGCTCTGCCCGGATACCGATGTTCAAAAAACCTGGTTACGCAACCATGGCGCCAAACTGCACGCAGTTAGCATTTAACCGGCACCTGAGCGGTTGCAACACAACGTTTTGCATGTAATTGCTCTGGTCATGCAAAAGACCAAATCATGCCTTCAGGAAACCTGTCCGCTCATTTTGAAAAATGCGCCGGACGAAAATTACGCCTTGCTGGATAGCGGAAACGGCGTGAAGCTGGAACAATACGGTAAATTGCGGATTGTCCGGCCGGAAGCTCAGGCAATCTGGCAACCCGAACTTTCTGAGCATGAGTGGCAAAATGTTGATGCTGTATTTACGGGGGACACTTCCGAAGAAGGGGTAGGGCGATGGAATTTCCCGAACCGGAAACTACCCGAAACATGGCCTCTTTCATGGGATGGCATTGCTTACAAGGGACGGTTTACATCCTTCCGCCATGTGGGCGTATTTCCGGAACAAGCATCGCATTGGCGCTTTGCCATCGACAGGATCTCCAATCATAAACCGATTGATGGACAGTTCCGGTTACTAAATCTCTTTGGATATACAGGCCTGGCCTCGCTGGTTGCGGCACGTGCCGGAGCCCAGGTCACGCATATTGATGCATCCAGGAAAGCGATCGGCTGGGCACGGGAAAACCAGGAGATGGCAGATCTCACAGACAAACCGATCCGATGGATCTGCGAGGATGCGGTCAGGTTTTGCGAACGGGAAGTTCGTCGGGGAAACTTGTATGACGGCATACTGCTTGACCCTCCAAAGTATGGACGAGGGCCCAAAGGCGAAGTATGGCAATTATTCGAAAATCTTCCGCACATGCTGGATTTGGTTCGGGAACTTACCTGCGAAAACTCGTCATTTGTAGTGTTGACCGCTTACTCCATTCGTTCATCATTTTACGCGATGCACGAAGTCATGCGCGAGAAATTTGAAAATACAAGCGGGATGCTTGAATCTGGTGAACTGGTTTTGAAAACAAAGAACAGCCGCCGCCTGCTCTCAACTTCCCTGTTCAGTCGATGGGTCGTTTAATGTCGTCGTCAAAAGCACAACGCCCGGGAAAGGTTCAGCAGATAACTGCGGTATCAAATCCGCGCATCAAATCGATCCGTTCACTCGCAATGAAAAAGAACCGCGATGAAACGGGTACATTCTTTGTCGAAGGGATGAAGTTGGTCCGGGATGCTTTTGAAAATGGCTGGGTAATCCGTACGCTTGTATATGCGTCCTCATTTGTCGGTAAAAACAACGACCTTGAAGACTTTGCAGCGCGGGCACGGGCAACGGGCAGCGACATTCTTGAGGTCAACGAAAAAGTGCTGAATGCAATTACAAAAAAAGACAATCCGCAAATGATCGTCGGAGTCATGGAACAAAACTGGCATCAGCCAACGAACATCGGCGCTCTCACAGATCCGAAAACAGTCTGGCTGGCGCTGGACCGAATTCGTGACCCCGGCAATCTCGGTACGATTATCAGGACGGCGGACTGCGCCGGCGTAAATGGAATCATCCTGATTGGAGACACAACCGATCCGTTTTCGGTTGAGGCTACCCGCGCAACCATGGGATCGATTTTCAACGTTCCCCTGATACGGATGACCGAAGATACGTTTATAAAATGGCGAAAATCATGGCCGGGCCTCGTAGCGGGGACTCATCTCGCAGGCGCTACGGACTATCGATCCATTGACTTTAAATCCCGTCCAGTACTTTTACTTATGGGCAACGAACAACAAGGACTTACAGATGCACTTGCATCCGCTTGTGATGAGCTGGTTCTCATACCCATGGCGGGATCTGCGGATTCGCTTAACCTTGCAATTGCGACCGGTGTGATGCTGTTCCACATGGAAAAACACATGCCTGATCTTGTTACAAGGCCTGTTCAATGACCCGCATCAAGTGGATAATCGTCATTACAATTCTGGTGGCAGTTGACCAATTTTCGAAATGGCTGGTTGAGACATCCCTTCCCCTTTATTCGCAGATTGACCTTTTACCTATCCTGTCGCTGTATCGAACATACAATGAAGGAGTAGCCTTTTCTGCGCTGACCGGGTTGGGTCCGTGGCTGTTAGTGCTGCTGACAACCGGGATAATCCTGTTTGTATTGTGGCTTTGGCGCGGGGTTGCAGCTGACCGCCTGCTTTCCGGAGCGGGATTTTGCCTGATCTTAGCTGGCGCAATCGGCAATTTGATTGACCGCGTCCGTATAGGCAAAGTCATCGACATGATCTATTTTCATATAGACCAGGTCGGATTCAAGTTTGCAATTTTCAATTTAGCCGATACCTTCATCACTTTGGGTGCAGCTGCCATCATTCTGGATGAGTTCCACACTTGGAAATCAAGCCGGCAAAAAACCAGTGACGAACCTGAGCAAGATACAGGAAAGACAAAAAATGAGTGACACGTTCAAGGCGATTCTCGTCTCGCGAAATGAAGAAAAGCAACAATCAGTCGAAACCGTTGAATTGACCGATGCTGATCTGATGGAAGGTGACGTAACCATTGAGGTTACGGCAACAACCGTAAACTACAAGGATGGGCTTGCAATTACCGGTAAAAGTCCTGTGGTCCGGCATTGGCCGATGGTTCCAGGTATTGATCTCGCCGGTGCAGTTCTGGAATCTCAATCATCCGAGTTCTCCAAAGGAGATAAGGTACTGCTCAACGGTTTTGGCGTAGGCGAAGTTCATTGGGGAGGTTATGCCGGCCATGCCCGTTTGAAATCGGACTGGCTGATACCACTACCAGATGGGCTGAGTGCCAAGCAGGCCATGGGTATTGGAACCGCAGGCTACACGGCGATGCTGTGCGTTATGGCTCTGGAAAATTCCGGGCTGAAACCCGGCTCAGGACCGATCATCGTAACAGGCGCGAATGGCGGTGTTGGTACGGTTGCGATCGCAATACTGTCCAAACTTGGTTTCGATGTGATTGCATCTACCGGGCGCTCCCAGGAATCGGATTTTCTCAAAGAGCTCGGCGCAACAGAGATCATTGATCGGGCGGAATTGTCAGAACCAGGACGACCGCTCGGCAAGGAACGATGGGCAGGCGGCGTGGATGCTGTCGGCTCGCACACCCTTGCCAATGTTCTTGCCCAAACCAATTATGGAGGATCTGTCGCTGCTTGTGGACTGGCTCAGGGGTTCGATCTTCCTACGACGGTAATGCCTTTTATCCTGCGGGGTGTTTCGCTACTCGGAATTGATTCCGTAATGGCGTCACGGGAGAAAAGAATAGAGGCATGGAGCCGCCTGGTTTCAGATCTCGATCTTTCAAAACTTGAGGCGCTGACTACCGAAATCGGCTTTGATGATATCATCCAATCAGCTACCGATATTGTCGATGGAAAAATTCGTGGCCGCGTTGTTGTGGACATGACACGTTAATCGGAGGCCAATTTGTCCAAATATATCCTGGCAATCGATCAGGGAACAACATCTTCTAGAGCCATTCTTTTTGACAACAACCGTGAGATTGTTTCGGTTTCGCAAAAGGAATTCACCCAACATTTCCCCAAATCGGGCTGGGTGGAGCATGATCCCGAAGAAATTTGGGGTACGGTTGTTAAAACTGTTCAAGCTGCCATCAGTAAAGCGAATTGCACTGCTTCCGACATCGCGGCGATTGGCATTACCAATCAGCGCGAAACGACAATTGTGTGGGACAAGGCCACTGGAAAATCGGTTTACAATGCCATTGTCTGGCAGGACAGACGGACTGCAAACAAATGCGACGAGTTGAAGTCCAGCAATATGGAATCGCTGTTTGTACAGAAAACCGGACTACTGCTGGACTCGTATTTTTCTGGCACCAAGGTTGCCTGGATTCTTGATAATGTGGAGGGGGCAAGATCAAGGGCTGAAAATGGTGAACTCTTGTTCGGAACCGTGGACAGTTTTTTGATCTGGCGACTTACTGAGGGAACGGTGCACGCGACAGATTCCACAAACGCTTCCCGTACCCTGATGTATAATATCAAGAATGGTGATTGGGATGACGAGCTACTCGAAGCGCTTGATGTTCCACGACAAATGCTTCCGGATGTCCGTGAATGCAGCGCAGACTATGGAGAAACCCACAAAG
This sequence comes from Rhizobiaceae bacterium, assembly GCA_051009575.1. Classification (GTDB taxonomy): domain Bacteria; phylum Pseudomonadota; class Alphaproteobacteria; order Rhizobiales; family Rhizobiaceae; genus JAALLB01. The sequence continues at coordinate 14,134 of JBPCWL010000030.1, forward strand.
ATCTTTTTGGATCCCCAATCCAAATTTTGGGAGTGGCCGGTGACCAGCAAGCTGCCTCAATCGGCCAGGCTTGTTTCGTACCCGGAATGATTAAATCAACCTACGGAACTGGCTGCTTTGCCCTGTTGAATACCGGAACGGAGATTGTTCACTCACAAAACCGGCTACTAACCACCATTGCCTATACATTGGAAGGTGAAACGCATTACGCCCTTGAAGGATCGATTTTTGTTGCGGGCGCAGCTATCCAATGGTTGCGCGATGGCTTGAAAATCCTAAACAATGCTGCGGAAAGCGGAATCATGGCCATGGATGCTGATCCGGAACAGGAAGTGTATCTTGTTCCAGCGTTCACAGGGCTCGGTGCACCTTATTGGGATCCTGACGCGAGAGGTGCAATTTTTGGACTGACACGGGGAACAGGACCAAACGAACTGGCCAAGGCCGCTCTGGAATCGGTTTGTTACCAGACAAGAGATCTTCTGGAAGCAATGCGACAGGACTGGCCTGAATTGACCAGCTCAACAACCCTCCGCGTCGATGGTGGAATGGTAGAAAGTGACTGGACCATGCAGTCTCTCGCGGACATTCTGGATGCCCCGGTTGAACGCCCTGCAATCCTGGAAACGACTGCATTGGGCGCAGCCTGGCTTGCCGGCTCCAGATGTGGTGTCTGGCCGTCCCGAAAGGAAATGGCAGAGGCATGGTCGTACGCAAGCCGCTTCGACCCTTCGATAGATGATTCAGAACGCAGCCGGAAATATGCAGGCTGGTTGGATTGCGTGAAGCGGACGATGTCCGGTGCCTGCTGAACGCGATATAGAGATGGGGGCCACTCCGGCCGGACCAAATCTGCGCCTGGAAACACTTATAAGAATCCGCTGGCTTGCAGTCTTGGGTCAAACGACTGCGGTTTTGGTTGTTTGGCTTGTTCTTGAATTCAGTTTTTATCCCTCATTCTGTTTTGTACTGATTGCTCTTTCAGCAATTCTCAATGCTGTCTTGAGCATCCGGTTTCCATCAAACCTTCGGCTCTCAACGAATGCTTCAACCAATCTTCTGGCATTTGATATCATACAACTAGCGTTGCTGCTGTTCCTGACGGGCGGACTGCAGAATCCATTCTCAATCCTGCTCCTGGTACCAGTAGTAATATCCGCAACGACATTACCAACAGTTTCGACCCTCTTTCTGGGAGCTGTTGCCGTAACATCATCAACTGCCCTGGTATTTCTTCACCTGCCGCTTCCATGGCTTCCGGGCGAGACACTTGAACTTCCTCGTCTTTACATTGCCGGAATGTGGGTTGCGATTATTTCTGGATTGTCGTTCATGGCAATCTATGCATTCCGGGTAGCCGATGAAGCCCGTAAACTGGCAGACGCTCTCGCAGCTACCGAACTTGTGCTGCAGCGAGAGCAATATCTTTCCAGTCTCGATGGGCTTGCCGCAGCAGCGGCTCATGAATTGGGTACGCCCCTTGCCACTATTGCACTTGTGTCGAAAGAAATGACTCGCGAACTCGATGCGGATTCATTGCTTTATGATGATGCCCAACTGTTACGAAGCCAGGCGGAAAGGTGCCGGGAGATTCTCCAGACCCTCACTTCCCTCTCTACGCAGGAAGATCAGACAATAGGAAAAATCCCCCTGTCTGCCATTCTTGAAGAAGTATCCGCGCCACACCGTGAATTTGGCATCGAAATCAATGCCTATACTGCGACCAAGGGTAACGAGCCTTTGTGCATGCGCAATCCCGGAATTCTTTACGGACTTGGAAACCTGATTGAAAATGCCGTCGATCACGCCACAGGGAAGGTCGACCTGAAAGTACATTGGGATGATTCCACGATCTGGATTACGATTAATGATGATGGCAATGGATTTGATGGCGACATCAGTGCCAAAATTGGCGAACCTTTCGTCACCAGCGGCGGAGAAGGAACCACTGGCAAAGGATTGGGACTTGGCTTGTTTATTGCAAAAACATTGCTGGAACGCAGTGGTGCCCGACTTTCGTTCTCGAATTCACCAGAGGAAGGATTGCCCGGCGCCTGTGCGCATGTGGAGTGGCCAAGGGAACTGATCGAAGTCTCAAGGAATTCTTCTCAATTCACTGCACCGGCGGATTAAAATAGAGAAAATGAAAGTTTTGACAAAAGGTTCTTTCTGACCCAAATAAGGGCGGTATAAGTCAGCAAGCCAGATTATTCATGAGTGAAAATTTACAAGTGGAAAATACAACTTCACAGGACCTGTCATTGTTGATTGTCGACGATGACAGACCGTTTCTGCAACGTTTGGGTCGAGCCATGGAAAGCCGTGGATTTGAGGTAGCGACGGCAGAAAGTACGACCGAGGGCGTTGCAAGTGTAAGATCAAACCCTCCGGCATATGCCGTTGTTGATATGCGCCTAAATGACGGAAACGGGCTCGATGTGATTGAGGAAATCCGCAGCCGAAGGCCTGAATGCAAAGCAATTATTCTTACAGGATACGGGAATATCGCCACCGCGGTGACTGCCGTAAAACTGGGTGCAGTGGATTATCTGGCCAAGCCTGCTGATGCCGATGATGTCTATACAGCATTGATGCGCGCACCAGGCGAAAAAGCAGATCCGCCTGAAAATCCAATGTCAGCGGACAGGGTTCGCTGGGAACACATTCAGCGGGTTTATGAGTTGTGTGACCGGAATGTTTCGGAGACCGCACGTCGCCTCAATATGCACCGCAGAACACTGCAACGGATTCTGGCAAAACGCGCGCCTAGATAAAGTCAAATCTCGTGCAAAGTGACACGTCGCAACCGGCCCGCAGCTGCCCGCGCGATCCGCAAGGTCATTGCCTTGCGCGTTGGCCCTGACAACTTGTTCAAATTTGCTTCGCGGATTATGTCGCTGCCGTATTGATCTGCCAGAATGAACCCCTCGGATTCGGGAAATATTTCCGTCGGAACTTCTGGATGGGAAGCAAAATAAAATTCATCACAGCAATCAAGATATTCGGTCCATTTTTGATCTGCTCTGAAATCCGCAATGGAAGATTTGATTTCTATGATTCTAATTATGCCTTTGGAATCAAGCGCAACCAGATCGGCCCGCCGCCCGTTTGACAAAATCAACTCAGGCACGAATACCCAATCGTGCCTTGCCTCAAATCCGCGCAGAATACCGCTGCGAACCGACATCGCAAGCTCCGACTGGCGGCTGTCAATTACTGAATTATTGTCGGGTTCTGATATCAAAGGCATCGTTTGCACTCAAATAATCACCTGTTGCGGTAATGCAACATATCATAATTGTTTGGATTTCAACTTTAATAAGAAATTGTGAATGACTCGCGATTTGCTAACAAGGGATTCGCTGGGAATCAAAAATTGCGGGCAATTTCATGAACAGACGTGCATTCACACTCTCCCTTCTTTCAACTGTAGCGCTGGCTGGTTGTAGTTCAATCGGACGTATTGGGGATCCTTCCCGTCAATTCCGGTCAGATTATGGATCTGTTGTTGACGGAGGATTTCAGCTGCCCAGGATTCCCCTGAGTAAAGTGGATAAACAGTTTCTCCGGCAAATTGTAGACTATGAGACAAGAGAACGGGTTGGAACAATCATTGTAGATGTTCCCAGCCGTCATCTTTATCTTGTTGAGCCCGAAGGCAAGGCTGTGCGTTATGGCGTGGGTGTCGGAAAACAAGGATTTGCATGGTCAGGACATGCGACAATCGGCTGGAAACGTGAATGGCCAACCTGGACACCTCCGGCCAGAATGATCCAGCGCAAACCAGAACTTCGCCGCTGGGCGGGTGGCATGCCGCCAGGTCTGAACAACCCGCTTGGACCACGGGCCCTGTATCTCATGAAAGGCGGCCGCGATACGCTTTACCGTCTCCATGGTACACCGGAATGGTGGACGATTGGCAAGGCGGTATCTTCCGGATGCATCCGCTTGATGAATCAGGATATCATCGATCTTTACAACCGTGCGAAGCCTGGTGCGAAAGTGGTCGTCAAACAGACTTGATGTTTTTCGCATGGCACTGTTCAGGCCCTGCAATCATTGCAGATTTTTGATTAATGCAGCCGGTTAACTTGTGGGATGCAATGCCTTGAACTCTAACCGCTTGCGGTGCAGAACCGGTTCTGTATAGCCTGAAGGCTGAAGATCACCTTCCAATACCAGCTCTTTTGCAGCATGAAATGCGACCGATTTGTCAAAATTGGGCGACATGTTTCGGTATTCCGGATCTCCGGCATTCTGGCCATCAACAACGACTGCCATTCGCTTCAAAGTTTCCAAAACCTGCTCTTTTGAGCAAACTCCGTGCTTCAACCAGTTTGCAATATGTTGGGTCGAAATTCGAAGTGTAGCCCGATCTTCCATGAGCCCTACATTGTTAATGTCCGGAACCTTGGAACAGCCAACACCGTGCTCTACCCAACGCACCATGTATCCGAGAATACCTTGCGCATTGTTATCCAGTTCGTTCTGGATGTCGTCTGCAGCCCAGTTTGGGCGTTTGGCGACCGGTACCGATAGAATATCATCCAGACTTGCCCGCGCGCGGTTTGAAAGTTTGGATTGCTCTTCAGCCACATTAACCTGATGGTAGTGTGTGGCATGCAGGGTTGCAGCAGTCGGAGACGGAACCCAGGCACAATTTGCACCTGATTTCGGATGACCTATTTTCTGTTCAAGCATATCCGCCATCAAGTCCGGCATTGCCCACATGCCTTTACCAATCTGAGCATGCCCTGAAAGTCCACATTCAAGTCCGATGTCAACATTCCGGTCTTCGTAAGCCTGGATCCAGGCCGCGCCCTTCATGTCACCCTTTCGTAACATTGGCCCAGCCTGCATTGAGGTATGGATCTCATCGCCGGTTCTGTCGAGAAACCCTGTATTGATGAATACAACACGCTCTTTTGCCACCCGTATGCATTCCTTCAGATTCACGGTGGTCCGCCGTTCTTCGTCCATGATCCCCATTTTCAGCGTGTTCGGTTTCATTCCGAACAATTTTTCAATTTTTGAGAAAAGTTCACACGAATAGGCAACTTCTTCAGGGCCATGCATCTTTGGTTTTACGATGTAAACTGATCCCTCACGGGAATTTCCGTGTTTTCCATCCGGTCCAATGTCATGAAGAGCTACAACAGATGTAATTACGCCATCCATTACATCTTCAGTTACCTCTTCACCGTCGTTCCAGGTAATCGCCGGATTGGTCATGAGAAGACCTACATTGCGGACAAGAAGCAGAGACCTGCCCGAAATCGTGACCGATTTTCCGGACCCGGCGGTGTAGGTACGGTCTGCATTTAGCTGACGCAAAATCGTCCGCCCACCTTTTTGGAAGGATTCCTGAAGGTCGCCCTTCATCAGGCCAAGCCAGTTCCGGTAAGCCAATACCTTGTCTTCACCATCGACTGCCGCAACGGAATCTTCACAATCACATATTGTAGTAACTGCCGATTCAAGTACGAGATCTGCGATATCTGCCTTATCACTGGCGCCAATCGGATGGTTCTTGTCGATGACAATGTCAACATGAAGTCCGTTGCGCTTGACCAGCACAGACGATGGTGCTTCCGCTTCACCCTTGTAGCCGACAAACTGAGCCGGATTGGAAAGGCCGGTTACCGAACCATTTTCGAATTCCAGTTGCAGTTCGCCATCTTTCACTAACAACCGGGTAACATCTGCCCAGGAATTGGTGATCGGCACTGAGTTGTTTAAAAAATTGCGCGCCCATGCGATGACTTTTGCTCCTCGAACCGGATTGTATGCGGTACCTTTTTCAGCGCCATTTTCTTCCGGAATCACATCTGTTCCATAAAGTGCATCATACAGTGATCCCCATCGCGCATTGGCAGCATTCAATGCATAACGTGCGTTCATGATGGGAACCACGAGTTGAGGTCCTGCTACCATGGATATCTCAGGATCAACATTGGCTGTATCTACCGAAAATTTGCCACCCTCGGGAACGAGATATTCTATGTCGGTCAAAAACTTCTTGTATTCATCCAGATCGTAATCCGAGCCATCGTGATCCAGATACCATTGATCGATTTTTTCCTGCAGTTCTTGGCGTTTATCAACAAGTTGCCGGTTTTTCGGCACCGTTTCAGAAATGATCTGTTCGAAATCACTCCAGAACCGGTTTTGATCAATTCCTGATCCCGGAAGTGCTTCCTTGTTAACGAAATTGAACAATTCCGCATCAACGTTCAATCCGTCGACTACAATGCGGTCCGACATGCTGCTACTCCTGTGAATTAATGGTTTTGGCTACCTACATGGTCGAAAGTTGTCAATTTGGAGTAGATGACAAACATTATTTCCAAAATCGAAATAATGTTGTGGTGTTGAATGCCCCAATTCGAGTTCCCATATTCTGTTCATGAGTATCAGGAAGAAGCGATGACCCGATTTACTGGATTTTCCAACCCTTTGTTGCTTGGTTTCGAAGAACTGGAGCGTGTGCTCGATCGGGCTGCGAAAACTACAAATGATGGTTACCCGCCCTACAACATCGAGCGGCTGGTGAATAGTGAAGACGGGCAAGGCGATGTACTCAAGATTACCCTTGCGGTAGCAGGATTCACCGATGAAGATCTTGACGTTGATGTCGAGGAGAATCAGCTCACAATCCGCGGTAAACAGGTGGACGACAAGGAAAGGGAATTCTTGCACCGGGGCATTGCATCTCGCCAGTTTCAGCGTTCTTTTGTGCTGGCTGAAGGAATGGAAGTTCAGGCCGCCAACCTGGCCAATGGGCTATTGGAGATTGAATTGGTGCGTATCCAACCGGAACGGATTGTTCGGAAAATTTCAATCCAATCAAAGGAGTAAGCCATGTTTCATGATCACAAGCCGGATTTCCTGAGGCCTGAAGATTTTGCGGCGCTGGGTACAGATGCGATCGCTTACGTTCGAAAAATTTCTGCCGAAGAAATCAGGGAAAAGTTTCCAGCAGCACCTGAACTGAAAAATGGCAAAAACTATTGGGCCCTTTTCGCTGCAAATGGCGAACCCCTGATGCTGGCAGATCAGGAGGCAGAGATCATGTCATCTGCCTTTTACAACAATCTGGAAGCTGTCCTGCCTAATTAGGCGGGAGTGCTATGAAGGATCAATCCAACCGATATTACCATCACTGCGACGGTAGACGACATTGGTTTTGCCATTTCCCGCGTTTGTAAAGACAACCACGGGGTTGTCTGTCGTGTCCAACTTC
>JBPCWL010000031.1:0-2713 GCA_051009575.1 Rhizobiaceae bacterium
GACACTGTAGATCTCTCCATTCCTGCCTGGACAAATACTATTGGCGCAGCAGAACTGGGTACCGTTTGGGTTGATCCTGATTTTGATCCATCTCTGAGGGCCTTTTACTATGCCCGTGTGATTGAGATACCAACCCCACGCTGGACAGCATACGACGCGGTCAAATTTAAGCTGAATTTTGACAGTGAGATTGTCATGAAAACTCAAGAACGCGCCTATACCTCGCCAATTTGGTACACGCCATAGGTGCTGCCAAGACATTAACAACGCCATAAATTAAAGCTGGGAGCTGAGTAAGATGTACCGGAAATTTCTAGGTTATGCATGCGTGAGCGGCGTGTTCGCTTTTCTGGCGCAGTCAGTTAATGCCGCTGATGACGTGCCGAGCAACCCGCTCCGGGAAGCTTATTTTGGCGAAACGCATATGCACACGGCGTTGTCCCTCGACGCTTATATCGGCGGCACACGTCTCATGCCTGCAGACGCATACCGTTTTGCCAAAGGCGAACCTGTGAAAATGCCGGACGGTTCAACAAAACAGCACAAGCGGCCATTGGACTTTGCGACGGTGACCGACCATGCGGAATATATCGGCGAGATGTACTCGACAATATTCAACGACGCGCCAGGTCACGATAATCCCGATCTCCAAACCTTGCGCACGATGACCGACTTGGAGCAGCGACAACAATGGTTCTTGAAATACGTTCTCTGGCCCAATCGCAGCTCATCGCCTAAGCATCCTGAGTTTTACGCTGGTCCGGCTACAACAAAAAGTGGATGGAAAGTTATCGTCGATGCCGCTGAAGAGCACAATGAGCCAGGAAAATTTACAGCGATGATCGGATTTGAATGGTCAGGCGCTCCAAACGGGGCGAACTTGCATCGCAATGTAATCTTTCGCGACAACAACGTTCCAAATTCCGTGATCAGTTATATTGATAGGAACTCTGAGGAGGGCCTTTGGGCCTGGATGCATGAACAAGAGGCCGAAGGACGGCATTTGCTGGCCATACCCCACAACTCGAATGCATCGAAGGGACGGATGTTTCCAGATACCGACACTTCAGGTGCCCCAATCGATCTTGAGTATGCGCGCACACGGGCCCATTTTGAGCCGCTTGTTGAGATGATGCAGGTAAAGGGAAACTCTGAGGTTCACAGGAAGTTCTGGGCCGCAGATGAGTTCGCAAACTTTGAAAACGCGGATTCGATCCAAAAAAATTCCGGTCGAATTTTCAAGCAGAGAGATTTCGTACGTGGTGGCCTTAAGGCCGGACTGAGGCATGAGCAAAATTTGGGTCAGAACCCCTTTAAGTATGGATTCATTGGCGGAACAGACAACCATAACGGTCTTATGGCAGATGTTGCGGAATCGGGTTTCATCGGTGCCCATGGTCCAGAAGATGGCAGCGTCGAAAGACGCCGCACCGGCAATGTGCTCGGCTGGATCGATGGCAAAGATCTTTCGATTGGGTCCCTAGCCGGTGTCTGGGCAACGCAAAATACGCGTGGGGCAATTTTCGATGCAATGAAGCGCAAGGAGACTTTTGCAACGTCTGGCCCGCGGATCAAAGTACGCATGTTTGCTGGTGTTGACCTCCCGGAGAACCCGGCAAATCCTGATAAAATGGTGACCGATGGATATTCTTATGGCGTGCCAATGGGAGGTGACTTAACAGGTGTCGTGACTGCACCTGTGTTCACCGTATATGCACTAAAAGATCCACAAGGAGCCAATCTTGACCGCGTTCAAATAATCAAAGGCTGGGTCGATGAGAATGGCGATCTCAACGAAAAAATTGTTGACGTGGTTTGGGCTGGTGATCGAAAAATCCAGGAAAATGGCAAGTTACCTGCGGTCGGGAACACAGTGGATTTGAAGACAGCAAAGTTTACCAACGATATTGGTGCAGTAGAGCTTTTGGGGACTTGGCGGGACAGGGATTTTAATCCGCAAGAGGGTGCCTTTTATTATGCGCGCGTGCTTGAAATACCGACACCGAGATGGTCGACATATGATGCTGTGCGCAACAACCTTCCGCTCCTTGAAAATGTGCCGGCGACCATTCAAGAGCGCGCATGGACATCTCCAATTTGGCACAAACCGTAATCCCGGCAAATCTATTTGGTCTTCGTGCAAATCTAGTTGCGGTGACTGGACAAGCCTTACATTGGCGCTCAAGATGGCCCGGAACGTAACACTCTGGCGCCGTCTCGCGGTCAGAAGGCACGGCCTGTTTTAGCGCCTGGGAGAGACATCAATGCTCACGCAAGAAGTAAATGATCTAATCACCAAAACCGGCCCGGACACTGGGGCAGGTAATCTGCTGCGGCATTACTGGCAGCCCGCCGCACTTGCAGAAGAATTACAGCAGGCAAGGCCGGTTGTGCCGGTGCGGCTGCTCGGTGAAGATTTGGTACTTTTTCGAGACAATAATAGTGCTTTGGGATTGATTGACCGCCACTGCCCCCATCGTGGTGCGGATTTGTGTTACGGACGGCGCGAAGATAATGGCCTTAGATGCCCTTTTCACGGGTGGCATTTTGATCGACTTGGCCAATGCGTTGAACAGCCGGGCGAACCTGAAACATCAAGAATGCACGAACGGGTAAAAATTTCCGGCTACCCGGTTGTAGAGAAAAACGGGATCATCTTTGCCTATATGGGTCCCGGCGACCCTCCACCATTTCCGGCATTAGATTGTTTTAT
>JBPCWL010000032.1:0-11403 GCA_051009575.1 Rhizobiaceae bacterium
ACTTAAGACTCTACGATCCAAAGGAACGCATTTGTGACTAACTTCAATGTCCGCATTGACGATGTACAAAATAGAAGGCTCTATAGCTCCAACGTCTCCTTTCCCCCAGAAATGCTTTTCGATCTTCTGAACTGTCTCCCTTTCCAGAGGGAACTAGAACAGTAGGTTCTGAATCGAAGGAAAGCACCCACTGCTAGGGCTATCGCTGGGATTTTATGAATTCAATGAATTTTTCTTTAACTATTTCTGATAGATAAGATGCCTAAAATGCGGACTGTCTGTACGCCATTTCTGCTTTTCGTAATCTCTTTTTTTTCTGGAAAAGCGGGTTTCAGTTTTGCGACCATATCCAGTTTTCACAAGGCATGTATTCACTGGCTATTCGTCTTCAAAAGCAAGATACGCACGTAATGGACCCTCACTTTGTGGATCACCTTCCGCTTCAAGTTTTGCAAACTCTATTGTTATTACTTCGTGGTAGGTAAGCGTCTTCAAACAATCCAGATCTTCTAACGGCGCCATTGCTTCAAGCGCGTGAAATTCCGGCATGTAGTCCGGATAACGCTTTATCATGTGTTCAATGAAGCCAGGCCAGCCCATAACCAATGCCTTGTTGACACCAGACTGGCCTAACCTGTGTAATTCATGGTCGGAACGCGGCGACAAATTGTATTTAACAATCAAAGGCAAAACGGCATCGGCGGCCTTCCGCTCAACTGCCGCAAGCAATCGCATTTTTTCCTTTTGATCATCTTCCGAAAAGCCGTCGGCTAGCGAATTGAAATATGCCTCACCCATGACTTCCTCCTCGTAATAGAGAAGAAGCGTTTCAAGATACTGTCCCGGTTCAGAATGCATCTTCAAACAAGACACGATCAAATTTCAGCGGATTGTCGGGGTCAATTTGCTCTTCCAGCTCTCGCGCATAACGATGGCCAGAAAACACTGCCGCAGCAATAATTGCCGGAGCATCACAATCTCCAATGCGTTTCAGCGACTTGATCCCGCAGCTCTCCGTACCGGCAACCGCTTCAATCAATTGATGGTATAGCGCATCATTTGGTTTGCGGGCAGTGACAAGAACAAGTGCTTCTGCAGCAACACTGGACGCTCTTCCGGTATAGTTACAACACAAGGTTGCTTTTTCTCCATCAAATGATGCCAGAGAATGGGAGACATTCAATACAACCTGCAAATCCATTAAACGGGCCTGGGATCTCCAGCGATCGTACGTATAGGCGCCCCAGCTCGACACAACATCTTCAGGTGTTACCAGGGTTACAGGTGCGCCTCCACCTCGGATCATCTCAGCCAGAACTGCGCCCATATAGTAATGATCGTCATCATAAACGAGCGTTGGCACCTGTGGGATATTGCCCGCCATGATATCATCGGGTGTATAAATCTTTGCTGCCGGGCCAAGATTGGAAATTGCAGACAATGCATTTGCACCAAAACCATCCCTGCGCCATGATGCACCCGTTGCAATTGCAACGTGGTCTGCGCCGATTTCCATCACCTCTTGAGCATTCATTTCGCTTTCCCGGAACACTTCGACATTTTTCAGCTTTTCAATCTGCTGAAGACGATAGTCCCGGACGCGGATCCATTGACCCAAACCGGGAAGTCGGGATTCCCTGTTAACACGCCCTCCGAGGCCTCGTGTCGCCTCCGCCAACATGACATGATATCCACGCTTACCCAGGATATGCGCAGCCTCAAGCCCCGAAGGCCCTGCACCAACAATCAAAATAGAAGATGTGGACTTGCCGGGATTGACCTTCTCCGGATGCCATCCGCGACGCCATTCCTCACTCATTGTAGGGTTTTGGGTGCACCGGATGGGTACGCCCTTACCATCCCCTGTGTAACAGATATTGCAACCGATGCATTCGCGTATGTCTTCAATCCTGCCTTCCTCTATCTTTTTTGGCAGGAAGGGATCAGCGATTGACGGACGTGCAGCACCGATAAAATCAAGAATGCCTCTCTTGATTTGGCTTGCCATGGTATCCGGCGATGTAAAACGACCGACACTGACAACCGGTTTGCTGGTCATTGACTTGATGGACTTCACATAAGGCTCAAGGGAACCTTCCGGAACAAAGCGTGACAGGCCCATTTCAAGCGAGTAATCGTTGACATTTATATCCCACAGGTCGGGCAGCTCCCCGAGAATCCCAATCATCTCTTCCGTTTCACCGGGCATCGGATTACCGTCACCGCCCTCGTATCCACCGTTTGTCTCCGATGAAAACCTGACCGCTACGGCCATGGTGTCGCCAACTGCCTCCTTGGTATCTTCTATAATTTCCCGGAGTAGCCGAACCCGGTTCTCGATTGATCCTCCATATTCATCAGTGCGGGAATTTGTAGTATTGGAGAGAAACTGGGAAATCAGATATCCGTGAGTTGCATAGACATAGACCAGATCAAACCCGGCTTTCTTTGCCCTCAAGGCAGCGTTTTTGTGCCAACGCCTTGCCTCGCGGATATCGTGCAAATCCATGTGTCGAGTTTGAAACGGATTTCCGGCAAGGTTTGGAAGGTTGCCCACGCTTAATGCGGTTTCGCGGGATTCAAGATTCGCCATTCTCGCGCCACCCAAACAAAGTTCTACACCAGCCAGCGCGCCGTGGGCGTGAACCTTTTCCGTCATCAATGCATGTGCCTTGATGTCTCGTTCATCCCAAAGCGATGCGCTCGGATGAGGCAGATCGTCGGATGAAGGGTGAACCGAACAATACTCGGTATTTACCACAGCCCAACCACCTTCCGCTTTGGTTTCGCGCAAATGGGCTAAAATTCTCGGTCTAAGTGATCCACTTCCGGTGCAATGAGGCACTTGATAGAACCTATTTTTCGCAATAACCGGACCAATCTGGACTGGTTCGAAAAGGATATCGTAGCGACTGTCTCTCATAGCTTCATTTTGCGCTTTGCCAGATCACGACGGTCAAAAGAAATCTGAAATTGTCTTTTGACATTCACTACCGTCCAGGAAATCTCCTCCTTCTATATGTCGGGGAAAAATCTGTGATATCGCCCAGAGACAATCATACCGTGTCTGTGATCTTTTCGCCTCAGAGGGATAGAGCATAAGATCCAGCCAAAATCCGTCTATTAAAGCTTGAATGGTTCTCGCCGTTTGTTCAGCCTCAAGGTTTGAGTACTTCCCATCGGAAATTATCTGCGAACACAAATCTGTAAATTCGGAATGTCGTTCGTTGTCATATTTGCTGTGAATTTCCAGATAGTTTGGCCTATATTTTGCCTGACCCCAAAAAGCAAACCAGACAGCAAGTCTTTTGGGGGTGCAAACCTTGCGGTCAAAATCAGCCTCAACCATAGCTATGAGCTGTTTGGCCGGCTCAGGACCCGCTTCTTCTTTATACTTGATCCATAGATCATAATGCTCTTTTGCAAGGAGCCCCAAAGTAGCGTCATAAAGCGCTTCTTTACTGTCAAAATGATAGTTCACGACACCATGAGACAGTTTGGCCTTTTCGGTTACATGCTTAAGTGTCGTATCCGAAAATCCACGTTTGGATATCGAATCCATCGCTGCCATTATCAGTTGCCGACGTCGAACATCCCTGGGCGCTGTTCGTTTTGATATTTGCTTGCCTTTTTCCAAACTGCCCATCAGGTCTCACGATCAGCTAGCTGTTGGTCCATTAACTCACGTTTTTGCTGCTTGAACATGATTAGCGCGGCAATGGCCACACATACCGCGACGATTAAAATAATGATCGTTGCAAGCGCATTTATATCCGGACGCAATCCCAGTCTTATTCTAGAGAAAATCAAAATCGGCAGCGTATTTGCTCCAGGCCCGGTTACAAAGCTCGCTATAACAAGATCATCAAGAGACAACGTGAAAGCCAATAGCCAGCCCGAAATCATGCCGGGAGCAAGCCGGGGAACGGTAATGGCAGTCAGCACCTTGAAGGGCTTTGCACCCAGATCAGAAGCAGCTTCTTCCAGGGTTTGCCCCATCCCGGTCAATCTGGCCTGCACTATTACTGCGACATAAGCCAGAGAAAATGTGATGTGAGCGATGGTGATGGTTGAGAAGCCTCTTTCGGTTGGCCAGCCAATCAGTTCGCTAAGGAATATGAAAAACACAAGAAGCGACAACCCGGTTATGACTTCCGGCATGACCAGCGGCGCAACTAGCATACCACCAAAAAGTGTACGGCCTTTAAAACGCCCAAACCGAACCATTGCCAAGCCTGCCAACGTGCCAAGCAATGTTGCAAAAGTGGCATTTACGACAGCTATCTGCAGGCTCAGGGTCACTGCATTCCAAACCTCTTCGGATTCAAACAAAACCTTGTACCAGCGCGTGGACCATCCACCCCATACCGGAACCAGTTTCGAATGGTTGAAAGAATAGATCACCAACAAGACCATGGGGATGTAAAAGAACGCGAGCCCTGCCGCGATCATGAATGTAAGAAAGCCGGATCGTTTGCCGTACATCGTCTAGCTAGCCTCCGCTTCTTTACCCTGGAAGTACTGAAAAATGAGCATGGGCAGCACAAGTAAAAATAACAGGATGATTGCAACAGCAGAAGCCACCGGCCAGTCCGTATTTCGGGAAAATTCATTGAACAAAACCCGCCCGATCATCTGCACATTCCCGCCTCCCAGCAAATCAGGGATAACGTACTCGCCGGTCGCCGGAATAAACACCAGCAATGATCCGGCAATAATTCCCGGAAAGGTGAGGGGCAGTGTGACCTTGAAAAAAGTATTGGTCGGACGGGACCCGAGGTCAGCGGCGGCTTCATTGAGGCTGCCGTCCAGTTTCTCCATGTTTGCATAGAGCGGCAGGATCATGAACGGCATATAGGTGTAAACAATGCCGACAAATACTGCGAACTCGGAATATAGCATCCGGATCGGCTCATCAATTATGCCTATAGATATCAAAAGGTTATTGATGGTGCCCTTGTCAGCCAACAACCCCATCCACGCATAGACACGTAAAAGAAATGAAGTCCAGAACGGCAGGATGATTGTGAACAGCAATATCTTCTTGGCTACCGGGCCAGAGCGGACAATTCCATAGGCTATCGGGTATCCGACAAGCAAACACAGAAACGTCGATATAATGGAGATTCGTAGGGAGTTGAGATAGGTACCAGCATAAAGATCATCAGTTAGGATGTAGATGAAGTTATCGAACACGATGCGAATGTTCATGATTCCCTCATCTGTCCACTCGATCATCTTGGTGTATGGCGGGCTTGAAATTGCCAGTTCTGCGACACTAATTTTTGCGACAATGAAGAACGGCAGAAGGAAAAATATGAGGAGCCAAAGATAGGGAATAAAAACTATGACCGACCGCCAGGCATTTTGCAGCCTTCGAAAAAAGCGATCCAACAGATTGAGCTCTTGTTCCTGCGTTCCGTGGGTCTGAGATTCAGTTACCATACTCATGAGTTCAGCAACATCGCACTGGATGGCTCCCAACTCATGTACACCGTGTCTTCCCATGTAATCTGGTGCTCCCGATCCATGGGCCGCACAAGATTGGGAGCGGAGACATCGATAATCTGACCGCTCTCAAGACGTATTTTGTAAATCGAGCTGTTGCCCAGATAACCAATATCATCGACTTTGCCTGTGGCTTGATTCGATGATGCCTTTTTTGGTGCTTTCTTAGAAAGATGAATCTTCTCGGGCCTCAATGCGACCCAAATCTGGGTGCCTTCCCTGACTGTTTGGCCGTGATCAATATAAATTTCACCCAGATCTGTTTGAACGCGAACATGATCAGCTCCATCCTCTATCACTTTACCATCCAGAATATTGGCTGAGCCGATGAAATCGGCAACAAATCTGTTTTCCGGAAACTCGTAAATTTCCGTTGGTGTCCCTGTCTGTACAAAATTACCGGCATCCATAACCGCGATCCGTGAGGAAAGCGTCATGGCTTCCTCCTGGTCATGGGTTACCACAATAAATGTAATTCCGACCTGTTCCTGTATGTTCGCCAGTTCAAATTGGGTTTGCTTTCTGAGTCTTTTGTCGAGCGCAGCCAATGGTTCGTCGAGAAGGAGAAGTTTTGGCTCCTTGACGAGTGCCCTGGCAAGTGCAACCCGTTGGCGCTGTCCACCAGAAAGCTGTTGTGGCTTGCGCTTCTTGAAATCCTGCAACTCTACCAGTTTCAGGATATCATGCACCCGATCCTGGATTTCGCTTCTTGGAAGCTTGTCCTGTTCCAGTCCGAAAGCAATGTTTTTCTCAACACTCATGTGTGGAAACAAAGCATAGCTTTGAAACATCATGTTTGTGGGACGCTCATAGGGTGGAACAGTTGACATGTCTCCACCGTCAATAAGGATGTTACCTGACGTCGGCGTTTCAAATCCTGCCAACATTCGCAGGAGTGTGGTCTTTCCGCATCCCGATCCACCCAGGAGGCAAAATAACTCCCCCCGATAGATGTCCAGGCTGACACCATCGACAGCGGTAAATTCACCAAATTTTTTGGTAACATTGTTTATTTGCACCAACGGCACAGCGTCACTGTCAAGCCAAGGCGTGTGACTGGCATTTTGTTCCGCGCCCATGAATTTTCTTTCAAAAAGTGTCGATTAACGGAGGGTTGGAATGGCAGTAAACGGTGAGGATGCTGCCATTCCATTCAACCGGCAAATTAATTGCCGGCTTTGAAATCAGTCCACGTCCGGGTCTGCAGCCGCTCAACTTTTGGTGGCAAAACCTCTGTCGTGTACATTTTTTCAACCTGCTTGGATGTAGGGAACGCAGCAGGGCTGGATGTAACCGCCTCATCAACCATCGGCTTGGCTGTAAGGTTTGCTGTTGCATACCAGGTGAAGTTGCTATCGCCTGCTCCCACTTCCGGTCGCATCATGTAGTTCAGGAACAGGTGGGCATCCTCCTTGTTCTTGGCATCTACAGGGATAAGCCAGCCATCAATCCACAGTTGTGCTCTACGCTCCCCTTCTGGAAGGTAGAAGTCGAGTACTACACCAGTTTTTGCTTCTGCTGCACCCGACATTGCCAACAATCCATCCGGCCCCCAGGTAGCAGCTACGCAGAATTCCTTCTGCGGCATACGTTGGTAGGCATAATTGTCGAAGGTTTTTATAAACGGGCGAATCTTGGCCAGCATCTCACCCACTTTTTCATAGTCAGCCTTGTTTGTGGAATTTGGATCAAGACCAAGATGAGCGAGCGCCATCGGAATGATGTCGCCAGGTGAATCGAGGAAAGAAACCCCGCATTTTGACAATGCTTCCATATGCTTGGGGTCAAATATCATGTCCATTGAACCAATGGGAGCGTCTGGATATGTCTCTTTAACAAGCGCTTCATTAAAGGTAACGCCGTGTGTACCCCACATATACGGGATGAAGTGATTATTTCCCGGATCCCAGTCACTTGCCAATTGCCCCATGATCGCTGGGTCCATGTGCTTCAGGTTATCAAGCTTTGATTTATCCAACGGCGCAACGATGCCTGCCTTTATCAGTCTCGCTGTGTCACTACCTGCATGGCTCACAACATCATAACCGCTATTCCCGGCAAGCAATTTTGCATCAATTGCTTCTGACGAATCATAGGTATCGTAAACTACCTTGATGCCGTATTCTTTTTCAAAATTGGCAATTGTTTCTTCGCCAATATACTCACCCCAGTTTGTTACTTTCAGTACTCTGTCTTCAGCCGTTGCCGGGCCAAAGAATAAAACGCTGACGGCGGTTGCACATGCCAGCAGTTTCAAGTTTCTGTTGATTTTCATTTTCCAAATTCCTCCCTTGGATTAGACGCTCACAAAGACTCTCATTTCAACACAAATCCCAAGGGCAGGCCTCAAGTTACTTCAGTAAAAGGCCTGCAAAACTCCTATACAACACGAATTTTGGGAATTATTTTTCATGGTTGACTATCTGAACGTTCAGTCAGAAGATAATCAGGCTTAAAGTTGCAAGTCAAGCAGTTGTTGGTTGTTGGGAGGGCTAAAGGTAGAGATGCCAGAAACCGGAATAATACGTCTGGAGGCTAATGGCCCAACCGAAAAAGGATTGACGCCGCTGGAATTGTGTGCGGAAGATTTCCAATCTGATCTACCAAGGCAATTTTGGCATATTTACTTCGAAGACCCTGGTTTGGGACTTACCGTTGGCGTGTGGACAACAACCAGTATGCAGGAAGCCTTTGGTCCTTATCCAGGGGATGAATTCATGCACATTCTCGAAGGTCAGGTTTTGATTCTGGAAAAGGACAACAACGCAACGGTTATCAATGAGGGGGAAACTTTCGTCGTCCGCAACGGCATTCCTGTAAGCTGGAAACAAAACGGGTTTTGCCGGAAGCTCTTCATGACCTTCTTGGCGCCCAACACAGCTCCACCCGCTTTAGAGACTGCTGAAGGCGGTATTGTAATCCTGGATGAAAACAAGCTTGAATCCCAAAAGTCTTCATCTGCGAACAATGGCAATGAAAGTCAGAAAGAAATTGAATGCTTCGCTAACAATACAGGCACTATGCGTGTGGGCATTTGGGAAAGTGATCCCTTCGAATCCGATTTGGAACCGTTCCCTTGCCATGAATTCGTGCAAATGCTGAGCGGAACGGTCACCATTACAGATGCCAATGGCAAAAGCTATGAGTTCATCGGCGGTGATTGTTTCTTTATTCCGGAAGGCACGATTTGCTCCTGGAAATGCGACACACCAGTCCGGAAATACTACTGCAATCTTGTAACACAAGAGACCGACTGAAGACGTATGCCAATAATTCGGAGCCACAACTCATGATCCATATGCTGAGCCGGTTTGATCTGAAGCACGAGGCCGATTTTGCGTTGCTTGAACAGAATTATATGGCCTTTTTTGAGAAAATGAGAACCCTGGATTTGACGGAGGCAACCGGAAAAATCGGCAAACGTGTCTCCGATACTCCGATGGATACGGATGCGGCAGATGCACCATCATATTATGTTCTTATGAGTTTCAAGAACCGCCATCAGATGGACCGTGCTTATGAATATATGGCGAATGGTGATATTGAACCGGATGCTTCAGTTGCTCATGCAAATGTCAAGAATGCCGTGTTGAATGCTGTTTTCACCTGCTGGGAAGAGTAAGTTGAAGCGTGCCGGCAATGAACAATAATATTCAATCCGCCCCCAATCTCGTTTTTGAAAGTGAGCGCCTTCGGTTCAAACCTCTTGGTGAAGAAGACCTCTCCCTTTCAATCAAACTCTGGACCGATCCTGAAGTAACGCAGTATGTCAGTGGGCCGACCTCCGAGGCGGAGCTTGTAAAAAATCATTCGAAATACATGCAGCGATGTGCTGGAGGCGCTATCGGCGTCTGGACACTCACAACACTGGAACGACGCGAAAAAATTGGTACTGCAATCCTGCTGCCAATGCCGGTTGAATTGGACGATACAGATTGGGATCTGGTTGCCGGAGACGGGCTACCGGACGGTGATATTGAAGTGGGGTACATCCTCAAGAAGTCTGCCTGGGGAAAAGGATATGCAACAGAAGCATGTGCACGGATGATCGAGTTTGGTTTTGAAAATACAAGCTTGCGTGAAATCGTTGCAAGCATTGATGAAGACAATCATGCCTCTGAAAAGGTGCTGCTGAAATCAGGACTGAAGCCTATGGGGAAACAACTTTCATACGGTGAACAATGTCCGTTTTTCCGCATAACCCGGGAAAAGTGGCTCGAAAGGAAAATCGGTTGAGATCAGTTTTTTGCTGTGATAGTTTTGACTGACTGTTCAGTCAGAACTTATTCATTTAAATACTGTTTGGGAATGGATTTTTGTAGTGGGACATAATCAATTGGCTCAGAAAATGGAAAGCGGCGACCAGCGCGTAGCTAATGTGGCAGAAATGAATCCAAGGGAAAATTTGATGCCAACTGAGGCAAATCACAAGGTCCTTTTTGAGCCAGTAAAAATAGGCCCAAAGATAACCAAGAACCGCTTTTATCAGGTTCCCCATTGTAACGGCATGGGCCATCGCTGGCCTCGTACGATGGCTGAAATGCGTGGAGTAAAGGCAGAGGGCGGATGGGGTGTCGTTTGCACTGAAGAATGCTCTGTGCACCCGACAAGTGATCTCACTCCGGCAACGCTGATGCGGCTTTGGGATGATTCCGATCTCCCGGTTCACGAGTTGATGGTCAACAAGGTGCATGAGCATGGCGCTTTGGCCGGCATCCAGCTTGTTCACAACGGCCAGTCGGTAAGCAATTACCTTTCCCGCATGCCGCCACTTGCCCCTTCCCCTGCGCCAACGGAAACGTCGAATTCCACCCAGGCAAGAGGTATGGATAAAGGTGATATCAAAGAACTCCGACGATGGTTTTGCGAAGCTGCAACACGTTCGCGTTCGGCCGGTTATGACATCGTTTACGTTTACGCTGCCCACGGCATCATGACGTTGCTGTATCAGTTCATGCTCAAGCGTTTCAATCACCGGACTGATGAGTATGGCGGCAATCTGGAAAACCGTGTTCGGCTGGTGCGAGAAGTCCTGGAGGATACAAAGGACGCAGTCGGGAAAGATTGCGCAATTGCATTCAGGTTCGCTGTCGATGAACTGTTGGGCCAAGACGGTATGAATGCTGCAGAAGCGGAAGATATTGTCGGTTCTCTTGCAGAAATTCCGGATCTTTGGGACGTAAACGTTGCAGATTGGGGCAATGATTCACTGCCATCACGCTTTGGCAATGAGGGTTTCCAGGAAAAGTACGTCCAGTTTGTGAAAAACACGACCAGCAAGCCCGTGGTGGGAGTTGGAAGATTTACATCTCCCGACACAATGGTTTCCCAGATTAAACGCGGCGTTCTTGATCTCATCGGCGCTGCACGGCCGTCAATTGCAGACCCGTTTCTGCCAAGAAAAATTGAAGAGGGTCGATCGGAAGAAATTCGGGAATGTATTGGCTGTAACATGTGTACATCCGGTGACTATGTTGCGTATCCCATGCGCTGCACCCAAAACCCGACCGTGGGCGAAGAATGGCGGAAAGGATGGCATCCCGAAAAATTCTCACCGGCTAGGTCGGATGACACAGTGCTTGTTGTTGGCGGAGGTCCAGCGGGCCTTGAAGCAGCACTTGCGCTTTCAAACCGCAACTATGATGTAACACTGGCCGAGGCTGAAGCAGAATTCGGTGGACGCGTATTACAGGAAACAACTTTAAAGCCCCTGGCCCAATGGAAACGAGTGTCAGATCATCGAACCTTCATGATTTCGACACGTGCAAATGTCAGGGCTTTTACTGAAAGCAGGCTGGATGCAAGTGCCATCCTTGAACTGGGATGCAATCACGTCGCGATTGCTACTGGCTCAAAATGGCGTCAGGATTTTGTTGGAATTCATCACCGCCACCC
>JBPCWL010000033.1:0-56028 GCA_051009575.1 Rhizobiaceae bacterium
GCAAAATAGTTTGCCAATTCCACCCTGCAACGCGAGGCTGCAAGGTCATTGTCCAGGATTGATTTTGGCAATTGTTCGTTCAGGACATCCAGATGTTCGATCAAGGCAATCATGTGGGCGATCTGGAACACCTTGTTCGTGTGGTCCAAACCGTCTGACAATATCAGCTGGTTGTTCTCACGATCAAAATACCTAAGCGAAGACCCAAGAACCTCGTCGCGGACAACCTTCAACTCAACGCCCAACTTGCTTTGAAGATATTCCTTCAACTGCACATATAGTTCACCGGGATCCGATTTGCCCGACGCTGAAACGGTCTCTGCCAATTCTTCCAGTTGTGAGAAATGATTGTTATGGGCCCGAAAGAAATCATGAACGTTATGTTCCACTACCAAATCTGTATCTTCTGTCGCTGACAAAAATTCATTCAACTCCGCCAGACGTTCTCCATAGGCACGATAGGTGTTGTAGATGTTGACAAATCCATTCACCAGATTTGGCGCACCATCCAGGGAAGTCCGCAATTCCTCAATGTCTGGCAGATTTTCACCAAATGCTGGATCCCGAGTAATCAAACGCAGATCGGAGAGTGCCAGACCGGTTGTATCTTTGGTGAATTCACGCCAGTTCAAGCCGAAATTGTCGGACAGGGTAATCAAAAATTTTAAAGAAGCCGGTCGCTGATTTCGCTCGATCAAATTGATGTAGCTTGCGCTGACGTCAAGTTGCGCTGCCATTTCCGCCTGCGTAAGTGACCGTGTTTGTCTAAGCTCACGCAGCTTGGGTCCTATGAATATTTTTTCGCCTGCCATGGTTCAAACTATGGCTACAATTCCCGAAATGTCAATTTTGTAAATACCAACTAATACCAAATAACATAAAATAATCCGCAGCCGGGAATTGGAGTTACCAGCTGCGGATATTTTTGGCGGTTTCCACGACATCTGGGTAAACGTGGGTACCGCCGCAATTTCTGACTAAACGCCTAGCTCGCGATTGCAACCTCAGGTGCATAGGATGGTGGTGTTGGTGTAATAGAGCGTACGATATCGCCCTTGCCGGTTTCAACGACATAGAAAACCTTGCTCTCAAAGGAAACATCAAACATGCTCAACAAACTTGCTGCATGTGCCACATCATCCACGACCAACAACGCCTTGCCGGTCAGTTCGGTGAGCATTTTGTAAAGTTTTAGCTCTGCGGAAGCATGAATGCTCCCCTTTTTAACCGGCTGCTGGTCATAACTGATGAAATGGTTTTTCAATCGCTTCAGAACAGTCTCTTCAACAGGCCGGGCTGAACCGTCCAGATTGCAGCGCAAATCGAGAACATGACTGTAATCAAATGAGCCGTCAGTCGTAATCTCTGTCTGATCGAGTACCTGAGATATCGCAATCTTTGTTTGCGTCGCCATTGATTTCTCCTTTAGGCTGCTATGCTTTGCAATTTCGTGTCTTGGTTGATGAACATTCTCTGTGCGGCGGCCACTCCGGAGCCCAACTCCACATTGATCCCACAATCGCACATCGCCATCTCAGCACCGGCGAGAGCCTGAAGGATCATGATTTCATTGAGATCACCCAAATGCCCAATCCTGAATACTTTCCCTGCAACCTTGTTGAGACCTGCTCCCAAAGAAAGATTGTACTTTTCGTAGGCCGTTTTCAGAATTTCCGCGCTGTCAACATGCTCGGGAAGGATGATTGCCGAAACTGTATCTGAATAAAGTTCTGGTGTTCGCGCGCAAAGCTGCAGACCCCAAGCTGCTATTCCAGCCCTAACAGCTTCCGCCAGTCGGGTGTGACGTGCGATGACATTGTCGAGGCCTTCTGCAAAAATGAAGTCCAGCGAAGCACGCAATCCATGGAACATCTGGGTTGCGGGAGTATATGGAAAATGTCCCGTCGCATTTGTTTTCAACATATCGTCGTAAGACAGGAATGTCCGGGGTAGGTTTGCAGTAGCCCTGCGCTCAAGTGCCCGTTGGCTTACCGCCACGATTGCCAGCCCCGTTGGAAGCATGAATCCTTTCTGGGAACCGGAGACAGCAACATCCACTCCCCAATCGTCCATACGAAAATCAAGGGACCCGATTGAACTAACGCCATCGACACAAAGAAGGGCTGGGTGACCAAGGTCATCAAGAATATCCCGGATAGCCTTGATATTTGAAGTTACGCCGGTTGCGGTTTCGTTGTGACAAGCAAAAACGCCTTTAATTGCGTGCGCCTTGTCCTGCTCAAGAATTGCGCGGTACTCTTCATGCGGAACACCAAGGCCCCACTCAACTTCGCAATGACGAACTTCAAGTCCGAAACGCTGAGCCATATCAACCCAAAGCATTGAGAATTGGCCAAAACTGGACATCAGGACCTCGTCGCTGGCACTGAAAAGGTTTGCAAGGCAGGATTCCCAACCTGCAGTTCCCGAACCGGGAAACATAAAGACCTCGGCGGTTTCGGTGCGAAATACTTTTTTCAAGTCAGAGAACAAAGGAAGAGTAAGCTCACCAAAATCTGGTGCGCGCATATCCTGCATCGGCACATTCAACGCCTGACGTACAGTGTCCGGAATATTGGTCGGACCTGGAATAAACAGACCTGTTTTGCCGTTGGTATTTCTTGTCATCGATTGCTCCAATCTTTGAAGCTTTATGCAATGCATCGGCAATTTCTGACAGGTAAACTATGTAAATATGTATGACCTGTAATTTACAGACTTACTTTTTGTAATATTTGTATTTTTTGCGATAGCCGTAGAGTTATTTTTGGATCCGCTCAATTATCCGGAATGCCCTGATAAACATAACTGTCAGTCGAAACATCTCCGTACCAAACATATATAGACATGAAAGCATGGTTACGGGTGCGATTGGCGTGCGGGGTCATGGAAGGATGATAGGATCGCGCACCAGCTCGCAATGCTTCATAATTCCTTTCTCCACGTTTCCAGTCCGCTTCACCAGCCAACATGACAAAGACTTCTTCCGCCAGGTGGGTACGAAGGCCATATTCATGGCCAGGCAGCATCCCGTATAAACCCATCCGGACTTCATCTGACTTTGCCAATCCATCTGGCCCAACCAATTCAACATGCGCTTTTGCAACGCTGTGTGCGACATATAAGGGGTCGTCAGAGGTACTTGGCGGCACCCAGTCAAAATTTGCCTGCGTAATCATTTGACACACCGGATGTGCATCATTTTCTTTAAATATCTCCAGATAGGGTTGAGAAAATGGTGCCCCACTTGTGGCAGTGATTTCCTCTTCAGCAGCATTTAGTAATGCGCTACGGCCAACCTTTTCGATTTCCAGGTCTCCATCCAGTGTATCAGCCAGCGCGGTGAACAATTCCGAGAGTTGTGATGCTGTCTGTCCCATAACCCGATCCTTTAAAAATCAGTAGGAGCGCCGCCCTCTTCCTTGCGTCTGGCTACGAAAGCTTCAAGCTCTTCCCGAATTGCTTCGTCCAGCGGCGGAGCTTCAAACTCTTCAAGAATTTGTTTGTATAGCTTGTTGGCGCGTTCAACCGTCAGAACAGAACCGCGGTCGCGCCAATTTTCAAAGTTGGACCAATCTGAAAGGAATGGCTGATAGAAGGCCGTTTCGTAACGTGCCTGCGTATGATCGATACCAAAGAAATGTCCCCCCTGCCCTACTTCTGCAATTGCATCGAGTGCCAATTCATCCGCATCCCATTTTACCGGTCCCATATAGGTGATAATTTGCTGAAGTTGCTCGCAATCCATGATGAATTTTTCATAGGAAGCGCACAGGCCACCTTCCAACCAACCCGCTGCGTGATAGACCATGTTGGTGCCGGAAGTAATGGCTGCAAACAAAGAATGGGAGCTTTCCCATGTCGCCTGATTGTCGGGCGCATTCGAAACGCAGGTGTTTGAAGATCGCAGCGGCAGATCATAATAGCGCGCCATTTGGCCGGTCATTTGTGTGGTACGCATATAATCCGGCGTTCCAAAAGCCGGTGCACCGGTTTTCATGTCCACATTTGAAGAAAATGTACCAATTGCACAGGGGCAACCCGGATTGACGCACTGAATGAGAACAATCGCACAAAGCGCTTCCGCAATCGACTGTGCGACCGTTCCCGCAAGTGTGATGGGAGACATTGCACCTGCCAGAGTAAAGGGTGTGACGACAGTTGGTTGTCCGCGCCGGGCAAGCCGCATTAATCCGTCAAGCATCGGCCAGTCATGTTTGAGGGGGGATGTGGAGTTTATGTTGGTATACATCCGCGGTGATGCATCAAATTCTTCGCGTGTGAGGCCGCCTGCGATGCGAACCATCTCCATGACATCTTCAACGCGCTCCGACCCAAGCGAATAGGTGTGCACGACCTTGTCAGTCAAAGTCAGCTTGTCATACATGCAGTCCAGATGCCGTACCGATGCGTGGATATCCACGGGTTCAACCGGATAGCCGCCGCAAAAATGAAGGCAATTGAAGTATTGTGTGAATTTAATCAGATCCTGATATGCCTTGCGGTTCCCGGGCTGGCGTCCTTCATCCAGATTTGAATAGTTTGGCGGTGAAGAAACATTGCCAAATGTCATGAAGTTACCGCCTATGGAAATCTGACGATCCGGATTTCGCGGCGTGAGCGTGAAAATGGAAGGTGCGAGCGCAACCTTTTCCATCACCAGTGCCCGATCCATCTTTACCAGAGCACTTTCACCGGTTTCATTGGAAATTTCACAACCAGCTTCGCGGAGAATGTTGACAGCTTCTAGGTTTAAAAACTCGATTCCTATTTCTTCCAGCACCCGCATTGCCGCATCGTGAATTGCCTCAACCCCTTCTGGAGGAAGCGGTTCAACCGGCTTGTCAGTATTGACCGGAACGCTCCAGGGGATTTGTTCGATCGCAGCTCCCTTGCCGCGCTTGTTGCCGGCGCGCCCACCCGAGCGACGTCCACGCCGGGAGGTTTCGGGTACTGGCGGGGCTTCTTCTACAGACATATTGTTTCCTGCAAGATCATGACTTTTAATTGCAGGACTGTGCCACTACAGGAACAAAATACAATTGGAAATATGCGACACGGGCTGCGGAATTGGGACATACGGAAATTTTGGCGATCCCGGGAGGATTCGAACCCCCGACCTGATGATTAGAAGTCATCTGCTCTATCCAGCTGAGCTACGGGACCGCATAGTGAATTCAATAGCTTAGGTTACATTTGTTGTACAGGCGTTCCTACAGTGTTCCTATTGTGTGTTCCTACGTTAGACATTTTCACCAAAATCACTCAAGGATAAAAGGCGCCGATACGGTTTCCTGAGCGTTATCAATATGCTTTGACCATTCCTATTTGGCGCATCACTCATCTTTTTGTTTGGAACCTTAGTTGGAACAAATTTTTAGAAACTCACCGATCATCAACAGAAAATTCCGAAAGGATCAAACAATGCCGAAGTCCAGAAAAAATCTGGTTGAAATTCGGGTGTATTAAGTCAGCGTTTTCACAATTACATTTGCCCCGACTTTGGTTTCATTCATTGGTTTTCAATTACCGAGTCGGTCAAGGTAGTATCCGAATGCAAATCCAATTAAGAATACAATTGTAAATGCTGCAATTATCTGAAATACCAAACTAAAAATATACCTAATTCCATATGGCATTTGCCGTTTATTCTGTTTTTTCCCAGCCATAACTATTCCTCCCCAGAGTGAATACTGTAACAGTGATTCTCTTTGAAGCGTTATTCAATTAATTTGAAGTGTTATTCAATTAAGTTGTAGGGAAATCTGGTAGTTAAGACAAAGGATGGCTTTCAATCAGAAGTCACCTGCTCTATCCAGCTTAGCTACGGGACCGCGTGGGCGGATCAACGCGCGAATTCACATATCAACATCATGATGATTCTGGCAACACCCGATTGGGTCAGTGTGTCCAGGGAAGTGTACGGTTATAGCTGAAATTGTCCGCGTAAGCCATTGCCCTGCGCTTCTGCTTGTGCGGCTTTTGGACTGAGTACGCAATGCCTTTATCTTCCGCATAAGCCTTGGCAGCTTCCAGGCTCTCGAATTCCAGGCGGATTTGGGACTTCATGTCTGAAGAGGCTGTGTATCCCATCAAAGGATCAATCTTGCGGCCTTCTTCAGGCTCAAATTCCAAAAGCCAGTTATCAGTCTTGGCCTTGCCTGACTGCATGGCTGTTTTGGCAGGTTTGAAAATTCTTGCAGACATTAAACCCTCAAATCCTTTCGGTATCAGATGACTGGTCGGAGCGGCAGGATTCGAACCTGCGACCCTCTGGTCCCAAACCAGATGCGCTACCAGGCTGCGCTACGCTCCGTTGTCACCAAATCCGCAAGACCACTACACCCGCCACCTAAATCCTGCAAGTGGCAAAATGCCCAACTCAAACAAAGTTGACCGGTTTTCAGTTGGATTTGCCGAAAAACCGGTGCGAAACCTTGTCGCCGGATTTCAAACCGATTTGCAGTGCCATGCCGGCATTGAGTTCCAGCACATGGGAGACCATTTCCCTCGACGCGATAATCCGCCGCGACATGGGAACCGTATTAGCCGCAATACTGGAAACCGTCCCATCTGGACGAATGAATATCATGTCCAGTGGCAAGGGCGTGTTTTCCATCCACATGTAAATGTGCTGCGGTTCGGAAAACTCAAAAAGCATGCCGTGGGTTGGCAGCATGGCCTCCCGAAACATTAGACCATGCTGGCGTTCAGCGTCTTCATCTGCAATCTCAACCGAAAATGAAAACTCTCCTGCAGAGGTCTTGAGGGAAAGCGTTTCTACTGGAAATACCGCATTCGGATCCGGAGTCGGATTTGCCAGTACAACGGAAAGCATAACCGAAAAAGTCAGCGCGAGCACAACTGCCAATAATGCAAAAATCTTTCTTTGAGCAAAAACCACGAAAATTTCCTCGTTAGGTACGGAAACACATACGCATAAAAGGAAAAAATGAGGTTAAAATTTGCCTACAATGGCCAGAATGCTCAATTGACGCTGTTCGTGCGGGGATCATTGTCCGGATAAATTTCAGCGGCCATCAAACCCTTTGGCCCCTCACCGAAACGAACCATAACCCATTGCCCTGGCCGCAACTCGGTCAACCCGAAGCGGCGCAATGTTTCCATATGGACAAATATGTCCTCTTCTTTGCGGGTAACAAAGCCATAACCTTTGGTCCGGTTGAACCATTTGACCTGCACCCGCTCAAGATCGCTCTCGGCTTTAACATCAAAATGCGTTTTTCCGCCCGGCTTCTGGGTTGGATGTGTGGCCGTTGATTCGTCCATCGATAGGACACGTAATGCTTGATAACCTCTGTCACGTTCAACAATTTCACAGACGATGCGGGCCCCTTCCGGAGCAGTTTGATAGCCATCATTTCGGAGACAGGTCACGTGCAGCAGGATATCCGGCATTTCCTCATCGGGAACTATAAAGCCATAACCTTTTGAAACATCGAACCATTTGATGTGGCCAGCGACCTGCAATACCGAAGTAGGCCTGCCCTCTTCGGTAGCCTCGTCGGAAATTCCGGTCGACGAAATCAGAGACTTCTCTTTGTCCCCCACCATATGGCATACTCTCACATTGCCGCTTTACCAGCGTAGAACACACTGATTCTCGCGTCATGATAGCATTGCAATGCGTGATTACTGCAAGACCTAACTGGCAAAAATGCAAAAAATATCGGTGGAGCTGTGTAAAAGTTTTCCTACATTATGGCGAGACAACCAATTACAGGAATTGAAAATGAAATATCTTCACACCATGGTTCGCGTCAGCAACATTGATGATTCACTCGATTTTTATTGCAACAAGCTGGGCATGAAAGAAATTCACCGATACGATAGTGAGGCAGGCCGATTTACAAACATATTCCTGTCTGCATCCGATGATCTGGAAAAAACCAAAGGAAAACCGTCAACAGACCGGGCACCTGTCCTGGAACTGACTTACAACTGGGATAGCGAAGACTATCAAGGCGGCCGCAATTTCGGGCATCTTGCATTTGCAGTGGATGACATTCATGAAACATGCGCGCGCCTGATGGATCAAGGGATTACCATAAACCGTCCACCGCGTGACGGTCAGATGGCGTTCATACGTTCGCCGGACAACATTTCAATAGAACTGCTGCAAAAGGGTGGACCGCTGGAGCCCGCGGAACCTTGGGTCAGTATGGGCAATTCCGGTTCCTGGTAGGCACCTTCTGCGTTCACAAAATAGCTGCCTCAACACTGACAAACTTCGTCTTGTTTAAGCCTCAATTTACGATTACCCGAATAGTAAGGGCTGGAACATAGGAAGCAGTTGCTGGTATTTGCTTTTTGGCGGTGACGCTTTATTAATTGTGACCGCTACACATAGGGAATCAATTGCCAAAGATTGCCTATCTGCAAATGGGGCTACACAACAGGGACAGGTGAATTTGTACAAGCTGATCCGCAAAAGGAGAGTGCAGGGTAATTCCTTGACGGGCGCGTATGGCTGGCGTGTTGCGGCGCTTTGTTGTTCTTTTGCTGCTTTGTCGGCCTGTGTCTCCGGCGATCCAACGTTAAATCTTACTTCTGTGGAAAACCAGCAACCGGTCTCAAAACCCGTAATGGCCGTGTTGGGCAATCCTGACCGGACAGTTACTCCTGTGGCTGTTTCTGATCCGGGAGAACCTATTGTGTATTCCGGCGTAGGTGTCCCTGTTCAAGCACCGCGCTCAACTCCGGCACCAAGCACAGAAGTTGCGGCCGTTCCGGAAGCCCAGCCTCTCAGTGTTGTGCCGCAAAGTGATCAAACGAATGTTGCCGGCAAAGTAATTGAACTTGCAGACAAGACCGAAAACCAGACCACGCAGAGCGAAAGTGGTTCAATCCAGGCTGAAAAAACTTCCGAACAGGGCAAACTTGAAGTCGCATCAGTTTCGCCAACCATTGCCGGCGCATCGGAAGTCGAGACGATACCGCAAAATGATGTCAAAAAGACCGGTCTCCTTCAGCGCCTGTTCGGAAACAGCAAAGCTTCCAACAAGCCGGGCAAGACAAATTCTTCACCACGCAATGGCAGAAATGAAAATGGCGCAGTAAGGGTTGCCAACGCCCATAATTTGGCAAAACGTGTGGAGCCAGCAAGACCCGTCCTGAAGACGACCGTACGGAAGAGGACCGCCACCTCAGCATCAATGGGCTCCGATTTGCCGGGCGTTAAGTCAAATGCCGAAATTTTCGGCATTAATGAAGCTGAAATCAAGGATGATCTGGATGCCAATCTGGAAACCCGGGTTGCCGCGCTAGGGGGCTTTGGCCGCCTTTCTCCCAATGGGCTGCGAGTTCAGCATGCCAAAGTCCAGGTTGCGTGCCTTAAGCCACAGGTAATTCGATTGCTGAAAATGGTTGAACGCCGCTATGGCAGCAAACCCATTATTACTTCCGGATATCGCAGCCCGAAACGTAATCGCCGGGCTGGTGGAGTGCGAAACTCACAGCATATTTTCTGCAAAGCAGTCGATATTCAGGTCGAAGGTGTGTCCAAGTGGGATCTTGCAAAATATCTGCGCACACTTCCTGGCCGTGGTGGTGTCGGCACCTATTGCCGGACAAAGTCGGTTCATATTGATGTGGGGTCGAGACGAGACTGGCACCATCCCTGCCGCCGCTCGAAAGTTAAAAAACGCAAAAGGGCATAAGCCGCAACCCTTGCGCCATGCCGGCGTCTGAATTTGATCCTTCCGAATTTTTCACAAAAAATGCAAAAAGCGCAAAATTCCGCTTGAAGCTTGTTAGCTTGGCTTCTATAACCCGCTCCACAACCAGATGTGCTCCCTTCGTCTATCGGTTAGGACGCCAGGTTTTCAACCTGGAAAGAGGGGTTCGATTCCCCTAGGGAGTACCAGTTGTCCCTCCATACAGACGTGACTTGACTCATGCATCATATGATTGCATCGATCGGCAATTGCATGATCAGGAGCACGACATGAAGCTTGTACGATACGGCAAGTCCGGACAGGAAAAGCCAGGAATTATAGATGCAGATGGAAATCTGCGCGACCTTTCAAGACATATCGGGGACATTCGTCCTGATACAATGTCCCAAATATCGAAATTGAAAAAGCTGGATGTTTCACGGCTCAAGAAAGTTCCTGGTAAGCCGCGCACAGGCCCGTGTATCGGCAATGTTGGCAAGATGATGTGTATCGGGCTCAACTATAGCGACCATGCGGCTGAGACGGGATCAAAACTACCGGAAAACCCGTTGCTGTTCATGAAGGCGACCTCAGCCATCATTGGTGCCTATGACACGGTTTCCATTCCCAGGGGCTCCAGGACAACCGACTGGGAAGTCGAACTGGGCGTCGTAATCGGGCGCAAGGCAAAGTATGTAAAAAAAGAAGATGCGCTGAAATATGTGGCCGGTTATTGCATCTGCAACGACGTGTCTGAAAGGACATTCCAGAAATCCCTGTCAGGCCAGTGGACCAAGGGAAAATCCTGCGACACTTTCGGACCAATTGGACCTTGGCTTGTCACCCGTGACGAAGTGAAAGACCCGCAAGATCTTAATCTGTCACTTGATGTAAATGGCAAACGGATGCAGACGGGAAACACTTCCTACATGATCTTTTCTGTGGCTGAGATTATCGAGCATCTCTCCCACCTCTTCACACTGAACCCAGGGGACGTAATCGCAACCGGCACTCCTCCTGGCGTTGGAATGGGGATCAAACCCAAACCGAAGTTCCTCAAACTGGGTGATACAATGGAATTGCGGATTGACGGACTTGGTCATCAAAAGCAAAAAGTGAAGATGGACAAATAGTCATCCCGCCACATGTAACCAAAATGGTTCGCCTCAGTTGTTGTCTGATATTCCTGTTTCTAACTGTGCCTAGTGAAGGTTTGGCTCAAACAAGACCGGTTGCGCTCGAATTAGTCTTGGCTGTCGATACTTCTACCAGTGTTGATGACCAGGAATTTGAACTTCAGCGCCGGGGATTGGCTGAGGCATTTGCGCACCCAGATCTGATCTCCGTGATCGAAGGGATGGGTGAAATCGGAATTGCCGTTACGCTGGTGGAATGGGCAGGCACCGGAGAACAGAAGTCGATTGTTGACTGGATGTATGTCAATAGCCGAGAATCCTCCCTTCACCTGGCATCGTTGATAAATAACGCACCCCGTATGATTTCCGGAATGACGGATATCGGCAGTGTCATTCGCTATTCAGTCGATGCGTTTGACCGGAACGGATTTACAGGAAACCGAAAGGTGATTGATGTATCGGGCGATGGTACCAGCAATACCGACACCACTTCGATGGAGCGCGATCGCGCAATCGGAAGGGGAATAACAATCAATGGGTTGGTGATATTCAATAAGGAATACGATTTGGGAGAGTTGGCCGAAATTGACCTTATTCAGCATTATTCAAATCAGGTAATTGGTGGAAATGGAGCATTTCTCATGACTGCCAGCAATTTTCACGATTTTCGGTATGCGATACTCAACAAACTGATCCGCGAGATTTTGGGAACGACGACCGCAGAACTGCCTCGCATTATCCAATAACGTGATTATCCGTTTCTGGATTGAGCAGCAGCCCAGATACGCTCTTTGGTCTTGGAAACCGTCAGATCACCCTGTGGTGAGTTGGCCTGGGAACTGACCAAGATGGTTGCTACACCAAGCCCGGCAATCAGGAACATCAAGTTTTTCATCTCTATCTCCAATAACTTTTCTTCATTAGAGTTAGCCGATTGCAGTGTTGCTGGATGTGTTGAATTGCACATGATGGTTCAGTTGACGCTGGCTGCATCCAGGATGCGCAGCTGTATTCGCCGAGACCCCTGCCACAAATCTGCATTGAGTGTCCCAACCAGATGAACCGGCTGTCCCTTGCTTTCCAGAAGAAGTTTACCCACATCCGTATCAGCT
The DNA here is from genome assembly GCA_051009575.1 of Rhizobiaceae bacterium. Taxonomy (GTDB): domain Bacteria; phylum Pseudomonadota; class Alphaproteobacteria; order Rhizobiales; family Rhizobiaceae; genus JAALLB01. The sequence continues at coordinate 11,926 of JBPCWL010000033.1, forward strand.
GACCGGAAGGCAATGCCCCTCAACTGTGCGCCATCTCCTGCGGAGGCCGTAAGTGATACGTGATCACTCCCAACAACTTTCGCGTAGCGGATATTGTGGGCAGGGAAAGCGAAAACAGGTTGTGGATTTGCCTGACCATAAGGCCCCGCCTGTTCCAACAGGTCGATCAGGTCAATTGTTGCACTTCGTGCGGTCAGGGCGCCGTCAATTTTAAGAATTTGGTCACTGCGGACCTGATTCACCGAATCTGACAAACGCTGTTCGAAATATCCGCGCAGATCTCCCAACCTGTCTTTCATGACCGTGAGGCCGGCGGCCATCGCATGACCTCCCCCCTTTTCAAGCAACCCATCCCCTACAGCGGATCGAACCGCAGCCCCGATATCAATACCGCTAATGGAACGACCTGAGCCGGATCCTTTTCCCTGGTTGTCGAAAGCGATTGCGAATGCAGGCCGCCTGAACCGATCTTTGAGCCTTGAAGCCAGCAACCCTACAATACCTGGGTGCCAATGGTCGCTGGCGGTGACCAAAACTGCCGGTGCACTTCCCCTAGTCACTTCGGCATCGGCTTCGGCGATTGCTTCCTCAAGCATTTTTTTCTCTGCCCGTTGCCGTTCCTGATTGAGCAATTCCAATTGACCTGCAATTTCTGCAGCGAGGTGGTCATCGTCAGTCGTTAACAATCGCGACCCCAATGCCGCATCACCAATTCGGCCACCTGCGTTAATGCGTGGACCAAGAACAAATCCCAGATGATAAGTTCGTGGCGGGCCATCCAACCTGCTAACCCGCATCAATGCTTTCAATCCCGCATTTTGCTGCGTGCCCATAACCTGCAGGCCCTTTACGACAAATGCCCTGTTCAATTCCTGCAGAGGTACCACATCGCAAACAGTAGCCAGCGCAACGAGATCCAGCCAAGAGAGAAGATCGGGCGCGGGCATTTGATCATTATAGAAAGTATCGTTTCGCAGATTTCTAATGATCGCCGCAAGCGTCAAGAACACGACCCCAGCGGCGCAAAGATATCCGAGCCCCGAAAGGTCGTCTTGCCGGTTCGGATTAACCAGTCCAACGCATTTTGGAAGCTCAGGACCCATTTGGTGATGATCGAGGACCACCACATCCACACCAAGTTTTGCGGCTTCCTCCAGAGCTTCAAAACTTGTTGCGCCGCAATCGACCGTTATGATCAGGGTTGTACCACTTTCGGCCAGTTCCCGTATCGCATCCGGATTGGGACCATACCCTTCGAAAATTCGATCCGGAATATAGATACGTGATGCCAACCCGTGCGCAGATAGAAATCTGAACATCAACGCGGAAGCGCAGGCGCCATCAACGTCATAATCGCCAAATATGGCAACAGTTTCGGAATTCCTGATTGAACTGGAGATTCGTTCGGTCACAACACCAATATCTGTCAACACATCAGGATCGGGCATCAGGTCACGAATCGCCGGATGCAGAAACTTCTCTGCACCTTCCAGAGTAACCCCTCTTCCTGCCATAACACGGCCAATCAGCTCCGGAACATCAAGGGTTTGTGCAATTGCGAGTGCTGTATTCTGACCGGCTGGGGAAAGCCGTTGAACCCACCGCTGGCCACTGGCGGATGATCGCACATTCAAAAAGGCTTCCGGAGCTTCAGTAACAGACATGAAAGATGGTTAGCAGAAGGGGTTCACGAAGCAAACTAGGCGATGGACAGTCTTTCACCTTATTTTGTTTGTTTCCTTCGCCATTTGATTTGATTGAACCGAAATTGATGCGATTTTCGCAGCAACAGGAATTGTTTGGATCAGTCATTGGCATATCTCGAAAATCCCGAAATCGAACGGATGATCACCAAACCAGTGCGAGATTAGAACGACCGGATTATCTGGAATCCAGTGTCAGAGAATGAGGTGCGTTTTTCATCCAGCACACTTCCCCTTAAAAAACTTAAAGGGAGGCAGCGCAGGGAAGCGGAAAAACGAAAAGGATGTCAGGAGGGCCTAGCTGAACTTGGACAGGTCCTGATGGCGGGCCTTGATTTCACGCACTGTACCGGATGAGGACCGCATCACGACGGTATGCGTTGATATCTCCCCGCGGCTGAACTTGACCCCATTTAACATATTGCCGTCCGTAACCCCGGTTGCGGCAAAGAGCACATCGCCTTTGGCCATTTCTACCATAGTGTATTTCTTGCCGGGGTCTTCAATTCCCATTTTACGTGCCCGCTCAACTTTCTCCGGCGTATCCAGCAACAATCGGCCTTGCATTTGACCGCCGATACATCTGAGTGCAGCCGCTGCCAGAACACCTTCAGGTGCACCACCAATTCCGAAGTAAATATCAATACCCGTTTCTTCCGGTTCAGTCGTGTGGATCACACCGGCAACATCACCATCACCTATCAAACGGATTGCTGCTCCTACAGACCGGACATCTTCAATGATTTTTGCGTGACGGGGCCGATCAAGAATACAAGCCGTCAAATCTTTGACTTCGCACCCTTTGGCCTTGGCGAGTGCAGCAAGATTTTTCTTCGGAGAAGCATCGAGATCAATCAAACCTTCAGGATAACCCGGCCCGATGGCGATCTTGTCCATGTAGACATCTGGAGCATAAAGGAGACTTCCGCCTTCGGCCAATGCGATGACCGCGAGAGAATTGGGCTGGTTTTTGGCGCAAATTGTCGTTCCCTCGAGCGGATCCAACGCAATATCAACCTTTGGACCTGCTTTGGTTCCCACTTCTTCGCCGATATACAACATCGGCGCTTCATCGCGTTCACCTTCCCCGATCACAACCTTGCCATCGATTGGAAGGCGATTGAGTTCGGTTCGCATCGCGTCCACAGCAACCTGGTCGGCAGCTTTTTCATCACCCTGTCCACGGAGTCTGGCTGCCGCGACGGCAGCGCGTTCAGTTACGCGCACCAGTTCAAGAGTGAGAATTCGGTCGAGTTCTGCTTCAATTATTGTCAAGTTCGTATTCCTATTTTTCGATCCGGATCATTTGCGGTTCGCCGGAGAGGAAATCATCCTTTCCGATGGCTTCAAGTGCCTCGCGCACCGCCGCTTCCGTTGTTTCATGGGTTATCAGAATTATGGTTTTTTCATCGCTGGTTTCACCATGTTGAACGATGGATTCAAGCGATATCTCATGGGCCGCCATTTCGTTTGCAATTCGGGCAAATACGCCTGGAAGATCTTTAACAGTCATCCTTATGAAGTAGCCGCCTTCATGTGATCTCATTCTGGCGCGTTTGTAGGGTTCCAATTCTTTAGCTGGCTTGCCGAGCGCCGGCACACCTTGCTCTCCATCAATGCATTTGGCGATATCAGCAATATCACCAGCCACAGCTGACGCAGTTGCTGCTCCGCCAGCACCGGGGCCTGACATCACCAAATTTCCGACAACATCTGCATCAATTGCTACTGCATTGGTTACACCGGATATTTGTGCAATCGCACTTTCGACGGGAACCATTGTCGGGTGGACGCGCTGTTCTATGCCGGTGTCTGTTTTTGCCGCCACGCCCAACAGCTTAATGCGGAACCCAAGACTGGCTGCAGCCTCGATATCCGCATTGGTAATTGACGAAATCCCTTCCACATAAATTTCATTTGGTGCAATCTGATTTCCAAACGCCAAGGTTGTCAAAATTGCCAGTTTGTGCGCTGTGTCAAACCCTTCAACATCAAAAGTCGGATCAGCCTCCGCATACCCCAAACGTTGCGCATCGGCCAGGCAATCCTCATAGGAAATTCCTTCCTTCTCCATGCGGGTTAACATGTAATTGCAAGTACCGTTCATGATACCGTACACGCGTTCCACGTTGTTCGCAGTAAGGGTTTCACGCATCGTTTTGATGATTGGGATGCCGCCTGCCACTGCGGCTTCGAAGTTCAGCAATACGCCAGTCTCTTCTGCAAGTGCCGCCAGTTCCACCCCGTGTTTTGCAAGCATGGCCTTGTTGGCAGTCACAACATGTTTTCCTGCCTTCAATGCGGCGCGGGTAGCATCCAGAGCAATTCCGTCCTCGCCACCAATCAACTCGACGAAGACATCAATGCCTTCAGAAACCGCAAGTTTTCTCGCATCGTCAAACCATGTAAATTCAGAGAGATCAAATCCTCGATCGCGTGATTTGTCGCGGGCGTTGACTGCCGTTGCAATCACATCACGACTACACCGTTTTGTCATGATGGCTGCATTGTCCCGCAAGACTTTCAACAATGCTATGCCGACTGTACCCAGTCCGGCAATTCCGACCCTTAAAGGCTTGTTATTCATTCGGGTTTTCCGCAATCAATTGGCGAGAAGGCGGTAACGCATAGTTGGTTGCCCGCGTCGCCTCTTTTGCAATGTTTAGCTGCAGGTTGCAAGGCACCTGTCTGCTTATTCATAGACAATTGAAACTGTGCTATCTGCTAATTTTGGATGTTGTTGACCGCGTTACTGTAGTGATTACGGGCTTTTTGCTGCAATTCGCGTATGGAACGCTGCTTTTCTGCCAGCTCCGCATCAGTTACGCTATCTGTATTTTGTTGCGCGTTTTGCTCGAGCTGATTGATAAGCTCCGCTTGTTCAGAAGCCTGCATGGGTTCATTCGGGCCGTCCTGTTCGGCAAATGCGTTCGTCAATTCACCGCTTCCGGGCTGGGCTGCCTTTTCCCTGATTTCAGCAATTGCCTGCTCTCGTTGTTCAGGGTCATAGGATACGTTTTCGGCCAGGGGTTGTGGCTGGGTATCTGCGGTACTGAGTGTATCTGACACGCAGGCAGAAAGCGTCAATGCTGCAGCCAGCGCAAGACACAGCTTTCCTGCAGTTTCCGCTACACGCGTTAAAGTGAAATAGACAGTATATTCGCCCATACTTTACCTATTAAAACCCTAGCCTCTACTACTAACCTGAATGAGTCGGGTTACCAATTGATGAAGCGCCTCCAGCAATTGCAAAAGGGCAGATAACACCAAATTGTGTTTTAAGTGGGGAAACCCATTGAAATCAGTATGTTTGTCTACCAATCTCGTTAATAGATGCAACTGTCTGGGAAGAGGCGTTTCAAATTGCAATTTCCAAGAGCACCGGACCTTTTTGCGATAATATGCCCCTTATCAATTCCGACAATGCTCCGGATTCCGGGGCTGCCCGGTGAAAAGGCATTCCACAGGCCAGTGCTATGTGGCTGAAATCCGGCGGTGAAGGACTGCACCCAACAACATCAACATTGGCTCTTTTCATTGATGATTCAATTTCCCCGTATCCGTAATTGTTCCAAATGATGAAAATTACCGGCAATTTCTGATCTACCGCCGTCATGAGCTCCGGTAAACTGAATTGTGCTCCTCCGTCTCCCGTCAAACAGATCACCCGGGCATCAGTATCTGAAAGGGCTGCACCGATTGCAGCCGGAATTCCGTATCCCAATGCGCCAAAACCGGTAGATGCATTAAACCATCCTCCAGGATGATCATGATCGTAATACAGATTTCCAGCGTAGATAGGTTGAGTTGAATCTCCCACCATTATGGAACTGGGACTGGCATCTCTTATTGCAGAAAGAATATCGGTTACCGACCGCATATCCTCCCCAATTTCATCAAGTGCAGCAGTTCGTGCGTCAGCCGCCCGTGCGGCTCCTGTTCCGCCAACTCGGTCAACCTCTGGAAGATGCTCCAGCAGAAGCGAAATTGTTTCCCCTGCATCCGCCTGTATCTTCACATCTGCTGCTTGTCTTTCAAGTTGGCTTGCACTGATGTCGACATGGATTAGGCCCCTGATTTCAGGCATGGTTCCGGTCTCGTACATATCGTAATCCGTACGCCCAAATTCAGTGCCGAATGCAAGAACAAGATCCGAAGCCTCAATCAGTTTTCGAACCGTCGACAGGCTCGGGCTAGCAGGAACTCCCAATTCATGCTGATGCATCATCCCCCTGGCATTTACGGTCTGGACCACCGGTGCGTCCAGACGCTCAGCAAGGTTTCTCAATCCCTCTTCATGATTTCGAACCCCACCGCCTGCAAGGATCACAGGTAATTCGGCTGAATTAATCAATGAAACGGCAGCGGAAATTTCAGGCTCACCAGGTTTTGGTTTTTCGATACAAATCGGTTCAACGAGCGGATTTGTACATTTTATTTTTGCGACATCCCGCGGCAATTCGATATGCACCGGGCCGGGGCGGCCAGACGTAAAAATCTTGAAAGCGCCATCCATCGCTAATGCGAGATCATCTTCACTTTTGATCTGAAACGATTTTATTGCCACCGTTGACAGGGTTGCATGTTGATCCGGAAGTTCATGCAGGTGACCCCGCCCCTTTCCAACGCTTTCCAGGGGATTGGCCCCGGAGATTACCAATATGGGAACACTGTCAGCACGGGCCTGCCCCATTGCAGTAATTGTATTGGTTACCCCGGGACCGGTGATCACTAGGGCGACCCCCGGCTTTCCCGAAACCCTGGCATATCCATCCGCCATGAAAGCAACACCCTGTTCATGACGAGGTGTAACATGCAAAATTCCTGAACCGGATAGCCCGCGGTAGTGTTCAATTGTATGAACACCGGGAATGCCGAACACGACGTCAACATTTCTTTTTACCAAATGTTCGATGAACGCCTCACCAATACTTTTCATCACGCTTCTTCCAAATCAAGTTCAAACGTTTTGCTTCCAGGTTGCCATGATCGCAGGCCAAACTACACGGCTCGATAAGGACCCCTAATTCATTTTTCCGTTTTCGTCATGTGAAACAAAGCATATCACAGCAACATCTGCTGCCCACTTTTGAGGTGAAAACGCCAACACCGGCGCAAATTTTGTGGTATTATGTTACCATAAATATAACTCATTGTTTTTATTTTACTATTTTCACACAAAATGAAAATAAGTGTGTTGACTACGTTTCCGGTTCCCCTTATAAACGCGCTCAAATTGGCAGGTTGATATTGCCGATACGAATTTCAATTCCAGTTTCAAAGGCTGTACAAATGAAAACCTTCTCGCAGAAGCCTGCCGAGGTTGAAAAGAAGTGGTTGCTGATTGATGCCGAGGACATTGTTCTTGGTCGTCTTGCCTCCATCGTCGCCAACCGTCTTCGTGGCAAGCACAAACCAACATTTACCCCTCATGTAGATGATGGAGACAACGTCATCATTATCAATGCGGACAAGGTAAAACTGACCGGCAAAAAATACACCGACAAGAAGTATTACTGGCACACAGGATATCCCGGCGGCATCAAGGAGCGTACAGCTCGTGCAATCATCGAAGGTCGTTTCCCGGAACGCGTTGTTCAGAAGGCTATTGAGCGAATGATGCCAGGTGGCCCGCTCTCACGCCAACAGATGAAGAACCTGCGGGTTTATGCCGGTTCAGAACATCCCCACGAGGCACAATCACCATTAATAGTTGATGTTGCTTCCATGAACTCCAAAAACAAAAGGATTGCATCATAATGGCTGAACTCAATTCTCTTGAAGAGCTGGGCGGCGCCGTTGAAGGTGCTGCTGTCGCTGCTGAAGTTGTTGAAAATACAGCTCCCGTTTACGAACAGAAACTTGACGCGCAAGGCCGTGCTTATGCAACCGGCAAGCGGAAAGATGCTGTAGCCCGAGTGTGGGTTAAACCTGGAACCGGCCGGATCACGATTAATGACCGGGATTTCAATGTCTATTTTGCCAGGCCAGTACTGCAAATGGTTCTGCAACAGCCGGTTGTTGCTGCAGGACGGGATGGCCAGTATGACATCATCGCCACTGTTCGCGGTGGCGGGCTGTCAGGTCAAGCTGGTGCAGTGCGTCATGGCATCTCAAAAGCACTCACCCATTTTGAACCGGAACTTCGCGGCGTCTTGAAAAAGGGCGGCTTCCTTACCCGTGACAGCCGTGTCGTCGAACGTAAGAAATACGGTAAAGCCAAGGCTCGCCGTTCATTCCAGTTCTCAAAACGCTGATCTTTGCAGACATATCGATTACAAGGGGCCTGTTTGGCCCCTTTTTTTGTTGGCGAAATACCCCTACGACGGTTGTGTCATTTCCCCACTCCAGTTGGAGTTGCCCATTACGGCATTGTCCCGATCGCAAAAATCAGCGACAACCTAATTTGTACCGGATTGTTAATGCTTTAAGTGCTGCGCAGTTGCCCATGCGTTATGTTGTGGCATACTGACGGGCACAACAGACAGCGATTCTGGAGAATTCAATGAATCTTGGAAAGAATGTATTTTTTGCAACAGCAATAGTGGTTGGCTTCGCATTTTCACCTGCGGCCGGAGTATCGGAAGCTCAAGCCAAACTGTTTTGTTCCAATGATGGAGCACGCTTTAACGAATGGAAGAAAGCATTCAAAAAGGAGTATCGCGGAAAATACAAAGCTTCCACTTTGAAGAAACTCGATGGTGTCAGATATGATACATCAGTTATCAAGCTGGATCGTAGAAACAAGAAAAGCTTTAAGGGCACATTTGAGAGTTTTTATGCACGAAGGTCTAAAGGGGTTGCACCCATAGCCCGGAAAAAATGGAAACAATACAAAAAATATTTTGACCGCGCTGAACAGAAATATGGCGTACCTGCAGAACTGGTCTTGGCAATTTGGGGTTTGGAAACTGCTTTCGGCCATTTTTCCGGAAACAAGAACATCCTGCAGGCGACTGCTACGTTGGCCTATGACTGCAGACGTTCCGAGAAGTTGTTTTTCCCGGAATTTCTGGCGGCGTTGGAAATTATTGATCGTGGATTGATTGATCTTTCAAAGCGGAAAGGAGCCTGGGCAGGCGAAATTGGTCAAACACAGTTTTTGTCCCGTCGTTTCCTGGAAGGGGCGGTGGATTTTGATGGCGGCGGCGTGGATGTTTTCAAGTCGGCTCCTGACGTCATCGGTTCAACTGCCAAATGGTTTGCCGTGAAGGGTTGGCGCCGTGGGCAGGATTATGGCGAAGGAACCGCCAATTACCGCATCATCATGGAATGGAACCGGGCAACCAACTATCAAAAAACGATTCCCCGACTGGCAAAAGAGATCAAGGGTTCCTAAAACTAATTTTCACACACAATGAACCGGCCGGTTTGATCATCAAATCGCAGCACAGCGTTGAATTGCCGTGTTTTGGCGACGGTGCACAAATTATTGTCCGCTAGTTCTTCTGCTCTTGAGTCATCAAGATCGTAATCTGAAAACCCGTAATAAGGAGGGATTTCGCAATCTCGGATCTGCGGAGGCACTCCCTTTAGCATGGGTTGTCCTGTTAATCCTGGAATCACAAAGGATTGCGCCCAGCAAATCTCATTTTGCTCCCAGAACTGATCAAATCCCGGATCTACAAAGACCAGAAATTCGCGGCCATATTCTGAAACCTGCCTCTTAATCCGCTCACTCATCGCCAAATTCAATTGCATTTGTGAGGTCTTCTCACTCATTGTTGCTGGGGCAATGTCGCTTAAAGCTTCCATTGCTTGCCATCGGTCTTTTTCAACAGCTGCCAGACCCACAAACACAGCCATGGCGATCGAGTATTGTGCCGCCCTGGATTTACCCTCTGACCAAGCAGGTCCGGGCAACAACATGGCCAGGAGCAGAATGCAGATCCACATGCCCGGATTGGCAAAATAGATGACCGCACCTGCCGGCAACTTAAGCAACAGACTTGCGCACAATGATACAATTGCCATCAAGTAAACCGGGATTATCAGCCTCCAGGAACCATCGTTCCTGTCCATGAAACGCCAGATCGCAAATCCCGCCAGCGCAGTCAGGAAAATGTAAAACAATGCCTGCTCCCGCCGTTCTAACAGAAAGTGCAATGGTGAGATAATTCCCGATGTACCCTCCCCTGACCCCAGCGAGGTGAAAAAAACCAATAGGAATGGCGCGACGCAAAAAACAATCGCAGACAGAAAACTAAGAACCGAAAACCTGCCAACAATTACAACGAATGTTGAAAGTCCAGCAGCCATAACGGCACCGGTGGATATCTTCGCTGCTGACGCGAGTCCGATCACCAAAGCTAGAATTGCAGCATTTAAGATAGTCCGAGGTTTGTCAGGCGGATTTTTAACCCAGTCTACGAGTAACGGGAATAATGAGAACATTATGACAAGACTCAGAATATAGGACTCTGATGCGAAGTAGGAGGAGTTCTGAAACAGGGAAAAAAGCATTGGCCAGCTTAGGAAAAACATAATTCCTGGCAACAAAAACAGTGGAGGCCAGCCCTGTGGTCGCAACGCGGATGCCGCTTCGCACAAGAGGAGAAACATTAGAGGAACCGTGACAATCATTACCGTCAGGTAGGATGCCTGAAGTACAGGTATCTCCAGCCAGGAGCCAACAGAGCCTATCAGCCGATGACTTAATACATGGTACGCGTGCGGGACTAGCCCATCTACACCGGAGCTTACGGATCCGTGAAATTCAATCATGCCAGCTATCGCAGCATGAAACAGGGTGTCGCGATGTTGGACATTTGCCAGTGCATTCTCATATGCAATAGGTGAAATGTACTCCTTGCCCAGAAGTGCTGTGAACAGTGCTGCTGCAAAAACAATTCCGAAAATTCCAGCCAGCGCCAATTTGCCTGGTCTCAATGATCGTATTCCAATTATAATTCCTGCAATCGCAAGCAGAGCAAAGGTTAAGTCAGATAGTAAGCGGGCAATATCTGCTGGCATAATCCGAAACAACATCCATGGCAAAAACAGAAGTAAAAGCAGCACCCCAATCCGCGATACGGGGTGATCCAACGGAGTAAACCTAGCCAGTAAATGCCGGCTCCATACCAGGGATATTCCAAAGGCAGAAACCCAGATAACCGGTTTCAAATCAATTGAAACCGGTTCAGTTAATGGGATGAAAATCCTGAAAAGAACTAAAAATGTCGCCATTGAAATCAATGTCGAACTGAATAATACGAGCAGCACCAATTCTTTTCGCTGACCAAATTCACCAGCATCCAGTTCTGATCGCATAATGGAATTTTTCACTTTGTTTCCAACTAACTACTGGATTTTTAACAGAAATTGAATAATATCCAAGCAGTATTCAATCCCATCTATTTCGGGCTGGTCAACCTCAAATGAACTTACTGGTAACTGGAGGCTGCGGATTTATCGGATCTGCAGTATGCCGATATTTCGCGCGGGATACCGGGGCAAAAATCGTCAACCTTGATGCATTGACCTATGCGGCTGAGCCTCGCTCACTTTCATTAATTGACCAGCAGTCCAACTACAAATTTGTTAAAGGCGATATCAACGATACCGAACTTGTTTCAAAATTGCTAGTAGAACACAGGATAACTGGCGTTATTCATTTGGCTGCAGAAAGTCATGTTGACCGTTCCATCAACGGGCCAGATGTTTTTCTCAAAACCAATATCATGGGAACTTACAGCATGTTGCAAGCTGTGCGCCATTTTTTGGTTGACCATCCGGAACTTGCAGAAAATTTTCGATTTCTTCACGTTTCAACCGATGAGGTTTACGGAGACCTCGAAGAATCTGACCCTGCGTTTACGGAAGAGACTGCTTATGCACCTTCTTCCCCCTACTCCGCATCTAAAGCAGCTTCAGATCACCTTGTTTCCGCTTGGGGTCGGACATTTGGGGTGCCTGTACTGATTACCAATTGCAGCAACAATTATGGTCCTTATCAGTTCCCTGAAAAACTAATCCCTTTGATGGTCATAAATGCAATTTCGGGAGGACCTTTGCCTGTATACGGCGATGGCAGGAACATCCGGGACTGGCTGCATGTCGAAGATCATGCAAGAGGACTCGAGACAGTACTGATGAAAGGAATTCCTGGACAAACCTATAATATCGGCGGGAACTCGGAGCGGCGAAACATAGAAATTGTTGAAGTAATTTGTAAAACGCTCGACAGTTTTTTGCCCCGAAGCGATGGCGAAAGCTACTCAAGTCAAATTAGTTTTGTTACAGATCGACCCGGGCATGATCACAGGTATGCGGTGAGCTGCGAAAAAATCGAAGACCAACTGGGATGGCGTCCTGATCACAGCTTTGAAGACGGACTGCAGGAAACAATCCGCTGGTATCTTGAAAATCGAGCTTGGTGGGAACCCCTGATGGAGCGAAATAAAACATGAGTTCAAACCGTAAAGGAATTGTGCTTGCTGGTGGATTGGGTACCCGATTGCACCCACTTACCAAGGTGACTTCAAAACAGCTGCTCCCGGTCTACGACAAACCGATGATTTATTACTCCCTCAGCATGCTCCTGCTGGCGGGTATAAATGATATTGTGCTTATTTCATCGCCTCAGGCTTTACCACAGTTTCGGGAATTATTGGGCGATGGATCTGAATGGGGGATAAATCTCGATTATATCGCACAGGAAAACCCCAATGGCATTGCTGAGGCTCTGATCCTTTCGGAGGGCCACATTAAAAACAGCACCAGCGCACTTGTACTGGGCGATAACATTTTTTATGGCAATGGCCTTATAGACCACCTTACCGCCGCGAACTCCCAGACAAAGGGAGCAACCGTGTTTTCCTATCGCGTGAGCGATCCCTTCTCTTATGGTATTGTAGAAATTGATAAGGAAGGCAGGGCGATTTCAATTGAGGAAAAGCCAAAAAAACCGAAATCCAGTTTGGCCGTTACCGGCCTCTATTTTTATGATGAAAACGCACTGGATATCGCAAAAAACATAACTCCCAGTGCAAGAGGTGAACTGGAAATCACCGCGGTAAACGAGGAATACCTGAAACGAGGAGAACTTTATGTTGCAGCCTTGCACCGTGGATTTGCATGGTTTGATGCCGGCACGATAGACGATCTGATGGCTGCTTCAGAATTTGTAAGACAGATTGAGAAACGCCAGGGCCAAAAGATTTGCTGTCCAGAAGAAGTATGCATGTACCGCGAATGGATATCCACCGGTGATCTGGAAACTTTACTTTCACGGCGAAAAAGTTCGGAATATAATAGCTATTTAAGAGAGTTAGTTGCTGAACGCAAAGCCTCTGGCTTGTAATTCGGGTCCAAGAATTGACAAATTACTCACCCATCCCATTCAACATTCCACATTTGACCGGAAATGAAATTGCGGCAATTGAGTCCGCACTTGCGGCCGGTAAAATCCATGGTGATGGCGAATTCACAGACCAATGCCAACGTTGGTTTGTAAGCAATCTGGCAGCTAACAGCGCACACCTGACTGGGTCATGCACCATAGGACTTGATATGACTGCATTGGTTGCTGAACTGAAAGCGGGCGACGAAGTTTTGGTTCCCGATTTCACTTTTGTTTCAACTGCACAATGTATCGCATTGCGAGGTGCAACACCTGTTTTATGCGATATCCGCGCCGACACGCTGAACTTAGACGAATCCAGGCTAGAAGAAGCACTTACAGAAAAAACCAAAGCGATTATTCCAGTTCATTACGCGGGGGTTTCCGCAGAAATGGACGAGATTACTGGATTTGCCAGAAAGCATGGATTGTTGGTTATTGAAGATGCGGCCCAGGCAATCGGTTGCAGTTATCGCGGCAAACCGGTCGGCAGTATGGGGGACATGTCTGTTTTCAGCTTTCATTCAACCAAGAACATCCATTGTGGTGAAGGTGGAATGGTAGTCGTCAACAATCCTGCATTTTCTGACCGCTGCACAATTGCGTGGGAAAAAGGAACTGACCGTCGGCAATTTCTGGAAGGCCAGGTTGAAAAATACCAATGGCAAGAACTGGGAAGCAGCTTTTTGGCGAGTGAAGTCACTGCTGCTATGCTCTGGGCACAGCTGCAGCAAGAAAAAAACATCAATGATCGCAGAAGAACGATATGGCAAAAATACCATGAAGCATTTGTAAAATTTGCTGCTGCGGAGCTTGTCCAGCTACCGTCGGTTGCCGATCACATCAAACACAATGGACATTTGTTTTACCTGATATTACCGGAGGCGAAAAACAGAAGCGCTCTGATTGAACACCTCAAACAGAAGAAGATCAATGCGGTTTTTCATTATACGCCTTTACATGAAAGCAGCGGCGGAAAAAAATACTGCCAGCAAGGCATGGAATTGACCAATGCAGCCAGTTTGCCACATCGGTTACTACGTTTGCCACTATTTCCGGGTTTATCAGAGGAAGATCAGGATCGCGTGATCGAAGCGGTGACTGATTTCCTGGAAAGACAGTAAAGCCATGTCAACAAGTGAAGAACGGCTACTGGGCAGCCCCGATGATTTTGAAGAATTTATACTTGCATTTGATAATCCCAAGTTTCGGGCAGCGGCATGCGAGTTGTCTGATGAATCTGAAGAATTCGTCCAGACTTCCCTCGATACTTACTTTTCTGAAATGCGGTTTGGATACAGTTTTCTGAATGAACATTTACCGGCGGGAAAGCTTCGAATTCTTGAAGTCGGCGCTGGTTTAGGCCTGTTGTCCATCTACCTTCACAAGCATGGCCATGATGTTGTTGCATTGGAGCCGGCAGGACTTAGTTTTGGACTTTTTGCTGTCACAAAAAATCTGATTTGGAATGGGGAAAAAGCAACTTTACCTGATCTGCTGGAGAAAACTGCAGAACAGCTTGATCAGGAGTCAGACGGTGAATTTGATTTTATTTTTTCAATTAACGTCATGGAACATATTGAAGATATCGATATGGCAACAGATGCAATATTGTCTGTTTTGAAATGCAGCGGAATATGCGTCAATTCCTGCCCAAACTATCTCGTCCCCTACGAACCTCACTACGCAATTCCCATTGTTCCGTTTGCGCCTGGAATGACCAAGAAAATCTTTTTAAAAAAAATCCAAAAACAACCCGATATTTGGGAAACACTCAATTTCATCAGCTTGCCTAAAGTCCGGCAAATCGCAAAACGAAATAACGCAAGTGTCGAATTCGAAAAGGCTTTGATTTACAAGAGTTTCAAACGCCTTGGAGAAGATGAAGAATTCATGTCGCGGCACAAGGATGGTCTTGTTGGACGGATGTACCGGGTTTTATCGTTAACCCGTCTTCTTGGTTTGTTGAAATTTCTTCCACCGTCCCTTAGCACACCGATGGTTTTTACATACCGGTTGAAACGTCAAGTATAAGCAGCGATCATAACCAGTCCACCCACTATCAATGCACATCCCATAATTTGCGGCATCGCAAAGGTTTCACCCAGAAAGGCATAACTACCGGCCATAACAAGGGGATAGGAAAGGGCAGCGAAAGCAAATGCCACACCAAGTGACATACGTGAAATTGCCGAATACCAGAGTATTGCTGCAGTCACCAGCGTAATGCCTGCAAGCCACAAATAGGGGTCCTTCATGGCTTTCATCAGGAATGCCGGAAATCCGTCTGCTGATAGTGGAATTTGGCCATGAACGGAATTAAACCGGAGCTTGATAATGACCTGCACAACCGACATCAAGACGACCGCGACCAATAATAATACGTAACTGAACATCCTGTTTCCAACTTTTTCTGCGGATAAATCTCAACGTCCGTTAATCACGTTCAAGTATGGCCAGACCAAAGCCGGATTTTCCATATCTGTTTCCGTTGTAGAGCATAAATCGATCTCCGTCATGATCAAAAACATAAGGGTACGCTATCATCTCGCTGTCCCATCCCGTTTCCGATACATCTATTCCAGCATCATCCAAACACAAGCTCCAGGTTCCCTGCGGCTTTTTTTCTGCGCGGCCGATTCTATAAGCAGTCCCACCGCCTGACCGGTAAGAAAACCACATATCCAAAATTCCGTTGCCACGCATGGCTACTGTTGGTTTTGAAAATGCTTGCGCGACTCCAATTTCATAAGGAATTTGCAGGCCTGTCTTTTGCCAGACAATCCCGTCCTCAGACCGGGCGCCTTTTATTGCATGCAACATTTCATCGTTACCAGCATCCCAGGAAAGCGTTGACCCGTACCACATGTAATAGTCCTGATCTGAAAACCTGGTAACCCACGGATAAGAGAGACTAACCGGATCCTCGCTGTCGGAAGCCATAAAGGGAACATCTGAAACCAGCTTCAGTTTCAGATCTTCTAACAATTCAAGTTGCCCGACATCACCACGCCAATGACCACCGTCAGGATTCTGCCATCCCATAAACAGAATGTATTGCTGTCCACCGACTTCATAGACATTCCCAATACTGACGCCGCTGTCGAAAAACGATCCTTTAGGTCCATACTCAAAAACAGGTTCCGGAATTTCATTCATTATCCGGCCTTCCACGATGTCAATATCGACGGCACCGACTGAGGACCGATTGTTCTCATCGCGCGCGCTGAAAAATATTCTGAAGACGTTATTGTTTAGATGTATGGGCAGAGGATTCGCAGCGTGAGAAAACAATTTGGGGTGAAGCTTGTCCACCGAATACAACTGACCAAGTTTGCGCCATTTCATAATTCCTGCGGTCCCACTCAAATTCCGCGCAATCTTGAACTCGGCACCCGGGAACGTTCCGTCTCACTTCCCAGATACACTCCCTCAGCCTCTACATCAGAAAGCAACAATGCACCCGCACCTATGACGCATTTTTCTCCAACTCTAATATGGTCTCTAAGTGTGGCATTAACGCCTATGAAGCAACGCTCACCAATTTCAACACCGCCGGAAACAACAACATGAGACGCGACAAATACATGATCATGAATGATTGAATGGTGACCAATGTGATTTCCACTCCACAGGGTGACATTGTTACCAATCCTGCAAAAAGGCTGGATTGTGTTGTCTTCCAGTATGAAGCAATTTTCACCAATTGCTCCATAGTTAAGAACTGTAGCGGCAGTGCTGATATAACTGGCAGCGGTATAACCCATTTGTTTCGCTGCGAGATACTTTTCTGCTCTCAAAGCATTCAGTTTCGAGTAACTGACCGCTATGAAAATCTCATATTCTGACGGTGGGAATTCCTTCTCAAGGTTTTCGAATGCCACGACCGGCTTTTCCTTGAACGTGGCATCCGTGAGATAGGCTGCATCGACGGTGAAGGCGGCTACTGTTCTCTCCGCATCGGAAGTGAAATAGAATTCAGCAAGCTCAGCGATATCGCCCTGACCAAAGATTACCAAGGGTTTAGCCATCATATTTCCTTACGAGAATTGTGAATTCATACAGATCGTAGTCGTGAAGTAGTGCGACATTCCTTGAGTATTTACGTTTGCAGACATCAAACAGTTCCTTGCTGTCAGCATAGTAAAGATCAGGTCGCATCAACTCTTTGTCGGAGTAACTCGTCAACGCATTAAACGCGAAGCCGCGAATACTGAATTTGTTCATCGTATCCAAAGATTCAAGAATCCAATTTTCCCATGCTTCATCAGAATGCTTCAAACGAACATTGAAAATTCCACTGGCAACACAAAAATCAACGGGATTTGGCGGCTTGGAGGCAATTGCGAATTCGACCCCTTCTACGTCGAGAAATTTTGATCTGGATGCCTCAACCATAGCTTTTGACAAATCTATTCCTACATACTTCGCATCTTCATATCCGGACCGGACATAGTCAGCGAAAGCACCATACCCACACCCAATGTCACAAACTGAAAAACTGTCTTCATCGCCGAACAATTTCGAAAGTTGGTCGAATCTGAGCAGTTGCCCCTTGTGATCCGGCCAATCAACGCCCTTTGGAGTATTGCCAAAAGATTTTAGCTTGTCCGTGTAGTAGGCGCTCACATCATCCATTATTGATTTGGTGTCAGACAAAAATTATTCTCCGCACTTCAGGAATCTCTTACCATTTTTCCCGCAATTCATGATCAGATCAATGATCGAAACCTGATGAACAAATTCGCCCCACAATTGTGGATATTTACGATAACCAGAATAATCAAACCAGCTTACATCAATATCACTTTCAGAAAATTTCTGATTGTCGAAATATGATTTTGCACTTGGACCAGAAACATAGTGACTAGCCCCCGATTCCAGGCAAAGCGAAAGAAGTCGATCGGTTTTTTGCCCTTTTCCATTGTATTCGGTGGAAAGCGTGATGGCCGTATCAATGGAGAGATAGTTGCAAATCGTTTTCAAAAAACTGATATTCAATTTGGATAACAACAAATCTGATTGTTCATAGCACGGCGACAAAATTTCCGAGATTTCTTTGAAAAATGGTGCTTTTCGGTAATTCGATTCTATGCTGCGCCAATGCTTTTGTGCCCATTGGGTTCCATCAATTTCTGTTTCGTTGATCAGCTGATCATGTTTTCCTTTTGAGATGACCGGTATGGTCAACCATTGCTGACCGTTAGGTGTCTTTATCTGGTTCCGGTTGCGCCAATCGCGTCTGGTGTATTGAACATCGTCATAAATAATGAATTCATCTACATGAGCAATGAGATCGAAATACCCCTTCCATGGAATATAATTTGATTGCACGATAGCTACTTTTTTCATTCGGACACCGACCTAACCTTTGGTAGCTACCATAACGCAATGTGAGTACGGTATTCGGAGTTTGTCAGTCGAAACATTAGAACAAACGTTATTAAACTGCTCCGGAAACAATGACTGATACCGTTCGGCTGTTCGAACATTTTGCCCACTGTCGCGGTCACACATCCATTTTGCGAACCAGTTTTGTCCTTTATGATATACAGGATCTACAGAAACAAACTTTCCGCCCGTGCAAAGATAGTCGTGAGCAACAATTAGCAATTCCTTTGCATCATTGTCATCCAGATGGTGCAGCAGTCCAAATGCAAACACATAATCGAAGCGTCCACTGTCCATGCTCAATTCTGTCCGGACGTCTCCGCGAACAAAGCTAGCTTTACCTGAGCCAAATTTTTCCTGAGCTGTTTTTATATGTTCGGCATTCCAGTCTACGCCTATGAACTCCGCACTATCTGACAATATTGGATAAGAGGCGCCTGGCCCGCAGCCGATTTCGAGCACTTTCTTGCCAGCTACATCATTAAAATACTGTTCTTTGAATGAACCCCGCGCGGCCTGCCCTCCCAACATATCCTGAAAGAATGCATACAATTTCGGTATCGTAATCAGACGATAAATTCCGGAAGTTTTTTCAGCCATTCACTTTCCCATTCCAGCTGGATCAGGCATCAGCGCTCTTTTTCCGGGGTCTGCGCTTGTAAAACTGTTCCAAATTGCTGGGTACTTGAACATCATATCCTAGAAATCTCCTGAGTTGAGGATCATCGGTAAAATCGTCTCCTAACAGGTCAGGAATATCAATCTGTTGGCGAATAATTGGAACTGTATAAACATGGTTTACTGCACGCCTGGGTAATTGTGTATTATTCGATGCGCCAGAATGGTAGCACATGCAATCCAGCACAATAAAAGATCCTGCCGGAGCGACGACCTGTATATGGTTCGTTTTGATAAACCCATCTGAAGGAAATTCTTCCTGTTTGTGAGATGCGGGAAGTACGAGAGTGGCCCCGTTTTCGTGGGTAAAATCATCGATGCAAAAGAGACCATTGATCGCCATAGGTCTCGAAAAAACCACATGCTGATAAGGCAGGTCACGATGCCATGCACCTTGATTATATTGCTTGTTTTGTGGAGGATTTATGATCCCGTTTTGTTGGGACAGGACATGATAATCCCCGAGCAATTTGCTGACGATGGACAATATCGTTTGGTTCATTGCCAACTGCAAGAAAGAATTGTCGTGGTGAAACAAAGCGCGGATTGTGTTTTCTTCATCGATGCTACGGAGAAATTCTTGGCCGTATTGTTCTTCTGATTTTTCTCTCGCTGCGTCAAAAGCCTTGGCGAAATTGGATAATTCGTCACCAGAGTATCCGCTATCCACTATCGCATACCCAAGGCTTTTCAGGGATTCTGTAGCCAACTCCACAGAAGTTTCAGAGGTTGTTCTTTCGGATATTCCGTAATCTCTAATCATCGAAATTATATTTCTCAGTGGTCATCTGTCTCCGATGGGTAATACGACAGCATCTCCACCATCATCAACTACTCTTTTGGCAATCAAATCCCCTACCCGTGGGTGTACAGCAACTACCGTCACCCAACCTTCTTGGTCTGACGGATTATACTTCTCTGTTTTACCAATTGGCCAAGCCAATAACGGATCATCCACCACCAATCTTTGCGCAGCAGAAAACGTTTCTGGCGCATAAGCCCTCAGCAGGGCGGCCATTTGCCCTGCTCCGAATATTTGCAGCTTTTCAGGCCCTTTTCCTATGCATTTCAGTAATTCCTCGTCTAGTTTTACCCAATTTAACAAGTAGTGGCTGGCGTCGTGTTCGTTGAATACAGGATGAGAAAAATGCTTTTGTGCAATTGATTTTTTTTTAAAGTGGTAGATTTTGAACCCCTTGAGTTGTCCTTCCAATGGTTGTGCCTTTATCACTTCTAGTTCGCAGTTGTACGCCAACCTTTTCATCGCGGCTGTCGTGTAAGTCCAGAGGTGATCATAGAATAAGAGTTCAACATTGGCAGGATTATCAGAAGGGCAAATTACAATGAGATTTCCATCTTCTGACAGGAGATTATTGGCGTTGCATAAAAACCCTTCTGGATCATGAACATGCTCGATCGTGTTGATGCTAATTATCGTATCAAAACGCCTGACTCCAAATTCCACCTCCTCAAGCAACCCTTCAATGAGTCTGACATTCGCAGTGTTCTCAGATATTTGAGGTGGCAGGGCGGGATCTATTCCAACAAATTCTCCTGTTCCGCCCAAAGAAATGAACTTCTTCAGCAAAGCACCTGAGCCACACCCGATATCGAGGCAATTTCCTGAAATATTCTTTTCACCCAACGTATCCAGCACCACAGAACAGTATAAATCCGCCCTTTCCTGATCGCCTTGGCGAGATAAAACCGGCAGTTTATAGTCTTCAGAATATAATGCTGCTACCTGTGAACTTGTCAGTTGCCTGCAATGAGAAATCATTCCGCAATGCCTGCATTTCTTCTTCTCCAGTGACTTTGCAACAATTTTTCCGTCACTCAGCATTGATTGGTTGCAAACCGGAACAGGTAGCTTGATGCTGTCCATTGAGCCACAAGCGATGCATGCAACTTCTTGATTTGCTGTTTCCAAAATGCGCCCTTGTCCAAAAATTGAGTATGCTATTCATGAGGCCGCTGAATCGAACAAACGCAGAAATTCGCCTCAATTGCGAATTGGTGAACTATGCACTTGTAATTGTTTGAAATAAAGTAGATTCGTCATTCAAGCAGAACTGGATGATTTGAAAAAATTCACAATTTCATAGGCGCACCAAGGTGAAAATCTCTTTTGTAACTACAATTTACAAGACTGGCAGGAGTATCCAGCCATTCGTTGATCGTGTGCTTTTGGCCTCCAAGGAAATGGGATTTGAATACGAGATCATTTTTGTGAATGACGCATCACCTGATGATGGCCTCGAACTCGCAAAAAATCTGGCTGATTCAAACTCGAACATCAAGGTTATTGACCTTGCCCGAAACTATGGCCAACACAAGGCGTTATGGACCGGGATGGAAGCCAGCTGTGGCGACTTCGTCATGATTCTCGATGGTGACATGGAAGAAGATCCCTACTGGTCGAAAGAGTTCTACAATATTATGCATCAGAACGATGCCGATGTGGTTTTCGGTATACAGAAGGCACCGAAAGGAAATTTTGCCTATCGGATTTTTAGAAGGATTTTCTACCGAATTTTGAGTTTCCTGAGTGATTTTGACTTTCCGCGAAATGTCACAACCGCAAGGCTAATGAAACGGGAATATGTGGATGTTCTCAAGAGTTTTGAGGAACGGGAAATCTGGCTGGTAGGAGTATTGCATTCAGCAGGCTTCAAACAGATTTCCGCACCGGTCGACAAATTCAAATCCGACCCCACAACCTACTCCATTGCAATGCTGGTAAGGCTGTTTATCACTGCAATTACAGCGTTTTCAATCAAGCCGCTTATCGGAGTTTTCATTTCCGGTATTGTGATCAGCTTTCTTGCCTTCGTCTACATTGGTGTTCTGCTGATGAACTATCTGTTCTCGGGGATTGGTGTACCTGGCTGGACATCCGTGATGGCCGGAATGTTCCTCATGGGAGGAATACTGACCTCCTTCGTGGGAATTATCGCAATTTATGTTGGAACCATATTCAACGAAACCAAACGCCGTCCGCGAACTATCATCAAGTCAGTCTACCAGGCGCCTTCTGCTCCATTGAGTGTTTCCAAACCCCGAAGACGGAAAACAGTCAGATTACAAAAATAATTCGGTTTCTATTGGTGCGTGTGCCCGATTTCCAACATCCTCAATTTCCACATGAACCAGATACCAAATGCCGGGCCAAGTGCCATGATCACCATCACGGTTGGCCAATTTGTCAGCTCAACTGCAAAGGGTGTGATTTGAACTGTAAATATCGTCAAGGCAAAACCAATAGCTGTTTGAAATGTCATAAGTGAACCAGCCAATTCCGGAGGTGATCCGTCTGCAACCAGTGCAGAAAACTGTGGACTGTCCGGCACAATGGCAATTCCCCAGATGATAACGACGATAAACGTTATCCAGGGTGGCCCGCCAAAAGTTGCGGCGGCACCTAAGGCTGCAAGACCACTCACCGTCATGGCGATTATCGTTACTTGTGCTTTACCTATCCGGTCAGCCATATATCCACCAAGAACACAAGCCAGGCCGCCCAAACCAATTGCCAGGAAGGCGGTGAGCTTTGAAAAAGAAACCGCTTCAGCTTCAGCCATGGAAAAACGATAGGATGCAAGCGTCGCAACACCCACCCAGGCCCACATCGCATAAAGTTCCCACATGTGCCCAAAATAACCGAGGTAAGCATAACGCACTCGCTTATTGGTCCAGGCAAGGGTGATCGAAGATGCTTTGAAGGCGGGTGCTTTGGCATGAAAAGGACCGAGCGCGCAAAACAGGATCAATCCGGAGGAAATCAGTGTCAAAAACGACACAATTGAAATGGTTGAACGCCATTCTGCTTGGCCAATCCATGCCACCAGATGCGGAGAAGCTGACCCTAGTGTCAGTGCACCAACCAATAGCCCTACCAAAAGCCCCCTATCTTCCCTTCCCCAACCAACAGCGATTTTCATGCCAACCGGATAGACACCAGCCAACATCAAACCTGTGATGAAACGCATGGTGACGGACGCGGTGCTGCCAGGATCAAAAAACAATAGAGCAAATCCAGAAGCTGCTGACACGGCAGCACAAGCCGCAAAGACATATCTGGGATCAAAGCGGTCGGATATTCCTGTCAGGGCAGATATCAGCGCACCTGTAACAAACCCCGCTGCAACCGCGCTTGATAGTGCCGCCTGTGCCAATTGCGAAATCTGATGTTCCCGGAGCATGTCCGGCAATACGGCAGCTGAAATGAACCAGAGGCTAAGGGCTGATACCTGAGCCAGTACCAAAAGTGTAATCGAACGGGTTTTGGGGGTCACGCCCCGGCCCATTCCATATACATGTTGCGAGCCTGTGTTGTTTTACTTCCTATCTGGAAATCACGGTCTTCGAATTGAACGCATGGAGTTACTTTTGAATAATTGCCCGTCAGGAATATTTCATCGGCGTTCCTGAAGTCATCAATGGTCAGAGTTGTTTCGCGAACCATTTCTCCGGCTTCACGCAACAGATTTACCACCCGTGCCCTGGTGATGCCTGCCAGGAAGGTTCCATTGGGTATGGGTGTCAAATACTCGCCGTTCTTTACCATCCAAATGTTGGAGGTGGCCGTTTCGGCAACATTTCCCAACGCATCGCAGGATATCGCATTTGCAAACCCTTTTTCCTGTGCTTCCTTGAGCATCCGGGCATTATTCGGGTAAAGGCATGCAGCCTTGGCATTCACGACAGCGCTGGAAAGCGTTGGCCGGATGAACCGAGTTGTGGTCAGCGTGGTGCCAGCAAAAGGAGGCATGGCCGTTTCCTCAAGGCACAATGCAAACCGGGTTGAGCTTGGTAACGGATCTACCGTCATGGCACCGGCTTCCGTCGACCAGCACATTGGTCTGATGTAAAGCTCGGCACCGGGATCAAATTTCCTTACACCTTCCTCGGCCAGTTCGAGAATTTTTCCCGTTTCCATAACGACATCCATTCCGAGTGCTACTGTGGAGTGGTTAACCCGCTCGCAGTGCCTGTCGAGATCAGGGGTGACGTTGCTGAATGCGCGCGCGCCGTCAAACACCATTGTACCAAGCCAGGTACCGTGATCAGCGGAACCCAAGATAGGAATGTTTCCTTCATGCCAATCACCGTCAAACCAGGTCCAGATTTTGCGATTTGCAGCAAGTGCCATGAAATTCTCCGTATTTGTAGTTTTCAGGAAATCACCTCGTCCCATATGAAAATGGAACGAGGCGCTGGCGAAGATTACTGTTATCTTCTACCTTCGACAAGCAATAGGTGCTTGGTGATTGTCAGACCAATGCGATTACCCGCGATGGTCCGCCGGAACCGCCCTTGTGTTTCGGGGCACCCACCACCAACGTTGCGCCTGTTTCGGGCACCTTGTCGAGATTGGCAATATTTTCAATTCCCCAACGATTTGTCGGCAGCCAAGCATAATGGGTTTTGAAATCTGCGGAAATTCCGTGATCAAGCGACAGTGTGTCCACTGCCATACCGACAGCCGTTGTTTCCTCCAGCAGCATTTGCGTCGATTCTATGTGGAAGCCTGGAAAGTGCATTTTCCCGTCACTGTCCGCGTTCCGGTATTTTTCGGTCGCAACATGATCTCCCCAACCGGAGAGCATGGCAATACAAGCATTTTCCGGAATCGGACCGTGTTTTGAAATCCACGCCTTTATGTCGCCTGGAGTTACCTGAGCATCATCGTCACGAGCCGCTGTCTCGCGGATATCAATCACACACAGCGGTACGACGAGATTTCCGACTGGTATCTCATTTACCGCCTGTCCATCTGCAGAAAAATGCAGCGGTGCATCAACATGTGTTCCTGTGTGTTCATTGATCGTCAGGTTGAAAAGGTTAAATCCATGCTCTGAAAATTTGAATTTTTGTTCGGAACTGATGCCGGGCGCTCCAAAATAGGTCGGGAATTTACCGTCATATTCATAAGTCATATCTTCCACTTTGCCATGACCGGCAGCCATCGCTTGAGGCGCAATTGCAGTTGATGCAACAGCCGCAGTCGCAGCAATCCCTGCGCTCGCCTTAAACAAGTCGCGCCGTGAAAGCATTCTATTTTTTACTGATTCAATTACGCACAGATCACACATTTTATC
Organism: Rhizobiaceae bacterium; assembly: GCA_051009575.1. Taxonomy (GTDB): domain Bacteria; phylum Pseudomonadota; class Alphaproteobacteria; order Rhizobiales; family Rhizobiaceae; genus JAALLB01. The sequence continues at coordinate 37,140 of JBPCWL010000033.1, forward strand.
CTCCAATACGTAGTTTACCCCGCCGGGTAAGAATTCAACATTCAATCACTACATAGTCAAGGAATTCATCTACAGCAGTAATATTGATTTTCATGTTTACGATCGGCAGTTTCAATTTTGTCAGGGGCGTTTCGCCTGAAGAATCTGAGACTCCGATAAAGGCCTTTTGGCCTGGCGCAGTGTCCCTTTGAACCTGATCCGGCTCATACCGGCGTAGGAAGACCAGCTGCATGCGAGGTTTTTTTGTTGTTTACAACTGTTTTCGATTACGTGCAGGCTACCCCACGTGATCGACTACCTCCAGATGTTGAGCCAGGTCGCTAATATGGTTCATCCAGGATTCGATCAGTTTTGGATCCGAAGGCGCCGGAGAAACACCGGTGGGAACTGAACCCTCCAGAACCGCTTCAACAGCAAGAGAGACCGGAATTGACACCAAACGAGCCATCGCATTGCCGCGTTCATCGCCCCAGGCATCCATGACGTAGGTCTTGTGGTACCTGGTTTTGCCGTCTTTTTCAGCTGACAGTTCCACACACAAGACGACACGGTCTGCCTCGCCGTCTTCAAATGAATGTTCTGTCCAAAACTGGTCTGACATTTCCTTGAGTCTCGCGTCACCATCGGGTCCATCCAGGGTTTCGATCTCAGTAAATATGTCCTTCCAGGCAGCAGCCCAACCATTCAGACGCATGGTGCCGCGGACAAAGGTTTTTACCTTCCATTCCAGATCAAACCTGTAATCTTTCATGAACGGCAGGCTATCCCGGTTCGGATACACCTCGAAACTTTCGGGTTCCGGGAGTGGTGCTGCGTAACTTGTCAGCGAATCCCACGGGCGGGCTACGTCATAGGGTTCAAAATCCTTAATGGATTTGGAAGGCGAGCGAAGGGCTTTCAATACACCCAGCGGCGACCAACTGAACTTATAGCGAAAATCATTTGCGATCTTGGGCACGCCACCACAATAGGATCGGAAACTCAGCACATTCTGAGGGTCATAGGCGGAAGATACCCGATAGTCGGCAATCAACCAATGCGCCATTAGATGATCAATGCCCGGATCGAGACCAACTTCATTTACAAAACAAAGCCCTTTTTCCTTCGCCGTATCATCCAGGGCTGCCATTTCCGGCGATATATAAGATGAAGAAACGAAATGGGCGCCTGCTTCCAAACATGCTTCTGCAATCGGTACATGCCAGTCGCCTGGCAGCATGGAAATTGCAACATCCCCTTCCCCAAGACCGGACGCAAGTTTGTCTATATCGAATTCCCTGATTTCTACTTCAAGGTCACCTACCGCCTCTTTTGCTTTTTCAACAGTCCGGTTCCAGACAACGACCTTGTGACCTCCTTCGATCAATCGGCGAAGACCAGGTATGGATGAAAGGCCTGTCCCGACCCAGTTAATGGTTTGCATTTGATTTCCTTTAGACCTTTTCAGCGTGTTCGCGAAAAACCTCTGCTGCACCACCCCAGACGCCGGTTTCAATATTATCAAGCTTCAAAAGTGACGGCAGCAGCTGTTCAGCATAATCCAAACTGCTTTCAACCGGAAGCATTGAGGGAAGATTGTCGATTGCCATGACGTCAAGGGGGTTGGGCTTATCCGTCACCCGGACAACCGGGTCGGCAAATGTCGTTGAATGATCATAGATTGGAATTGGATTGTAACTGCTGTTTGGATCGCACGAGACATCTGCAATTACGCTCAATCCCCGGTCTGCCGATACACTTTCTTTCGAAACGAAGACAGGAACAACTGGATTGGCCAGAATGCAGTTTACAAACATGGAGTGCTCAAGAATTTCTGGAAACGGCCCACCGTGGGCGGTTTCGTCAATATCCCATTTGGTTACTTTCAGTCCCATTGCTTCACAGAGATCCGAAGCACCCGTGCCGACACGCCCTTTGGCGCCAATGACAATGACCGAAGGGTGCCCGGCATCGTATCCGGCGACTTCAGCCAGCTCCCCGGACAATTCAGTCAGTAGAAGATCTTTCCCGCGATAAACACCAACGGGGCCTAGGGGCTTACCTCTTTTCTGTGCAATCCACGCTTTCAGTCCAACTGCTGCTCCGGCAAATCCCGCCCAGTAGCCAAAGGCAGCTATTCGGCGGCCATTTTCATCGAGAAGATATTCCAGATCAAAAAGGGTGCCTCCGCCCCTTTTAAACCGTCCTAATAATTGAGGTCCTTCAGCCTGCCCCTTGTAAGCATGACCAAACATGATGTGGCGATGCACCAGATCGGGGCCATATTCATCAAGCTCCTTCAAGCCAAAAACTATGGCATCTACCGGAGCATCAACCCAGGAATGTTCAGGCGCGATATTGCATCCGGTATTTTTGTAAGAGGCGATTTCAATTGCGCGGGAGGAACTTTCTTCCACCGTGACTTCGAAGCCTGCATCCACCAGCTTCCTGATGCCGTCAGGCGATATCCCCACTCTTTGCTCAAACTCTCTTTGTTCTGCTCGAACCCAAATATGTGTCACAATTTCTCACCCGTTTATTACTCGCATCGGGTAACTCAAAATCCAACCTGTTTCAAATCCATTTCTGCGTGACGAACATTTATGGACAACAGAAGGCCGATCGTAACTCTTACGCTGCAGCCTTCATCCCCATGTCCCTGGTTTGACCGAGCCATTTTTCTATTCTCTGTTCATCGGCCAGTTTGACAGATCCGAATTGCCTGATTTTTTTCGGTTTAACTCCGCAAAAATCAAATATCTGGTTCTTGATTACACGGCGGCCCGGTTTTCTGTAGAGAGCAGTATCTAACCACGGAGGTGTATCAGAGGTGATCACTGCATCTCCGGTCTTACCTTTTAGCAATTTGTCCCAGGCTACTTTCTTTCCGTGATACTTGTAGGCGAAGCCTGGTGTGAGGGCACGATCAAGGACGGCCTTGGCTTTCGTCGGCATCGTACCCCACCAATATGGATGGATAAACATCAGGTGATCTGCCCAGCTAATTGCGTCCTGCCACCTGACCAGATCCGGTTCCAGTTTCGGTGCATCTTGTGAATATCCTTCAAAGTTCAATTCGAACTCCATATTCGACAAGTCCATCCGCTTTACAGTTGCCCCCTCACGTTCGGCGCCTGACTGATATGCATCAGCCATTGCTGCACAAAGCGAGCCCGCTTTTGGATGGGCAACCCATATGAAAATTTTTTTAGACATTTTTTGCTCCTGGCATTTTTACTTTACACTATGTAAAGTTGACATGGTGTCAATTACTGCTAAGTTTACACCATGTCAAGAGATAAATTTGATACGCGAACGAGAATTTTGAAGACGACCCAGAGGCTCCTTGAAGCAGGAAGCAGCAATTCGGTCCGTATGTCGGACATTGCGAAAGCCTGCGGAGTTAGCCGACAAGCCGTTTATCTTCATTTTCCGACCCGGGCAGAGCTGCTTGTTGCAACAGCACGCAGCATTGATGAAGCTGAAAACATTGACCTGCGCCTCACGGCAAGCCGGACCGCACTTGGTGGCGTTGACAGGTTGAGCGCATTCATCGAGGCATGGGGGAATTATATCCCAGCGGTGTTTGGCGTAGCCAAGGCGTTACAAGACATGAAGGATAACGATCCCGAAGCAAAAGCTGCTTGGGACGATCGGATGCGGGCACTGCGGCACGGTTGCCAGGCTGCAGTCAACGCAATTGTAAAGGACGGATTGTTAAATCCCCAGTTCAGGAAAAAGGAAGCCGTGGATTTTCTTCTGACATTGATTTCGGTTAAAAATTGGGAACACCTCACAAAAGAATGCGGCTGGTCCCAGCGCCAATATATCAATTCAATTAGGCATGCTGCTGAATCATCGCTGATAAAATCCCGTTAACGGCCTACACCACCCTCACCTGTTCCAATCCATCCGTATCGGTAGCAGAACAGCAAATACTCTTGAGTGTCCGTGGTTCGGAATAGTTCCACGGGCGGCCGCGATGGAGTATTGCGCGTTCATCCCAGATCAGAACGTCACCCACCTCCCATTCATGGCTGTAAACGCATCCTTCCCGAGTGCAAAACTCGATTGCAGCTTCAATCAGTGTTTGCCCCTCCTCGTGCCCCAAACCTTCAATAGCAAACGCATGTGACGCAATATACAGGGCTTCCGCACCGTTTACCGGATTTGGCCATATGGCTTTCCAGGGGCGATCCGGCCAGCGAGTCATTTTGTTGGAAGCGGCAAGTTCTGAGGAAATTTTGGAACGTGAGTGGGCCAACCTGTGCCAAAGAATTGCATTTTTCAGTTTTAATCTCATTTTTTCTGGCATTTCGGCCCACCCAACACGTGTGGATGCCAATTCCGTCTGTCCTCCAGAAGTGGGTATGACGGCTGCAGTAAGGATGTTGACCAGAGCCGGCGTTGGCAGAAATGTACTATCGGTATGCCAAAGCATATTTGCCTGAAGGTCCAGTGTACGAAGATGCTCTGCATCCAGAACGCTATCACCAACGGCATTTGATACTGCTGAAACCTCAAATTCAATGTCTCTACCGGTTGCCATTGCTTCACGGTTTTCCAAAGGCCCAAACAATTCACCCAGCCGTCTGTGGGTTTCATCATCCATTTTCTGTTTCGGGAACAACAGCGCAGAATGCTCTTCAAAAGCGGCGCGAATTTCGGGAAACAGCCGCTCGGGAGTTACGTTACGCAAATCAAAATCTTCCATGATCAACCCGAATTTCGGATGCAATCTCGAAGTTTTCATTACTGGTCTCCGGTTCATTAAAAATCTAGGACACAAACACTGGATATGTCCATCAGCATTTGCTTTGATGCATTTCTGATCTTGAGGTTGAAACAGCATGACGGAAATTGAATATTTTTATTCAGCACATTCAGCCTACGCTTATATCGGTTCACGATTGCTGATCGATATTGCCAGGCGCAGCAATTCGAAGATCATTCATCGGCCTATAGATCTCAACCCGGTTATTGCCGCCTCCAGCGGAGAACCATTCGGTTATCGCAGCGTTGAACACCGCGCATACTTTTTCAACCGCGAGATCGAGCGTTGGTCCGAGCACCGTGAAGCTCCACTCATCAATCACCGCCCTACCTGGCATGACGAACCCCTGGCGCTTTCCAATGGTTTGATCATTGCCGCTGCAGAACACGGGTATGATGCAGATGAACTTTCCCATGCCATTTTGAAGGCGCACTGGCTTGAAGATGCCAATCATAATGATCATGAAACTTTGACTTCGATAGTCCGTTCATTGGATCTTGATGCGGTTCTCCTTCTGGATATGGCGCAGTCGGAAGATATTCAACGTGTTCATCTGGCAAATACGGATGAAGCGATCAGCCGATCCGTGTTCGGGTCTCCAACCTATTTCGTCAATGGCGACATGTTTTATGGCCAGGATCATCTTGAACTGGTCGAAAGAGCACTGAAAAAACCTTACTCCGGCACTTGGCCCAAACTCGAGGAATGAAAAATGGCGACACGCACACTGATTTCGGATGCAGAAGCATCAGACGAAGTACGGGCAGTTTTCGATGACATCAGGAAGACAAGAGGCTCTAATTTTGTCAATAATTTCTGGCGGGCGCTGGCTCATGATCCAATACAACTCAAGGCGGTATGGAGTGAATTGAAGGTGATTATGGGTCCGGGAACCCTCGATCCAATTACCAAAGAGATGATTTACATTGCTGTTTCTGTCGCAAATGGCTGTGATTATTGCATTCATTCACATACCGCTACAGCCAAGGCAAAAGGGATGACGGAGGTTCAGCATAGCGAATTGGCCTCAATCATTGCCATGGCTGGCAAGACGAATCACCTTGTCACAGCCCTACAAGTTCCTGTAGATGATGCGTTTAGGGTTTGAGTAGTCCGGGAGGGATTTTTATGGCTTACGCGATGATCGCGGATAAGGCAGGTAATGCGAATGTCTTTAAGACTAGGGACATTGAGCTCCCAAAACCAAAAAAGGGCCAGATTTTGGTTCGGCACACTGCCATCGGTGTCAACTTCATAGACATTTATCAGCGATCCGGACTTTACCCCGCTCCCGGCGGGTATCCGGCTATTCTTGGCTGCGAAGGTGCAGGCGTTGTGGAAAACATGGGAAGCGGAACAGAGGGTTTCCGGGTAGGAGACCGTGTTGCTTACACGATTCCCGGCGGCGGATATGCATCACACCGGATAATGTCTGCGGACCGGTTGGTAAAAATTCCCCGAGGCGTCTCTGACGAAGTCGCAGCAGCTTGCATGCTCAAGGGGCTCACCGCACAATATCTCATTCACGACTGCTATAAGCCAAAGAAAGATGAGGTTGTGCTTTTTCATGCCGCAGCTGGCGGCGTCGGCCTCATAGCCGGTCAATGGTTAGCGGCAAATGGAATTGAAACAATCGGCACCGCGGGCGGACCGCAAAAATGTAGACTTGCAAAAGCCGCAGGTTACAACCACGTGATCGACTATCGAAAAGATGATTTCGTTGCCAAGACATTGCGACTTACCCGGAAAAATGGTGTAGCAGCCGTGTACGATTCGGTGGGCAAAGACACCTATCCGGGCTCTCTTGAGGTCATCAGGGATTTTGGAATGTTTGTCAGTTTCGGCCAATCGTCAGGACCGGCAACTGATTTCAAGATGGCAGACCTGTCAGCCCATGGTTCACTCTTCGCGACCCGTCCGACATTGTTTCATTTTATTGCCTCGAGAAGTGAGCTGACCCGGCGGTCCAGGCAGCTGTTTAGAATGATAAGTGACGGAAAAATTAAAATTCAGGTCAATCAAACCTATGAATTGAAGGATGTATCAAAGGCACATCGCGACCTCGAAGGTAGAAATACCACGGGACAGACCATACTCCTCCCATGAAATTATCCAGCCCGTATTCGCCCACCCCGCCAGATTCAGACAAAAGAAAAGCGGTTAAACCGGTAGTTTGCTACCCGGTCGATACGCTTCCTCCATATAATCCAGACTTCTATAAATCTTCCCGAGAAAACCTCAAACTCGTAGACCGTGTATTGGTTGCGCCACGGGATGCGGAAACTTTTGAAGTGCCTGCCGGACATTTTTTCAGGATCATTTGTCCAGAAGGACCACAGGTTGGAGATTTAAACCTGTGGAACATGCATGATCTCAACGAACGTTTTTTTAGTGGCAAGACGCGGGCTTTGCATGGAACCCATTTGAGTACCGGAGACCGGATGTGGAGCAATTTGCCTTCCTTGCGCCCCATGGCAACTATCACCTATGACACACTGGACTGGTACGGTTTTGATGAATTCGGAGGTAGCGTGCATGACGTAATCGGCACACGCTGTGATCCCTATACAAATGTCCTGCTTTCAGGAAATGAGTATCACTATTGCTGCCATTCCAATTTGACCCGTGCACTTGCCAGTTCGAGAAATCTTGGATCGGATAAGGCCGAAGCGCTTGTCCATGATGTCCTGAATGTCTTCATGTGCACAGGATTTACTTTGGACACGCATCAATATTTTATGAAGGCCAGCCCTGTACGCAAGGGTGATTACCTGGAATTTTTTGCTGAAATTGATCTGCTTGGTGGGCTGTCTGCTTGCCCAGGCGGTGATTGCAGTACATCCCATTCCAGTGAAGAAGCCCAATGCTACCCATTGTTGGTGGAAACATACAAATCAACGAATGGTCCGCCAACGGGATGGAAACCAGCCAAGGTTTCCACATACTCCAAAAACCACGGCACCCGGGAATAATTTACAGCATTTTGATAGAGTGCATTCAGGCGTTGACGACTTGGTTGCGCCCCATGTCCTTCGCTGCATAAAGGCGTTCGTCAGCAGCTTCCAGCAAGGAATGAATATTGTCATGCCCGGTACTCAACGCAGCACCAATTGAAATTGTCGGATTAATTTTCTTTCGACTTGAAGAGACTTCAAGTCTTGCGATACGCTCCCGATACCGCTCTGCAATCATTTTGAGTTGATCTTCAGTGACCTGCGCAATAATGACAGCAAATTCCTCGCCGCCGATCCGTGCGATCACATCATGTTCCCTCGTCAATGACCGCGCGCAATCTGCGATGTCTTTGAGCACTTTATCGCCTACGGAATGACCGTGGTCATCGTTTACCGATTTGAAATGGTCAACATCGAAAATCAACAAGCCAAATGGCAACTTCATCTTGTTGAATTCGTAAAAATAGGCCTCAAGTGTGGCATCAAAATACCGCCGATTGTGCAGATTGGTAAGAGGATCGCGATGAGCCTGGTCTTTGTAATCATCTGCTTCGCTCTGAGCTTCCAGCCGTTTTTCCTGACCTTCAATCAGAGCTGGATATAGAATTGTGAACGAATGAAATACGCCCCCCAAGAGAATCGCTACTGTCATCAGCAACAGTGGTTCCTGCATATTAAACATCGCATCAACTGCACTGCCATCACCTGGGTTGCGTTTGATGGCCTGCATCCAGGCGAGCGTTACCAGTCCCGCTCCCGTCCCGAAGAGAATGGTGTTCAGCATTAACATCAATGCTGATTTGCCACTTTGTGTAGTCAATTTGACCATACCGTACCTACTATTTCCCCAAGGTCATTTTTACGTGAAAATACCCAATTCTCCATTAAACGGTATGGTTAACAAAGCGTGAAAGGGTTTTGCCGACTTCGCAAGAATCCGGACATAATCATCACCTAAACTCAGGTCATCAATGTGCTAAAACAATTTGGGACGTTACACTTAAATCAAGGATTATCCGCTTAGTCCCCTGACTTCACCCGCGCACAGAACAGCCGGATCGTATGCCTTGCGAGAGAATACCTCTCGCACCATTGGCTCGAAATGCTCAAGCGGCTTCATGGGATAATCAGGGTCGAATGATGATTGGTCCCACCTTTCGCAGAAATCGGAGCAGGTCTGAAAAAAAGGATGATCCTTGTATTTCTGCCGTTCTTCCGGGTCCCAACCGTAATGATGGGCGTAGTAAACCATCTGAAATATACCATGATGTTCGACAACCCAGGAAACCTCATCCCTGACGAATGGACGTAGTATTTCGGCAGCAAAACGATCGTGATTTTGCGGCGCAAGCCCATCACCGATGTCATGCAACAATGCAGCTACGACCCAATCAATGTCTACACCATCATTCTCTGCGCGGGTGGCGGACTGAAGACCGTGCTCAAGCCGGGTGATCTTGTAACCCGATAAAGTTTCCTCCGCCTGTCCGCGCATTTCGCGCATGATGCGGTCTGCAGTCATCGCATGGTAAGGTTTTTCCAGTTCATGCAGGAGTTTGTAATCTTCCTTAGTGCCGTCTTTCATTTGTGTAAATGAAACACTTTTATCTTCGTTGTTTGTCATCGCCGATTTCCTTACTGAACTGATTTGGCCTGCCCTTCATCGCTAATGTTCTGATAAAGGGCAACATTATCAGCACCTTGTGTCAATGCCTCGGATTGATCGGCCAACACCTGCTCATATATGGCCATCGACTCGGGCTCAAAATCTGCTGAAGGCGGAGCCACGGAAATCCAGTTTTGCTTGGCATCAATGCCACGCACCAGAACTGCATAGTCCCGTTTTCCCACAAGCTGTTTGATTTCAGGCGTCACATAACGAACCACCACGCCAATTCTTCTATCGTCAGATACATTGGGCCCCGAGTAATGAAACATCCGACCGTGATGGATTGAGAATTCACCGGGGGTCAATTCAATTGCTACTTCTTCATCTGGAGCTACGTCAACTTCCATCTCCTGTCCACGAGAAAGCAGATTGTCATCACTAAAGGTGTCTTTGTGTGGCTGGATGCTCTTTTTATGTGAACCAGCAACAAATTTCATGCATCCTGAATCCAACGTCGCTGGGGAAAGTGCCAACCAGGCCGAAGCGAGGTGCTCAGTATCGCCGCTAACCCCTTCTCCAAGGCCCCAATAGGTCATGTCCTGGTGCCAGGAGACAATCTTGTCAGTATTTGCCTCTTTGATGAAAAACTCCACGCTCCAAACCAAAATATTGGGTCCGATAATGCTCGATATTGCTTCAAGGATTACCGGATTCTTTGCAAGTTCCATCGCCATAGGCAACACCAGATGCGCGTTAACCCGGAAATACTGATTGAGATCACGATCCGGGCCTTTCGCGGCATACCTCGCTTCGAGCGCTTCCAGCCTGTCACGGTACCCTTGGGTACAAGCGGCATCCATCGCCTTGAGGGGAAACAAAAAACCATCTTCAAGGTATTTTTTTATCTGATTGCTCTCTAATCCTGTCACCACTTCCTCCATAGAAAGACTTGCCATTGTTCGTTGAGATTGATACGGCCTGAAGGTATTGGCAATCATGAATTAACGACATAAACGGCGCAAAAAGAAATAAGATGGCTAAAAAAGATCAATCCGACCACGCTATAACGGCTACCTCCCTGCTCGGGTCAGGTGAAGATTCCACCTTTTCTGGTGTTACGTCCTTCATGCGTCGTAAATACACAAAGAATGTGGAAGGCGCGGATTTGGTAGTATGGGGCATCCCCCTTGATACCTCGGTTACCAATCGCCCCGGTACACGGTTTGGCCCAAATGCAGTCCGGAAGGCGTCTTGTATTCTGGATGCAGATCCACAATATCCATTTCACATGGATTTTTTTGAGACCCTTGCGGTTGCAGATTACGGTGACTGTTCAATCAGCACCAACCGCGTCTGGGAAAATCCGGAACGTATTGAAAATGAAGCCAAATCAATTCTCGACACGGGAGCTTATCTGCTGTCATTAGGTGGTGATCATTATGTGACATGGCCACTGTTACGCGCACATGCAGAACGGCATGGACCGCTTGCCCTTATCCAATTCGATGCTCATCAGGACACCTGGCATACTAATGACGGCGATGATGGAATTCCTGAAATTGATCATGGAACCTTTATTACCCGTGCCGTCCGGGAAGGTATCATTGACCCGGACAAGTCCATCCAAATTGGCATCAGGACCCATGCGCCGGAAGATTACGGTATCGAGATTATTTATGGCGATGACGTCGAGGAATTGTCCACCGAAGAAATTGCCAATCAAATCAAGGCACGGGTAGGTGGTGGCCCGGTATATCTGACTTTTGATATTGATTGTCTGGACCCTGCCTATGCACCGGGGACTGGCACCCCGGTTTCCGGTGGTCCCTCATCAGCGAAAATGCTATCGGTACTGCGCAAACTCGGAAATCTTGATATCGTCGGCTCGGATGTTGTGGAGGTAGCGCCCTGCTACGACCATGCAGAAATAACTGCCATTGCAGGATCAATGGTTGCCATGTATATGGTCGGCCTTCAGGCAGAAAAGAAAGCATCCACAGATTGAGATGCATCAAGACACAGTTTTGATGTTGATTCCGGAAAACTCTGTAACTTGTTGAAAAAAGTGATTTTTTGATGAAACCACAAATCTTCATAGACGGGGAACATGGCACGACAGGCTTGCAAATACGTGAACGCTTGTCTGCACGTGATGATATTGAGATGCTTTCGCTGGCTGTGGAAGACCGCCGGGATGATGCCAAGCGTCAGTCGATGCTGGGTTCCTGTGATTTTGCGATCTTGTGTCTACCGGATGACGCAGCGCGCGAAGCAGTATCCATGATTGAAGCAAGCGGCAATGACCGGTGCCGGATTATCGATACTTCCACTGCCCACCGGACTGCAGAACAGTGGGCTTTCGGCTTTGCTGAGCTTGATGGGGAGCAAAGCTCAAAAATCCGCAGTGCAGGCCGGGTAAGTAATCCGGGTTGCTACTCCACTGGTGCAATTGCCCTAATCAAACCTTTGATTGATGCCGGGATCATGCAAAGTGACATGGCCATCTCAATCAACGCTGTGTCCGGTTATACCGGTGGTGGCAAGAACCTGATTGCACGGATGGAGGATGCTTCCCGCGAAGATCACATCGATACGGCATTTCACCTTTACGCATTGCCTCTCAAGCACAAACACGTTCCAGAAATCATGGCCCGGAGCGGGTTGATCAAAAGACCTTTGTTTGCCCCGTCAGTCGGCCGTTTTCCTCAAGGGATGCTGGTATCTGTCCCAATCCACCTTGAGCAGATGGCTGGTGCAAGTGTCGGTTCAATTCACCAGGCGCTTCTTCAGCATTATCGTGGATGTGAGTTCGTTACCGTTGCCAGCAAAGAAGAGATTTCAGCAACCAGCCATATCCATCCTGAGGATTTTGCAGACCGTGACGACATGAAACTCTGGGTTCTTGGAAACACGGGCACTGGACATGTCAATATGGTGGCGCAACTGGACAACCTGGGAAAAGGGGCATCCGGCGCGGCCGTTCAAAATCTGAATCTTATGTTGGGTCAGGCATAGGCGCCCTTGATCCCGCGCCAATGGGCAATAGCGAACCCAAGTAACACAATTGCACCTGCCTGATGAAACAGGGCCCATGACATGGGCACTTGTAACACAAGTGTCACGATTCCAATTGTAGATTGTATCAACGCAAGAGCCATCAGCACTGCAGTACGACGTTTGTGCGTATCTCCGCTTTGTGAACGGAACGCGAGAACCATCTGGGCAGCAATCAGAGCAAGAACCAAGTATGCACTCATACGGTGAACAAACTGAACGGTTTTGGGATTTTCAAAAATGTTTATCCAGAATGGCGACTGAATCCACAAATCACCGGGGACCAGCGCGCCATCCATCGTCGGCCAATCATTGAATGCCAAACCCGCATCAAGCCCGGCAACCAGGGCGCCGAGAAAAATCTGCAGGACAATTGCGGCAAATACCAGAGGCGCTGATTTCGCCAGAATTTCGCCTGCATGTTCATCACTATGTGGAGCCAGCCCCCTGGCCAACCACATCGCATATGCGAATATCAAACAGGCCAATGTTAAGTGAACTGCTAGACGGTACTGGCTGACATCCACTCGTTCTACCAAGCCGGATTTTACCATCCACCATCCAATAAACCCCTGCAGCCCTCCCAATACAAACAGTAAGACAAGACGGGGCTTCATGAACGTCTCAAGTCGACCAGTAATCCAAAAAATTACCATCGGCAACGCAACTACTAGGCCAATAATTCGCCCCAAAAAACGATGCCCCCACTCCCACCAGTAAATGAACTTGAATTCTTCCAGGCCCATTCCCTTGGTGATCTGCGTATATTCAGGAATTTGACGGTATTTATCGAAGGCAATCTGCCAGTCTGCAGCATTAAGCGGAGGAATGGCTCCAAGTAGCGGCTTCCATTCGGTGATGGACAAACCGGAATCCGTCAGCCTGGTTGCCCCACCGACAATTACCATGATGAAAATCAGAAAGCAGACAAAATACAGCCAATACCGAACAAGCCTGCGGTTGTCGGTGGAAATGCTATGCGGTTCAATCGCAACGGTCATGCGCTGTGAAATGGCATTGTCACGTCAATTCCTCAAGGTGTTTCCACGTGACAAGCCGTCGCGTGGAACGATATTCCCAAAATCCATGCTTGGCTATAGATAGAAGGCATGAACTTGCGTTTGAAAAAACTGATAGGATCGATCCTGATTGTTGTGATCGCCCTTGGCTATGCGGTTATTGCAACGACAATCGCCTCTGCCAAACTTGCTGACGCCAGTGGTTGGGTACACCTTGTCTATTTCCTGATTACCGGTTTCCTTTGGATTGTACCTGCAATGTATATCATTACGTGGATGAACCGACCGTCAAAACAGAAAGATTAATCAGGCCACGTTCAACTTGCCGCCCTTGTTGCTAATCCTCGTAGTTACTCCAGAGATGAGAGTCCTCAGATAACGCATTGACTGATAGGAACCGTTCAGGGAAATCCGCGGTAATGCAGTCAAATGCTGGGTATGTTCAGAATATATGACCCCGTGCCTGGTGGTAACGGCTGTCCTGAACCCCAATTCCCTGGCAAATTCGAATTCACGTACCCCGGCAGCGTCAGGATATCCGTACGGATAGGCAAAATGGGAAACAGGTTGGTCGATTTTCTTACTGATCAAATACCGGCTGTTCTGCATTTCCTCGTATGCCAGTTTTTCCGGTAATCTGGCCAATGCATAGTGCCCCATTGTATGCGCACCTATGGTGCAAAGCGGATCTTTGCAAATGTGTTGCAGATCACGCCATGTCATGACCTGATTTCTTACATGGGCTGCAGCATCATGATTATAAGCAGCGGAGAGTTTTGCAATTATCTCACGTTGTTGGTCTTCCGATACCCGGGATACAAGAATTTCGAGCAATTTCCTGTACGCATCATCTTTTTCAGAAATTGTCGTTGTAGAGAATTTGTGCCGCCCCTCCGGCAAATCAACGTCGATCTTATTTCTTTGTCGTATGATTTGCTCCAAATCTTCCCACCACAAGGTGTCTTTTGCCTCGGTCAGCCCGGGGGAAACATAAATCGTAAAGGGGATTTCGTGGCGACGGAATATTGGTACTGCATGAACAAGATTATCTCGATACCCATCATCAAGTGTAATCGCAATTACCTGGCTTTCCGACCGGCTAGCTTCGCCAGATTCCAGCAGTTTAGCCATTTGGTCCATTGATACAAAACGGTACCCATCCTGTTTCAATCGGAAAATTGCGATGTCAAGAAATTCAGGTGACACTGACAGGTGTGAATTCGGAGCAAATTCCTGATCCGGTTCATTACGAACATGATGGAGCATCAGTATTGAACCGACACCACGGGTCAAAGGCGCACAGACTGTTTGCATGCCACTGTAATAAATGCCGTTAAGGATGGTTTTAAGAAGCATTTGAGTCAAATTTGCTAAAGCGGTATCTAGAGTTTGATTGAAACGAGAATACACACTCTTTCTTTAGAAACCCTTGATAGCCTGGACTTAAATGTTACCCCCGGAAATGAAGATATGAATGTGATTACATCGTCTTCCGAATTTACGCCGACTGAAATGCGTAGGGATCTCAAAGTTGAACTCGTAAGCGATATCACATTGCTGAAAGACGAGTGGATGTCCCTACAAAAGCAGAAGACCTGTTTCATATATCAAAATTATGATTGGGTGCGCATTGCGTTTGAGACATTCGATGCCAAGCATCGACCTGTCATGATCGTTGGGCGCGCGAAAGGTGTCCTGCAATTCATAATTCCACTGGTCTTGGTTTCTGGCATGCCCTCGAAATTGCGTTGGCCAGGTGGTAGCCACACCAATGTTGGTTGCGGATTGTACTCCAGGGAGTTTCTTAGCGGTCCTGGAACCAACACAATGCGCGCAGTATTTGAAGAAATACAAAATGAACTGCCTGGCGTTGTTTTGCTCCATCTGAAAAACCAACCGATGGAAATTGCGGGCTTTCACAATCCCATGCTTGAATTACCACACCAGACAAACCCCAATCCGTTTTACCTGATGGATTTAACTCCGGGACTTGATGCCATTCTGGATTTGGGAAGTGGCAAAAGGAAACGTAAACTGTTCCGGCGGCAGGTGCGGATGGCGAAACAAATGGGAGGTCATGAACTTGTTGTGCCGAAAAAACCGGGTGATATTCGCGCAATCATGACCGAATTTTTCAAGTTGAAAGCAGAACGTTTTGCTGAATTGGGAATTCAGGATGTTTTCTCTGATAAGGCGACACAAGAATTTTTGCTGAGGCTTGCGGAAGAGCCGGAGAAAGATGGCATTCAACTTCTAAGGCTATTTGTTCTCAAGGTTGGAGGTAAGATGAGGGCCATGTATGGCAGCGGTATACTCCAAGATTACTGCCAATCCTGTATCAACGCAGTTTCCTATGACGAATTTTCGGAGGAAAGCCCAGGAGAAATGGTCATGTACCTGATGGTTGATCATTTAATCAATAAGGAATTTTCAACGTTGGATCTTGGTATTGGTCAAGAACGATACAAAGAATCCTGGTGCAAGGAAACCAACGAACTGAAAGACACCATATTTCCTCTATCTTACAGTGCAATCCCTTTCAGTCAGTTGCTGCGTTCAGAAACAAGGTTGAAGCAGTTTGTGAAAAGCAATTCGATGATGTGGGAGCAATTCAAGAAATTGCGCAAACTCAAAGGACGCATTTAGGCTGTCCGATATCGGGATCTCCGAATTACCCAGCTGTAATCACGCTGCTGTCAACTCCCCTTCTATTGCATCTTGTGCGTCAGGTTGAATTTGCAGCACATCTTCAAATCCATCAGCTTTGAGTGCGGCTTCCATCGCATTGCAGTCTTCAGCACTTGTGCCATTGCAGCTGATTACCACGACTGTATCGTCAGTGGATACGATATTGACTTCTTCAATTTCAGCATCGCCGCAGTCAAGAATGCAAAAATCATATGATTCAGAAATCGCATCCACCAGTTCTGAAATGGTTTCTGGATCGGGCATTAGTTGACCCTGGAAAAGTGATCCCGAAGGGATAACGTGGGCCTGCGATGCTGTATCTTTGAAAATGGCGTGTTCGGCTGCAACTGAACCGGAAATAAGATTGAGGAAACCTGGATTGTCCTTACTGCCCAACATTTCCGTCGCTACAGAACCTGATTGATCCAATTCAATGATAATGGTCGGACGGTTTTTTGAAGCCAGATGTCTTGCAAGGATCGACGACGTTTCCGCACCAATCGAACCTGCTGGAGATATCACAGCAATTCTTGCACTTTCCAGGTCGGTGATTGCGGTCGCTGCATATCTTACCGCCAGAGCATCCGGATTCCTGACTTGTTCGTTCATATTCAATGTTGGTGCGGTTGGTACAGACTCTTCAGAATTGTAGCCCTGAAGGGGAAGTTCGTTCGCTGCGACTGACAATGCCTCTTCACTATCGTTACCTGAATTGTCAGACGAAACCTGCAAGTTGTCGATGTCGGGTTCTTCCCTTTCCATTACTGGCGGAACCTGATGATGCGAATGTCTTGTAGTTGTCAACAAGTTTCCGGCGATCACGCCAAGAGCGGTCAAAAGCAATGCAGATACCATTCCGGCCAGAGTAAACGGAACCACCTTTGGAAAGTATGGTTTTACAGCCAAAGATGCTGGCGATATGATCTCTGCATCCGTTTGTGACAATCCAGCACGGCTTTTCGCTTCAAGCGAACGACTCCTGTATTCTGTCAGAAGTGTCCTTGCAGTTTCTGCCTCGCGTTCCCGAGCCCGCAGCTCCACAAGCTTTTCGTCAACACGGGCTGCTTCGGACTTCAGGCGTACGATTTCTTTTGCCAGATCGGCTTCAGCTTCACGAATGGAGGCCACATTTCCTTCCAGACTGGCAACTACGTTGTTTGCCGCATTCCGGATCTGTCTTTCCAGATTCCCCAACTGGGAATTCAGGGATTTCATCCTTGGATGATTTGGCAACAATGTCACTGACAATTCAGAAATCTGGGAACGAAGGGCAACCTCACGCTCGCGCAAACGCTGTATCAGATTGGACTCAATTACTTCCGGGATTACTTCAAGTGGAATTCCACTGTCCAAAGCATTGCGAATTGATGCAACTTTGGCCTGCGCAGATGAACGTTGGGCTTTCAGCCTGGAGAGCTCAGTAGAAATCTGGGATAGCTGCTGTGTAGCCAGAAGAGCATTGTTGTCGTTTGACCGCAACAAATCCTCGCTGGCACGAAAATCTGCGACTGCAGCTTCTTTCTCATTCACCGCTGCTTCAAGTTCAGCAATTCGTGGGTCAAGCCAACTGGTGGCAGTCGCCTGGCTATTTTGACGCTCACTGTTTTTAAAGTTTATGTAATTTTCGGAAAGTGCTGCGACGATGTCTTGAGCAAGATTAGGATCATGGGCCCAAAACTCGACAACAATCACCCGGGACTGCTCAACGGCATATACGGTCATTCGTTCTTTGAATTTGGCCAAAACCTTGTTGCGGGTTTCTTCTACCGGCTCCGGTTCCTGCCCCAACATCGCAAATACCAAGTTGAGAAAGCCTGAATTACCATTAGATCCTGATAATTCGGAATTCTTCGTGAGATCCAGTTCGTCTATAACCTGAAGCGCAATATTGTCGGAGTTAGCGATCTCCACTTCGCTACGAACCGCTTGTTCATCCAATCTGTTCCGGCTGTCTTGTGACGTTCCTTCCGAGGTAGCTCGCGTGAAGGCGGTATTTCCGTCCTTGATCAGTATTCTGGCACCTGAACCGTATTTGGGATCAAGGGAAGAGAGGAAGAAAAACAGACCTAATCCTGTCAGCAAGGTAATCAGGGCGATCAGCCACCACCGCCTTTTGAGTGCAGAGAAGACACCGGCTACATCAATGTCATCATCTTGGATCAGAATTTCAGCGCCTGACATCCATTACTCCCAACTCAACCTTCACCCTCAATTGGGTCAAAACACGAGCGGCGTAATGTCAGCACTGCCCATGCACAATTCTCAAGGAATTATGAACGAACTTGGTAACCAATGCGTTAAGGAATTCAGCCTCCTTGGCGCAATTGCCAATACTTCCTGGGAATCCATCCTCCCACTTTACGTGATGTTAACCATAACAGGTTCTTAATATGGCCAAGTGGCTGAAGTTGAAAAACTTCTGAGTTGAGAGTTTTGAGTATGCGTAACAATTACTTTGTCGGTATTTTAAGCATCCTATTTTCGTTGGTCCTGTCTGCCTGTGCAGCTTACCATCCGCTGAACCCTGCCTTTCACAAAGCTCTTCAGGAGCCCTACACATTGGATTCCGGAGATCAGATACGCATAACGGTCTTTAATCAGGATGACCTCACGAATACATATATGGTGGATAAGGGGGGGCATGTAGCGTTTCCCTTGATAGGTGCCGTCGCTGCCCGGGGAGCAACGCCCAAACGTCTCGAGCAAAAAATCGCTTCCGGTTTACGCAAGGGATTTTTGAGAAATCCGGATGTTTCAGTGGAAGTCTCAACTTATCGTCCATTCTTCATCATGGGTGAAGTGGGAACTTCCG
>JBPCWL010000034.1:0-4623 GCA_051009575.1 Rhizobiaceae bacterium
GTAACACTGCGTTGCGGCGAAGAACATCGGACCCTGCCAGTCGAAGAATTCTTCATTGATTACGGTAAGCAGGACCGCCGTGATGGTGATTTCGTGGAATCCCTGCATATCCCATTTTTGGCAGATCAAGACCGGTTTGCGGCCTACAAGATTTCCAAACGCATGGACGAAGATATCTCAGCTGTAGCAATCGCGTTTAGAATGCGTGAGAGGAGCGGAGTTGTTGAGGATATAAAAATCGCATGTGGCGGCCTGGCAGCAACACCAAAGCGCGCAAAGAATGTCGAACGGTTAATTGTAGGAAAAACCTGGACTGAAGAAATAGTCACCAAAGCAGTTTCCGGTTTCGATGAAGATTTCACGCCGCTAAGCGATTGGCGCGCTTCCGCGGGTTATCGAAGCCTGGTGGCAAAAAACCTGTTGCGCAGATTCTTCCTGGAGACAACGCAAAGTTCTGAAAACATCCGCCTGGTCCGCGAAACATCTGCTGGAGTTCACGCATGAATCAGCAGTTGAACATGGCCAGTGGCACAAAGGGAGCGGTCAATACTACTCAGCAGCACGATTCCGCGCATAAGCATGTTACCGGTGAGGCTGAGTATATTGATGACATTGTAGAGCCTACCGGGTTGCTGCACGCCTATTTAGGATTGTCTGAAATTGCGAATGGCACAATCGTGGCAATGGATTTGTCCGCAGTGGAGTCATCACCGGGGGTTATTGGTGTTTTGACCGAGGAAGACGTTCCTGGCTCCAATGACATCAGCCCGACTGGAAAGAAAGATGATCCGGTATTTGCTACAAGGGTGGAGTTTCACGGCCAACCTTTGTTTGCTGTAGTCGCCGCGTCCAGAGCGGATGCCCGGGCAGCAGCGTCGAAGGCAGAAATTGAGTATGGACCGGAACCGCATATTACCGATGTTGCAGAAGCCCGCGAAGCAAATTATCCGTTTGTTACCGAACCGTTGACCTTGAAACGGGGTAAGGCAAAAAAGGCTTTGGCAGACGCCAAAAACCGTGTCCGCGGCAAAATGCGTGTCGGTGGACAGGATCACTTCTATCTGGAAGGCCATATCGCAATGGCTGTACCCGGAGAGGATGATGAGGTAACGGTTTACTCTTCCACACAACATCCCAGTGAAGTCCAGCATATGGTGGCACATGTCCTGAATGTTCCGTCAAATGCGGTGACTGTGAATGTCCGCAGAATGGGGGGTGCATTCGGTGGTAAGGAAACGCAATCCAATTTGTTTGCATCGGTAGCTGCTTTGGCAGCCAAAAAATTCAACCGCGCCGTTAAGCTCCGTCCCGACCGTGACGATGACATGATCGCGACCGGAAAACGCCATGATTTTCTTATTGACTATGATGTTGGATTTGACAACGACGGGCGGATTTCCGCTGTTGAGGCTACTTATGCTGCACGGTGCGGAAATTCGGCCGACTTGTCAGGACCGGTTGTAGATCGCGCGCTCTTCCATGCCGACAATTGCTATTACTATCCGGACGTACTGTTGCAATCGGAACCTTTCAAGACAAATACGGTTTCGAACACGGCATTTCGTGGATTTGGCGGCCCGCAGGGAATGATTGGCGGGGAGCGGATAATTGAAGAGATTGCCTACGCTCTCGGTCGTGATCCCTTGGAGATACGTAAAGCCAATTTCTACGGCGAAAATGACAGAAACGTAACACCCTATCACCAACAGGTGGACGACAACATCATTGGCCGTTTAGTTGATGAGCTAGAAGCTTCTAGTGAATATGCGGGGCGCAGGAAGGACATATTGGCCTTTAATGACAAAAAGCAGATCATCCGCAAGGGAATTGCGCTTACACCAGTCAAATTCGGCATTTCTTTCACCGCAACCTGGTACAATCAGGCAGGAGCACTCGTTCTTGTCTATACCGACGGTTCAATTCATCTGAACCATGGCGGCACAGAGATGGGGCAGGGCCTCTACACAAAGGTGGCCCAGGTGCTCGCAGATGAATTTCATGTCGATCTGGATCGCATCAAGATTACAGCGACCAATACCGGAAAAGTTCCAAATACCTCTGCAACTGCAGCATCCTCAGGTTCAGACCTCAATGGAATGGCTGCCGCTAACGCAGCGCAGAAAATCAAATCGAGACTTGTTGAATTTGTCTGCGGAAAATATGGCGTGAAGGAGGAGCAGGTCAGATTTGAACGCAATTCGGTCCGCATCGGAGGTGAAACTGTCCCGTTTGATACGTTAATCAAGTCCGCCTATATGTCTAGGGTACAACTATCCGCAACAGGCTTTTACAAGACACCGGGCATTCACTGGGATCGCGAAGCGGGAAAAGGAAAGCCGTTTTATTATTTTGCCTATGGAGCTGCGGTGTCAGAAGTAAGTATTGATACCCTCACAGGTGAATATCAGGTTGATCGTGTTGATATTCTTCACGATGTTGGACGGTCCCTCAATCCGGCGTTAGACATGGGACAGATAGAGGGAGGATTTGTTCAGGGAATGGGTTGGCTGACAACCGAGGAATTGTGGTGGGATGATCAGGGACGACTGCGTACCCATGCTCCTTCAACCTACAAAATACCCTTGGCCTCAGATCGTCCGGGTATTTTCAATGTTCAATTAGCAGACTGGTCTGAAAATCGCGAAATGACCATCCGGCGTTCAAAGGCTGTAGGTGAGCCGCCATTCATGCTTGCAATTTCTGTGCTGGAAGCCTTGTCGATGGCGGTTGCATCTGAGTTAGATTACAAAATCTGCCCGCGGCTGGATGCGCCAGCAACTCCGGAGTTGATTTTGATGACACTTGAACGCTTGAGAGGAAACTAGGAAGTGTACAAGGATCGTCACGACATAAGGGAATTTGCCAAATCAGCCGGACCCTTTTCATTGGTCGAGGTGAAGTCAATTCATGGATCCACACCACGCGATGAAGGAACATGGATGCTGGTCGGTTTTGACAACATATTTCGGACAATTGGTGGTGGCCAACTTGAAAAAATGGCCATTGGGGAAGCCAGAAACCTGCTGAATGCCGTTAAGCCTGAAGCGTTGGAAATTCGAATTCCATTGGGCCCGCATATTGGCCAGTGCTGCGGAGGAACGGTCAATCTTCAAATCAGTGTTCTTGATCAAGTTGCTTTGGAGAGCAGGATGGATTTGATTGAAAAGGAAATGAGAGAGCTTCCAAAGATCTTCATTTTTGGCGCCGGGCATGTTGGAAAAGCTCTCGCTCGTGCCCTGTCGCTGTTACCGGTGCACCCGATCTTGGTTGATACACGCATAGAGGAAATCAAATCAGCTCCAGAAGGTATTGAAGCTCTTCTGACTGCGCTTCCGGAGGATGTGGTTCGGCGGGCTGAGCCCGGAAGCGCGTTTGTTATCCTCACACATGATCACTCACTGGATTTCCTGATTGCAAGGGAGGCCATATCAAGGCACGATACTACCTATGTCGGGATGATCGGCTCCAAAACGAAACGCGCTACGTTCCGGAATTGGCTGCGTCGGGAAAACGGCAGCGAAGCTGGGATGGAGCGGCTCGTATGTCCAATTGGAAATCCGGATATCCGGGACAAGCGCCCTGAGGTGATTGCGGCAATGGCGACCGCAGAAATTGTTGGGGCCATGCATGAAAAAGCAGCAGTCGGGTCGTTGGAAAATCAGGACCTGGATTGTAAACAGGCATCGGGAGGCCGGGGATGACAAGCAAGCCAGAATACCGCATCGAATTGAGTGAGATTACCAAGGCATTTCCCGGAGTCTTGGCCAATGACAAGGTGAGTTTCAAGATTAGACCAGGCGAAATTCACGCGCTGCTGGGAGAAAATGGAGCCGGAAAATCAACACTGGTAAAAATGATTTATGGCATTATGCAACCGGACAGCGGTCAAATCCTGTGGGAGGGAAGTCCGGTAACCGTTGCAAATCCCAAGGCAGCCAGAAAAATGGGTGTCGGGATGGTGTTCCAGCACTTTTCGCTGTTTGAAGCCATGACGGTATTGGAGAATATCGCGCTTGGCATGGATGCGAGCATTTCCCAATCCGATCTTGAAGAGAAGATTCGTGAAGTAATGCACACCTACGGCCTTAAACTGGATCCGCACCGTGTCGTCAGTACACTGAGCGTCGGTGAACGGCAGCGCATCGAAATTGTCCGGGCCTTGTTGCTTGAACCCAAACTCTTGATAATGGATGAACCAACCTCCGTATTGACCCCACAGGAAGTTGCCCAATTGTTCGAAACCCTTCGCAAACTTTCTTCCACGGGGTGCTCAATTCTCTACATTTCGCACAAGCTGCACGAGATCAAGGAATTGTGCGATGAGGCTACAATATTGAGGGGTGGCAAGGTTGTTGGCGAATGCGATCCGCGTAAGGAAACTTCAACCAGCATGGCAGAAATGATGATCGGAGGAAATCTGAAACAGATTTCCAAAGTGTCAGGCGGTGATTTTGGGCCTGACAAGTTTACGGTTAGCGGGCTGATGCAAGAAGGTGAGGGTGACTTTGGCGTCCCTCTGGATGATATTTCCTTTTCTGTAAGGTCTGGTGAAATTTTCGGAATTGCGGGAGTGGCTGGCAATGGCCAAAACGAGCTTTTGCTCGCGTTAAGTGGTGAACTGCC
>JBPCWL010000035.1:0-4534 GCA_051009575.1 Rhizobiaceae bacterium
GGTATAGATATTACCGAAAGCCTGAAGGCCGAAAAGCGATGCGGCCTGGTCCACATCATCAAAAACAAAACTGGTCGTTTGATAAATCGGCGTGGCTCTTGCACCGGTAGCTGGGTCAGGCTGTGCACCCGCATGTACGGCAAGCGTTGAAAACCCGGGGGTTCCTTTTGTCATGTCAATCTCCTGAGCATTTTAAAGCCTCCGGCAATCATAGCAATTTTGGTGACTTCAATGGAAGGCACATACAATTTCCGGTTGACTTCCAATAATATTTCTATATATCTAGTTTTATCGAATTAAAGGCGTGTTATGGAAATTGAAACTGCTACGGTCGGATTTTCAGCTATGGGATCGGAGTCGCGTCTCGCGGTCTTGCAATCTTTGATAAAAGCTGGTCCACGCGGCCTTTCCGTTGGTGAAATTCAAAAGAAAACTGGCATTCCACCATCCACTCTCGCTCACCATTTGAAATTCTTGAGTGCTGCTCATCTTGTCAAACAGGAAAAACAGGGACGAACGATCATAAACCGGGCAAACTTTGACCATCTGGAGGCCCTGGCAGAGTTCATTTTAAAGGAATGCTGCCTCGATGAAGAGACAAACAATGACTGATATTGCTCAAAGCCGTATAACCCTCATGGATAGCTTGAAGACACGGGTTGCATCTCCCTGGATGATTACACTTGGCGCTCCGGTACTCGTTGCAATCCTGGATTTCCCAAATCTTGTACCGGTTGTTGATTTTGCGATCCGGGCATTTATCGGCACCTTGCCTTATATCATGTTTGCAGTTTTCCTGATTGCCGGGCTCAAAGCTGCCGGCGCAGAAACAATGATTGCCAATGCATTCAAGGGTCGTGAGGTCAGGATGATCATTTTGGCGGCGCTTTTTGGCGGGCTGGCACCGTTTTGCTCCTGTGAGGTAATTCCTTTTATCGCTGGCCTGTTGGCATTGGGGGCGCCGCTTTCCGCAGTGATGGCATTCTGGCTTTCATCTCCTTTAATTGACCCCCCTACCTTGCTGATTACTGCTGCCGCACTTGGATGGCCATTTGCCATCGGTAAGGCTGCGTCAGCCGTTGCGCTTGGACTGTTCGGCGGCTTTGGTGTCCGTATGCTTGCAAAAACCGGCTGGTTGTCAGACCCGTTGCGTGTGTACAGGAAGTCCGGCTGTTGCGGCGCTTCACCCATCGACGGTAGACCTGTATGGAAATTCTGGAACGAGGGACCAAGACGGCGTGTTTTCAAGGACGAATTCTTGAGCAATGCGGTGTTCCTGGTGAAATGGCTTGCCCTGGCTTACATACTGGAGGCATTACTTGTAACTTATGTTCCAGCATCGCTGATTGCCGGCCTAGTCGGGGGTGAAGGGGTTGTGCCTATCACCATTGCTGCGGTGGTGGGAATGCCGGCTTACCTCAATTCTTATGTTGCGCCTCCGCTCCTGGCAGGGTTGATGGAACAGGGAATGAGCGCTGGTGCTGCCATGTCCTTTATGATCGCTGGTGCGGTCAGTTCCGTACCTGCGATGGCTGCGGTCTGGTCTTTGGTGAAGAAGAAGGTGTTTGCTCTTTACCTGGCACTGGGAGTGACCGGCGCAATCGCTTCCGGGATTGTCTTTCAGTTATTCATGTAGGCTTGGGTACCGACTTATCCGACCTTTGATAGGTGAATTCGTTCCACCTTGCGGATTTGGCGTCATAGAGCAACAGCCTTCCTGCCAGGCTTTCTCCCGTGTCGGTGATCTCCTTTATGACTTCAAGCGCCTGCATGGAGCCTATTACTCCTGTTAGGGCACCAAGTATGCCTGCCTCTTCACAGGTCGGCAAAAGGCCTTCAGGAGGAGGTGCTGGGAAGATATCGCGATAGCGCGGGTAAGGTGTTCCCTTTGGGTCTTTCAGATGTGGCTTCAGAGTAGTGATTGACGCATCGAACTGGCCCACAGCTGCAGTTACCAGTGTCCTGCCCTGTTTTTCGCATAAATCAGCGACAAGATAGCGGGTGTCAAAGTTGTCACTGCCATCCACTATCACATCATAGGCAGACACCAGATCATCCCCATTTTCCTGCTTGAGGCGAAATGGGTGCATCTCAACAATCACATTCGGATTCAATCTTTCGACCGCGAATTTTGCACTTTCGACTTTCGGTAAATTACAATTCTCGGTGTCATGAATTGTTTGCCGCTGCAGGTTGGATAACGATACCTTGTCATCGTCGACAACCCCGATAACACCGGTGCCGGCTGCGGAAAGATACTGGATAACAGGCGAACCTAATCCGCCCGCTCCGATCACAAGTACCCTTGCAGTTTTCAGCTTTTGCTGCCCCAGGCCACCAATATCTGCCAGTACAATATGCCGGGCGTATCGTTCCAGTTCTTCGGGTGTAAAACTCATTGCTATTTATGCTCTTTGGATCGTTCCGTCATCGACTGTTAAAAAGTTGGCGCGATTGTCCAATGCCTTGAATAACTCACGATCTGTTCCTGTCATCCAAGCCTGACAGCCCAATGTGTCTATCATGTCATAAAGAGCCGCCCTGCGTCCTTCGTCAAGATGCGCTGCAATTTCGTCAAGCAGTAAAATCGGAGAAAATCCGGCCATCTCCCCGACCAACCTGGCATGGGCAAGGATGAGGCCCGTCAGTAATGCCTTTTGTTCGCCGGTTGAACACAGTGTTGCGGGCATGGACTTCGGTCTGTGATGGACAATGAGGTCCGACCGATGAGGC
Source organism: Rhizobiaceae bacterium (assembly GCA_051009575.1). Taxonomy (GTDB): domain Bacteria; phylum Pseudomonadota; class Alphaproteobacteria; order Rhizobiales; family Rhizobiaceae; genus JAALLB01. The sequence continues at coordinate 2,734 of JBPCWL010000035.1, forward strand.
CCCTCAAGAGTGCGCCCGGCGCGGGCATCTATTCGCCGCGAATCTTTCAGCCTCTGCAAATATTCAAGCTCAAGGTCGCTCGCGGCAACTTCCCCGATTTCGGCTTCAAGTGTACCAGACAGTGAAACATGCGCATCAGGAAATGGCGATGCCGGATCATTATTGTTTACGATGACCGCGGAAAGAAGATTTGACAATTCATGACGGGCTGATGCAACCGCTACGCCCAGCTCAGCCAGTTGGGCTTCCGTTGCGTCCAGCCAAGCTGGATCCGGATAATCTTCCGCCAGTAGTTTGTTTCTGGCGCGCATGGACCTTTCAAAATCTGAGACGCGTCTTCCATGCCGGGGGTCGACGGCGAGCACCATCCGATCCAGAAACCGCCGTCTGTCGGGGGCGGGCCCTGTGAACAGGCCATCCATTGATGGGGTAAGCCATAGAATTCTTGAATGTTCCAATAGCGCTTCAGAAGATTTGACCAACGCACCATTAATGTGAGTTCGCCTTTGATTTTCAACGCCGTGGGCTGTCTCCTGCAATCCGGTACCAATGCTTGTTTGTCCTTGCGTGCCATTCAGTCTTGCAAAGACGGTCCAGGCGCCCGCACCTCCGGTTTTTGCTACCGTATCGTAGGCTGCACGGCGCATACCTCTGCCTGGCGACAGGAAAGACAAGGCCTCCAGAACATTGGTTTTGCCGGCGCCGTTCTCACCGGTCAAGACAACATGACCCGGATCAACTTCGACTTTGGCGGCGTCGTAGTTGCGAAAGGTGGTAAGTTTCAGTTGCTCAACATGAACAGATAACAATTGCGTCCTGCTTTTCCGGACCCGTTACAATTCCTGACTATTCCGCCTATACCCTCATAGGCATCAGAACATAAATGGCACTTTTTTCTTCAGGGTCCTTGATCAGGGTGGGTGAGCCGGGATCAGACAGCATGAATATCGTTTCTTCACCAGTTAGCTGATTGGTAATATCAAGCAGATATCTCGAATTAAATCCGATATCGAGGGGGTCAGCCGAATATCCGACGGCGATTTCCTCTTCTGCTGTTCCCGAATCTGGATTGTTTACAGACAATACCATCTGACCATCCGTTAATTGCAGTTTGACTGCCCTGCCACGCTCCGAGGATATTGTGGATACGCGATCTACTGCACTCGCGAAGGTAGCACGGTCAGCCCTGAGCTCCTTGTCGTTACCGGCCGGTATCACTCGATTATAGTCGGGAAATGTTCCATCAATCAGCTTGGATGTGAGAACGGTTTCTCCGACGCTCAAACGGATTTTTGAATCGGACAATTCCACCAACACTGCTGAGTCAGGGTCTTCGACCATGCGTTGGATTTCACCCACTGCCTTGCGGGGAATGATAATACCGGGCATGCCGTTCGAACCATCCGGAGCGATTGTCTGAGAACGTGCCAACCGGTGGCCGTCAGTCGCCACTGCGCGCAAAAGGGTCTCTCCGTCTTCATCAACTGTGTGCAGGAAAATACCGTTAAGGTAATACCGGGTTTCTTCGGTTGAAATTGCAAATTGCGTATGATTGATGAGTTTGCTGATTTCACCAGTTGCCATGGAAAACGAATGGGAGAACTCGCCGGCGGAAATATCAGGAAAATCTTCAACCGGAAGCATCTGCAAGGTGAACTGGGACCTTCCAGACGTCAATTTCAGTGTCGTTGAATCATCGTCAACAGAAAGCATTACTTCCGAACCACCTGGAAGTTTTCTGACAATTTCATAGAGCATATGTGCAGGTACGGTTGTGGCACCAGCCTGCTCTGTCACAGCG
>JBPCWL010000036.1:0-39778 GCA_051009575.1 Rhizobiaceae bacterium
CCTTATTGTCGCAGCACAGTCGAAGTCACTGGGACTACCTGGACCAGGCGAAAGAACCACCAGGTCAGGCTTGTAGTGATCGAAAACTGCCTCATCTATTGGCGAGCGAACGGTCATTACATCGGCCCCTGTCTGGCGAAAATAGTTTGCAAGCGTGTGAACAAAGGAATCCTCATGATCAACCAGCAAAATTTTGCGCCCTTCACCCACCTTGGCTGTATCACGTTGACCCGCAGCATCATTTGCCTTGCCTGCCTCACGGATAGCCGCCAACATTGCAGAAGCTTTGAGTTCGGTTTCCTTTTCCTCTTCCATCGGATCAGAATCGAACAATAACGTTGCCCCGGCTCGCACTTCGGCGACACCGTCCTTGATCCGAACGGTACGCAAAGTGAGACCAGTGTTCATGTCTCCATTGAAATGGACAATCCCCACCGCTCCGCCATACCAGGCGCGTGGTGACTTCTCATTTTCTTCAATATAGCGCATGGCCCACAATTTCGGGGCGCCGGTTACGGTAACTGCCCAGGCATGGCTCAAAAAGCCATCAAAAGCATCCATACCCTCACGCAAACGCCCTTCAATATGATCCACTGTATGGATGAGTTTCGAATACATTTCGATCTGACGACGGCCAATTACCTTGACACTTCCCGGTTCGCAAACGCGGGATTTATCGTTGCGATCCACATCCGAACACATGGTCAGTTCAGACTCATCCTTTTTTGAATTCAGCAGCTTCAGTATCTGCTCGCTGTCCTCAATGGCATCCCCGCCCCGTCGGATAGTTCCTGATATGGGGCAGGTTTCTATCCGTCGACCGGTAACCCGGACAAACATTTCCGGTGATGCCCCGACCAGGTATTCCTGTTCACCGAGATTGATAAAGAAGGAGTAAGGTGAGGGGTTGATCGACTTCAACTTTCGGGAAATCTCTGCGGGTTGTGTTTTACATTGCTCATAAAACATCTGACCAGGAACGACTTCAAACAAGTCTCCTCGCCTAAACTTCTCCTTTGCCTTCCCAACCAGTTTCGCATATTCGCCGGGTTGATGGTCGCCCTTGGGAGGTATTTTATCAGTTGACTTGAAAGGGTCCTCAACAATTTCGCGCGCGATTGAACGGGTTGATATTTCGCCAATTGAAAATTCATAACTGTCGTGCCAGGCAATAGCCTGGTGGTGATCCACAACAAGAATTTCATCGGGCAAAAACAAAACCAGATCGCGCTGGGTTTCACCGCGCTCCATTTTGAATTCAATATCATCAAACTGGAAAGCTAGATCGTAACCAAAAGCGCCGAACAAACCAAAATTCGGATCAGCATCGCTTCGAAAAAGATCAACAATAGCCCTTACAACGGAAAATACGGTGGGTGCACGGGAGCGCTCATCTTCCGAGAGGATTTTACCTCCATCCTTGACCTGGACAGCGACCTCTTTGTCCTTGCGTTCAATGCGCTCAACATGATTATGAAATTTCAGTGCGGAAAATATCGGATCCAGAAAAACTTCGCCTCGCTTCTGGTAAGCGATAATGGAAACGGATTTTCCCTTTGCCTCAATGCCAAGCGGCGGATTGACAATTGCAGTGTCCCACCGCGTGTAACGTCCGGGATATTCATAGTTAGAGGAAAGCACTGCACCACGCTGTGAATTCACCCGATCAAGGGTATCATCAATGGCAGTGTCATAGTCTGCCGGAAAACTTTCGCGCTCAACCTTAATACCCCCTCGGGTCTCAAATTCGATTGTCGCTGATACCATCTGGCATCTCCTTCATGTTTGCCGGTCCCCAATCCTGGCTTCCAGACAAACAAAAGCCGCTCGGGATTTCCGGCGGCCTTGTTTTTGAACACAAATAGATAGCGGCCGCAATTTCAGCGAGCCCACCACCAATTTTTTGTATTCTGAATGGTCATGAGGGAATTTCTATATCGGCGGGACACCAAGCGCAAGCAGTTTTCAGTTCAAACAGCCTGAGAATTTTAGGGAGGCCCAAACCGGGCGGAAGTGGCTGGGCCTCCCATTTTTATGAACCTGCCCGCCGGGCAGGTACACGTGGTTCCGGTTAATAGCAGGGGGGCCGGAACACCGTGTCTTGGTGCGCAATGTGTACTGCGCTTGATTTGATGAATACAGTAATAGGGTGTATTTGTAAACAAATTACTACTATAGGTTGTATTTCTAGAAAAAGTTTAAGGGAATTTAATTAGTCCTTTAAAAACAATTATCTAAAGGAACAAAATTTAGAAATAAAACGTTAGAATTTACGCACACTGATTGTAAAACTGCAATTTACACAAATAATACGCGCATTAGTTGTATTAAACGAATCAGTTGTCGAGTTATCGGTCAAGCACGTCGCGCATTTCAACAAGGTTGGAACGAACGCGGAGAAGATCAAAACCGATTGATTCAAGATGAGATTTGATGATGCTCGATGCACTGCCATTAACAACTACGAATGGTTGAGTTCTCAAAACATCTTTAAATTGGCGATCAACCCGGGACCAAATGTTTGTGAGATTACGCTGTTCAAAGACACGTCGGAAATCGCTGCGCATCGCTGTCAGAATTCCGTGATATGCATAAAGCTGACCATAAGCAAACCAGAACCGATCATCCGCGCGGCGATCGAAGCCAAACGCGCTTGCTTGCTGCATTCGTCTTTGGAGAATGTCAGAAGTTGAACCAATATCAGCGGTGACGCGGTCCATAAACTGCAACAGATTGTCAGCACGCGTATCAAAATCGGCATTGCAGGCAGCAAGTTCTTCATTGAATTCCAAAAGCTTTTGTCTCGCATCACGCAAACGCGCTTGTGTTGATGGCTGCAAAAACGGTGGAGAGAACGTCAAAATCCAGGCATCTTCCCGATAGTTTGCGGCTTCCCTGGCTTCCTGCAAGTTCCGATTGATTGAAGATGTACCCCTTACACGGCCCAATCTGTCAACCAGTTCAACTGCAGTACGCCGAACCACCTGGTTGGTACCCAATTGAAATGCAGCTCTATTGTCGAAGAATGGTGTTTCTTTCCAGTCCCAAATCAGGAACAGGCCGGCTTTGTAAAACGGGTTGGAAGGTACCCATGGGTTGGAGTTCACGTTGGCATCAATTATATCTGCACTCACCTGTACCATCGCAGAAGGTTGACATTGACCGGAAGCAAGCTCTTCACCGGCACCTTGCTCCAATTGTTCAACACTGTATTTGGCGGCATAGTTTTCATCACCAATTGACCAAAACTGGGTAATGTAGATCAAGTAGCAATAACTAAGGACAATGGCGGCAAGAATCGTGAACACAGGAATCTTGATAAACCAGCCGCGACCGCGCAACCAATTCCGAAATGCAATGAAAGGCCAGAACAACCAGGCGATCAAGGCTCGGAAACTTTTGCCAATTAGAGAAAGAATTCGCAAAAAGAAATTGATTATCGGATCGAGCATGCTGTTTCCCTCTTGAATTCACCTATAGGTATAGCGATTCATAAACGCTTTCTTTGTCTTTCAAATATGTCTTTTCAAGCGCATTTACCACAAAATCGAGGTAACGCTCACTCCAAACCTGTTTGTCACGGGTGAAGTTTGGGCGGTTGAACTCAAATCGCGAAACGAAGTCAAACGGCAAATAGCGTGAAATGAGACGGTTGGTAAGCGCCATGTCAGGGTGATCCGGATTTGCCCGGCAAAGGATGAATTTCAGATCATCCTCTACTTCATCCATATTGATTGTTTCCCAATCTTGCGTTTGTTCTTCTGCCCACTCAATAAGTGGAATGATGTTGTTTTCCCTGACAAGCTTAATATTCTCACGCACCCATCGACGCACCCAGGTTTGGTTGATAATCGAATGCGGAAGGTCGTGTCCTTCTTGTTCCGCGAGCCAGGCAGCAGCCATGTGTCTCCTGAATTCCATTAGGCGAGTGCGCTCAATCCATGATCCGAGCGGAGGTTGCAATCTGCCACTGTCAAGAAGGAACCTGAAGACCGTCCTTGTGTCATTGATATCCAGATACCCCACCTGCCAGGGCCGAGACCGACGGAATCCGCGAGCTGACGGATTGCAGACAACGGTAATCTGGTTGTCGTCGTGGAATACATAAGTGCCGCCAAAATGCGAAGCCCAAAAGGTACCATGGCGAAACACTACTTCTTCCGGCAACAGTTTGTTTTCCCGGATGTCACCGGTTTGCTTTGCCAGTTCCACCATCTCATTCAACATTGCATTGTCCCGCCAGGCATCAGGCTGCTTCAACAATCGATCTATCTTGAGTTTCAGCTCCGCCGTCTTTTCAGTGAGGTTTTCATGGGTACCAATCTTGAACTCGACCTGCTCAATGGAAAGAAGGTCATCGATGTCATCAATCTCGAAAACATTGTCTTCAACCTCACCGAAAATTACATCCTTGATGGTAAGCGCAAACAACACACGTCGGTTTTTCTCGAAGAATTCCAGCATTAGATCGCGGGTATTTGAGAATGAGGCATGAATGAGCGACAAATGCGCCTGATCTGGCGATATAATGATAAAACGACGATTTACTTTTTTGGGATCCATATAATCCTGATCACCAAGGGCCTCTGCAACCTCGGGTGAAAATCCGATCATGTCGATGCGAAAACTATCAAGTTTGGGCATCTTGAGACCGAAAGCACCTAATGCCCGGGCATATCGCTCGATTAGATGCGGCTCACTGATTTCCATGAGTTGGGTGAGCGTATCAGGCATCCCACCTTCCATCTTTCCGCATGGATTCGATTTCCTTCACGGCCTTTTCACGTTGGCGCTCCCGACGGATTATTTCTTCAACCGCCGCATTGTCTGACTTGTCGGTGTAGCGGAATTCAGAATCCGCATACCGGTTGATTTCCTGCTTCACCATATCAAGGTCAAACGGTCCACGCAGTTCCGCAATCATCGCCATCTTGTCGTCATAAGATTTATGCATGAAATTTTCCGGCTTATCGAACCATTCATCCGGCAGATCAATATCCATCGCCCGCATCTTGATCGCATCGGTGATATTCTTGATCGCCCGACCTGTAAAACGCGGTTCTGCCAGCTTGATCATGTGCAAATAGGTACCGATGTCAGCGATTGTCTTGAACTTACTTTCCTTTTCAAATCTTTCGTGGATACGAAGCAGACCTTCCTCCTGCGGCTTGTCATGCTGGCCATAAGCAGTTGAGACAGCCTGCTTGATCTCCTGAGCAGAGTACAGATCGTGTTTTCCAAGCGGGATCGAATGGTTCTTACCGGCAAGCAACGCAAAGATATCGATATAATCGTCACGGGTTTGCGGCCCGTCGACCAACCAGCGCGCACCAGCTCTTTGGCGAAGCGCATCATCCACATTTTCAGGATAGTTGGAAAACATGCCAAATGAGCAATTGCCGCGCACAACTGTGGTCGCACCTGCAAAACTTTCCATAAGCACTGCAGTGACTTCCTGCTGACCTGCCGAGGCTCTGTCATCGGAACGTTTGGCAGCAACCTGGTCAATATCATCGACTGTACCGAAGCCGATCGTTTTTGGATTGATTACGTTATTGATGAATTGCTTACAGTTTTGCCCTGATTTGCCTTGATAGGACGAAATCTGGTCGACACCGAAGTTTTCATAGGTAAAGCCATAGCCGGCAACCTGGCAATAATCATGGATGATCCCGGCTATCATTTGGATCAGGATCGTCTTGCCGGTACCTGGCGCACCGTCCCCTATGAAGGTGAACAAGAAACCGCCGAGTTCAACAAACGGATTAAGCTGTCGGTCAAAATCATAGGCCATTAGCATCTTGGCCAGTTTCATGGACTGGTACTTGGCAATGTGGTTACCGATGATTTCATCCGGTTTTTTGAAAGTCATTACCAGGGGTTTTGTTTTGGCGCCGGGCGCAACATCAAAACCGTTGAGTTCAAATCCGTCTGCTTCCAACCGCAAGTGCGTGTTTTCAAACGGGCCAAGGCCTGAAAACCGGCCTTTCCGCTGCAAAAGCTCGTCAAGCGCAATGTCCGCCAATGCACGGATTCGCGATTGCAAGACCGTATCGTCAGCTGAACCATCGGCTGCAGCATCCAATCCCCCAACGAGCGATTTAAGCGCATCCTGTGGGGTATCAAAATTAAAACTTGGCTCGGTAACATCATTGGCAGGTTCACCTGCCGCTTCGACAAATTGGTGAAGATAGGCAGCGGCTGCGAATGCAGCCACATAGCTCGATGCCTCCAGAAGCATTCGGTATTGTTTAGCCTCATCACCTTCAAGTGCAGAAGATGCATTCTTCTTGCGCAGACTGTCGAGGCCGGTCTGCTGGGCATATTCATCAGCCACAGCAAGTGCAACCGCAAGTGCCCGACGGGTCTTGAACAGTATCCCGTGTTGTATCGGTGACAAAAGATTGTCGTCAAAGGTTACGCCTGAAAGGGTCTTTGTAAATTCCACCTCCCGCGTGGATTTTGCGCCAGCTGTTGAAACAGTAGATACAAAACGGCGGCGGGTTCCTGCAATTTCCGTTTTTGACTTGTTATCGCGAACTTCAAGAAGAACAAGTTTGGTCACCAGCGACTGGGCCGATGGCAAATGCCTCTTGATATCTTTTTCATCGATTGTAGTCAGACCGGTATCCATCACATATTCCTCAATACATGCCCGTCGGAAATGACGTGCTTGTTGTAACCTGCAAAAATGTCGGCTTCCTGCCCGGAAGCATAAATCGCCTGATAGGCTTCATGCGGCACCAACGCGTTTCGTTCGAAGGCGCTCACACCCTGCCGCGCGCACTCCAGATCATCAGTATTGATGTAAAACTCTTCGCGCGCAGGCTGGCTCGACCACAATCCGTTCTTTGCCGGTTGTTCATGCGCAGAATAGATTTCCTGCATGGTCCAGGTCATCAGCCATGCATCTTCAGGTTTGCGTACCCGAGCCAGTATCTGGTCCACCTTTTCGCCGTGACGCGTAAATGCGGCATGATAAAACGGACCAAGCACAAATCGGCGCAGCTGTTTCGGGTGCAAGTGTTCAAAATCCTGGTCCATGTTTGTCGCAATCGTGGAAAGCGTCAAACTGTATGCAGAATTCTTCTCACAGAAATCATCAAACGCATGAGCAAGGTCTGGATTTAGGAGACCACCAATTGGCAACTTAATGTTGATTTCCTTGTTCAGCTTTCCATTCGGACCGATCAACAATTGCACAATATCCGGCGAAGAATCTTCAATGGTTGCCATGTAAACCATGGGCAGGTTCGCTGCCCCGTCATAATATCCCCAATGCACCACATAGTAGGGTCTTTGGGTCTTCGGATTGACTGAAACACGGATCGTTTTTGGCAGAACCAGCGGAGCAAAATGGCTGCCCGCCTGAACAAGTTCCAGATAGTGACGCTCGGCAATCTGCTTCTGCAACGCATCAGGAAATGTTTTGGTCGTCAGTATGTGATCAACCATCGCTTGCTTGAGAGTCTCCAGTTCCTTGATATTGGACAACCGTGTATCAGCACCCTCAAGATCATTTTGAAGCTCCAATACATTTTCAAAAGCCGGGAAACCGCTCTCGGTTTGCGACACCCTGAATTTGGACTCGAAGGTGATCTTGTTTTCCCAGCTATCAAGCGAATCCTGTAATCGTTTGATATAGCCATTCACTATGGCCGCAATTACATCATGCTTGTAAGCAGGAGATTCATTCTCGCGCAAAAACGTATCAAGCCCGTCAAGTGCATGACCAAGCGCAGAGAAATATTTCTGGGCCTGTGCAACATGGGAAGAGGCCATTAGCAGTCCCCTTCAGCCCGTATGCAACCCATGTTCTTATTGTACATATGCAGCAGTATCGTGCTTCTTCATGACTTCTTCAAACCGGCGTGCAAAGGCTTCGTCGGCAAGCTTCTTACGTCGCTGAATATCCGCAGTAGAAACCATGTTTTTCTCATGCATCTCAAGAAGGTCACCGATATGCGACTGCGCTGCCGCGCCAATTCCCGCCATTGTTTCTTCTGCTGCAGTATCGACCTGGTTGCCCAGTGTATTAATCTTGTGAGCGACGTCTTGTTGCGCGGCTGTCTTAAGAGAATCTTCCAGTGATTTGTATAGAACCACCCGCTGCTCCGTATCGATAGACAGCTTGTTGATCAGGGTTTGCTGAGCCGCAAGCTGATTGTTCAGTGAATCAACAAACGTCTGGAACATTGACGTGTAACGTTCCAGAGTCTGGCTTTCAGCCAGTAGTTCCTGTTCTTTCGCCTGCATCTGATTGTATTCAGTGGCAAGTTCGGAACGCTCACCTTCAAGTTTTGTACGTTCTTTCTGGTTTGTTGATGCTGAAATCCTGTTTTCAAGATCCATCAGCATTGGATTGAGTTCCTCAATGCGTTTTTGGCTTGTTTCAAGAGAATCCATGGTTGATTTGCGGCGCTCAATCACCTGTTTCAGAGAAGCCTCAGAGCTTGAATAGCGTGATTCCAGAATGTCTTTCTGTCCTTTCAGGATACCTACGATTCTGTCCGATTTTGCAAGCAGCTCCTGTAGATTCCCTGCAAGGGACATGTTGCGAACCCGTTCTGAACGCATGCGCTGCATTCTTTGCTTGGAGAAAATGCCAATAAATTTTTCCCAGCCGGAGTAGCTTTTCATGCTTTCAAATTCGGAGCCAAAAACATTGGTTGCGTCTTCGAGACCGATAATGAGGTCGGCAATGTTGCCTTCCATCACTTTTTGTTGCTTCAAAATATCCTGAATACGGGCGTTTTCGATGTCAAAATTGGTCTGCCCGATCGTGTCTGACTTGGCAAATTCCTCCAGAACCACTGCGCTGGTATCGAGCTTTTCCTTCATTTCCTCGACTGTAGCGCGGGTCTTTTCAATCTCTTTGTCAAAATTCTGCAATGTTGCCATGAAAACCTTCCCTCCAAAATGCCAGTTGCTTCCTATATAGGATTTCAACCTTGTGATTTTAAGAACTCGTTGTTTAAAATACTTAATTCCTGTTTAGCTAGATTTGCCGTTTTGCAATTCTATTGGTGATCCATGCGGGGTGGCAAGCAAAGCTGCCTTCCAGTCGGCCTCTCTTTCAATAACTTCATCATCCGTAATGAGTAATTTTTGTGACACTATGGTCCCAAGCGCTCTCAACCACAATTCATAATATGCTGACTTATCATTATCAGCCCTGATCTCCGCTCCGAGCATTTCCGCCCATTCGGACCAGGTAAATACACCTTTTTCATACAAGCCAACTACCAGGGCAAAAGCCTGTGCTTCCCACGGCTCACCGAAAACCGGCTCATCGCCATCAAGGATAATTCCTGGAATCTTGCAAATTTCAAACTTGGACAAGATAGGGCTCCCAACAGTCCACCATCACTTTGTTTCCGGGTTCAGCGTCATTTCCAAAAAGCTCGACCGCATCAAAAGCAACCGCGTAAAGCCAATTCGGGTTTTCGCCTTCACCGCGCGCGTTGGCATCCGGGAACACATGGCACCCGTGTACCAAAACAATCTCGCCTGTTTTCCCGCGTGCATAAGACGGCAACCGTGTATGCCCTAAAGGATTGATGTTGACGGTTTTGACAACTTCACCAACTTCAAAAGCCGGATTGGTTTCTGAATCCCGCTCAACAGGTCCTCCCGCAGCAAGTGCCATCGGCATTTCTTGTGCGGATACCCTGCGTTTTACTTCTATTGCAGGAACGTCCAGCTTCCCACTCTCAATTTCGGCTTCGGTCACCATTCCTCTTTCAAGCATCAAGCGTTGAAGCCCGGCAATCCAGAGTTGGTAATAGCTTTTGGTCAGGTAAAAGTCTGGCGGCAGGCTTTCTCGGGAAAACCGCGAGGCATCAAGATTCCATAAACCGCAAAATCCCATGCCCACTGTAACAGCCAGCGCACGCTTTTCCCAATCCGCGTGAAAAACCGGCTCGTCTTTTTCCGCAATAACAGGGCCGTAGCACTGCATGCCGCCCATATCATGCAAACCATTCATGCAGTTACCTCGTCGGGTAACAATGCCAATCCTGTTCCGATCATAGAATCCCGCGTTACCAGTTCCGTTAGCTTCTCTTCACTCCACCCGTCAGTACCATCCGGGCGCAAAGGGATAACAAGATAACGCATTTCTGCTGTCGAATCCCAAACCAAGATCTTCGTGTCAGCAGCAAGTTTGACCCCGAATTCAGCGAGAACACTCCTTGGTTCGCTGACAGCCCTTGAGCGATATGGCGCCGATTTGTACCAGACTGGCGGAAGACCCAGCACACTCCAGGGATAACAGGAGCACAGCGTGCAAACGACCATGTTATGCCGTTCTGGAGTATTCTCCACAATCTGCATATGCTCGCCCTGGCGCCCGGTAAATCCCAGCTCAGCAATCGCTGCTGAAGCATTATTCCGCAACCTGTCCAGATACGTCACATCACACCAAGCCTTGGCTACGACTGCGGCACCATTGCGGGGGCCGACCTTTTTTTCATAGGTTTCAACAATCACATCCAGGGCCGCCGGGTCTACATACCCTTTTTCAACAAGGAGCGATTCAAGTGTCCGTACCTTCAAATCCATGTCGGACCAATGGCTGTGATCGTGAGAATGATTTTTTTTGGAATCCATATGTCGGTCCTCGCCAATCCGGATTGAGTATCCAGAATTGCAACGGAACCGTAAAGTCCACGACGAACAAATTCAATTGATTAATTTACTTGCAGAGCCAGTGTGCTGTCATTCAGAATTCGGGCAATCTGGGAAAGCAGGACACTTGGATTTATCGGCTTGGTCAAATAGTAGTCAGCCCCACCTTCAATCATGCGATCCTCATCACCAGATAGGGCATGTGCGGTAAGCGCGATAATTGGCACATGCTTTCCTAGCGACATCTCGGCTTCGCGAATAATGGAAATCGCATCCAGGCCGTTCATTACAGGCATTGAGATGTCCATCAAAATCAACCTCGGATCAAGTTGCCGCCAGGCTTCAACTGCTTCTTCGCCATTACTGACAATTACGAAAGGAACATCCTGTTCTGCCAGTGTGTGTTCAAGAACGATCTGGTTCACTTCATTATCTTCGGCGGAAAGAATACACTTGCCGCATAAGTTTGCATCGAATTGCACTAGAAAATCCCCCTGCTATTGGCTGTTTATGTTAAACGGCCGCTTCCCTGTCTACGTGATCATTTGCTGCACTCATGAACTCCCGGATATACCCCATGGTTTTGTGCTCATCCTGGGGTTTGCCAAACAGGTATCCCTGTCCAGCATGACATCCGTACTGCTTCAGGCTTTCTGCCTGGTTCATCTCTTCAATACCTTCAGCGACCACCGTCAGATCAAGTCCGGCGCACATTTCAAGAATGGCACGCACGATGTGTTCTGCTGGCTTGTCTTCACCAATTGCCATGATAAAGGCCCGATCAATTTTAACCTTGTCGAGCTTCAGCTCGCGAAGCCGCCCGAGACTTGATTGGCCTGTTCCAAAATCATCCATAGAAATCCGAATTCCGGCATTGTGAAGCTGATCAATGATCATTGATGCCGTTTCCGGATCAGTCATCATGGCAGTTTCGGTGACCTCAATCTCCAATCTGTGGGGAGGTAGACCTGCCTGCTCAATAATCCGGATAATGTCATTGGCTGTGTTGGGATCAACTAGCTGGACGCTTGAAAGATTAAACGAAAGGAAAATTTCTTCAGGCCACCCGGAAGCAACTTTTGCCGCATGCAACAACAATTTTTCTGTAAGCGGTGCTATTATTCCGCGTTCTTCAGCCAGGGGAACGAACTTGCCCGGAGAAACAAAACCCAATTCAGGATCTATCCAGCGAGCCAATGCTTCAAAACCGAGAAGCTTCCCATTTTGCAACGAAATGATCGGTTGAAAATGTGGACGAACCTGGTTGTTGGCAATCGCTGCTCGCAACGCCTGTTCCATCCGGGCATTTTCAAGCATGATTTCTTCAATTTCCTTCGAATAAACCGTAATGCGTCCGCGGCCTCCACGTTTGGAGTGATACAGCGCACTTTCAATGCTCTTCATCACCGTATCGAAGTCATCGCCAGCTTCGGGATAAAGCGCAAATCCGAATGAACCGCTAAGACGGACGGTTCTGCCATTCAGATCGAAAGAAGCTTGCAGGACTTCCTGCAATATCTTTCCTATATGCTCAGCACCATTGCTGTCCTTGATGTGGGGGAACAAAAAGCCGAATTCGTCACCGCGGTGACGGAATACAAATCCATCTTTCTCTACCGCCGCATAAAGGCGTTGCGCGCATTGCTTGAGTATTTCATCTCCACCTTCAAATCCGTAAAGATCATTGATCGGTTTCATCCCGTCCATATCTGCAATACCAACCAGGAAACCTTTTTGCCCTCCACGTTGGTCCTTGGCAAGCGTATTGAACTTTTCGACCATGCGCTGTTGATTACCCAATCCGGTCAGAGCATCCGTATAAGCAAGGGTTACGAGATTGGCATGGGATTCATGCGTTGATCCGGATATTTTTTCGCCGGCTTCCACAGTATGATCATTGTCATTGGCGGGACGAGATTTAAACACCACCTGCCCGTTCTCATCACTTTTCTTTCCAAGAACAAGAGTAACTATTCCCAGCACTCCAAGACCAACTGCCATCAAAGCAGCAGATAAAATCAGACGATCCAGTAATTCAACCGGCTTTGGTGACACAAATGCCAGGGAAATTGCAGAAATGAATAATAGCGCAACCCAAACCACCACCTTCGATTTCGAAAGGTTGCCAATTCCTGATTTTTCAGGCAATTCCTCAGCATTTTCGATAGTCATTCTAAACCCCAATTAGATAATGGGGCCAAAAATAAATCAAATTGGTAAAAAACTTCTTTTCAAACAGAAAAGATTTTATCAATCATTGTGAACACTTATTTACGCCCTTTTGCCAGCAAATAGAGTTCAACCGAACCATCTCGGGAAGCAGGTGGCTTTACATGATATACCTGTCGGAAATTTTGTTTTAACAAACTAAGGAGTTCGTTTTCCGTTCCTCCTTGGAACGTCTTTGATAGAAAATGCCCATCCGGTTTAAGCACTTCAAGCGCAAAATCCAATGCTACTTCAACAAGATGCATGGTTCGAAGATGATCCGTTTTTCTGTGGCCAGTCGTTGGAGCAGCCATATCAGATAAGACAACATCAGGCTTGTGGCCACCTAACGCGTTCATCAAATTTTCGGGCGCATCATCATCTAGAAAGTCCTGTTTCAGGATAACTGCCCCTGGAACGGGTGCCATATCAAGATAATCGATACCCGCAACAAGCGGAGTTTCTGGAGTGGAACCCGTTAATCCAACAGCAACCTGACACCAACCGCCTGGGGCAGCCCCTAGGTCTATAACGCGGTCCCCGGATTTGATAAACGAGTATTTCTCATTCATTTCTATGAGCTTGTAAGCTGCACGTGAGGCATATCCTTCCGCCTTTGCGCGCTGCACATACGGATCATTAAGTTGCCTCTCAAGCCAAAGGGTAGACGACAGTTTTCTTCCTCTCGCGGTCTTCACCTTTGTATGGAGGTTCCGAAGGTTGGTTTTTTTTGGACTGGAAGATGGTTTTTTCATTCGCTGTGCCTTGGCTTGCGACGAAAATTCGTCCGATGTTTTCGCGGATACCGCCATACACCGTCCGCATTCATCATTTCTGCCAACAATCCTTCGCGCAAGCCGCGGTCAGCCACCCGCAGCCGTTCAGAAGGCCAGATTTCCCTGATCGCTTCCAGAATCGCACAACCGGCAAGAACAAGATCCGCACGTTCAGAACCAATACACGGATTTTCCGCCCTTTGCCGATAGTTCATTCCCAGCAATTCATCGATCACCTTGTCTACCTCGTGACTTTTGAGCCACAATCCATCAACTTTTTTGCGGTCATACCGCTCCAGACCGAGGTGAATTCCCGCCAGCGTGGTTACAGTACCCGATGTTCCCAGCAAATGAGCATATCCAGATTGAAAACTGGCATCCAGTTTGGCCCGGCCATCGAAAGACGAAATTTCCTCAATGACGGATTTCACCATCTTTGAAAACTGATCTGCTGTGACTTCTTTGCCGCCAAACCGCTCCGCCAGAGTAACAACGCCCATAGGCAACGATGTCCATCCTACAATTCTGTCCGCTATACGTTTCCGATGTCGTCTGCGACCCTTTACCAAAATCAATTCAGTTGACCCGCCTCCAATATCAAACATGACAGCAGCATCGCTTTTTTGATCCATCAACGAGCCACAACCTTCTGCTGCAAGTCTTGCTTCAGTTTCTCTCGTGACAATTTCAAGTTCAAGGCCCGTTTCATTTCTGACCCGCTCAAGAAAAACCTCACCATTTTCTGCCTGGCGACAGGCTTCGGTCGCGATCAGGCGTTGCTGTTTCAACTCGCGGCTTGCCAGTTTGGTGGCACAAATTTTCAATGCTTCAACCGCCCGGTCCATCGCTGCATCACTAAGCCGTCCGGTTTGACTCAAACCTTCACCCAGCCTCACAATTCGGGAAAATCCGTCTATTACACGAAATCTGCCCTTGTGCCTGGGAACAGCCACAAGTAACCGGCAATTGTTGGTTCCCAGGTCAAGCGCGGCATATGCGGAAGATTTTCGCGGCTCACTTTTGTATCTGTGATCTGGGGTTCTTGTATGCGGATCTTTGGAATCTTTTGATCGACGGTGTCGGGATTGCATTCTTCCGGATGTGTCACAATCCGCGTTCGCAGCGCTAACCTGCCTAGGTCGCAGGTTTTCGCCCCGGCGGCCCTTTTTCGCCGGTGGAGGACCACGCATTAAGCCCGCATCAATATTTGCGGTAGATTCGGAGTCTGTTCTTTCGCCCGCCGAATGATTTTTATCACTCCGCTCAATGGACTCGGGCAACGATGACGGATTCTTTTCTTCCGGTAGCAGCCTGCGCGTTCTTCGTCTGCGTCGGCGCCTGCCATGATTTCCGTCTTCAAGCCCTTGTTGAGTTGACCCCGTTTCTTGGACGTCATCACGCCCAGAACGTTCACTCACACCAAGTACCTTGCTCCGGCACTCGTGGTACCGGTTTATTCTAAAGTTGCTGCGAGGTTATCACCGACTTGAATCTGCGCCAAGGGGAATAATTAGTTCAGAGAAAAGGAATTTCGCAAAGTTCCGCTGAAACCCTACCGGACTTTCGCGCAACTTCCACTGTCTGGCCGATTGATGAATCTGAACTCACGAGGGCGTAACCAATGTTCTGCTCCAGTCGCGGCGACCAAACACAATTGGTCATTGAACCAATCTTTTTGCCATCAGCTAATACATCTTCCCAGGAAAATCCCAATGGCGCAGGTTGGGAACCCTTCAATTTCAATCCAAATTGTAACCGCTTGGGACCTTCCCGCGCTACATGGCGCAATGCGTCAATACCAACAACATCATCCGGCACCTGAAGATCTACATATTTTCCAAGCCGTACTTCGAATGGATTAGTATTATCATCTGTATCCCCGCCGACAGATAAAAGTCCGCTTTCCGTGCGTTCTGCCGTAGCTGGAGCTCCAGGACCGATACCGAATGGTTTGCCGGCCTCCTTGAAAATGTTCCAAAGCTCGGTGCCTCTGCTGCCGTCTTTCAAGTAAATTTCAAATCCACCCTGTTTGGACCATCCTGAACGCTGGACTGCCACAGGAATTCCTTCAATCTTGACTTCCCTGAACCAGAAATATTTGATTTCGCGGACCCAGTCACCGACAACCAAAGCAACAACATCTTCTGCTTTCGGCCCCTGCAATGCCATGGGTGAAACATCCGGCTCGCTCACTTCAACATCCAGCCCGCGTTCGGCAGCAATTGCCCTTGCCCAGAACCAAATATCGCTATCGGCAATGGAGAACCAATAAAGATCGTCAGCAAGCTTCAACAAAATTGGATCATTTATGATAGCGCCACTGTGGTTACAGATCGGCGCATATTTTCCTTGCCCTACCTTGCATTTTGAGAGGTCTCTCACCGTCAGAATTTGCGCAAGTGCTCCTGCATCAGGACCCTTGAGTTGGACTTGCCTTTCAACTCCCACATCCCACTGCGAGACGCCGTTGATAATTCTCCAATATTCCGCCTCGGGATCACCGAAGGAAGTAGGCAAAATCATCCGGTTATAAATTGAGGCGGCAGTCATCCCCTCAGCTAATATGGCTTCATAAAAAGGCGACGGGCGAAGCCGGGCGGTAGGAAACACAGAAAACATGGCAGGCGATCTTCAGTTAAATTTCAGCGGGACATTACAGAATTTGAAACGCCGTACAAGCATAATTGCGACAGGTGATGGCGGGAAACCTGTCGAATTCTTCTAACTCCCAAATACCCTGTCATTTGTGATTATTGCCTTGTCGGCTCCAATAGTGAGCCATCCAGGAACTACTCGCGGCAAAGCAAAGTATGCAGTTGCCCCCGGCAAAAGCATGAGTGCCATGTCATTTTGTTCATAAGACAGGCTTGCGCGGCTTACCTGCATTTCGAAATAGACCCAACCATCTGCTGATTCCACCACCGCATCCGACGTATTATAACTTGCTGGCGAACCGTTCCGTAGCAACTTGTTTGATTGGCCAGTCGTTGACTTCAAAGTAACTTTTCCGGACCCCGCCTTGACAAAAAAACCGGTTGTGAACTTGGCAGGCCTCGGACTAGCTGGAACAATTGTTCCCCTGTAATAAACCTCTCCGTCAACCGTAATGGAAGAACCGGTCCCGGATCCGGCATCGATCTGCATGCACCAGAATTCTGGCCCATAGCGCAGGCCCAACGGCCCGAATATCGTAGCTATCAAGTCCTCAACTGTTGGGTCAAGAACACCGACTGATCCACCAAAAGTGTCGTTGTTGTGTATGAACTTGAACGGAAAACTGATTGCCGCATTATTGAAAGATGAAATATACGATGGTGCTTCGGGGACAAACGAAGTCAGTGCATTTTGGGAGCCCGGTGAATTAAAGCGCCCGCTGTCGGGCAACAGGTTGTTAAAAAGGCTTTCCGACAATTCCACACCCGATGCCGGAAACCCCGCCAGACCGCTATCTGCATCCAGGCGGATTGCGTCATGCCAATTGCTTCCGTCATCGCTGACCTTGACCAGAAAGTTGTCCTCCCCGGGAATACCAAACTCTGCGCGACCAGAAAATCCGTTTTGAAACAACAAACTTGCAGTGTCTGAGGCTGCGGACTTGTTGAGCTTCATGCGATGGTCTGAACCTTCGTGATTAAACAGCACACTTTGGCTTTGAACCACAAACCGCTCCTGATCGCTTGCCTGGCCGTTGATTCCCAGGAACATCGTCTCCGACACCCCGGATTCAATCGGTTGCCAAGTCTCACCTGAATAAACAAGCATTTCACTATTCGCCTGATTCCAGGTCAACCATCCTTCAACCGGCTGGAAATACATCCATGCACCATCGATGAATGCAGCAATCTGGTTCGATTTCTCATCCCAGGGAGAAACCGGAGTATCCCCGATAACATATCGTTCCCCATCAGCGGGAGAAAGCGGAGCATCGTTTGTTCCGACCGCCAAAACTGAAAGTTGTACAATTGCATCAAGCATGCGCAACGCTTCGTTATGCGTAACGTGTTTTTGGGCCTGCGAAGGCATGATGTAAGGTAATTCAAGATGATGGGTGATTTCGCTCATATCGTTCCTGGAAGGCAAATTAACAATACAGTTCCCCTAAGGAGAACTCTCACCCAAGCCTGAAACATATTTTTTGATGGGGGATAAATTTTTGACACGGATCGGCACTAAACGGAAAGCTCCGAACGATAAATCATATTCGCAACAACAGGTTAATCACCGAAAATATGAGGGGAACAATTTACCGTTCGGGAATTAATCCTCTCGGCGTAAATCTTAGTACCAACAACAAAATTACGCCCATTGTCATCAATCGCATATGGGCTGCGGACTTAAGCAGATGTTCCCGAAGAGCGCTGTCTTCAGCCATGCCGGAAGTTATCAGGTCCATTAGCCAAAGACCCATCGGCTCGGCTTCGACCCAGAAGAACCAAATGACGAACCCACCGAGAACAGCGCCCCAATTGTTGCCCGATCCACCAACTATGACCATGACCCAGATCAGGAATGTGAAGCGCAACGGCTGGTAGGAAGAGGGCGTAAATTGTCCGTCAATCGTTGTCAGCATGGCACCTGCAATGCCAACAACGGCTGAGCCAAGAATGAATATTTGCAGATGTCGCCCTTTTACATCCTTACCCATGGCTTCTGCCGCTGTCTCGTTATCACGAATAGCACGCATCATTCTGCCCCAGGGCGAATTAAGAGCACGTTCTGACAAATACAGGACAATGAGCAAAACAATAGTGAACAGGCAGGCATAGGACAGTTTTACAACGATTGATGAAAACTCGATAACTGAAAATCCCCAATCGCTCGCAATCTGCCTGACGTTGTCTGACTTTTGCAGATCAACTTCGTAAGGAACCGGCCAGGGTCGTGGTAATCCGATTACATTTTTAACACCGCGCGTCAGCCAATCCTCAAATTTCAGCATCGCGATTATGATTTCAGAAATACCCAACGTTGCAATTGCCAGGTAATCGGACCGCAAACCGAGCGCAATCTTACCAACCAGCCACGCCGCACCGGCAGCAAACAGGCCACCGACAAACCATGAGAGGATTATCGGCAATCCTAGTCCTCCAAGAAAACCTGTAGCCGCTGAATCAACCCGCTCTATTGCCGAAACACCGGGAGCATAGAAATATCTGGCTGTGAAATATCCCACTATGCCAATCAATGTAATTAGCAATACCCGGTTGCGGCCTGCGGTCCTGAAATACACAAAAACAATTGCTGCAATCGTTACAGCCATGGATAATGCTGCCAGGGCAATCAGATGCCCCCCCGCAGCCCAAGCTTCCGGCACCGGAGGAGAAGACACCAGGATACCGGCCAATCCGCCAAGTGCTGCAAATCCCATGACCCCCACGTTCAACAGGCCACCGTATCCCCACTGGATGTTGACACCCAGCGACATGATTGCCGAGATCAGGCAAAGATTAAGAATGGCAAACGAAATCGACCAGCTTTGAAACACGCCCACAAACACGAAGAGCAGTGCCATGACGGCAAACATGGATATGTTGCGCAAATTTATTGTCATGTTGATTGCCCCCTGAAAATTCCGGTGGGTCGCACCAACAGGACTATAATCAGTATCGCAAAGGAAACCGCGAATTTGTAGTCGGTGGAAAGCAACTGTACCAATCCGTCTGGTGCCCAGCTATCAGGCAACAGGTGACCAAGGAAACGCTTGAAGGCGTAAGTTACAAAAACTTCGGACAACGCAATAACAAATCCACCCGCGATTGCACCTATAGGGCTCCCGAGTCCTCCGACTATAGCAGCCGCAAATATTGGCAACAGGATCTGCAAATAGGTAAATGGCTTGTAACTCTTGTCCAGCCCATAAAGCGTGCCAGCAATGGTAACCAAAGCCGCTGTGAGTATCCAGGCAATCATAACGACACGGTCAGGATTGATACCTGACAGTAGTGATAGATCCTCATTATCGGAGTAAGCCCGCATCGACTTCCCTGTTCTTGTTTTGTTGAGGAACCAGAACAGGGCAATCACACAAATTACAGTTACAACGATTGTGATTCCTTGTGTCATCTTGATAGCGAGACCTTCCCGCAATCCGCTGAGTTCTTTGAACTCGCGCACCGTCATAATGAATCGCGAACCATCAGTGAAGACCCGATCATCGGGGCCTATAACAAACCGGATGAGACCGTTGTAGAAAAACATCACCCCAAGTGACGCTATCAGGAAGATCACTGATGAAGATTTCTGTTTCCGGTAAAATTTGTATACGAGCTTGTCAGTGGAGAGCAGCAACAGAATTGATGCCAGGATTCCAACCGGAATAGCAAGCAGAGCAGTTGGCAGTGGGCCCAAGGAAACACCCCAACTTTGCAACAACCAAGTAAACAGGATGCATGCCATGGTACCAAATGACATGGACTCGCCATGTGCGAAATTGGAAAACCGCAATATACCGTAAATCAGGGTCACTCCGAGTGCACCAAGCGCAAGCTGACAACCGTAAGTGATCCCAGGCACGAGCACGAAATTTACGAGGACTACAATAGCGTTTAAGATATCCATCGCTATCCTCCCAAGAACGCTTTACGGACTTCCGGATCTGCCATTAAAGCTTCGCCCGTATCTGTGTATCGGTTTCGGCCCTGAACCAGGACATACCCCTTGTCGGCAATATTGAGTGCCTGTTTGGCATTCTGTTCAACCATCAGTATCGCAATGCCGGTTTTGGCAATTTCAATAATCCGGTCGAACAGTTCATCCATTACAATTGGTGATACGCCGGCTGTCGGTTCGTCCAGCATGAGTACCTTTGGTTGGGTCATCAAAGCGCGTCCTACTGCCACCTGCTGACGTTGCCCGCCGGAAAGTTCACCAGCAGGTTGCTGCCGTTTCTCGTCAAGGATCGGAAACAAATCAAAGACCTGTTCCATCGTAACGGAAATATCGTCTTCTCTAATGAAGGCTCCCATTTCCAGATTTTCCTCCACGGTCATGCTTGTAAAAACATTATTGTTTTGAGGAACGAAGCCCATGCCCTTTTGTACACGAGCCTGCGGTGTGAGTGAGGTTATGTCTTCGCCATCTATCGTTACTCTTCCTTCTCTCAGGTCAAGCATTCCGAATACAGCTTTCATCGCGGTTGATTTACCCGCTCCATTCGGCCCGACGACAACAGCAATCTCACCCTTTTCTACCCCGATGGTACAATCATGCAGAATATCCGCGCCGCCATAACCTCCGGTCATGTTCTCGCCGACAAGAAAAGCCATTACGCGCGTTCCTTGACGGGTTTGTTTTTCAGGCCTGTGCCGAGATATGCCTCAATGACTTCTTCATTGTTCTTGATTTCTTCAGCGGTTCCTTGAGCCAGTACTTTTCCTTCAGCCATGCAGATCACCGGATCACACAGGCGCGAAATAAACTCCATGTCATGTTCAATCATGCAAAATGTATAACCGCGCTCACGGTTGAGCCTTAAGATCGCATCACCGACCGTGTTGAGAAGTGTTCGATTGACGCCTGCGCCGACTTCATCGAGAAATACAACTTTTGCATCGACCATCATGGTGCGGCCGAGTTCGAGTAGTTTCTTCTGCCCACCCGAAAGATTCCCTGCCAGCTCGTCTGCTACCTGGGGGATTTCCAGAAACTCTATAACCTCGTTGGCCTTTTCGCGAATACGCTCTTCTTCTTCGGCAACTCTTTTTGGATTGGTCCAGGTTTTTATCAGGCTTTCGCCAGATTGGTCGCCAGGCACCATCATCAGATTTTCGCGGACCGTCAGCGTGGAGAATTCATGGGCAATCTGAAAAGTACGCAACAAACCCTTCGCAAACAACTCATGCGGGGTGAGGCCGGTAATATCTTCTTCATCCAGGAAAACCCGGCCAGAGGTTGGTTTGTAGTGACCTGCAATTACGTTGAATAATGTGGTTTTGCCGGCACCATTTGGCCCGATAAGACCGGTTATCGAACCGGTTTCTATTTTCAGCGATGCCCCATCTACAGCGCGCAAGCCGCCAAAATGCTTGTGAACGTCATCGACGACAATCATTCTTGTTTTTACCCCATATCAAAACGGCCCGGAAATGAACCGGGCCGTCTTAATTTTTGCCGCCGAAATCAGCGGTATCCAACGACGGAAATAGCTCCGTCCTTGACTTCAACCTCACGATAGTTGCCCGCACTTTCGCCCGGACCAATCAATTCAACCGCGGAAGCTCCGACATAATCAATTTCACCGCCATCCTTCAGGATTTTAAGCGCTTTTTCCAATTCACCCGGGAAGATTTCCTCGCCTGGTGCGTTGGCTACGTCGATCACCTTCTCTTTCAGCTTGCCGCTTTCGGAGGAACCTGCTGCCTGCATAGCCAGCATAATGAGAGCTGCGGCATCATAGGATTCTGCGGCAAATGGGCTGGATCCATCAAAACCTGCGGCTTTTGCGAGTTCCTGGAATTTTGCAGCACCGGGACTGTCAGTACCCGGATTAGCGCCGTATGAACCATTCAAACCATCACCGATCGCTTCGGGAAGCGCATCACCAACCATGCCGTCCGGCAGGTAAAATGTGTCAAACCCGCCAGAATCCAATGAAGCCTGAATCACGCCTTTACCGCCCTGATCCAGATAGCCTGCTACGACAAGCACTTCACCGCCTGCAGCTGCAAGTGCACCAACTTCAGCAGAGTAGTCACCTTTACCATCTTCATGCGCAGCTGAAATGGTAACCTTGCCACCAGAGGCTTCAAAGTTGGTCTGGATCGCTTCAGCCAAACCCTTACCGTAGTCATTGTTGGTATAGGTAATAGCGATTTCCTTGACGCCTTTTTCATTCAAAATGTTTGAGACGATCACACCTTGACGTGCATCCGAAGGTGCGGTGCGGAAAAACAGACCGTCATCCTCAGCTGTAGAAAGTCCCGGAGAAGTTGCAGATGGGGAAACCATCACGATCCCATTTGGACGGGCGACATTTTGCAGTGTAGCACCGGTAACTCCAGAGCAGTCACCACCAACTATTGCAGCAACTTTGTCCGAAGTAATCAGTCGCTCGGCTGCAGCAGTAGCAGCACCTGCATCCACACAGGTAGTATCACCGCGAACAGAGCCAACTTTTGAACCACCAAGCAAGGCTCCGCTGTCGGAAACTTCCTTGATTGCGAGTTCAGCTCCTGGCCCCATGTTGGCCACGATTGATTCAATTGGTCCTGTGAATCCAAGGAACACGCCAATTTTTATGTCTTCAGCAAAAGCAGCGGTAGACATCATGGTCGTGGCAGCGAGTGCCAATATAAGTTTTTTCATAGATTTCCTCCCTATGGAACGGTTTGTTTTTAACCTTGATCCACTCCGGCACCCAACCGGAGTTACAAAACTTCTAGAACAACCAGACGATAAGTTCCAGAGTTTTGTATGTAACAATTATTGTTATCACTATTAATCAGTTTCGTCATTTGCACCCAATGGTGCCCTGACAAAATCACCACTATCGGAGTTCATGGTCCACAACTCCCCATGCGAAATGTCAAACCATGCCCCGTGCAGAGATAACTTCTTGCGGTCTTCCAGAATGGAGATGCACGGAAAAGTTCTAAGATTTTCGATCGAATTGCGGATTGAGATATGTTCAAGTGCAATCTGGCGTTCACTTGCGGTCATCAGTTTATTTTCATTTACTGATGCGGCTGCGGGTTTCAGCAGTTCCATCCAATTGCCGATAAAATCTCCAGGCGATAACGGCTCCGTCATGGGATCAAGAGCTGCCTTGATACCGCCGCAACGGCCGTGCCCCATGACAATGATATTTTTTACCCGAAGACTTTGTACAGCAAATTCCAACGCCGCCGAAGTTGAGTGAAAACCGTTATCAGGATTATAGGGAGGTACCAGATTGGCGACATTGCGGGCCACGAAAATTTCACCTGGCGAAGCATTAAAAATGGTTTCGGGTGCGGCACGGCTGTCACAACAAGCTATGACCATGGTGTTGGGCTTTTGCCCGACATCACCAAGCAATTCGTATCGCTTTCGTTCAGCTAAGAAATTTCCTGATCGGAAGTTGTAATATCCATCCATCAGTTTTGACGGAAACTCTAACATGAATTTTCCCTTAACTATTTCCCGAATTCGAATCGATACATCCATCATCGGTCATGAACATGTTGCCAATGATACTCCCACTCTCTAGACAACAGATCACGAACCATTTCAAGTAGAGCAGCATTTGAATTGCTCAAAATTGGGACATGGTAATAATCAACGGCAGCAATTGCGAAAATTGACGCAAGGTAATATAGGCTAAAATGCAATTGCATCCAGCCTAAAATGCTAACGGAACGGACTTTATGAATAGCAGGACCCGTTTTAAAGAAAATCTACTCGGCCTAAGAAGAGTTCAAAAACGTGCCATTTTAATGGTGAATGATGCGGCACTAGCGGCAGCTTCTCTATGGCTTGCGTTTTTTTTGCGTATTGGCATTCCTGAAACACCACATTTGATCCAGCTCATTCCGGTCTTCTCCCTGGTTGCCTTGGGATCTGTTTTGTTTCTGTGGCTACTCGGATTTTACAACAATTTATTGCGTGAACTGGAAATTCGCATCCTCAATAGTCTAGGAGCAGGAGTTCTCCTCACCGCCGCACTGATTGTTGCATTTGGTTATTTTGACAACACCGTTTTAATCCCCAGGTCTATACCCGCAATATTTTCAATCGTATTTTTTCTTTTGGTGGGTTGCAGCAGATTGTTTGGCCGATGGTATTACCGATATGCAGTCGGGCTGAACACAAACAGTCAACCAATTATCATTTACGGAGCAGGTGAAACCGGTACACATACCGCATCAATACTGGACAATTCGAGGGAGTTCAGCCTGATCGGATTTGTGGATGATGACAAATCCCTCCATGGCAACCGGATCAGAGGTCGCAGAATATTTCCGAATGAACAACTTGGAGAACTATCAAAACGCTACCCCAACCTGAGAGTACTGATTTGCATTTCAAATCTGAGTTCTGAACAACGCCGTCAGATAATTGAAAATCTTCAGGCTTACCCGATTCAGGTACTTACTGTCCCTTCCCTTTCAGACGTCGTTGCGGGACGTGCAAGAAGTGACGATATTAAGGAAGTGAAACTCAGCGATTTACTAGGCCGAGACCAAATTCCTCCCAAAGTCGCGTTGTTTGAGGACGCTATTATTGGAAAAACTCTGTTGGTGTCAGGGGGGGGTGGATCCATTGGTTCCGAAATTTGCCTCCAGCTTGCCAAAAACCAGCCGAAAAAAATTATTGTAATTGATAGTAGCGAATTCGCCCTTTACCAACTCGAACAAAGGCTGCAAACGAATTTGGGACCGGCTTTCGATTCATCGGTATTCAATCTTCTGCTTTGCGATGTGCTCGATGAGACTGGCCTGGAGCGAATTTTGGATTTGCACAAACCGGAAGTCGTTTATCACGCTGCGGCGTATAAACACGTTCCGATAGTTGAGCGGCAACCACTGAAAGGAATTGAAAACAATATAATCGGCACTGACATACTTGCCAGACTATGCGCAAAAGCGGGAGTCAAACAATTCACTTTGGTATCGACTGACAAAGCCGTCAGGCCAACAAACGTGATGGGTGCCACAAAAAGGGTTGCCGAACTGGTAGTCCAGGCAAGACAATTGGCGCAAAACCAAACGAAATTCACAATCGTACGATTTGGCAATGTCCTGGGTTCTTCTGGATCTGTAATTCCGCTTTTCAGGGAACAAATTGCAGCCGGTGGACCAGTTACGGTGACCCACCCTGATGTTACCCGCTTTTTCATGACAATCCCGGAAGCAGCTCAATTAGTCATCCAGGCCGGTTTCTTGGGGAAAGGCGGTGAGGTTTTCGTATTGGACATGGGTGAGCCTGTTTTGATTCAAAAGCTTGCTCGTTTAATGATACAGTTGAGCGGCAAAACCGCAAAAGATGAAAATAATCCAGGCGGTGAGATACAATTGGAATTTTCAGGCTTGCGTCCTGGTGAAAAACTCTATGAAGAATTGCATTTGACTGAAAATGTGGAAGGTACAACTCATCCCAAGATTATGCTTGCAAACGAGCTTTGCCTGCAACCAAAAGTGATGGAACGGCACATCCGGACATTCAGGAAAGTGCTCGATTCCGGAGACAGAACAAAAGGATTGAAATTGCTATCCAACCTCGTAGAAGGATTCGAACCTGACCTTAAAATATAGCATTGGTCACGAAAGCGAAGCATCCAGCCATGGGCTCCATTGACACTTATATTCGCGCTGCCATTAAGAAAACCAGTGCTGGAAGTCCTGAGGCAAGAAATCAGATTTATCTGACTGCCCGTGAAGCGATACAGAAACTCCCGCCAGAAAAACTAGATGCAGCCATGCAGGAGTTGTTCGATTCAGTGACTGTAATCGAGGCTGAATTTGTGCAATTTGAAATGGCAAACGAAAGACCCGACGTCATTGCGGAAAATCGGAGAGAAAAGTTTGGCGGTTTGCTGGCCAAGCTACGGCTTCCATGGATTACCCTTTTGTCGGTTGTGATAGTATTTGCTATAATTGTATTTTCCATTTTTCTGTTGGTGACAGAATATCAGAAGGCCGGAATTGACCTAACGAGTTCGCAAGACTCATCAGAGCCGATAACTTCTGCAAAATTGATTTTTTCAATTTCGAGCCGGGAAGATCTTTCCAATCTCGCTTCAAATCCTCGCGGAACCCGTCTCATTGAAGAGTCGGAGTTAGCAAGGCCAGCAGGTCTGTGGTTCCAAAATATTCTGAAAGTCTACGGAAAGGAATTGATTACGATAGAAAAAGGAGAACTCTATCTGGTTCAGCTAGCCATACAGTATGAGCCAAAATCCGATTCCATCTCGTTGAGTGCAGGTTTTTCGTCAGCTGAAAATGATCTTGGAAAAATACAGCGGTCAATGTTCCTTCACCGTGGACGGGTCAGGGCAAAATCATATCGCAAAAACCAAAACGATTACTCGTTCTCAAGCATTGTCACTTGGGAAGATATTTCAAAAGATTTGGACTTCAACAGCTCAAAGGCTTCGATACGCCCCATGATTCTTGCGCGTTCCAAAAATCCGGACACCGAAATTCTCATAAAATCGTTTAGCATTGACAAATTGTTTTGATCTGCCCCCAATGTGAATTCAGGGGAAATGCCGGAATCTTTTTCGGTAGCTAAAGAGAAATCATATCGGTGGCAGCAGCAAAAAGAAAAGACAGCAGCATTGTTTCGAGAAGGCGAATTAGCGCAAGGATGGCAGCCCGCATTCTTGGAAGCATCCTTTTGCTCCTGTTAATATCTCTGCGGATTGTCGATCCCAACTTCATAAAAAACATCCGGCATCAGTCGTTCGATATTTATCAGCAGATCAAACCGCGTGAATACACACCTCAGCAGGTCACGATAGTGGATTTGGATGAACAAAGCCTGCGCGAATACGGTCAATGGCCCTGGCCCCGAACCCGTATCGCCCAGTTGATTGACCAGCTAACGAGTTATGGTGCCGCAACTATCGGTCTAGATATCATTTTTTCCGAACCCGATCGCCTTTCGCCAGAGTTGATTGCAAGGGACAACAGTTTTCTGCCAAGGGAACTGGCCAGAGAGCTGTCAAAATTGCCAAGCAACGAGTCTGCGATGGCGGCTGCGATGAAGCGGAGTACGGTAGTTGTCGGACAGACGAGCGTCCGTAGTTTTCGTGACCGCCAGGAAACCGGAGCTGATATTTTAGATACACCGCATGTAAAAATTGGCGATGATCCGCTGCCGTTTTTGATCGGGTTTCCGGATCTCGTCCAAAACGTTCCCGAATTGGAAAACGCTGCCGCAGGACGTGGCGTTTTCAGCGTTGATCCGGATCCTGATGGGGTCAACAGGCGACTCCCACTTGTCATGCTGGTCCGTGAAAAAATTAGAACTTCTTTGTCAATCGAAACATTGCGGGTAGCGACCGGAGGAGACAGTATAATAATTCGCACTCTTCCTGGTGGAATTGAGGGGATTGTGGTTGCCGGCCAGTTGGTCACGACTGATGCGAATGCAAAAGTTTGGCCCTATTATACTAAACCGCAAGAAGGCCGATATGTTTCCGCGGCCAGCGTACTTAATGGTTCTGTCAATCCGGAAAAAATCAACGAGCACATAATCCTAGTCGGAACATCGGCTGTTGGCCTTGAGGATTACCGTGGAATCCCAATTGGAATTCAGGTCCCCGGTGTGGAAATCCACGCGCAGGTCATCGAAAATATTCTCACCAGCACGCTTCTAAATCGCAGTGAGTTCGCCGAATTCTTTGAAATTTCCATCTCGGCAGTAGTCGGTCTGTTGATCATTATTTTCATGCCAACCATTGGGGCCGCCATTGCCACCGTGTCTGCGATCGGAATTTTTGCAACAACACTCGCGTTCTCCTGGTGGCTATTTGATCAACAGCGCTATCTTGTAGATGCCACCTGGCCAATCTTCACCTTTGCCTCGTTGTTTGTATTTGGCGCAACTGCAAACTATCTCCGTGAAGAACGAAAGAGACGGGAAATCCGAAGTGCATTCGGACAATACCTGTCACCCGCACTGGTTGACCAGCTAAGTGATAATCCGGAGCGCCTTGTGCTTGGAGGTCAAACAAGGGAATTGACGGTCCTTTTTACCGACGTTCGGGGTTTCACAACAATATCTGAAAGCTATAAGGATTTTCCTGAAGGCCTCACGCGATTGATGAACCGTTTCCTTACTGTGCTTTCCCAACCGATTTTGGAACATCGTGGCACGATAGACAAATACATGGGGGACGCTGTCATGGCGTTCTGGAATGCCCCCACAGATGAGGAAGATCACGCAATGCAGGCCTGTCTTGCTGCTATCGAAATGATTGAAAATGTCGCCAAACTGAATGATGAAAGATCTGCAAACCTGAAAAGCAATGAACTGGAAACTTATCACGAGATCAAAGTCGGTGTAGGTATCAATACAGGTGACTGTGTTGTAGGAAACATGGGTAGTCACAACCGTTTTGACTATACTGCACTTGGCGATACCGTGAACCTGGCCTCCCGCCTTGAAGGTCAGTCCAAGCCTTACGGTTTGCCGATTGTCATCGGCGACAACACGGCGGAAATCGTAAAAGACGTCTTGGCTGTCTATGAGATTGATGTGATCCGGGTCAAGGGCAAGAACGAGCCGGTCAAGATTTATGCTCTTGCGGGAGACGAGACACTGGCACAATCCAGTGACTTCAGGGCATTTCGGGCAATGAACCAGACCATGATCAGTGCCTACCGGACGCGGGACTGGATTTCGGCGCACAATGCGTTGGATATACTGGAGGGCCTGGGAGAAAAACTCGGACTGACCCTGGAGGAATATCTTTTCATTTATGAAACGCGGATTTCTGAGTTTAGCGCAAACCCTCCAGGACCAAACTGGGATGGCGTTTATACTGCGACGAGCAAATAGTTTCTAAAGCGATTCAAGCCAATCAAGCAGGCATTTTTGCGCTGGTAACAGTTGGTGGCGGGATTGAGAAAGTCGCTCGAAAACACGATGCAAGTCAACCTCTGTGTCAACATCCTGCTCTTCTTTCAGCCTTTCAACACATCTTCCGGATTGCTCAATCATCTCTTCGAGTTCCGCCAGCGTGGATCGTTCACTATAGGTTACCGTTTCCCATGTCATTCTTGGCAATGGTGAGGCAGATCCGAACAAATAAAAACCACCATCTGTCGCTGGTCCGATCAGACACTCATAAGAACATTTCTGCAGAAAATCATGAGTGAACTCAAAAACACGGGGAGTCAGTTGCGGGCTGTCCGTGCCAATGAAAATGACCGCATCATGTTTTTTAAAGAGCTGTTCGGAAATATTTGCCAGACGTTCACCCAAATCACCTTTTCCCGTCCAAAGGGCCGGGAAATTTCGCCATTGCGGCAATTCAACTGCTTCTGCCTCAGCCAACGCCCAAAAGGGGTGAAAATCAGGGTTGGAATTTACTGCCTCACAAACTACATTTTCAATTGATGCCACACTGTGCTGGTAAAAAGTTTCGGCACGTTCCCGTCCAACAGTTTCAGCAAGTCTGGTCTTGACTGGTGATAACCCGGCGGTTTTTGCAAATATGGCGATTGCACACTTCATCGAAATAGTCTTCCGATCTGGCGGTAGAGCAAAACAATGCACTGAGGCACACCTTGCCAGACGGTTCTCCAGACATGCGCCCATGTTGTCCGCAGCCAACCGCCATTTTCATATTTGCGGGCTGAAGTAAAAATATCTGCACCCACACGTTCAACCGAATATCCCTCTTGTCTGACTTTCCAGGCAAAGACATGGTCCTCGCCATAACCGAGATCCTCCCGATAGCCATCCAGCCTGAAAAACAATTCCCTTGAAAGGCAAAAGCCTTGATCTCCAAATGGCATTTTCAGTGTGCCTGAGCGCCATTTGACGGCATGCTCATTCCATTTCATGGCGTCAGGACCATCATCGGAAAACTTCAAATCAAAGAACCACAATTTATCTGCATTATCCTTCAGGCACTGTAAAAGCTTGGCAATTGCATTCTGACCGAGTCGTGAATCTGCATGAAGAAACCAGAGAACATCAGTCGTTGCCTCCCTGGCACCAGCATTCATTTGCTGCGCTCTGCCCGCAGCACTTTTCACAAATCGGAACGGCCCTTCCATTTGAGCCGGATATTTCTCGCCTACAGCAAGAATAATTTCGCTGCCCTCCGGCAGATTGAGTTGCGGAACAAGTTCTTTCCATGCTCCTTCATCGGGCGCCAAAGGAATAATAACCGAAATGGGTAGACCCATCATTCAGGCCCGTAAAATTTCCAGCATGGACCGCTGATTGGAAGACAGCGCGCTATTTGGTGTCAATACAGCCATAGTCAGTGACTTCCTGTATTCTTCGTCAACAGTCGGTAGTTGCGACTGTAACATCGCCATCAAAAGCTCCTTGCCTTTTTCAAGGCTGGCACCAAACCGTTCAATGACTGCCTGAACAGTCACGTGGTGATCCGGGTCATCCAGCCAGCAATCATAATCCGTTGCTATGCAAATCGTCGCATAGGAAAGTTGGGCTTCCCTGGCGAGAAAAACTTCAGGAACATTTGTCATCCCGACAAGATCACATCCCGCACCCCGCATGAAATAACTTTCTGCTCTCGTACCAAGTCGCGGACCTTCAACACATGCATAAGTCTTGTCCATATGAAGCTTGATGGCATTTTCCAATGCAATTTGTTTGATCCATCCTGAAAGATCAGGGCATGTGGGAACTGCAGTTGAAACATGAGCAGCTATTCCGTTGCCGAAAAAGGAATATTCCCGTTTGCCCTTCGTCAAATCCAGATATTGGGAGGGAATGGAAAAATCCCCCGGAGCTATTTCCTTTCGCAGGCTGCCAACTGCGGAAAACCCGACTACCATGCGCGCACCGGCGCATTTCAGAGCAAATATGTTGGCCCGGTAATTTATCTCATGTGGCAATAGAGAATGACCTGATCCATGCCGAGGAAGAAACAGGATTTCCCTTTCCCCGAATTTCAGGGTCTTCAACGGTGCGGAAGGTTTACCGAACGGAGTTTGGATTTCCTCCTCAGATACGGTGTCCAATCCCTCGATATTATAGAGGCCGGTTCCCCCGATAATTGCCAGCATATCTGCTAATCCTGATCTTTAACGCTGCACGCACCGCCGCCCAACACACAAAACTTTGAACAAAAAACATGATTAAGAGCAACTGGCTTTTGCGCTTCTGCAAGGGTCGAGCCGAGATTGAATTGCTGATCGTATGCCAGAAGTGTGCAGGCCTGAACCGAGGGTTTTGAATCCCCTTTGTGTTTCACCACCATCCGCGATGAAGCGCACATCATGTTAGCTGGATCAACATTCAAAATCTCCCAACATTCAGTGGTGATTTCCGGCACGTCTTCGGATAGCTCCATTTCCGGAAAAAGAACAAGCTGCTTCCGGTCAAATGCGTCAATTTTGATTCCGTTGGACCGGAAAAATTCAGAAAATCCTTCACGCAATTGCTCTTCTGACTCACCCCAACGTGTTCTCCCGGCAATGTCGATGGACAAATTGTTGTCGGACAACCATTGCAAACCTGTCATCATCGGTTTCCAGCTGTTTGTCCCCCGCTCTTCCTCATGCAAGGCCTTTTTGAAATGATCGACAGATACACGCAAGGTCATTTGCTGCCCGTATTTTGCACTCAAACGTAAAAGATCATTTGCGCATTTCATCATAGGGCGCATGGCATTGGTCAGAACCAACAGTTCAAACCCGCGTTCCAGACAACTTTCCATAATCGGAATGATATCTGGATTCATGAAAGGTTCACCGCCCGTTATCCCAATCTCGGACGTGTTGAAATTGGCATCCCTGATCTCGTCAAGATAGCTGAGGACTTCTGAATGGGTGAGATATACCAACCGATCATTTCTCGGTGTAGATTCAATATAGCAGTTAAGACAGGAAAGATTGCAAAGCGTTCCGGTGTTAAACCACAAGGTTGAAAGATTGGTCAGGTCGACCCTGGCCCGCTTTTCACCTTTTGCCGTCAACTCCGGGTGACAGAATTTCTCATCCGGTTGCAGGGATTCGCGATTTACTAATAGGTTCATATTCCGGTCCCGCCAGGCGCTTCTGAAAAATTGTACCGATCAAATACGAACTCATGCCGCCATAAGCAAGACTACATTGTTGAAACCGATAACAATCATTTCATGACAATGTTATCGTCAAATTTCACAACAGGAATTACAGATCCTGAAACAAACGCTTTGTTTTGCCTGTCTTTTATTTTATGCGTTTTTCATGACCAACACGAATTCACTGCCACACGGCCCTCTTCATGGCCTCAAGGTTCTCGATCTTTCGCGAATTCTCGCCGGCCCAACCTGTACGCAACTGTTTGGAGACCTTGGTGCCGAAATCATCAAGATCGAACGTCCCGGCAAAGGTGATGATACCCGCGCCTGGGGGCCTCCGTTCCTTAAAGACGACAAGGGAAACGAAACGACCGAAAGCGCCTATTACCTTTCCACAAACCGCAACAAGAATTCAGTTGCGGTTGATCTTACCAATCCGGAGGGCCAGAAAATCATTCGTGAATTGGTCAAGGGCTGTGATGTTCTTATTGAAAATTTCAAGGCTGGTGATCTTGCTCGCTACGGCCTCGATTACAACACGCTTTCCGAAATCAATCCGAAACTGATTTACTGCTCCATTACCGGCTTTGGCATGACTGGTCCTTATGCCAAACGACCCGGTTATGATTTCCTTATTCAGGGAATGGGCGGCATTATGAGTCTAACCGGCAAGCCGGATGAACAAGGAGGCGAGCCAACAAAATGCGGGGTCGGAATTGCAGATGTCATGTGTGGCATGTATGCATCGACCGCTATTTTGTCCGCATTGCATGCACGGCATGAATCCGGGAAGGGTCAGCACATTGATATTTCGCTTCTGGACTGTCAGGTAGCTTGGCTGATCAATCAGGGCGCCGGTTACTTGATATCCGGAGAAGTTCCACCGCGCCGCGGCAATGAGCATCCGACCATCATTCCCTATGGCACATTCAAGGCTTCTGACCAAGCTTTCATAATTGCTGCCGGAAATGACAGCCAGTATCAGCGCATGTGTGACGTTATCGGAGCTCCGGAATTGGCAACAGATGCAAGATTCGCAAAAAATGCTGATCGTGTAAGAAATCGCCATATCCTGATTCCCTTGATCGACGAAAAAACACAAATAAAATCGTCTGGACATTGGCTCACGACCCTGGAAAAGGCCGGAGTGCCGAGCGGACCGGTTAATGATCTTGCCCAGACATTTGCAGATCCGCAAATCCAGCACCGCAAAATGGCTGTTAAAGTTGAACACAGGCTTGCTGGCGAAGAAGGTCTTAACCTGATTGGCAATCCGCTGAACTTCAGTGATACACCGGTGAGCTATGCGAAGGCCCCGCCTGTTCGGGCCGAAGACACGCGGGATATTCTTGCCAAACATCTTGGCCTCGATGAAACAAAACTGGATGAACTCGAAGCGAACGGAATTATCGAATGTCTGAAACCCTGACAGCTGCCGATATGTTGGCCAATTCCCTGGCCGTCAACGGCTGCAAGCGCGCCTATGGCATTCCGGGCGGCGAGGTGCTTGAAATTATTGATGCATTTGATCGAGCCGGCATCGAGTTTCTTCTCGTAAAGCACGAAAACTCCGGTGGGTTCATGGCGGAAGGTGGCTGGCATGCTGACGGGTTCCCTCCGGTCCTGGTTGCAACTGTGGGACCGGGCGCTGCGAATGCTGTTAATGCGGTTGCTAACGCCATGCAAGACCGGGTCCCCATGATATTCATTACCGGTTGTGTGGATACCGCAGAGGCTGAAAGCTATACCCATCAAGTATTTGACCACCGCAAGATGCTCGAGGAAATTACCAAGGCAACCTTCATCGGCACGACTTCCAGTTGTGGGCTGATTGCCCAAAAAGCGGTGTCCATAGCGATGGAACCCCAGGCAGGCCCGGTGCATCTTGATATCCCCGTTTCAGTTGCGGAATCAGCATCAACTGAAACACTGACAGTTGGTCCGTCACCTGCACCGATTTTGCAGCCGACCGAAGATGAAATTTTTCAACAGGCAGTCAGTTTGTTGGAGGAGGCCAAGAACCCGATAGCAATTGCGGGCGTAGACGCGGTGAACGAAGGGGCAGGCCCGGCAATCGACGCATTCTGCCGGAAGTTCAACATTCCATTGATCGCATCCTACAAAGCCAAAGGACTGATTGATGAAAACGACCCAGCGAGCATCGGTGGCGCGGGGCTTTCACCGAAAGCAGACAAGATACTTTTGCCACTGATTGAAAAGTCAGACGTTGTATTGCTGCTCGGATACGATCCTATTGAGATGAGAATTGGCTGGCGGGACCCTTGGGGAACTGACAAGGCAGTGATTGAAATCACCCCGGTGCTGCGAACCCATGGAATGCATTATGTAAGCCATACAATCCGCGCATCAATAGTTCCTGCGATCGAAGCTATTACAAGGAAAACAAAGGCCAGCCGGTCTGAAATCCATGCAGAAGCGGCAAAAGCAAGGGACAATTTCTGGAAAACTTTTTCCGCCGATACGGAATTCGGACCCGATCGAGTGTTTGAAGTGCTTCGCGAAGCAATGCCGAAAAATTCAGTGGCAACTGCTGATAGCGGCGCACACCGTATTCTGCTCAGTCAGATGTGGCCCTGCCACAACCCTCGTGGATTGCTTCAGTCATCTGCCCTTTGCACCATGGCCTGTGCAGTTCCGCTAGCTGCCGGCTACAAACAGGCAAGTCCCGGTACACCTGTAATCGCATTTGTCGGAGATGCAGGCATGGAAATGGGATTGGGTGAACTTGCTACCCTGCGTGAACACAAAATCCCGATCATAATCTGTGTGTTAATTGACGATAGCCTTACCCTGATTGAAATGAAGCAACGCGCCTCGCAGCGACCCAATCTGGGGGTGGATTTTACCGGTTCTGATTTTCCAACCGTAGCCAATGCCATGGGAGGCCATGGGGTATGGGTCGACGATGCGGAAAGCCTGAAAAAGGAAGCCGCCGCTGCGTTAAAACGCGACAGCTTCAGTGTTCTTGCTTGCCGGATCGGGCGAAGATCATACGATGGCAGATTTTGATCTGCAGGATCTCCGAGTTATTCCGCGATTGTATCTTTTGCTATCTGGACAAAAAGCGCATCAAGCTCTGACGCCATATCCTTCAACGGTTTGCCGCCTTCCTCAAAATAGGGAGTGAACGCAAAAGTCGGTGTTTTGTAACTGATATTCGAACCGCCATCAGAGCGTTCGGTCAGATATATCCGGATCGGCGCTTCCATTCCTGCGGCGATACTTGCTTCCAGCATCCGAACAGCGAAAAGGTTATTGTAAACGCCCACGACACGGTTACCGGGGATCATAATGCCACGCCCTTTTGCACCTGCTGAAGCACTTGCCGTTGTAATGTGTCTCAGGCCACTTTTTTTGATCGCCTCTTTCAACCGCGGATAGAGTTCTTTGTACGGTATCTTGGTTTCGTGAGTAATCCACCCCGCTCGCTTCAAAGATTTCTCAGTTCCTGCGTAAGCAGTGGTGACAATGGCACCGACGAGGCCCAAGGCCAGAACGGTTCCGGTTATTAGCTTCTTCATGACAACTTCTCCCTTTTTATGATTTAAATTCCCAAACGTTTCTTCACCATGACTGCGAAAGAACTCCCAGCAAAGGCCATGACAGCCCAAGCCCAACCATGGGCGCTTCCGGAAACCAGGCCACCCAAATAGGCGCCGATATTACAACCGTATGCGAGGCGCGCGCCGTACCCCATCAACAGCCCGCCAAATATGGCAGTCCCGACTTCAACGCGGGTCAAACGCCACAAAGGTTTGAACTTGGCGGCCAGGGCAGCCGCAGCCAGCGCACCGGCCATGATTGCAAAATTCATGACAGAAGTGACATCCCTGAAAACACTGTTCTGAACTGCATTTGCCTTCCAGCCAGTCCAATAAGGCCAACCGGTTACATCAATGCCTAGAGAAGTTGCTCCTTTTGCTCCCCAAAGGGCAAAGGCCCATGTCACTCCCCAGGGACGCCCAACCACGACCAATGTCAGGATTCCGACAACGGCAAGCGCTATTGCACCGGCAAGAGGTGACCATGGTCCCTGGATGAAAGATATCGTTTTGTGTGGCGATTCAAGCCCACCATGTTTTCGCCTCTCGTACCACACGGTCAAAAGTGCAACTGCCGACAAAATACAGGCAAGCGTAAGGAATGCAGCAATCGGACCCATATTGCTGATCATGCCGTAGCTGAATTTGTCTCCGATCCCGAAAGTTTCCTGGATCATTTCGGGGAATGCAATTGAATTCCACCATTGCAAATTTGCTGTGCCAAGCACTGAACCGATCACAAAGAACAAGAGAGTAATACACATTCGGGTCGATCCACCACCCGCCACAAAAAGAGTGCCAGAGCCACACCCGCCACCAAATTGCATTCCAAATCCAAATACAAATGATCCAATCAGCATTCCAATGCTGATCGGCAACACAAAACCCCTTGCATCCGTATAGGCAATTAGTGGGTATGAAACCGCACAAGTCAGAACAATCAGCAAAAACTGATAACGTAACCCTACACCGCGCCCTTCAGCAAAAATTCGACGCCAAGCGGCCGTAAACCCAAACGATGCATGATAAAGGGAAAATCCGGCAAGGCCGCCAATCAATACCGCTATTGCCTGCTTCTGTCCGGCAATGTTTCCGGCCAGAAAAACGAGCAGCGCAAGAATAAAAACAGCAGCCAACAATGGCCGGTTCTGGACCCGTTTTTCAGGTGTGGCAGCTATTGTCGTCATCTTATGTTTCGTTTCACCAAACCCTCATTCAGGGTGCATTCAGGTACATTGATCTAGTTGTCCTACAACTGTCTGGATCAAACAACTGCCTGGTTCAAAAGGTTGATCAACTCGCCGTGATCCGAAGATTACGCAGCTTCACAATTGTTTGAATGATGTAGAAAGGGTGTGATTTCTAATGTTGCTTGTTAGTGGGCATATTCAGGCCAATTTTCAGATGCTTATCCGAGGCACTGATCGGAGATCAAAAATATGATCATGCAGGACATGTATGGTTGCGAAGTAACCACTTCAGAAAGTGCCAGTGCTTGGGATGCTGTACTCAAGGGCTTTCTATCCCACGCGAATTCGACAGGCGCCGACCTGTCCAAGGCGCTAGATTGTGATCCGGGATTCGCTCTCGCCCATGCATGCAAAGGATTGTTCAGTCTTTTACTGGCGCGGCGCGAATTAGATCCTGTTATCAAAGGTTCTCTTGAAGCAGCGCATAAAAGTGATCAGGAAAATCCGGTTACGGAACGTGAACGGTATTACATCAGAGCTTTGGAAGCCTGGGTAAATGGCAAGTCTGTCCAGGCAATTTACGAGATGGAGCAGGTGCTGGTAGTTTGGCCGTATGATCCATTGGCCATGAAACTCAGCCATGCAATCCGTTTCATGTTGGGCGACCTCAAAGGGATGCGTTCCTCGCTTGAAAACATCATGCACGTATATGGAGGACACCCGGCCGAGGGCTACTTCAACGGCTGCTATGCATTCACGCTTGAAGAGACTGGTGAATATTTACTGGCAGAAAAACGGGGTCGACAAGCGCTTGAACTAGCCCCCGACGATGCCTGGGGATTGCATGCTGTTACGCATGTATTTGACATGACTGGGCGTGCCGCGGATGGCCTGGAATGGATAACCGGCAAGGAAGCCGCCTGGGAACACTGCAACAATTTTCGATATCACGTCTGGTGGCATATTGCCCTGATGCACCTCGACCTTGGAAACTACGAAAAAGTTCTGGAGCTGTATGATGATTACTTCCGCAAAGACAAGACTGACGACTACCGTGACATATCGAATGCGACTTCTGTTTTGTTACGGCTCGAATTCGAGAAAATTGAAGTTGGCAGTCGATGGGAAGAACTTGCCGAACTCGCAGCCGGCAGAACGCAGGACAACTGTCTAGCATTTGCTGACCTTCACTACATGATGGCACTTTGCAACTCTCAGAACACAGAGTTGGCAGGGCGACTAATTTCAAACATGAGTTCTTGTGCTGATCGTTACCACCACAATGAAATGACAGCCGCGATCGAACATCCTGGAGTGATTGCGGCAAGAGGACTCGAAGCTTATCGTGATCAGGATTTTGCCCTTGCTGTTCAATGTCTCGCGAAAGCAAGGCCTGATATGCAAGCAATTGGTGGAAGCCATGCTCAACGGGATATTTTCGAACGCCTCGGTATTGAAGCGGCATTTCGCGCTGGCCTGCCTCGCCATGCAGGGGAGTTGCTGCGCGCGAGAGATTTGCATCGGGGATACCAAGACGGATATTCTCTAAGCAGATGGACGGCACTTGATGATGCGTTGCAGGAAAATACCAAATCCATTGCAACACCTAACGCTGCCTGATAATTGGCACAGGAACTTACTGGAGTTTCGCCGCAAAGCGGCGACAAACATGCATTGTGAATCAGAATCCTGCAAATTTGACTCTACCGTCTGAACCGAGAAAGCGGGATCCAAGGCTTGATTTCTTCCGTGGCATCGGGATGTTCATCATCTTCATGGCCCATCTGCCGGGAAACTGGTTCACCCTGTATATCCCTGCCCGGTTCGGATTTTCAGATGCCACTGAGATATTCGTCTTTTGCTCTGGGATGGCCTCGGCAATTGCTTTTGGAAAAATTTTCTCGGACATTAGCTGGCTCATGGGTGCGATCCGAATCGTTCATCGGGTATGGCAGGTTTACTGGGCTCACATCGGTTTGTTTTTTGTGACCCTGTTATTGATGGTCATTCAAACCCGGATCGCTGCAACCGGAGGCTTGTGTTTTTTTGAAGGTAGCAGGCTTTGTCTGACACCGGAGGGAGACCCCGGATGGAACTACATCGGCCGTTTGAACATTATTCACCTGTTTCAGGAGTTAAACGGCAGTCAGGCTTGGGACAATTTCCTCGGGATCATGACACTGACCTGGGTGCCGAACCTGTTCGACATACTCCCCATGTACATCGTGATTCTGTGCATGATTCCAATTGTGATGGCACTTGCCAAAATCAGTAGGTTCGCCGTATTCGCGTTTATCGGGATTGTCTGGTTTGGCGCACAACTTGACCTGTTTTGGCTACCTGCCGAACCCTGGTCAAACCGCGAATGGTTTTTCAATCCTTTTGGCTGGCAACTGGTATTTTTTACAGGTTTTTCATTCATGATGGGATGGCTGCCGAAGCCACCTGTCAAACCTTCCCTTATTGCTGCCTGCACAGGTCTTGTGCTGCTGATCATACCATTTGCTTTTTGGGGCATTTATCGCAATGCGGATAATTTCGTCCTGACTCAGGAAGCTGCGCGCTCCTTGCTTGGTGTAGAGGATCTTGGCACGTTGCTTGCGGACGGTTCAAGATTGAAGGAGCGGGGTCTTGAGCCTTTGACCCTTTTCCAGCTGTTCCGCGAGAATTACTGGATTTTGATGGCAAAAACGGATTTCGGAATTCTGCGATACATCCATTTTC
>JBPCWL010000037.1:0-4803 GCA_051009575.1 Rhizobiaceae bacterium
CCCGGATCTGCCATCTGGGAACCTTGATTCCAGTTTTGTGCATTTCTTCGGTTACACCAAGCTGGTCAAGCATTTCGAGGGTCGGCGGATGGTAAGATCCTGCCCGCAAATCATGGGTCAGTTCCGGCTCTTTTTCAAAAAGGACACAAGGAATGTCACTCTGCCCAAGGGACAGGGCGAGACTCAGGCCCGCGGGACCGGCACCAGCAATAATTATGGGATGATGATATGCGGCCATTATTCAGAAACACCTCGACACAAAGTATGGCTTGCTATTCATTTCCTATCAACTTGCCAACGAGCATTTAATTAATTAGACTATCTAATTAAATCGAGTCAAGTGCGAAGTTGACCTGAGAGGATCAGATTGTGGTTTGTTTCCGTCTTCCTACTGGAGGTTGTCGTCTCAGTGCCGTCCAGTGCGAGGGAAAGTGGTTGAACGGGACTTGCGATGGCGGTGAAGTTGTCATGATGAATTAGAGAAATCAGTCGCCGGATTGGAATTTTGAGAGATGAAAACCGACCTGAGAGAAGCCAAGGACATTTCGAGTCCGAAACTCGGGCGATTGCAATTCGTCCCCGGGTTTTTGATCCGCCGTCTCTCCAACTTGTTTGTCATGAGTTGGGAAAATTACTTCTCGGACATCGAGATAAGAATTACACCGGTACAGGCCGGGATCTTAATTTTGATAGATGAAAACCCCGGAATCACCCAGGCAGAGGTCGCCCATATTTTGGATGTGGAGGGGCCGACGCTGGTTAAGTCGATCGCCAGGCTTGAGGACGCCGGGCTGGTTGTCAAATCCCCCCGACCGACGGATCGCCGGGCATTTGACCTCAATCTTTCAGACAAGGCAAAGGGGCTGGTCACGGAAATCGACAAACGTCTCAAACAGCACGAACGTGATGTCTTTGCAGTGCTTTCGACTAAGGAAAGGTCCGAGCTCGTGGTCTTGCTGCAACGGGTTCTGGCATCCAATATGAAGAGTGATGCCTGGCGGCAGTCATAGTGCAAGCGTCCAAGCCGGTCCGTATTGTGAAAATAGTTCCCGGAATAAGATAGGTGCCAGGATTGAGTTGCACACCTATCCTGTTCCTAGACCGGTTTATCACCCCTGATCATGATTCGA
This sequence comes from Rhizobiaceae bacterium, assembly GCA_051009575.1. Classification (GTDB taxonomy): domain Bacteria; phylum Pseudomonadota; class Alphaproteobacteria; order Rhizobiales; family Rhizobiaceae; genus JAALLB01. The sequence continues at coordinate 1,131 of JBPCWL010000037.1, forward strand.
TGCATCAACCGGTGTTCCTTGTAATCAAACAGCGCATAATGCACAGACAGCCGGTTGTCCCATATTAGCAGATCGTTGACCTGCCATTTGTGACGGTACTGGAATTCCGGAGCGCGGATGTGATCGAACAGATAGCGGAGTAAAAAATCACTCTCACGCCGATCCATATCCTCAATTAAGGTCGTCATGGATTCATTAACGAATAGGCCTTTCTTACCCGTAACCGGATGGGTGCGGACAACTGGATGTAGCGGCGGGCGGTAGGTCTGTTGAATCTTCTTGTTGAATTCAAAATCATCACCCTCCCAGAGTCCCGGATTGGCGTGGTCACTATAGGGCTGGAAATTGTCATGAGAGGCATAGAGCCCGTCAATGTGCGCTTTCATACGATCCGACAGAGCATCATATGCTGCGATGGTGTTCACCCAGATCGTGTCTCCGCCTTCTTGGGGAATGACACGTGCGTAGAGCAGCGTGCCCATGGAAGGTGTCTCGGTTCCCGCAAAGTCCGTATGCCAGAGGTCGCGTGTGCCATAGGGAGGTTTATCGACGCTCGATTCGAGGACATCGATTTCCGGATAATTTTCGAGCTTGCCAAATGCGGACTGTTGGGAGTTCTGCGTTTCTCCAAATCGGTAAGCCAGGGCAATATGCTGCTCTTCGGAAATTTCCTGACCTCGAATCAGCAGAACGGTACGGTCGACCAGGGTCTTATGTATTTTGTCAAATTGTTCGTCAGGCAGTGGCTTTGTTAAGTCCAATCCATGTATCGCAGCACCGCAATGCGGCGTCAAATGCTCGATTTCCATATCAGATTCCGATTACTGTTTGATCCCGAGTTATTTTTCTGTAGCAGAAAATTATCAGGCTTGTAAAATAAGCTCGTCCACAAATTTGTCAGCCCCTAATTGATCCGGTACTTCCGGTTCCCTTGTCGTCAGTTCCGGAACCGCGGGTTATGTTCAATGAAATTACGGGTTTTGCATTTTGATTGAAAATAGTTCAAGTCAGGGAAATTTTTATGTCCGAAACGCCAGACTATCGTGTTCTCCATCAACTATATACAGATGCTCGGAAAAAGTTGAGCGATGAAACCTGGGATTATATTGTCGGTGGTGCGGAAACCGAGACAACGCTGAAGAGAAATCGCTTGGCCATTGACTCGCTGGCACTCCGCCCCCGTGTTTTACGCGATGTCAGAGATGTCCAGACGAAATCGGTGGTCCTCGGGCAGGAATTGCGATTGCCTGTCATCTTTGCCCCTGTGGGATCCTTGCAGGACATAACGGCCGGCGGCGCTATGGAATCGACACTGGCGGCGGCGGAGTTTGGCGCTCTGCATATGCTCTCATCTTCGAGCGTACCGGGCCTGGAGGAAGTTGCGGCAGCTGCAGATTATCCGAAAATTTATCAACTCTATGTGCGAGGAGACCAGGCCTGGCTTGACGATCGTATCGCGCGGGTTATTGAATCGGGTTATATCGCCCTGTGTCTGACCGTCGATCTGGATTATTACGGCCGGCGGGAGCGGGATCTGGCTAAAGCCTATACGCCGACAGCCAGAACGAGAGATATCGGCGAGGAGCATCAGGAACGATTATCCTGGTCCGACATCGAACGTATCCGCTCAAAATATGATATTCCGATCATCTTGAAGGGAATTGCCGATCCCCTGGATGCAAAAATTGCCGTCGAGCATGGGGTTGTCGGCGTCTATGTTTCAAATCACGGCGGCCGTCAGCTTGACCAGGGCAAAGGTTCCCTGTCTGTGCTTCCCGAAATTGTCGCTGCCGTCGAAGGGCAGGCTGAAATTATCGTCGATGGGGGATTCATGCGTGGAACAGACATCCTCAAGGCCCTGGCTCTAGGAGCCAATGCGGTGGGTATCGGTCGTCTGCAATGCTATGCCCTGGGCGCGGCCGGTGCTGTGGGGGCGGTGCGCATGCTGGAACTTCTGGAAGACGAAATCATACGAGCTCTGGGAATGCTCGGTCTGACATCTCTGGCTGAGCTGGATAGTTCTTTCGTGGAACCGGCGGATCCCGTCGGACTGTTCGGAACAGAGGCCGGATTTCCTCTCCTCCGAGAAGATTATTGAAATGGTTGATGGCAGTACAATCGGACCTATTCTTCGCAATGGCGGATCAGGCGATCAATGAAAAGACCGCATTGTTGCAGCTGCTCCAGGGAAACGTACTCATCAGGTTGATGGGCCTGAGAAATGTCTCCGGGTCCGCAGATCACCGAGGGAATATTGCCGAGGCGGGCGAACAGGCCGGCTTCAGCACCATAAGATACTTTTGAGACGGAATTTTTCTGAGCAATGGATTTTGTCAGTGAGATGAACGGATCATTCTCGTTCATGTCCAGATCTTCATAGGCTATGTCCGGTGTAAACTCTATCCGCGCTTCCTGCGCGATTACGCGCATTTCCGGTATCAGCTTGTTTTCAGCATAATCCTTCACTCGATCAACGAGATCGTCGCCCTTATCGGCACCGATGAACCGAAATTCAAACTCGAACCGGCATGAATCCGGAATGATGTTGACTTGCTGTCCACCGGATATGACACCTGTCTGTGCCGTCGAATGGGCGACATCGAACAGGGGATCAAAGGGACCGCTCGTCTTCAGACTGTCGGCAATGTCCCGAATATGAGCAATCAGGCGGGCTGCGAATTCAATGGCATTCACCCCGTTTGCTGTCAGCGAAGAATGTCCGGTTCGGCCCGTTATCTCGACCGCGTAGGATCGCTTGCCCTTGTGGCCGATAACGACGTCCATGTTGGAGGGTTCGCCCACAAAACTTCCGAGTTGCCGCGCCGGAGCCTGGTTCAGATGATGAATAATGTCGCGGACACCGATACAGCCGATTTCTTCATCGTAGGAAAGGGCGATATGCAACGGCACTTTGAGATTGGCGGCGCGCATCTCCGGAAGTTTGGAGAGGATGACGGCTATAAAGCCTTTCATGTCCGCTGTACCCCTGCCAAAAATCTTTTCGTCACGAATTTCTGCTTTAAAAGGGTCGCTGCTCCAATTTTTCGGATCCGCAGGGACAACGTCCGTATGTCCGGACATGATATAACCTGCATTCTGGGATGGCCCTATTGTCGCGATCAGGTTGGCTTTCCACTTGTCGGCACTGTAAATGCGCTGATGGTCAATATCGTGAGAACCCAGGAGTTTCTCGACATACGCAATTAGATCGAGATTGGAGTGGCCTGTTGACGTGTTGAAACCAATGAGATCTTTGAGAAGATTTATCGAGGGATTTTCCATATGGGATGCAACCACTATCGGATCAAATTTTCAGCAATGGACCTTTCGATTGTGTCGACCAGCTCCGTATGGGGTATCGAATTGATATTTGACCGAGCCAAATCCTTCAAATTCTGAATCGCTGGTGACGGTTCAATACCGGATAAATAACAAAAAGTCGAATAGTGATATATTTCCGGTTCAAATGGGATTGGTATAAATCCGTCGGGCAAAACATTATACATTGGGAAAGCGGTCGCAATCGCCAAGCCGACATCCAATCGCAAAAAATCGGTAATTAGATCTGCGGATCCAAAATTCGATTATGTCATTTAATTCAGCTTGCGAATCCTCGAAAGCTTTTCTTAATTTGCGACTCCACAAACACCTTTTATTCGGTACAGTTAAGGTC
>JBPCWL010000038.1:0-3115 GCA_051009575.1 Rhizobiaceae bacterium
GTGGCAATTCTTGGAAACCAGCAATATCCAGTTTAACCCAGTCTAACTCCATTCAATGAAATGGCTCTGAGCATACCAGAATATGACGCCTGGGCCTTTTCAAGGTAGGCATTAAGGTAGGCAACAGATAATAAATACATAAAATATATTAATTATTTCAATTATTTAATAGAAAAGTCTGGCGGAGGGGGTGGGATTCGAACCCACGGTACGGTTGCCCGCACGCCGGTTTTCAAGACCGGTACCTTAAACCACTCGGTCACCCCTCCGGTTTTCAGAACCTGCTAATGCCCAAGACTGTGCCAGGTTGCAAGTCCCTTTTTGCAATTTTCAGAAAAAAGGCCCGGCTAATGCCGGGCCTCAATGGTTTCATCGCCAAATTTTATTGTGGTAGCTTGTCATCAACGCCTTTTACGTAAAAGTTCATGCCGAGCAAGGTCCCCAAATCGGAAACTTCACCTTCCTTCAGCCATTCGGTGCCATCCTGTTTTGTGACAGGGCCGGTAAACGGATCAAATTCACCAGATTTGATCTTGGCTTCGGTTTCCATGGCAAGTTTCTTGACGTCTTCAGGCATGTTTGTATAGGGCGCCATGACGACATGGCCCTCTGCCATTCCATCCCAAACATCAACCTGATCCCAGTCACCTTCGACAACTTTCTTGACCCGTTCGATATAGTAAGGACCCCAATCATCGATGATGGAAGTAAGCTGGGTTTCCTTGCCGAAATCGATCATGTCAGAAGCTTGGCCAAATGCCTTGATGCCGCGTTCTGCCGCCACCTGCATCGGTGCAGTCGAATCCGTGTGTTGGGTGATGATGTCAGCGCCCTGATCAATCAGGGCCTTTGCGGCATCACCTTCCTTGCTCGGATCGAACCAGGTGTTGACCCAGACCACCTTGAGTTTGAAATCAGGATTGACCGATTGTGCGCCAAGGATGAAGGAATTGATGCCCATCACGACTTCAGGGATGGGAAACGAAGCAATATATCCAGCCACTCCAGCATCTGAGACGCTCGCTGCTATTTGCCCTTGCACATAACGTCCTTCATGGAATTTCGAGTTATAGGTCGAAACGTTTGGATGTTCGCGCTTGTAGCCAGTTGCGTGCTCGAATTTCACATCAGGAAATTTACCCGCAACTGCATTAATCTGATCCATGTAACCAAATGACGTGGCAAAAATGATGTTGCAGCCGGCACGCGCGAAACGCTCAATCGCACGCTCTGCGTCAGGACCTTCCGGAACACTTTCCAGATAGGCTGTTTCAACCTCATCACCCAGGGCTTCTTCAACATCAAGACGACCACGGTCGTGCTGATATGACCAGCCAAAATCACCGATTGGTCCGACATAGACGAAACATGCTTTTGTCTTGGCTTCAGCGGCAGACAGCCCGCTGAACCCCATGACCGCAGACGCTGCAAGCGCCAAAATTATTTTCTTCATTCAGATTTCTCCCTCTTTTTTCGGCGGAATATAATGTCTCAAATAGCCGGTTTTTGTTGTCTACTCAAATTACAATCCCTAACGCGCCGGAACAAATGGTTTGCCCAGGCATGCGGGCGTGTTCATAAGTGTCAGCCTTCGATTGGTTGAGATTATCACCAAGACCACGATTGTTGCCAAATAAGGCAATGATGAAAGGAACTGAGAAGGTATTCCCAGCCCCAATGCCTGTGCATGCAGTTGACCAATCGATACTGCGCCGAACAGATAAGCTCCTGCAAGAAGACGTAAAGGCCGCCAGGACGCAAATACAACCAATGCAAGGGCAATCCACCCCCTGCCCGCCGTCATGTTCTCGATCCATTGTGGCGTATAGACCAACGTCAAATGCGCTCCTGCAAGTCCGGCACATGCTCCGCCAAACATTATTGCAAAGTAGCGATAGCGGAGTACAGAAATTCCGAGTGCATGAGCAGAATCATGATTGTCACCAATGGAGCGCAGTGTCAGTCCGGTACGGGTCTTGAACAGGAACCACATCACACCGAAAACCAGTGCAATTGAAATGTAAAATATTGGATCCTGACCGAACAAAAGCCTGCCAACAAGCGGAATATCAACAAGATACGGGATTTCAATGTTCGATAATTTGACGCCGGGTTGCCCAACAAATCCCTCTCCAATCATCCCCGATAATCCCAACCCAAGGAGGGTAAGTGACAGACCAGTAGCAACCTGATTGGTTGCAATGCTCAGCACAAGAAATGCAAACAACTGAGAAAACAGTGCGCCGACGATAACAGCAGCAATCATGCCCAACCATGGATTTCCTGTGGACAGTGATACGGCAAACCCTGTTACCGCGCCCATGATCATCATGCCTTCAACGCCAAGATTTAGAACACCAGATCGTTCAACGACTAATTCACCAAGCGCTGCAATAAGGAGCGGCGTCGCAGCAGTTGCGATTGTCAGGATAATGTTTTGCCACATTTCCATTACGTTCTACTTCCTTCTTCGACTCCTGATACAATCCGGATTTTATAGTGAACAAGCGTGTCGCAGCCGAGAACGAAGAAGAGCAGCATTCCCTGAAAAACACGTACAACCTTGTCGGAAATACCCAGTGATATCTGGGCGGCCTCCCCGCCCAAATATGTCAATGCCAGAAGCAGGCCTGCCGCAATCGCACCCAACGGATTTAGACGGCCGAGGAATGCAACAATTATTGCAGTAAAGCCGTAGCCGGGAGAAATGACCTCACGAAGCTGGCCAATCGCGCCTGAAACTTCAGAAATTCCGGCCAATCCGGCAAGCGCTCCTGAAAGCATGAAGGAGAAGAAAACCATTCCGGCTGCGCTGAAGCCAGCAAACTTACCTGCTCTTGGGCTCAGTCCAAGCACACGCACCTCGAATCCCTTGAGCGTTTTGGCCAGAAAGAACCAGACCGCAACTGCGGCGATCAAGGCAAGAACGAAGCCGTAATGAGCGCTGCCTTGTGAAGGCATGATTTCAGGTAATGTTGCAACGTCAGAAAACCGGATGGAACCAGGAAATGCAAACCCTTGGGGATCGCGCCAGACACCCCGTACAAGCCAGTCCAGCAAGAGTTGTGCGACGTAGACCAGCATAAGGCTCGTCAGGATTTCATTGGCATTGAAT
>JBPCWL010000039.1:0-9724 GCA_051009575.1 Rhizobiaceae bacterium
GGATTGGTCTTCACCCTGTTCACATCTTCAAGGTTCCTGATTTCTTCGCAGGAATCCACATCGGGGTAAAAAACCTGCATGCCAAGTGTTTCCAGGAAGTATTTGCTGACTTCGTGTGATTTGTCTGACGCATGATCCTCATAGAATACAATAAGATCCTTCTTGAGGAGTTTGGAAGCACCTTTCATCGCGTCAATTTCAACCCCTTCAACATCGAGTTTCAGCATGACCTTGTCTTTGCCCCGTGCATTGACCCAGTCAATCACATCATCCAGAGCCAAAGTTTCGACATTGCCGTCATGCATTTCTCCGCCATCATCCAGGATGGAGCGTGCCTCATGTTTCTCGCCGCACATATTTACCATTTCCCCGCTTTTGGAAAAAATGGCCCGGTTCATGATTTCAAATCGGTTGTTATTGATTGCAGCGTTGTCCTTCAGCACCTGAAATGTACCAGGATCTGCTTCAATGGCGATGGAAGGCTTGTTGCCGTAAGTGTCGGAAGTCATGATGGCTGACATGTAGCCATAGTTTGCGCCGCAATCGATGAATGAGTAGTCGACGTCGCGAAGTTTGATCAGAAAGTTTTCAACTTCGGGAGAATATCCGGTCGAATTGTCCAGCAGCATTCCCCAATAAGCGTCACCATATGGAAATACAAACTTGGTGTCCGGTAACAATTGGGTTTCGATATTTCGGCTGCTTGGAAGCAGGGTGCGAAGAAACTTGTGAGCAACAGACAGTCCCGCATATTCAAGTGGTTTTGTCATTTTTGCAGATAGTTTCATGAGTTGCAGACCCAGCCCGTCTACAAAGCTCGTTTCAGCAAAAGTTCCTGCCCGGAAATTGTATTTGATGGCTGGCGCGCTTTTGGACATATTGGTGTTCCTGACCCTTTTTGGTGCACTATTGTTGCGATTGGTTAATTCGTTGCAAAAATGCTGCCAACTGTGTGGTCTGCACATTCAATCCGTTCAATATGGTGAAGAAAGGATTAAAGTGAAAATGCCAGGAACACCAAGGGGTTCAGCGCTTCCGCGAACGTTTGATGAGTTGCAGTTCGTGGGATGCGTTTTGCGATAGCGGCAACTTGTTTGCCCATAACACATCTTCGCGGGTTACCCCAATGTCGGCAAGCGACCGGTCATCAAGCGACAGAAGCGTTTTGAATGCGTCGCGGTCTACCCGCCGTTGCACTCGAAGCTTTCTCGCATCTATTGCTTTTTGGGCTAGGCCGGAAATGAACTGAACAACATTATTCACAACGTTGTCGTGAGAGGGTGGGGAGTAAGTACCACGCTGACCTATCGGTCCGGTTACATGTTCTACACTCATTGTCTTTCCTTTCGTGTTCTGTATCTGGGATAGACAATGGGATTGTTTTATGGTTCAATCAAACGAATAAATCTAATAGTATCTATCAAAAAAATTGAAAGCTAAAAATGAATACCATTCAGACGCCACCAAAACCCTTGTTGGAACTTGATCTATTGAAAACGCTGGTTGCGATAGCAGAGACCGGAAATTTTTCCGCGGCGTCCGAGCGCGTATTTCGAACACCATCTGCGGTATCCATGCAGGTCAAGAAAATTGAGGAAATTATTGGCCGACCGGTATTTCATCGTGACAGCCGTTCAGTATCGCTGACATCAGATGGGATTTTGCTTCTGGAACATGCCCGCAGGGTAATCGCACTGAACAACGATTTGATTTCGAAATTTGTAACTCCCAATATTTCAGGAGAAATTAGGATAGGCGCGGGCGACGATTTTGCAGAAAGACTATTGCCTGCAATGTTGCGTCAATTTAACGAAAGTCATCCTTCGATTGTGGTTGAAGTGGCAATGGAAAACACCAATGAGTTGATTGAAAAAGTCGGGAACGGCGATTTGGATTTGGCGATCGTTGTTTGTGATGCCGGATACGAAAATGATCATCTGGCAGAAACGCTGGCTACTGAAAGGCTTGTATGGGCTTCAAGAAAAGGGGGGGTCGCTGCCGAACAAACCCCATTGCCGATTTCTGTCTGGGAAGAGGGATGTTCGTGGCGAAAAGCGGCAATTGCCGCTCTGGACAAAATCGGTCTTGACTATCGGATCGCATTTCGTAGCGCATATATCGGCGGTCAAAAAGCCGCTGTATTGTCGGATCTGGCGGTAGCCCCGTTGCCAATTTCTTCTTTGGGTGGTGATATCGTTGAAGCGCCGGCGTCAAAGGAATTGCCGGAACTTACCGAGTATGCTTTGGGGCTTTTGGTCCGCGATGATCCATCAGAAGCCGTGGAGGCAGCTGCTGATCATCTGCGTGCCAGTTTTTCCAATACAGCGATTGACCTTTAAAAATGCTATGTAATCAAATCAGCTTCTGGCTCGTCGCCTGCGGCGGCGCGGGGCCGAACTACCGTCTGCCGACAATTCCATTGCCGCTGATTTAGATGGCAGTTTGACATGTTCACCCAATTTGGGAAACGGATCTACCTTGTTCGGCATTGCCATCGCATTTACAAAATGCTGCTGGAAGTCCTGTTCCAGCGCGGTTTCAATTTTTTCGATCTTCTGGACTGTTTCTTCAATCTCACGGCGGTAGTCCCGGTTCAGCAACGCCATTTTGGCTCCATATCCGGCCGCGTTTCCGACCGCTTTCACTTTTTCAAGGTCGCAGTCAGGAATTAGGCCGAGAACCATTGCATATTTGGGATCAATGAAGGTACCAAACGCACCGGCAAAGGAAACTGAATCAACTTGGTCAATACTTAGTTTGTCCATCAGCAATTTTATCCCGGCATACAAAGCTGCCTTCGCAAGCTGAATTGCCCGAACATCATTTTGGGTGATTTTCAACTCTTGCTGCCCGCGCCACAAAACGTATGAATATGTACGACCATCCTCGATAATGCGATCGGATTTTGATGCCATTGTCCCGTCGACCACACCGTCTTCGGAAATGATGCCAGCCAGAAACATCTCTGCGACAACTTCAATTATTGCAGACCCGCAAACACCAGTAACACCGGTGATTTTGGCGGCAGTTTCAAATCCAGGTTCATCCGACCACATATCAGCGCCGATAACCTTTATCCGTGGTTCCAACGTTTCCGGGTCTATGCGAACCCGTTCAATTGCTCCAGGTGCCGCGCGTTGTCCGCAAGATATTTCAGCGCCCTCGAAGGCGGGTCCTGTTGGTGAAGAGGCTGCGACTGTATGGTCACTGTTCCCGAGCACGATCTCCGCATTGGTACCCACATCCACGACCAGCATTTGTTTGTCCTGGCGGTGGGGTCCTTCACAAAGTGTGACAGCTGCAGCATCCGCGCCGACGTGCCCGGCAATACATGGCAGGATGTAAACACGTGCGCCTTTGCTGACGTTCAATTCGAGGTCTACGGACCAACTATGGACGGCACCTGACACAGCAAGGGCAAACGGCGCGCCGCCAAGTTCAGTTGGATCAATTCCAAGAAACAGGTGATGCATAATCGGATTTCCGACAAAAACCAGGTCAAGAATGTCTTTTGGCTCCACCATTGCTTCGGTGCAAACATTTTCAATCAGGTTGTTGAGTGCGGTCCGTACAGCCGTTGTCATGGCCTCGCGCCCTTCCGGATTCATCATGACATATGAAACCCGGCTCATCAGATCTTCACCGAAACGTATTTGGGGATTTGGAGCACCTGACGATGCAATGGTATTGCCAGACAGCAATGAAACCAGATGCATAGCGATTGTTGTTGAGCCAATGTCGCATGCTATTCCGTAGGCTTCATTTTTCAAGCCAGGATAGATTGAAATAATCGATGGTCGGGCGGTCTCCATGTCCTTGTGGATTACAGCTGTGACTTTCCAGTTTCCGTCTCTAAGCCGTTTTTGCACCCTTGGAAGTAGCCAGGAATCGACCATCAGGTCTTCCCAACCCCAGTCACGCTCCAGTGCTTGTTTTAAGCGGTCAAGATCGCCAAGTGGTTTGTGCATGTCCGGCTCGTCAACTTCAACATAACAAAGCTGGACAGCCGGATTTCGTTCGATAATGCGGCCATCATCCACCTTCCGGACGACGGCTGCATTGATCTGACCATCCTGTGGAATATCAACGACCAAGTCTCCTTCGATCGTTGATGAGCACGAGAGGCGTCGCCCTTCGACTAAATCCCTTTTTTCGGCGTAACGGGTTTCTTTTGCGCTGAACGGAGAAATATTTTCCGCATGGGAGGTAATTCCGTGTTTGGCAAATTCTCCGGTCTGTATTTCGATCTGGCAGCGGCCACAAATACCGCGGCCACCACAAACAGATTCTACATAAACGCCCAATTCGCGTGCGGCATCGATGATTAACGCGCCCTTTGCGAACCGCCCCCGCTTGCCCGAGGGCATGAATAAAACGAGGTGGTCTGTAGATTCAGTCATTTGCAGTGGTCGCCTGTTTGTTGCGTGGTTGGATTAACCCGTATCACCACGCCGTGCTAAACGTCCACCGCGACGGCGACCTGTGGATGGTTTTATCTGAACATCCTGTGCGCCCCCAAGGGTCGAAGGCATGGTTCCCTGAGGTGCGACACGGTCCCGGTAATTTCTGATCCAGTTTGCGCAATCCATATCCGCGCCATTCAGAACGTTTGCACCGTGAACGGCTTCCATCTCTGCGGGACGGCAGGGGTTCATGATAGCGGAAGTCATCCCAGAGGCGATAACCATTGGAATGAAAGCAGCATTGATGCCATGGCGGTGAGGGAGGCCAAATGAAATGTTGGAAAGGCCACAGGTCGTATTCACGCCAAGTTCATCACGCAGACGGCGAACCAGTTTGAAAACCTGCTGACCAGCGGTTCCCATTGCACCGATGGGCATGACAAGTGGGTCCACTACGATGTCATGCGGTTTGATGCCATAATCTGCTGCGTGTTCAACAATTTTCTTTGCAACAGCGAATCGGACATCTGGATCCTGCGAAATGCCGGTTTCATCATTGGAAATTGCAACTACCGGAACATCATACTTCTTGACCAGTGGTAGGATGGCTTCCAGTTTTTCCGGTTCTCCGGTTACAGAGTTTATCAGCGGGCGTCCCTTGGCAACTTTGAGACCGGCTTCAATCGCAGATGTGACTGAAGAATCGATTGAAAGCGGCGTATCTGTAAGCTCCTGAACAATCTCGAGCGTCTTCACCATTAGGGGAGGCTCAGTTTCGTTCGGGTTTACTGCAGTTACACCTGCGTTTACGTCCAGGATGGTCGCACCAGCGGCCACCTGTTCCAATGCATCTTTACGGACGGTGTCAAAATTCCCCTCCTGCATTTCAGCAGCAAGCTTTTTGCGACCTGTAGGGTTTATGCGTTCGCCAATTACGCAGAATGGCTGGTCAAAACCAATGATGACTTCTTTTGTCTGGGAAGCAACGATTGTGTGGGTCATTGCAAATACCTTTGTGCTGGGGCCGGATAATGCGTCTCGGCAGAAGTTGAAAGTTTGGAAGTCATGCACTTTTGCATCGCGAATTCCTCTTATTGCCGCGACATGCCATGACGCTTTTACGACCCCAATGTCAATATCACAGTCATGTTTGAATAGAGACTTCCCGATATAAAATCAATATATAAAGATATCTTTATATTGTTATTTACAAGATTGCGAATTCGTGTTAAGAGTAGTTTATGTCGCAAAAGGAGAACGCGTTATGGTATCGGTAAGTTTCGAATATTTCCCCCCCCGTAACGAGCAGTCCAAGAATCTACTTGAAGACACGGTGAAAGTTCTCTCGGCATTTCAACCGGAGTTTCAAAGCGTGACCTACGGAGCAGGTGGCTCCAATCGTGAAGGAACACTCGAAACCCTCTATGCCATTTCGTCAAAGGCAGGCAGCGACGTCGCGAGCCACCTGACCTATACTGGTTCGACTGCTGCTGATGTTGCAGAATTTGCCAATACCCTGTGGGACAAAGGAGTTAAGCGGATTGTAGCCTTGCGTGGCGACCGCCGCGGGCAAGACACCCCGGAAGTGTTTTCATCAACCGCCCAGTTTGTAAGGACCCTGAAACGGCATCATCCTTTTGAAATTGCTGTATCCTGTTATCCGGAAATCCACCCGCGGGCGGATTCTCGTGCTGCTGATCTTGCAGTGTTGAAGGAAAAGCAGAATGCAGGTGCAACTCTTGCCATAAGCCAGTTTTTCTTCGACAATTCCGTCTTTTATGATTTTGTTGATGAGGCCAGAGCTGCCGGCATCACCATACCCATTGTTCCAGGCATCCTCCCAATTTACAATTTTGCCAAGGTCAGAAAAATGTCTGACGAGTGTGGTGCAACCATTCCAGGTTTCATTCGTGATGCATTTGAAAAAGCTGGATGTTCAGGGTCGAGTGAGTTGGAAATTGCTTCCGAAATCCTGAAGGCTCAGGTTCACGACTTGGCGATAGCCGGTTTTGAATCGATCCATATTTATACACTTAACCGGGTGCCCTTGGCGGATATCGCAGCGCGGGAATTTCTTGACGCACATTCGCTGGCAGAAAAATCCCTGCAAAGGCGGGTCGCCTGACCCGCCTTCAAGGCTAATTCATGAATAGCTGACAACCTCAAACTCGATGTTGTCATGATCGTGGAAATAGAACCGTTTTCCCGGTTCATAGTCCGCGTGTGAACCTGGTGTGAAACCTGCCTCAATGACATTTTTTTCTGTTGCCTCAATATCATCAACGACAACCCCAATATGGTTGAGGCCGCCTAACGTATCGTAATTTACATCAGTTGGCATATTTTTAGTCTTTCCGGAATACACGGCAATGTAGGAGTTTTCTGAGCCTACGTGGTAGGTGACTCCTTCACCATTCATGGCTGTACCGTGCCAGCGTATTTTCCAGTTGAATATCCGGCATAGCATATCAGCTGTCTTCTTCGGATCACTTACCGTCATGTTCACGTGCTCAACGACTGCTTTGGACATTTTGCTCTCCTTCATTGGTTTGAAAATTGACCTTGTCTGTTTCTAATTCCTCAAGTTAACTTGAGGTCAAGGAAAATTTTCAGAAAGATTAGGAACATGAAAATTCGCGAGATTTCGATTGGCAAACTGTCTGAGAGGACAGGATTGGCGGTGTCTGCGATCCGCTACTATGAAGAGCAAGGCCTTGTTCATCCAGAACGTAATGCCGGCGGCCAGCGAAGGTTCCGCCAATCAGACATCCGACGACTTTCTTTTGTCCTGATTGCCCAACAATTCGGTTTCACACTTGATCAGATTCGCGAGCAGTTGGATTTGTTACCGGACGGCAGGACGCCAAACAAAGCGGACTGGACGCGGATGAGCAAGGGATTCCGGAACGTCATAGACAGTAAAATCGAGGCAATGAAGCAACTGCGTGACAGGCTTGACGGTTGTATCGGTTGCGGATGTCTATCCCTCACCAATTGCCGCCTGTACAATCCGGAAGATCGGGCAAGAACCTATGGGGTGGGGCCACGATATCTAATGGGCGACCAACCGTATACGCCTGATGAATAGTGAATAGTGTGCGGGCTGGAAACTTACCAGCTACCACGCTCTTTCAGCCAGTCCGATGCCTTTTTCACGCCCCCGAATGGGAACACATGTATCTGTTTGACTGCGGAATTTTCCGTAGAAAGGGCGTGGGCCTCAATCGGGTTAACGATCTCGTCTGGATCAAACCCTGAAGCAAGTGCCAGGACAGCGCCCATGCGTTTTTTGAGAAAAGACATGGAGTTCCCAACGCCGCACATAGCCGCAAATTTGACCAATGTGGTGAGTTTAGCAGGGCCTGCAACACCAAGATGAACCGGAAGATCAATCCCGTTTGCTGCAAGTCCTTCAGCCCAATTGGCGAATTTACTCGCGTCAAAACCGAATTGAGTAACAATTCGTAAATCAATGTCGCTACGGTTGTGAAAGTCCTGCTTGAATTTCAGTGCTTCAATCGCAACCGCTTCGGAGAAATCTGGGGATCCTTCCGGATGTCCTGCAACACCCATGTTCTTGATGCCGTATTTGTCGAAAAAACCAGTTTCCAAAACTTTCATGGTTGAATCAAATTCACCGGCTTCTTTTTCAAGACCGCCCCCGATAACCAATACATCGGTCACTCCGGCCTCCTGGGTCATGCGTTTGACCCGGTCTTCCAGAGCTGCTTTGGTTGTCAGCCTGCGCGAAGCAAAATGAGGCACCGGCGTATAGCCGAGATCTTTTACGCGCTTTGCACCAGCAGTAAGCGTTTCAGCTGAGTCGGTTCCAACATCCGTGATGTAAACACGTGCGTTAGCAGGAAACAGACCGGGGATGTCTTCATTTTCGACAGCCTGCTTCGGTGAAATTTCAATAGATGCCGCAATCTTGCTCATGATTGTTGTTCCTTGCCACCTGATTTAACCAAAGCAACCAGACGTTCTTTGTCATATTCTGATTCAAGATTTTCAGCAGCTTTGTCTGCCTCAGCCTCTAAATCATCACCAACTTCGATCGGATCGGCGCGGCGCCATTCTGCCAGGTAGTCATCAGTCTCTGCGGCACCTGTACGCATCGCGCACATGTCGATCGCTTCGGTAAACCGCAATGAAAGCTCACGTTTGGCGACGTTTCGCCGTCCCGCTTTTACGATGACCTGGGCAGGAATATCCCGCCAGTAGACAACCTGAAGTTGGGCCATGCCAATGATCTCCTGTACAGAAAACGGAAAATGTTTGAAACTGTCTTTTTTGGCTGCATCACGCGCGACGCAGGCTGATTGAAATGCGGCGGGCAGCAATTCATGCCGGATCGTGAATCTTTACAAAAACGGTACTTTCAAATTCGATTACCTTTTCGCCGTTCTGATTTTTTCCTTCGCTAAAATTGCGTAAAACCCACCATTCCGGTCTGGATTTACTTTTTCTAAATTCGCGGATTGTGTTGACGTATGTTATTGTATTTCCAACAAAAACTGCCCTGAACCACTTCAATCCGGACATTCCGGGGGAGGGGCCGAATTCAGGGTAAGGTTTTCCAGCCGCTTTGAGTTGGGCCGTATGTTCATTTACCGATTTGCGTTGTAGAGCCATCCATACAGAGGTGGTGTGCCAACCAGAGGCGCACAAACCCCCAAGCAAGCTTTCTTCCGCTGCTTTCGGATCTATATGAAACCTCTGGGGATCAAACTGCTTTCCAAACCGGATGATCTCATCTTGCTTGAAGTTATGTTGTCCAATGACCGTTTTGACTCCCGGTTTCAGAAATTCCGGAATTTCAACTCTAACGGTTTTAGTCATTTATGTTACTTTCCTGAAACCTGAAAAACCCTGGATTGATCATGGTAAGAACCGGCTCATCCCGCTGGTTGAAGGTTTCATGTCTGAAATGGATGATCATGACCCCCGGGATTGAATTGGATTTGCGTGCTGAGATCACCATTGAAACACCGTGCAAAGTATCACCGGGCCTCACAGGGCCCAGCCAACTCAATTCTTCAACTTCCGGAGACCCTTGTGATGTGGATTCCAGAAGGTAAGCATCGCAAATCATTCGCATGGTCAGGGAGCAGGTGTGAAATCCTGATGCGGACAGACCCCCAAGCAGTGAATTCTTTGCCGCATCCTCGTCTAAATGAAAGAAGATCGGGTCAAATTCTTTCGCAAATTTTACAATCTCCTGTTTGGAGACCGTCATTGGTCCGTAGGGTATACTGCGCCCCACAGGAAACGCTTTAATCGGGTTTTCAAACATCGAGAATTCAATCGCGCCACATTAT
>JBPCWL010000040.1:0-35000 GCA_051009575.1 Rhizobiaceae bacterium
ACATAGCCCTGCGTCCGTTTCTGGATGGCATCATCGCCGATCTGGGTGGCAGCAACCAGCGCTTCTTCCAGATCGCCTGCCTCCAGCCAACCTTCCTTGGCAACATAATGCCCCCACATGCCTGCAAAACAGTCGGCCTGTAGCTCCACTTTTGTCGACATCTTGTTTGCTTCAACCTTACCCATCGAACGGCGCATCTTGTTGAACTGCGGTAGAATTCCAATCACGTTTTGCACATGGTGCCCGACCTCATGAGCAAGCACATAGGCTTGTGCAAAATCGCCGCCAGCTTTGAATTCGCGTTCCAGCTGCTGGTAGAATGACAAGTCAATATAAACTTCCTGGTCGCCTGGACAATAGAATGGACCAGAAGCCGCCGAAGCAAGTCCACAAGCTGAACGCACCTGCCCGGAAAAAAGATTCAACTCAGGATTGGGATATGGTTTTCCATATCCCCTGAAGATACTTGTCCACACTTCCTCTGTTGATCCCAGAATGGTTTGGACAAACTCCTTCATCTGGTCATTACCAGCAGGTTGGGTACGCGGTTGTGATTGCTGGGTTTGGGGCGATGGCATGTTGGGGGCAAATCCCCCACCGACCCCTCCACCGGCCAGCAGCTTTAACGGATTGATTCCCAAAAACCACAAAACAATGCCGATGATGATCAGGGTTCCAATGCCTATGCCGCCACTGCCTCGGCGACCACCCATTGGAATGCGCATCCCCCGTCCTCCGGTGCTCATTCCACCCGGAAAACCAATGCCGCCGCCACTACCACGGCTATCACTCACATTTTTGCTTTTGCGGCGACCTTTCCAGCGCATATTTGAAAACCTCCCGTTAGGTTAACTTGTCTAACCAAGCTCTTAAAGCATGTTTACTGGAGCGTATCCACATCATTTTGGGTAACTGTAGCTCGGCCCACTGTCTTTGAAGCGGTCAACACCGGAAAGCTGTGCGCAGCAAAATAAGGAACCTGCTCTTTCGTAGGGTTGCGTCCACTATCATTCTGTGTGTCCACATCTATAACTAAACTCAGGTGAGTACCGCCGACCGACGAATCTCTCCCGGAATTCAGTCCACCCGCCGTTCATTTCCACCCGTATACCAACCGACAACGTTAGGGTGAAACCGACGGCTGTGATTGCCTAAAAAGGCTATACAGCAGAATTTCTGACCTGAACCGGGATCAATCGCTGTGATTCGAGTGATCGTCATCATCTTCATCCAGATCCGCCGGTTCAATCACAATCATTTCAACTTCGATTGTTCCGGCCTTTTCAAACAATAGCTTCACAGGCCTTAGCTGACCTACGTCCACATCATCCGAAACTTTCATGAACATCAAATGGAAGCCGCCCTTTTTGAGTTTGACACTACCACCGGGTGGAATTTCAATCCCCCCTTTCACGGGGCGCATTTTTGCAACACCATCCAATATCTCAATACTGTGCAATTGTGATTTCTTCGAAAATCCGGCTGTAACACCAATCAGCCGTTCAGGATTATCCCCCCGATTGGTGATTTCGAGATATCCGGCTGAAACTTTTGCACCCGGCAAGGGTTTGGTGATGTGCGGGTGTTCGATAAGCAGATCACCGCTTTGGTATTCATGGGCATGCACATTTACTCCCAACGAAATTAGAATCAACAATACGGCTACCAGAAAACGCGAAAATTTCATGCCAAATGCTTTCCTTGATTAAGTTGCACAACAGGTATTCGCATATGCAATTGATGCTAATGTGACAATGGCGCGCACTGACTGAGCAAGATGACGTACATTTCCACTGAATTCTTCAAAATGTCCTCTTCCCCATCGTTGAAGCTTCATCTATAGAGACCCTCTAGCCACTTATTTTCCGTGTCCGATTCCCGACAGTTTTTACGAGCGGGATTTACGCACGCGCCTATTGAAAGCAATTGCTAGATGCCCGCAAGAAAAGACATTTCCTCCATCTTGATTATCGGGGCTGGGCCAATAGTAATTGGTCAGGCCTGCGAGTTTGATTATTCCGGTACCCAAGCCTGTAAAGCACTTAAAGCCGAGGGTTACAGAATAATCCTGGTCAATTCGAATCCGGCTACAATAATGACCGATCCGGATCTTGCGGACGCAACCTACATTGAACCCATCACTCCGGAAATTGTTGCAAAGATAATCGAAAAGGAAAAGCCAGACGCTCTGCTTCCAACAATGGGAGGGCAGACTGCGCTGAACTGCGCGCTTTCTCTCAGAAAAATGGGAGTCCTTGAAAAATTCAATGTAGAAATGATCGGAGCAAAGGCCGAAGCCATAGACAAGGCGGAGGACCGGGAGCTTTTCCGTGATGCCATGAAAAAAATTGGGCTTGCGACGCCCCGATCAGCTTTTGTGAACACGTCCGAACTCAAAAGCCGTTTCGGGGAAGATTATGAAAAGGGTCTGAATTCGGCAGGCGACAAAGAAAATTTCGAAACAGAATGGCGCGCCGGTGAAATCCTGCGTCTTGAGGAGCATCGTTTGACCGCGCAAATGCAGGCACTCGAAGCAACCAAAATAACCGGACTTCCAGCCATTGTGCGGCCCTCCTTTACTCTCGGTGGACAGGGCGGTGGCATCGCATACACGCTGGAAGAACTCTACAAGCTTGTCATCGGTGGGGTAGACGCCTCTCCCACCAACGAAGTGCTGGTCGAAGAATCCATTCTTGGCTGGAAAGAATATGAGATGGAAGTGGTGCGTGACAAAGCGGACAATTGCATCATCATTTGCTCGATCGAGAACGTTGATCCGATGGGGGTACATACTGGAGATTCCATCACGGTTGCCCCTGCCCTTACGCTCACAGACAAAGAATACCAGCTCATGAGAGACGCCTCGCTGGCTGTATTGCGCGAAATCGGGGTCGAAACCGGCGGTTCAAACGTGCAATTTGCGGTCAACCCGGAGGACGGACGCCTCGTCGTGATCGAAATGAACCCGCGTGTTTCCCGCTCATCTGCTCTTGCATCCAAGGCGACAGGCTTTCCGATCGCCAAAGTCGCGGCAAGATTGGCGGTTGGTTATACGTTGGATGAACTCGACAATGACATTACCGGTGGCGCCACGCCAGCTTCGTTTGAACCATCCATTGACTATGTAGTCACGAAAATACCGCGTTTTGCATTCGAAAAATTTCCAGGGAGTGAAGCCGTTCTCTCCACGTCCATGAAATCAGTTGGTGAAGTCATGGCGATTGGCAGAACATTTGCCGAGTCGATCCAAAAGGCATTGCGTGGTCTGGAAACAGGCCTTTCCGGTCTGGATGAAATAGAAATTCCAGGAATGGGTGAAGGCGATGACAAAAATGCCATCCGCGCTGCTCTCAGTACGGCAACCCCGGACCGTTTGCGCCTGGTCGCCCAGGCATTGCGTGAGGGAACCTCGCCGGAGGATGTGCACAAATATTCCAAATTTGATCCCTGGTTCATTGAACAGTTTGAGTTGATAATCGAGAGCGAAAACCGTATCCGGGAACACGGTTTACCGAAGGATTCCGACAATCTTCGCATGCTGAAGGGACAAGGTTTTTCGGATACCCGCCTCGCCGAGCTAGGCAAGGTTTCAGAAGCCGAAGTCGCTACTCTGCGTAATGAGTTGGATGTACATCCGGTATACAAACGGATCGATACCTGTGCGGCAGAATTCGCCTCTCCTACCGCATACATGTATTCAACCTACGAAGTCCCGTTTGCGGGTGAAATTCGTGATGAATCGAAAGTTTCAGACCGGCAGAAAGTGATGATCCTCGGTGGCGGACCAAACCGTATCGGCCAGGGCATTGAATTCGACTATTGTTGCTGCCACGCAGCTTTCGCGCTGGAAGATGCGGGTTATGAAACCATCATGGTGAACTGCAACCCGGAAACCGTTTCAACCGATTACGACACTTCTGATCGTCTTTATTTCGAGCCGCTTACTGCTGAAGACGTACTCGAGATAATCCGTGCTGAACAGGCAGATGGCAGCCTCAAGGGCGTTATTGTCCAGTTTGGCGGCCAGACTCCGCTCAAACTTGCCCAGACCCTTACAGAGCACAGCGTACCAATCCTTGGAACCTCACCGGACAAGATTGACCTGGCCGAGGACCGCGATCGCTTCCAGAAACTGCTCAACGAACTCGGCCTGCTGCAGCCTCGAAATGGCATTGCAAGATCAGTTGATGAGGCTCGGAATATTGTGAACGAAATCGGTTATCCGGTGGTAATACGCCCTTCTTATGTACTTGGCGGTCGGGCAATGGAAATTGTCAGGACAGATGCAGGATTTGAACGTTACATAAATGAAGCAGTAGTGGTTTCCGGCGACACACCGGTCCTGATCGATTCCTATCTTTCCGGCGCGACAGAAGTCGATGTTGACTGCCTGAGCGATGGTGAAACCATAAAAATTTGCGGAATAATGGAGCACATTGAAGAGGCTGGCATCCATTCTGGCGATTCAGCCTGTTCGCTGCCTACCCATTCACTATCCCAACCGATCATCACTGAACTTGCCCGTCAATCCAAGAAAATGGCCATTGCCCTTGAAGTGTCCGGGTTAATGAATGTCCAGTATGCGATCAAGGACGACCAGATATACGTTCTTGAAGTAAACCCGCGTGCATCCCGAACTGTCCCCTTCGTGGCAAAAACCATTGGCGCTCCGATTGCTAAGATTGCCAGCCGAATTATGGCCGGTGAGAAACTCAACGATTCAATCGACGAATACGGCGAGTGGCGTGAGGCTCAAAATCTTGGCCACATCGCGGTAAAAGAGGCCGTATTCCCGTTTGCCCGCTTCCCGGGCGTTGATATCCTGCTGGGACCGGAAATGCGCTCAACCGGCGAAGTCATGGGCCTCGATACCGATTTCCCGATGGCTTATGCAAAAGCATTGCTTGGCGGCGGAATGACTTTGCCGAAGGAAGGAACCGTCTTCATCTCGGTGAAAGATTCTGACAAGGAAGGGGTATTGCCGGCTGCACAGACACTATCAGACCTCGGTTTCAAGTTGATGGCCACCGGTGGAACCCAGCGTTTCCTTGAGGAAAAGGGGCTGGAATGCAAACGCATCAACAAGGTGCTTGAGGGCCGTCCACACATCGAAGATGCAATACTGAACCAGCAGGTACAATTGGTCATCAATACAACCGAAGGCGCAAAGGCAATGTCCGACTCCCGTTCGCTCAGGCAGGCTGCATTGCGAACAAAAACTGCACATACGACAACGCTATCCGCAGGCATCGGCATCTCAAAAGCAATGGAGGCCCTCAACAAACGTGAGATGGAAGTCAAACCGTTGCAGGACTACTTCGCGTAGATTGCCGGTCCTTTTAAAGAGTTATCGTCAACTACTCCGCAGGCGCGAGAACACCCTTCCACAAAAGACCACCCAGGATTGCACCTGCTATCGGTGCTGCCCAGAACACCCAAAGTTGCTGAAGTGCCCACCCATCCGCAAACAGTGCCACAGCAGTCGATCTTGCAGGATTGACGGAGGTGTTGGAAACCGGAATTGAAATCAGGTGAATAAGCGTTAGACCCAACCCGATTGCGATTGGTGCAAACCCCACCGGCGCAAGTGAACTAGTAGAGCCCAGAATAATGATCAGGAAAAATGCCGTCAAAACAACTTCGGCGATAATTACGGACAACAGCGAAAATCCGCCGGGTGAGTGTTCTCCAAAACCATTTGACGCAAATCCACCGACGCCAGCAAAGTCCGATTTTCCCGTGACGATCAGATAAAGAACGAATGCGCCTAGTGCGCCTCCAATAACTTGAGCGGGAATATACCTGACAAGCTCCCCCCACTTGAATTTGCCGGCAACGGCAAGCCCGATTGATACGGCTGGATTGAAATGTCCGCCGGAAATGCCTCCAACTGCATAGGCCATTGTCAAAACCGTCAGTCCAAAGGCAAGCGAAACTCCCAACAGGCCTATTCCAACCTCTGGAAAGGCAGCTGCCAAAACAGCGCTACCGCACCCTCCAAAGACAAGCCAGAAAGTACCAAATGCTTCTGCTGCCATCTTGTTCATTTTTCCCTCCACGAAAAATTGCCGATATATTACGTTACGTAAAGTATTTCTGTTTCAATGCAAGAAGAATTTGAACTGTGAAACGGGTCGTCTTGCCCCCTCACTCCAACGATGATCTCCCCTGACATGCGATGTGTAATATAGTAAAGGTAGTAAGGGGGGCTTTTGTAATTCTTCAGGAGGTGACTCTTGCCGGCGGCAAAGAAAAAACCAAGAATACTTGTCATCCTGAGTGACGGAACATCAAACGAAATCAAGGCCGAACGTTCTAATGTTTTGAGGCTGTTTCAAAGCGTCGATACAGCAGCCAATGACGTGGTTTTCTATGACCCCGGCGTAGGAACAGTTGGCGCTTATGACAACTGGAACCGCTGGTGGGTTCGGGCAAAGGAGTTTTTGGGACTGGCATTCGGCATGGGACTTGATGATAATGTGCTCGATGCATACCAGTTTTTGATTGATAATTGGCGAAAGGGAGACAGGATATTCCTCTTCGGTTTCAGTAGAGGGTCCTACACGGTGAGGGTCCTGGCCGGTTTGATCTATACGGTTGGAATCCTGTCACCGGAACAGGCAAATCTTAAACGCTACGCTTTGAATACGCTCAAAACATCTTCTATTTCCGGCGATTTTGAAAATCTGAAAATCTATCAGGAAACACTCAACCGGAAACATGTGGAAATTGAGTATCTGGGAATTTGGGATACGGTGAGTTCAGTATTTCTTTGGATTCGCGGCATGTTCCGCATCAAAAATATTGGATACTCCAGACGCAATCACGCAGTCAAAACTGTCCGACATGCCCTAGCCATCGATGAACGCCGCCGGTTCTTTGTCCAATATGATTGGTTACCTGATCAAAAACACACTACCCACCTCCCCCACACCAAGGAATTTCGGGAGGGCGTTTTTCCGCAGCAGGATGTTAAAGAAGTCTGGTTTGCAGGAGTTCATGCTGATGTGGGTGGGGGCTACCGTGATGAAAACAGCCGGGTTCCCAAAATAGCTCTTGAATGGATGGCACGCGAGGCACTACTGGCCGGCCTACCACTGGACCAGAAAAAATTATCCCGTTTCCTTGGGCAAATTCCCGATGAAAATGGCAATTACTTGTCAAAACCGGACCCGACTGCGCCCCTGTCCAATTCACTTACATTTGCTTGGTGGATTATTGAACTTTGGCCGAAATGGAAGAATTTTTCGTGGTCCAAACCGGCCAGCTGGCTGGATTTTCACATTCCTCTTGGAGAACGTAGAAAGCTGTCAAATTTTAACGCGAAAGACGATGCGAAAATCCTGATTCATGACACGGTGAAAACAAGACAGGAAAAGACAGTTTACAATCCACCCAATTTTCCTGACGAAAACAGGATCAAGTGGGTATCAACACCGCCGCCTCCAAAAACATGAAACTCGAAAAGAGCTTCCATGATTGATCAACCATCCCTTGATGACTGGCGTACAACCTCCATCAGGAATGCTGTGAAAATGCCAAAAGCCAGCAGCCCGTTGACGGAAACAAACCCTGTGAGAATCCGCCACGATGGGTCAGCTACGAGATCACCATATCCAACGGTTGTAAACGATATCAGTGCAAAGTAGACCGCGGATTCAAAGGTTGGAAAGACTTCGAGTAACCTGAACAGAACAGCCCAGATCCAGATGCAAATCGTATTGGCAATCAACACCATTAATACGGCCGCGGACAGCGTTACATACAGTCTTTTGTTCTGCTGTGGAGTGTTCTTCAGGTAGGCTTGAAATTCCTTGCCGAACTTGATGGAAATACCCACAAATCCAACCATCACTCCCATTGTAGCGAGTATGGTTACCGATCCTATGACAATTTGAACCAGCATTCCGTGTTCCTTGTAAAACTCAAATTGAAGGCCCCGGTTTCAGCTTGCTGCCATCACTGAATCTGGAAAATCTGAACCGGCTGATATCATGTCCTACCGGTTTTTCCTGTACCAATAAAGACAGTATTTTCCCAAATCCGGGGCCAATGCCAAATCCGTGTCCGCTCATTCCTGTTGCAATAATTAAACCTTCATATTCCGGCACACGATCCACAATTGGAACAATATCGGGCATGCAGTCGATCATACCTGCCCAAGCCTGCTCTATTTGTGGTTTGCCGAGTTCCGGAAAACGCGCGGCGAAAAGACTCCTGATTGCCTCAATTTGCTTGATATTGGGTTCCGGGTTCAACACACGCATTTTTTCAAACGGGCTTTCTTCCTCCTTTGACCAATTTCGGGAAATTCCCCAGGAGTCCGGGAATCCATTTGGAGGCGAAAACCGGAAGGTGATATCCGGCAGATGCTGGGATGCAACCGGCAGATATTTGAAGAAATGCCGGAATGCATCAGGGCCTATATAGCAGTCATTCCGTGCACCACCGGCAAGAGTGTAACTGCCATCCATTCGCCGCCGAAACGCCAGATCTTCATCCGCTGCATTTCCTGCAAAAACTTCAGGCATGGGTCCTGTCTTGCATACCGTGGAACGTACGCTCAGCTGCGGAATGTTAATGCCATGCCGACGCAAAAACAGTGATGTCCAGGCACCAGCCGCCACAATAACCTGTTCGGATTGAATGTTGCCCGCTTCAGTTTTCACACCCCGGACCTGTCCTCCACTAACATCTAGACCGCGAACCGCGCAGTTTTCCCGAATCTGAACGCCTTCTGACTGAGCCAGTTCTGCAATAGCCGGAATTGCTTGCCAGGCTTCAGCCCTCGCATCGCTGGGCGTAAAGGATGCCCCGACCCAGTTATGAGCGCCAGTATTACCTTTGCGTTCAATCAGCCCATCAATCTCCGACTTTGTGAGCATCCGGGTATCCAGTTGATGTTCACGGGCAATTTCAAGCCAGCTTTCCCTGCGCACCAGCTTTTTTTCGCTACTTGCCAGATAACAAACACCTTGCCGCCTGAAACCTGTCCTCCCACCAGCATCCCTGTCCGCCTCTTCCCATAGTCTTGAAGCTTCCATCATGATGGGAAGTTCCGCACGATCTCGACCATGCTGGCGTATCCAGCCCCAGTTCCGCGATGATTGCTCGCAGGCTACCCGGCCTTTTTCACAAACGACGACTTTGAAGCCTGCACGAGCCAGGTAAAGAGCCGTAAAAATGCCGATAACTCCGGCCCCAACGACAACTACATCAGCAGTTGGCGGCAGTTCATCAGAAAAGCGAACTGGTGTTGTGATCTGTACCGGGCCAGGTGATGAATCGCGATTGTCCATGCAGGCAATTTCATCCAGAATTTCTCTGTTGAAAAGCAATTTGTTCGCGACTTCCAAAAAACATGAAAAATTCTGGCAAATTTGCGCATTTGCCTATATATAACTGCCCTAACATGAATTGCGGCTCCGGAATATGTGTTCTGGGGGCCGTTTTCTTTTTGCCAATTGCCCAGAGATTTTCTCGGCGATTGTTGGAAAACTGAGAGAAACAAGATGGAAAAAGTTCCAATGACCGCTGGAGGTCACAAGGCACTGGAAGAAGAGCTTCAAAAAAGACAATCTGAGGATCGCCCGGCAATCATACAGGCGATTGCTGAAGCACGTGCTCATGGTGATTTGTCGGAGAATGCGGAATATCATGCTGCAAAAGAGCAGCAAAGCCACAACGAGGGACGCGTCTCGGAGCTTGAGGATATACTTTCTCGTGCCGAAATTATTGATGTAACCAAGCTTTCTGGTGATACCGTGAAATTCGGTGCAACCGTCCAGATTGCGGATGAAGATACTGATGAAGAGAGTACTTACCAGATAGTTGGCGATCAGGAAGCTGATGTAAAAGAAGGCAAGATTTCAATTTCTTCTCCGATATCACGCGCGCTGATCGGAAAGAGTGAAGGCGATAGCGTAGAGGTTGTTGCACCAGGCGGGGCAAAATCGTACGAAATCCTTTCGGTAAAATTCATCTAACAACACGGCGTATATTCATGTCACTTTCAGATTACCGCAGCCTGCTTGTAACTGGTGGCACTGGTTCATTCGGCAAAGCATTTGTTAAACGGGTCTTGAACGACTATCCGAATATAGAACGACTGGTCATCTTTTCCCGCGACGAACTCAAGCAGTTCGAAATGTCACAGGAATTCAGTTCAGATGAGTATCCTGGCATTCGGTATTTTATAGGAGATGTCCGCGATCAGGATCGATTGAAGCGGGCGCTGGAAGGAATTGATGCAGTTGTCCATGCCGCAGCATTGAAGCAGGTCCCAGCAGCCGAGTACAATCCGTTTGAGTGCATAAAAACCAACATTATGGGTGCGCAAAACTTGGTTGAGGCTTGCCTTGAAAGTGATGTGAGGCGCGTCGTGGCACTCTCCACCGATAAAGCGGCCGCACCGATAAATCTTTATGGAGCAACAAAACTGGCATCAGATAAACTGATTTCAGCAGCCAACAATATCGTCGGAAAACGCGACCTCCGTTTCGGAATTGTTCGTTATGGCAATGTGATGGGAAGCCGCGGATCCGTGATCCCGTTCTTCCTCAATCGGAGAAAATCAGGTGTATTACCGATCACTGATCCGGAAATGACCCGTTTCAACATAACGCTCGATGGTGGCGTTGATCTGGTAATTGAGGCCTTTGAGAAAACCCGTGGCGGTGAAATTTTTGTTCCGAAAATTCCAAGTTACCGCATTACCGATGTTGCCAAGGCAATCGGCCCCGAATGTGAACACCCGATCATTGGGATACGACCCGGAGAAAAGCTGCATGAGGAAATGATCACCGATAGTGACAGTTTCTATACTGTGGATTTCGGAAAAGGATTTGCAATTCTTAGTCCGAGCAGTCCGGTTCCGGTTGAAGAGTATTGCAGGATTACGGGCGCCAAGCCGGTTAAACCAGGTATGAATTACAATAGCCTAAACAATCCGGACTATCTTAAAGTTGAAGAACTGCGCGAACTTATAAAGCAGCACGTTGACCCTGGCTTTGAAGTTTAGGAACCATTCGCAAACTTCCTCCCGTCGAGAACCGTACGGATTGCATCTACTACGCGTAAAACGTCATCATTTGACATCTTTGGAAAAAACGGCAGGGAAATAACCCGTCTGTAGTAAGCCTCGGCGCCGGGCATTTCAATCTTCCCGTAACGCTTGTGATAGTAGGGTTGGAAATGAGTAGGGATATAGTGGACCTGCGTACCAATTCCCATCGCCTTCAATGCATGACAAAAGGTGCTTCGCTCAATTCCTAAACTGCCGAAATCTATTAATACCGGATAAAGGTGCCTTACCGGATCGACATCCCGATTCGTTTTTATCGGCACAACCGGCAAGTTACTGTCGATGAACAATTTATCATACACTGCTTTCAATTCACGCCTTCGTTGAGCGATTTCCGGCATCCTGGACATCTGGCTGGTGCCAAGCGCACTGGCAATATCCGTCAGCCGATAATTGTAACCAAGCGATTGTATTTCATAATACCAGGGATTGGGATGACCGCCGCTGTCAAACGCCAGTTCAGACCGTTTGAAATTAGCCGGATCGCGCTCCATGCCATGATTGCGCAAATCCTTCAGCTTTTTCGCCAGCCAGACATCCTTGGTGGTAATCACACCGCCTTCACCGGTGGTTATGGTCTTTACCGGATGTGTGGAATAGGTGGAAATATCAGAATATCGGCAACTGCCGACCATACAGGTTTCACCTTCCTCATCCACGAAGGTTGTACCAAGCGCATGACAACAATCTTCTACCAGCTTGATATTTCGTTTTCTTGCTTCTGCAGCTATTCCAGCCATGTCCGCATATTCACCATTGATATGCACGATAACGGCAACTGTGGCCGATTTTCCGTTGCCCGCTGCGTTGTCAGCAGCCTCCGCAAATGTTCTCGGCGTAATCAAGCCGGTATCTGGATCACAGTCGATGAATTGGATTTCTGCGCCTGCATAGGCCGCACCATTGGTAGACGCGGCAAACGACATCGCAGGCGTCAAAACCACATTGCCTGGCTCCACTTTCAGGGCAAGACAGGCCAGGTGCAACGCGGCAGTACCATTCGCGACAGCAACTGCATTTGCTACGCCGACATAATCACAAAATACTTCCTCAAATTCTGAAACTCTTGGACCGGTTGTCAGAAATGGAGAACGAAGTGCCTGTATTACGGCATTGATATCTTCATCCGTAATATCCTGCTGCCCATATGGAAGAAATTGTTTTGTCATCCCAGCTATGCAAATTCGTTTATCCAGAGTGGCGGTCAGTTCCAATTTAGCAATATTGGCATCATTTTATCAACGCATTCAATGAAAGATACAATCGAATGACATTTATCCAATAGTAATATAAGGACAGTGCCAAGCATCAATCGAACTGTTTAGCAAGCAGGAAGCAACTATAGAAAATGGCTAAATTTACTACCTTTGACGGCACGAAGATCGGTGACGATTGCAAGCCCTACATCATCGCAGAAGTATCAGCCAATCACAACGGATCAATTCAGAAAGCCAAGGATATAATATCAGCGGCGGCCAAAAATGGCGCGGATGCAGTCAAGCTCCAGACGTATACCGCAGATACCATCACCATCAAGTCAGAACGACCTGAATTCAAGATCAAGGGTGGCCTTTGGGATGGTTACCAGCTTTGGGATCTTTACAATTGGGCCCACACACCCTTCGAGTGGCACGAAGAGCTTTTTGCTCACGCGAAGTCGGAAGAGATAACCTGTTTCAGTTCACCATTTGACGATACAGCGGTGGACCTGCTTGAGGGCCTGAATACACCATTGTACAAGATCGCCTCTTTCGAGATGACTGACATACCACTAATCAGGAAAGTTGCATCAACCGGAAAACCGGTCATCATGTCTACTGGCCTCGCCTCACTGGGCGAAATTGCGAAGTCACTCGCTGCCGCGCGGGAGGCAGGTTCCGGAGACATTGTCCTGTTACATTGCATCAGTGGTTATCCGACCCCCTTGGAGCAAGCCAGTCTAAAACTGATGCTCGAACTCAGGGAAACGTTTGATGTACTGGTCGGATTGTCTGACCACACGCTTGAAAATACAGCGGCCGTGACTGCGGTGGCTTTAGGCGCGTGTGTTATTGAAAAGCATTTTACCCTGGACCGTTCTGAAGGAGGAGCGGATGCCGAGTTTTCCATGGAACCTCCTCAGTTGAAAAGCCTGTGTACAGACACGGAAGGTGCCTGGAGGGCGCTTGGAGACGGCAAACGGCTGGCACCGTCGGCACAGGATGGAAACAGAGTGTTCCGGCGATCGATTTACTCTGTAGGAAAAATTCGCAAGGGGGAGACATTCACCCGCGATAACATCCGTTGCATACGGCCCGGCCTTGGACTTCCACCTGAACGTTTTGATGATCTGCTTGGAAAAACCGCTACTGTCGATATCAGCTATGGCACTCCGATTGAAGAAGCGCACGTCGCGGATTGAGCAGGCCGGCCCCTTTCAATCATTCACTGTTCCAAACGGTAATGAAGAAGCTTGTTCGTCTTGTTGCCGATGAAGGTGAAACCTGCTTTTTCGAACAATTTTAAAGAGGCTTTGTTGTCACGATGAACCTCGGCGTCAATAATTTTGATTCCATTGGATGCGTTATAATCTATTGTCGCTGTTAATACCGCAAGTGAAAGGCCCTTTCCGCGAAATTCGGGGGCTATTGCGATGCCAATCTCGGCCCTTTGAACGTCATTCGGGTCAACATCCAATCTTGCATGCGCAATCTGTACATTTCCATTTTTCACAATTTGCAAATGATATACGTCCGATAATATTGCTTTGGACAACCAGGCTACATGATCCTCAAACTCGGGTTTTACTGGATTTTTGTAAAATCGTTCTACACCTCCCGAATATCGCGCGTCATAGACAAATTGCGCGTCATTTTCGGTTACAGGCACGATCTCCATACTCTGTGCAAGAAGTTCTGTAGCTAGACGCGAAGCCCCCTTCCCGTCACACAATTCCCAGGCATTCCTTGCAACGTTCGAATAGAAAACGCTGTCATTCAGAAGCTGTTTTATGGCCCCCAGGATTGCTTTCTGATTTATTTCAACGCAGATACCCGCGCCTTTTTTCTCGATTGCCTGGGCATTGGACTCTTGATTTTCAGCAACCGACAAAACCACTGCCGGAATCCCAAGACAACATCTTTCCCAACTGGTGCCACCAGCCGCGCAGATCATCAGATCGGATTTGGCGATCAGAATAGCCATGTCATTTGTGAAATCAATATGAGTGACGCTTGCTGGAAATTCACAATTGCAAACCAGTTTTTTGTCACCACCAATGACGACGAGATTGAACTGGGTGGCTTTACCGAGCTCACTCAGGGCCTCGAGTGTAGCTTTCAGCGCTTCTGGATTTACACCGCCGCCAAACGTGACAAGTACTTCCACCGGCGGATCTGGTGCCAATCCCGGTTCCCCAATCTCTTTCCTCAGTTCAGAAAATTCCGGACGCAATAGAGCATAGTCAAGACCGATATATAGCTTGGTCCCGTCCTTTACCAGTTTGTCGTAATCGTTCGCGGTACGGCCGGGGGATAAATCCATCAAGGCATCGCAATCATGAATCCGGTTGGCAAGGTCATCAATCACCAGAATTTTGGCATCTGACAAATTCTGACCGACGAATATTTCCCATTCAGCATCAATGCCATAATGATCAATTATCACCCAATCGGCGTTCTCGCCCTCCAAAACAGCGAGGGTTTCTTCGGCATCGGTTCGTTGATCTACACCAAGCCATTCAGTATCCTGAGGGCCTGTCTCGCACGACAGCAAACGCACTTCATATCCCGCTTTTTCTATTCTCACCGCGAAGTTCCCCGGAAAATTGCGACACACGAACAAGCACTTCTGCCCTAACCTGCACAACGTATTGGCAAGGGTTAGGCATCGCATCACGTGGCCTGATCCAATATCGGGGGAAGAATCCACTCTGAATACAAACTGTAGCGGCAAAAATCGCTCCCGCCGGTTAACATTGCTGGTTGGCATTAGTTGAACACTCTGCCATTAAAGTCCATGATGGTAGGAGAAAAACAAGACAATTCAACGATATGCAAGAAAAACCTGTCTGCATTATACCAGCTAGAGGTGGGAGCAAACGCATCCCGCGCAAAAACATTGCCGACTTCAATGGAAAACCCCTCATTTCCTGGTCAATTGGGTCAGCACTGGAAAGTAGCGTATTTTCAAAGGTATTGGTTTCGACCGAAGACGCGGAAATTTCAGAAATTGCAAAGGCAAATGGTGCCGAAATACCATTTGTTCGCAATTCCGAACTTGCCGATGATCATGCCACAACAGCAGATGTTTTGAAGGATGCGTTGCAAAGAATACCGGAATGCATGCACGCTTGCTGCCTGTACCCGACCGCGCCGATGATAACGGCTAAAATACTCCAAAAAGCATATGAAAAAATCGTTGATACCGAAGCAGATTGCGTCGTTTCGGTTACCGAATTCGATTTTCATCCGCTTCGTGCATTCAGACGGGATGACAGTGACAGGCTCGCATTTCACTGGCCTGAACACGCCTTAACCCGTTCCCAGGACCTACCGGAAATGGTTCATGATGCCGGCGCGTTTTACTTTTTCAATGTAAAAAGATTTATTGAATCTGGAAAGCTTATCAGCAAAAATACCATCGGATTTCAATTATCACGCATGCAAGCGGTTGACATTGATACTCCAGAGGACTTTGAATTCGCAAAAGTTCTTCATCGTTTGGGGCAGGGGAAATTTAGTGAACTCAATGGGTAGTACGCGCGTTGCCCTGGTAGGATTCGACAGAAAAACCTGCATTGGTATGGAAGCCGCCGGAATAAATGTCGTTTCCCAGATATTTGCCAACCCGGAAGACAAGAACGTAACTTTTCCGGACCGACCAAATCTGATCAATTTCCATCATTGGAAACGATACGCATTGAAATCGAAGCCCGCCCCCCCAGAGTTGGCCGGTGTGAAAGAGAAATTGAAAGAATCTTGCTTTCAGGACTTTATCCGCTGCACCGACCGCTGGGACTGGTCCCGCGAACTCGTCTATGACTGGAGTGATTACAATCATCTTTATTCAATGGCATTTGACGATGCTTGCAATTGGCTGACAGCCCACAACCCCGATATTGTGGTCTACTCCAATGTTCCGCATCAAGGCATGGCCATTGTCAATTTTTACACAGCTCGGGCGATGGGCAAACAAACAAAGATTTTCATCCAAAGTCCGTTTGGCGGCAGAAGCTGGCTCGTAGACCACTGGCATGATCTCGGTGCATTTTCCAGTTCAGCAGCAGGCGAAAGCTTCGACATCGATATCAGTCCGCCATCAAAGCCCCCCTTTTACATGGGCAATGTACGTGGAGACCACGACCGCATTCTGCGTACATTTGCCCACAAACTGCGTGCGAGAACTATCGTCGGGCTTGGTTTGACAGGCCTTTCCCGGCGCAGCCGCCGCCGTAATTTCCAGCGCAATATGGGCAGATGGCAAAAAGCAGTTGAAGATGAACGTTATTTGAAAAATTCTTCACGCTTTTTCCTCGATGAACCAGGAGAAAAACCCTACATTTATTTTCCGTTGCATCTGCAGCCGGAAATGACGACGGATGTATTGGGCGGTGAATTTGCAGATCAGGTTCTGGCCCTGGAATCTCTGCGGTCTATAGTTCCGGAATACATTGCAATTTACGTGAAAGAAAACCCCAAACAAACCGGCCGACTGAGAAGTGAGGCATTCTTTGAACGCATCACCAAGCTCCCGAACATGAAGTTTCTTTCCCGCAATGTGTCGAGTTTCGATTTGAGCAAGAACGCGACTGCCATCTCCACCATAACCGGTACTGTAGGGTGGGAAGCCCTGCGCATGGGCAAACCGGTAATCGCATTCGGCGACACTTTCTGGAACCGGTTGCCGGGTGCTTTCAAGTACCACGAAGAACTCAAATGGGATGATGTCCATAAATTCAGGTATGACGCGAGTGCACTCAAAGAAGCGGTAACGCAATTGAGCCGACACGCTCACGCCGGGATTTGCGACCCGGCATATGCGGTATTGCAGGAGAATTTCAATCCGCAGACCAATTCCACCCATCTTGCAAATACCCTGCTGACAAAGGGTCAGGTTTCATGAGCGAAAGCCGGTGGTTGATTGTTCCGGTTGAGGTGAAACATCGCGAATTCCTGTCGCGTATCCTTTTGTCGGCATCGGCTGCATCACGAGGTTACCGGGTTTTGCTGGGCAAGGATACCAAGATCCGCAGGCTCGCTCCGGTCCTGCCAGCAGGCGTCATATTCGACAAAAGCCTTGGTACAGCCCGCCACGGCAAGCCGCAACGTTTCAAGCGGCTTGGGCACAGGGTCGTCGTGTTGGACGAGGAAAGTACCGGCTATTACGGCTCGCCGGAACAGTTTTTGTCAGTGCGCCTGTCGTCCCAAACTCTAGACCCCTGTGACCGTTGGTACTGCATATCCGACAAATTGCGGGAACATGCCCAACACCTTTATCCGGATTACTCCGACCGTTTCGCCACCTCCGGGCTTTTACGGACTGATATTTGGCGCAGGGAGTTCCGGGGTTTTTTTGAAACCGACAGGCAAAGAATTGCGGAAAAGCATGGCCCTTTTATCCTGTTTGATTCAAATTTCGGCGGAATTATTCATGCACGCGGCGATGCATTTGTTCAAAAGCAGATCAGGGGCCAGAAAAAAGCCTATTCGGAAGTTGAAAACCGGATGGCGAAAATATTCGAAGAGGGAAAACCCAACCTCGAAGCTTTCATCTCCGTCTTGCCAAAGCTTGCTGAATGGTTCCCCAAACACCGCATAGTTATCCGCCCGCACCCGTCGGAAACTGTGAAATTCTGGGAGGATAAATTTGCCGGAAACGAGCAAATAATCGTATCCAATGAAGGGGTATCAAGTCCCTGGATTCTGGCATCAGACATGATGATTCATCATGGATGCACGACCGGCATTGAAGCGGAAATCATGGGCAAGAACCATGTAATGTATGCCCCCCATCCCGATGAACATCACGATACCGAAGTAATGAAGGCCTTTGCGCCAATCGTAAAAACTGAAGAAGAACTCAAAAAATTTATGACGGAAAACCTTGGTCGGAAATCAAACCGGAAGAACACCGAGGCAAAGGAATACTTCTTCGCACAACTTTCGGGCCCACTTTCGGTCGAAACCATCCTCGATGACATTGACAATATTGCCTTTTCATCCACGGAACTTCCAGAAACGTTACCGTTAAAGGTGCGGCTCCGCATGTGGCTTGCGGATAACAAGAAACGCTCAGACCGGGAAAAGGACTACATCAAGCAAAAATGGCCGGGAACGAATACCTGGGAAATTCTGGAAGGCCTGACTGTCGCGGCAGCAGGGCTCGGCATCAATGACAATTTCCAGGTAAATGAAGTATTCGATGAAGTTTGGGAGATATCAGATAGCGGATCCTAGGGCATCCAGTCCTGCTCGTGCGATTCCAGCCACAATTCCCTGAGCCATTTGGCAGGTTTTGTCCGGTATCTGAGCTTGCTCCCCTCACCCACCAGCGCCTCTTCCATTTTGGGATCGCCGTGAAAACACAGTACCCGGCATTTTTTCGGAATGGATGGCTCCATGATCAGGTTGAGCGGCACCATCGGAATTGCCTGACGCTTGAATGACCCAATCCATCCATCCGGAAAATACTCAAGATCGCCGCGCTTGTGGGCCGTCATGGAAATATATTTCTGCTCACCGCGATAGGAGATTGAAGCCTCTATATCCTCTTCAAAGTCGGTGTAGAGATAATCGTGCCTACCCGGTTCAAACTTGTAGACAGAACCATGCCCACCAACCGGTTGAAGCGGATGGTAACGGTAGCGCCATTCACGCCCCATGCAAAGTTTACCCGGTTTGTAATCAAAAAGATCATCCAGTGGCCCGACCACGATCACATCAAGGTCCATGACCAGCGTAGGACCTTCAAGGCCGATCTCGCCGGGTTTCATCATGGTGACCTTGCGCCATGCTCCGCGCCGTTTCCCGGTGGTCATGGCCTTTACCATTTCTTCTTCAAAAGGCACGACAGGAAGCGGACGAATTTCGACTTCTTCGCGAATACCTTCACCATGTTCGGTAAAGCAGACAAAACGGAATGGACGCGTCATGCAACGCTTCACACCGGCATAAAGCCGGTTGACATAGTAAGGCGGAAACTTGTTGCCCCACTTGATGCAGACGATGTTTACAGGTGTCATTCTGAACGCAGTTTCTTTTGGGAGGAGAATGTCGCGCGCGTGGTATCATCAAACCGGCACGACTGCAAACCGGGCCGGTCAATAAGATTGTGGCCTGAGTCCAGATGGGAGTCAGTAACCGGATATCAATTCAGGGATTGTGTAAACTGTCACCGTAATTTATTTCGTAATTCAAATAATTCGCTCAGTCGTAACAACCACCAATCATTCCATTGCCTCTTCAATCTAATCTACCGAATTCAATCATTGTTATGAAAGCGATCGGGCCTTGGCGAAGCGCAACCCGGTGAATTTATTTTCATCGTAAATGCGCTTAAAATTCTCTGAAACAATGATTTGAAGACGGCATGCGGGAGAACCAACTAATCGGAAAATATCAATTTCTGTTTCGAAATCTGGGCGGAGCAGGAGTTTTTTAAATCTCGGTACATTTTTATTTTCGCCTGAGAATGTATACTTGGATAGCTCCCAGTCAATCGCATCTAGTTCATTGTCCACTATGTGAAGATTAAAGAGAGAGTTTTCTACATTTACATTCATTGTGCGACATGTCTGTTCAAACATCTTGCCGAATATATTTGTTATATCCGGACGGCAAACAAAAGTCCGTGTCCCAGAATATGGAAATTCTGCAATTGCAGAATATTCTCTCCGGTCAAAATACATCGAAATCTTTTCCGGGACAATTTTGATGGGATCATCTTGGTCATAAAATCCAGGTTCAATAAATTGCATTGCCAAATATATCTCACCGTCGTCTAGAAGACTGGCCCACGCTCCCTCACCGAAAAAAACTCGGTAATACATCATAATACTTCACTGTATAATCTATTCATCGACATCATAATTAGTAGCGGTCTCTTGATCTGCAATCCATTCTGAAATTGTATTTTCGCCGGAAGATTTGTATTAACGTTTTTTATCTGAAATGAATTCATCAACCGTTTTAAATTTTTGGAATTACGGTGACAGCTTACCCCCGCAATCTAAGTCCCTGCGGATCAAAGGGCGGCTCTTCCAGAATTCGCGCCTTGTGCGGCAATCCCAAAATGGCCACTTCCACTTCGTCTCCGGGTAGTGCGTCCTTTACGAAACCCAGCGCCAGCGACATGCCAATAGTGTAGCCATATGTACCCGAAGTCACACGGCCGATCCCTTTGCCATTCTTGAAAATGGGCTCACCACCGCTTGCATCCGCATTTTCCACATCAATCTGTAGAAGCACGAGGTTTTCGCGCGGCTGATTTTCAATCACCTCCAAAAGCGCATCCTTGTTGAGAAAATCCTTTTCCAGTTTGCAGAGCCTGTCGAGACCAACCTCCTGTGGCCAATACTCCGGGCTGTATTCCCGCGACCAACTGCCGTAACCTTTTTCAATTCGCATCGACATAAGCGCCCTGGAACCAACCGGTCCGGCTCCGACTGCTTTTCCTGCTTCAACCAGCGCGGTATAAAGTTTGATCTGATCCTCGGTCGCGCAATGCAATTCCCAGCCGAGATCACCGGTAAAGGACACGCGCAGGGCAAGGACATCTACTCCCCCGAGGGTAATTCGCTTTGACCGCATGAACGGAAATTCTTCGGTAGACAGCGAAGCGTTCGTCATTCCCTGCAATATTTCCCGTGATTTGGGGCCCGCCAGATTGAACCCGCACATTTCAACTGTCCTGCTTTCAAACGTAGTGCCCGCTGGCAATGGCACCTTCTTGAAGAACCTTCGATGATAGCGTTCAGCCATTCCCGAACCGATTACCCAAAATTCATCCTCGGCAATTCGGGTCACGGTAAAGTCTCCGGCAATCCCACCACGTTTTCCGATCAGGGGTGTCAGACAGGACCGTCCAACCGCCTTTGGCATGTTGTTGGCAAAAACTGCGTTCAACCAGCTGGATGCACCTTCGCCTTTGACACGATACTTCGCAAAGTTGGAGATATCGATTATTCCGGCGGTTTCCCGCAGCATCTTGCATTCCCTGCCGACGGGTTCCCACCAGTTTTGACGGGTAAACCCGTTGGTGTCGATTGCATCTGGTTGATCAGAATACCACAGCGGATGCTCCCAACCGTAATTGAGACCCATTACAGCACCCATAGACTTCTGCAGGTCATGTGCCGGACGGATGCGGGCCGGGCGGCCTGCTGAACGTTCTTCATTGGGAAAGTGAATACTGAACCGGTGCGCATACTGGTCTGCAACCCTTGCTTTGGTAAAGGCCTTGTCAGCCCAATCATCAAAGCGGGCTACATCCCAGGCAAACATGTCGTATTGCGTTTCCCCCTCGATAATCCACTGTGCCGCCATCAACCCCATTCCTCCGGACTGGGAGAAACCCGGAATGATCCCGGTACAGCAGAAGTAATTGTTTAGTTCGGGGATCGTACCAAATAAGGCATTGGAATCCGGTGACCAGATCATCGGTCCGTTGATAACCCGCTTTATACCTGCAGTTGCAAGTACCGGAACGCGATCGATTGCCCGCATCACATTTTCCTCGATACGGTCAAGATCATCATCAAACAATTCATGACCGAAATCCATCGGTGTACCGTTTTCAGCCCAAAAACGGACATCCTTTTCATAGGCACCAACCAAAAGCCCCTTCCCTTCCTGACGCAGATAATACTCGCCATCGCGATCCGCTACAGATGGCAGACGCCGATCAATCGCATCAATTTCGGCAATTGTCTCAGTTACGAAATACTGGTGTTCAGCTGGAAGCAACGGAAGTTCTATACCAGCCATGGCTGCGACTTCCCGTCCCCACAAACCGGCTGCGTTTATAACCCACTCCGTGTGAATGTCGCCTTTTTCAGTTTCCACCACCCATGACCCATCGGGCTGCGGAATGGTTGCCGTAACCGGGTTGAAACGGACGATTTGTGCGCCGTTTTTTCTTGCCCCGGCCGCATAGGCATGAGTAACCCCCGATGGATCCACGTTTCCCCCGTCAGTTTCCCACATGATGCAACGAACCCCATCAAAATTAACCAGCGGATGGAGTTCTTCCGCCTTTTCCCGGGTTATCTCATGAAAATTCATGCCATAAAGCTTCGCCTTGGATTCCTGAAGTCTTAATTGGTGTTCACGGTCCTCCGTTTGCGCCAGATAAAGGGACCCCGGTTGAAAGATCCCGCACCCCTGACCGGTTTCCTGTTCCAGCTCCGCATACAGATTCATTGTATAGTGCTGAATGCGGCTGATATTGTTGCTGTCGTGCAAACCGTGAATGCCTGCAGCCGCATGCCAGGTGCTACCGGATGTCAATTCATCACGTTCAACCAGGATTACATCTTTCCAGCCGAGCTTTGTAAGGTGATAAAGAATTGAACAGCCGATAAGGCCGCCCCCGATTACAACAGCCTGGGCATGGGTTTTCATAGGGGGGCCTCGCTGAAACTTGGACGCATGAGAGCTCTCAGCTAACGATAGCCAATTTCAAATCACAAGTCGCAACATGGGTATTCCTGTCGCAACAAAGTGGTCTGGGCTCGCAGACCGACCGGAATCATTCCCATTCAGTTCAGGTTTTCTTCAGAAGATCCTTGAAAGTCAGAACCATTCCACCGGCCAGCAGCCCCCAAAATGCGCCGGAAACCCCAAACAGGCTGATACCTGAAGCCGTCAGCAGAAAAGTCACGGCAGCCCCTTCCCGTGTTTCAGCATCGTCAAACGCACCACGTGCTGCACCGCTAAAAGCACCAATCAGCGCCAACCCCGCAACCGCCTCGATAAGAATTCCCGGCGCCAGGCTGACAAAGGCAGTGATGGCTCCTGCAGCAAGGCCAAAAGCAATGTATCCGGCACCTGCAACAATCGCTGACCAGTATCGCCGTTCTTTGTCCGGGTGTGCATCTTCTCCTGCACACATCGCAGCTGTAATTGCTGCCAGATTGACGGCATGACCGCCAAAAGGTGTTGCAGCCAGGGAAAACAGCCCGGTTATGGTAAACCATTGCCCCGTTTTGACCGGATAGCCGTTGCTTTTCAGAACGGCGATTCCCGGAATATTCTGGGAAGCCATGGTCACAATGAAGAGCGGCAAGGCGATATTGGTAAAACCGGCAAATGTAAATTCGGGTGAAACCCACACTAGGGCAGGAACGATTGATCCGCTGATCGTGGAAAACGCATCTTCAGGAACGTCTACACCGAAAATCATCACGGCGATGAATGCCAAAAGTGCTGCCGGAACTGCCAGCAATCGCTTCCAGGCACTAACCACCACCCAGGTGAAAAAGATTGGCAATCCGAGCAACGGATCAAAAGCTATTGCCTTGAAGGGCGCTAGGCAAAGACCCAGCAATATTCCCGCCAGCATCGCATTTGCCAGGGGCATGGGAATAAGGTCAATCATCTTGGCCAGCGGCCTCCAGAGCCCCGCAAGAATAATGCCAACAGCACACATCATGAAACCACCGACAGCAGCTGAATAGCCGCCATCAATGGTTCCTGTTGCCGCTAGAAGTGCAGCCCCCGGTGTGGACCAGGCAATACTGATCGGAATTCTGGTCTGTATGCTCAAAAGCAGACCACAAAGCCCCATGCTAACTGCCAGAACCATTAGGCCTGATGCAGCTTGCTCCTGACTCGCACCTACCCCATCAAGCCCTTGTAAAACAACGGCAAAAGAGGACGCGAAGCCTGCAAAGGCTACAAGCAGGCCCATAACTACAGCATTGGAGGAGATATCCCTGAACATCCGGCAACACTAATCCAACCGCGCAGGCAAAAAAACCGGAATCTTGTGTGCCAAATGGCTCGACCCCTTGTAATCGGGTAGGTGCAATTGTTAATTCATGTAATTCAGGTCAATCCAATTTAACGAGCCAACCTCATGACGCCTATCCACTCCAAAATGCTGATCATCGGCTCCGGCCCGGCTGGTTACACAGCAGCTATCTACGCTTCCCGCGCAATGCTGGAACCAACCTTGGTCGCAGGCCTTGAACAGGGCGGCCAGTTGATGATCACCACTGAAGTTGAAAACTATCCCGGGTACGCTGAGGCAGTACAAGGCCCCTGGATGATGGAACAGATGCTCGAACAGGCAAAAAATGTCGGCACAAACGTTGTTAACGACCATATTATGGAGGTTGACCTTGATGTCCGGCCGTTCCGGGCGGTGGGTGATTCCGGTCAGGTATATACCGGTGATACACTGGTTATCTGCACCGGCGCCAAGGCGAAATGGCTGGGACTTGAATCAGAACAGACTTTTATGGGTTTCGGTGTTTCGGCCTGTGCAACCTGTGACGGGTTTTTCTATCGCGGCAAGGAAGTTGTCGTAGTTGGCGGCGGCAATACAGCGGTCGAAGAGGCACTTTATCTTTCGAATTTGGCGTCCAAGGTCATCCTGATCCATCGCCGTGACGAATTGCGGGCAGAAAAAATCCTTCAGCAACGGCTGTTTGCAAAGGAAAACGTTGAGATTGTCTGGGACAGTGAACTCGAAGAAATTACAGGCGAACAAAGTGTGCCGCCATCGGTTACGGGTGTCAAAATCAAAAACCGCAACACCGGGGAAGTGGTTGGTCGCCCGATCGATGGCGTTTTCATTGCGATTGGTCACGCTCCGCAAACAGAATTGTTCGAAGGAAAACTGAAAAAGAAGGAATCGGGCTACCTGTGGACCGCACCGGATTCGACGGCTACGGAAATTCCGGGTGTATATGCCGCCGGTGACATTACCGATGACATTTACCGTCAGGCGGTTACCGCAGCAGGCATGGGTTGCATGGCTGCGCTGGAAGCGGAGAAATTCCTTGCCGAATTGGAATCCGTAAGCGAAGCTGCTGAATAACAGAACAATTTCTGGGAGGGGATCATGGATTGGGACAAGCTGCGGATTTTCCACGCAGTCGCAGAAGCCGGCAGCTTTACCCATGCTGCTGACAAGCTCAACCTTAGCCAATCGGCCATTTCCAGACAGGTAAGCGGTCTTGAGGGAGACTTGAAAGTGCCGCTGTTTCACCGTCATGCCCGCGGACTGGTGATGACAGAACAGGGTGAAACGCTTTATGCAACTGCCCATGATGTCCTTCTTAAACTGGATGCGGTCCAGTCCAAATTGGTGGATTCCAAGGAAAAACCGGAAGGGAGGCTCAAGGTCACAACAACCGTTGGCCTTGGAACAGGTTGGCTCACAACACGAATTCATGAGTTCCTGGAACTGTATCCAGATGTCAGACTGGAGTTGATCCTGGTTGACGAGGAACTCGACTTGGTCACCCGCGCGGCGGATTGCGCAATTCAACTCCGCCAACCCAAGAATCCAGATTTGATCCAGCGACGTCTTTTTACCGTGCATCTGCATGTTTACGCTTCGCCAGGATATATCAAGAATTACGGCCAACCCGAGAGCCTCGAAGATCTCGAAGGCCATCGCATCATCGCCTACGGTGACAACGTGCCTAACTACCTCGAAGGCGTGAATTGGCTCATGACGGCAGGAATGGATGGCGGCCGGAAACGGGAAGCAGCTTTTGTTGTCAACAATCTGCGCGCCTTGCGTCGTGTTTGTGAGGAGGGTGTGGGAATTGCAGTTTTACCGGATTATATCGTCGAAGACCGCCATGCCCTTGTCCCTCTGTTCCCTCACGTCGATGTACCGGAGTTCGACACCTATTTCTGCTATCCCGGCGAATTGAGAAA
This sequence comes from Rhizobiaceae bacterium, assembly GCA_051009575.1. Lineage (GTDB taxonomy): Bacteria > Pseudomonadota > Alphaproteobacteria > Rhizobiales > Rhizobiaceae > JAALLB01. The sequence goes on from JBPCWL010000040.1 coordinate 25,957, forward strand.
TACAGCCAAGTTAATGGTCTTCAGGGATTTTCTGATCTCCAAGGCACGTCACTGGAAATATTGATGCGATATATTTCATTCGAGGATGCCGATGGGCTTCTAAACTGGAAAATGATTGCCGATGCCATTCATGACGGCCATCAGCTATCGAAAGCAACGGTAGGTGATCTGCTGCTGCAAAATGCGCCCAACGCTTTACTGAGCAGGGGTGCCTGGATTCCAGGCCTCGGTATGGCACTTAAATCAATGAGTGTATTTCCTGAAAACACGTCTCTTACCCCCCCTATGCCCTCGATCCACGGCGGGGTGCTTCTGTTTGAAGGCAACAACGGTACACTTGTTAGCGTCATTGACGGTATTCTTGTTACAAAATGGAAAACGGCGGGGGATTCTGTACTTGGAGCCCGTGTCCTGGCCAATCCGAAACCCGCGACACATCTGATGGTGGGGGCAGGAACGGTTGCCGCATCAATAATAGACGCGTATTCAGAGATTTTTCCTTCCATAGACCGATTCATGATCTGGAACCGGTCTCCTGATCGGGCGAAAGCGCTTGCCCGACAACTATCAGACCACAAATCCGGTGTTGAAGCGGTTACCGATTTGGCAGGGGCGTGTAGTAATGCCGATATCATTACGACTGCTACAATGTCAGTAGAACCAGTATTGAACGGCGATTGGATCAGACCTGGTACCCACGTCGATCTGATAGGTGCATTCAAGCCAAATATGCGCGAAGCCGATGACACCCTGCTTGGAAAAGCTCGAATTTTTGTAGATTCCCGCGAAACGACTATCGGACATATCGGTGAACTGGAGATACCCCTGCAAAATGGTACAATCCAAAAGTCCGATATATTGGGAGATTTTTACGAATTGTGCACCGGCAAGGTCGGGCGGCAATCGACCGATGAAATTACCCTATTCAAAAATGGCGGTGGGGCACATCTGGATTTGATGACCAGTGCGCGGATTTTTGAGGTGGCCCAAGCATAGAATTGTGACAATTCTGCAACAACTTTCAAAGAAGAAACAGGTTTTCCTTATAAATTTGGATATTTGTTACCTGCCCCGATTGTGTAAATTCATTTCTTCGACAAAATGAAAACAGTTGGATGATTCGTTTTGTTATTCTCCTCCCGACAATTTCGGACTCCAACTGTTACCCTCTTGAAGGTTTTCGTAGAATTGGTACCTTCTTATTACTCAGCCGGGCTAAATGCCCGGCTTTTTTTAATTGCATAGCCAGTGATGACCCGGAAACTCACATAAACAGGGATTCACCTTCAAGGCCTTCATAGAGGCTCGCAACCTGTTCGCCGTAACCGTTATACAATTGTGTGGGAATCCTTTTTCCGGTCTCCAGATCCCGTTCAGTTGCCTGACTCCAGCGTGGATGGTCCACTTCCGGATTTACATTTGCCCAAAATCCGTATTCCTTCGGGCCCAACTCTTCCCAGAAACTGACCGGGCGATCTTTTGTAAAGCTGATTTTTTTAACCGACTTGATGGATTTGAAGCCGTATTTCCACGGAAGTGCCAGGCGCAATGGCGCTCCCATTTGCTTCGGGACCGGTTTGCCATATGCACCGGTCACCATGAAGGTCATTTCATTCATGGCTTCCTCGATCGTGATGCCCTCGACATAAGGCCAAGGATACCAGAATTGCTTTTGGCCCGGCGCAACGGAAGGATCCCCAAAGGTTTCAAACCGGACATACCGTGCATCAGAAGTTGGTTTTGCCATTTCGATTAGATTTGACATCTGAAACCCTGACCACGGAACGCGCATGGACCATGCCTCAACACATCGGTGCCGGTACAAACGCTCTTCAAGCGGCATCTTTTTCAACAGGTCATCAAATCCAATGGTAATCGGTTTTTCAACTTCACCATCAATCAGAATTTCCCACGGACGGACCTTCAGTGCCTGTGCAGCGGCATAAATTTGCTTGTGGGAACCAAATTCGTAGAAATTGTTGTATTTTGTATTGATCGGCTCCGGTGTAACCGGGCGTTCAAGTGTATAGGCCTCATTTCGCGGTACCGGATAGAGCGATGCACTGGGATCTTCTTCCGCCAAAGCAAATTTTCCCATCGGATTGGCAGCCGCCGCCATTGTAATTCCTCCCAATCCGAGACCTTTTACGATCTCGCGACGGTTGAAGAATACCGATTCCGAAGTGGCAGTATTATCCGGCAAATGCCAGGAAGATTTAATGAAATTTCGTTTGCCCAGCATGATTATATGAATCCTCGCCCAGTAATATGTTCCACGCATTTGGCTAAAAAAAGGAGAAAAGGCAAGAAAACTTGGCTCACAATCCCGTCAGTGACTGGACAAATCTGTTAGTTTTTTGTGATGCCGGGAGTAGATCGCTTGTTGATCTCGTCTTCGTCGGAACAAAGATTTGTCATTTCCGAGCGCCAGAACGTGGATGAACGCGGAACATCAAGGTCACCACATTGTGTAACGCTGGCAATGTTACGCGGTATTCGGACCTGAACACTGGATTGCCTGTCACGCTCGATCAGCGTATTTGCGGTGCTTCCAAGAGCATATCTTATACCGCCCCATCCTCCGACATAATTGTCTTCACCGGCTTCAATCTCGCCGAAAATGCTCCATCCATCGAAACCCTGATCAGTCATCAGATGTTCAAACGAAACATTACCGACATTGCCACGTGAGATATAACGATGTCCTATCGAACCGCGGGTATTATCCGTAAAGTAATAGGAAAGATCCACCTCATCGATGAATTCGGTGAAAACGTGTTGCCCAAACTGAATACCCGCCAGGACATCAAGTGACCAGCGGCCATTGTAAACTGCAAATTCACCCCCCAGTCGTCCGGCATGTTCCGGGTTCACATATGCCCAGTCGCCATAAATACCGATCATGCCTGTCGAAGGATCCCGCCAAAACAGGTGAAGTCCTGCGGCTGAACTGGTGAAATCGTCGTCATAAACACCAATCGCGGCATCAATCTGCGCACCAAATCTTTCGAAATACGGAATCGGAGTAGCAATAGATGCAGTAAACATCGCGTTGGACGCAGTATCGAGGACGTTCCGCTGATATGCACCGCCTAGAATGCTGAATTCGAAATTAAGAGCATCCACAGATGTTGCAGCGTTCGGGCTTTCGTCAATTTGCTGGGAAACCGGTGTCGGATCCAGCAAATCAGCCGCATTTGCAAGGCAACTGAATCCCGCAAGTCCAACTGTGCAAACGATTGCTGAAAGTATACGCTTCAAACCAAATCTACCTAAACCGGCCCACTATCCGTAGCCTGAATCCCGATGACGGACATGAGTAGACTAATTGCACCGAATTGCAAATGAAAACCAGCCTTCAACTCACGTTTACACGCCATTTATGGTTAACGAACGCAATTTTCTCCGACCCGTGGCATTTTTGCAATATTTGTCGAAGATAATAGCGCTGAAACTACTTCAAGCTTGCACAAAACCGTTGAATTCGGGAGCAGGCCTCAGTCAGTGCTTCTGTCGACGTTGCGTAAGAAATTCGGAAATTTGGTCCAAGCCCGAATGCGCTGCCATGTACGACGGCAACGCCTTCAGCTTCCAGTAGTTCCGTGACGAAATCTTCGTCCGTCTCTATGGTTTTCCCGTCGGGCGTGGACTTGCCAATCAATTCCTTGCAGGACGGGTACACATAAAATGCACCTTCAGGACTTGGACAATTGATCCCGCTGGCCTGGTTGAGCATCGAAACAACAAGATCGCGACGTTCCTCAAATACCTTGCGCCGTTCAGTAATGAAATCCTGTGGTCCGTTAAGTGCCTCAACAGCAGCCCATTGGGTAATCGAGGAAGTGCCGGAAGTGGATTGCCCCTGGACCAGGTTCATGGCCTTGATCAACTCTGCCGGGCCACCACAAAATCCCAGACGCCATCCGGTCATCGCATAAGCTTTGGAAACACCGTTCATGGTCAGGGTGCGATCATAAAGACCCGGTTCAACCTGCACAGGTGTCACAAATTCGAAATCCCCGTAGCAAAGGTGCTCATACATGTCGTCGGTCAACACCCAAACATGCGGGTGCTTCATAAGGACATCAGTCAGCTCTTTCAATTCATCATGACTATAGGCCGCTCCAGAAGGGTTTGAAGGCGAGTTGAAAATCAGCCATTTTGTCTTCGGTGTTATCGCCGCCTCCAGTTGTTCACCGGTAATTTTGAAATTGTTATCCAGGGTTGCATCAATAAATTTCGGTTCGCCGCCATTCAGCAGAACCATGTCCGGGTAGCTGACCCAATAGGGAGCCGGGATCAATACTTCGTCCCCTGGGTTCAAGGTTGCAGCAAAAGCGTTGTAGAGTATCTGCTTGCCGCCGGTTCCGGCAATAATCTGCTCCGGGGCATAATCAAGACCGTTTTCCCGCTTGAACTTTGCGGAAATCGCTTTTCTGAGCTCAATAATGCCTGGAACTGCAGTATATTTGGTTTCGCCGCGGTTAATCGCATCAATCGCCGCTTGTTTGATATTGTCTGGAGTATCGAAATCAGGCTCACCGGCACCCAGGCCGATGACATCACGGCCTGCATCCTTGAGCTCTCTGGCTTTTTGGGAAACCGCTATAGTGGCGGAAGGTTTCACACGCGAAAGATTGTCGGCAATAATGCCCATGATAGTGCTCCGGAAATGAAGGGTTAACGGTCCGTCTTCAGTAGAACGATAACCTAACTATTATTCCCGAGTTTGTTCCAAATCAAGTACCGGACGCTTTTGTGGAACAGGAATCGGAGATTGGTATACACTTCCGTTTGTATGTTTGATCCCAAAGGGATTTGGTCCTACACCGCCACCCATCGCAATCCGTACGTCTTTGCGAAGATTCTTTCGTGGTTTCAGGAATAGTTTTGCCCTTTGTCTCAAGCTGGGACCATTGTTTTTCTTGACGCCGCCAGCAGGTTTGACCGTTTCCGAATCGTTTCTTGCAGAACCCGCGGTTGTATCGATGGAGGCAAATTTGAAAAACGGGCGTTTCGTGGGAATGGGCAAATTTCTCAACGGGTTTTTCTCCGCCTCGGCGCGCTGGAACAGCACCTGGGTATCAATACCGTCAAAGTCCTGGGAAGACGGCGCTTCCAGTGGACGGACATAAGGTGTTACACGTGCCGGGTACTTTCTTGGGCAAATTGCTCTGGTTATGTCCACCGGTTGTGATGGAACACTGTCTGGTTTCAAAATGGTATTTACCGTGGGGCGAAATCCGTCTCCATCAGCTTCAAATGCCGCTGTAAGCAGTTCTGCAGCCTCTACTGACCTGCTCAATCCTGAACGATGACCCAATACAACCGCCGCCAGCTCCCGTCCCTTACGCCTGGTTCGTACAACAACATTATAACCCGAAGCACAAACATATCCGGTTTTCATCCCGTTTGTGCCATCATACAGGCGGAGCAATGCGTTGTGATTGCGTAAGCGTCTTTTGCCGGCCCGCAAAGCCGGAATATCAAAAAAATTGGCAAATTGAGGAAATTCGCGGCTTAGTGCCAGTATTAAAACAGCCATATCGCGGGCGGTCGTAAATTGATCAGGATGATGGAGACCGTGAGGATTGGTGAAGTTGCTGTCGATCATTCCGATGCGTTTGGCATGGGCATTCATGAACGCTACAAAGGCTTCTTCCGAGCCGCCTACCGATTCTCCAAGTGCTACTGCCACATCGTTCGCCGATTTGACCATGATGATCTTCAGGGCGGTTTCAATCGTCATGATAGTACCAACAGGAAGTCCCATCTTGGATGGAGGTTGTTTGATCGCTTGCTCTGAGATTCGTACCGGGGAATTCAACGCAAGATGTTGCAGGTCAAGTGCTCTGAAAACAGCGTAGGCGGTCATCAATTTAGTCAGGGATGCTGGAGCCCAGCGAACAAAGGCCTTGTTGCGTGCAAACACCTTTCCACTTTGCACATCAACCACAATATGAGGTGTGGAGGAAAGTGGCCGCAACCCGGCATTCGCCTGATTGCCGAAAGCTGTAAAAGCAATCGCCAAAGCTAAAATGCCCAACAAATTTTTCACGCCGATTTTCACTATTCTCAGATTCTCGTTCGTTTTTCGATTCTTTGCAAGAACCAAGCCAACAGGATAACGCCAATCAACTGATAAATAAAACATTCCCTGTCATGAACGTGTGCAAAAGTGATCCTGACTCTAGCCTTACTTAACGTAACTTTGCCGCAAAATGGCCACAGGAAAAACATGTATTTGACTAGAATATTCCCAAACTAAGCCTGAAACTTTCTTAATGTGAACCGCAACACTGTTTGGTGGGGCGAAAATATGCGGCGAAATTTCAGCAACAAAACCTTTGCGATTCAGGCTGGTCCGGGACTTCACGGAACAATAGCCCGCAGGCGTGCACTGATCTGGATTAACACCGTACTTCTGATTGTCTTCCTCGGAACAGGCTTGGCTGCATTAACCTTGTCAGTCTCAATGAATTCCAATGGATTTACTGCTGCAAAAATTGCAATGCAGCAGCAATCCAACGCAGAAAACTATCGCAGTTAACCTGGCCTGGCCGGGTTGGAAGTAACGGGGGCATGAGTGATGTCTGAGGTTAATCATGTCCCCGTTACAACCATTACCCGATAAGAACCGCTAATCAACTCAATTTCCAAGAAAACGCTTGATTTCCTGTGCCATACGGAAAATTCTCGTCAAATGACGGGATCTATCAGAATTCTCAGAACCACCTTCGCCCTGTTTTTTGCCATGGTGGTAAACAGTTCAACCCCGGCATACTCATTCGATACCGGTCATCATTTCGATATGACCCGTATCGTCCTTAAACGGGAAAACCTTGGTACAGATGCGGTAAATACCGCTATTTTGGCAAACTGGCTTACAGATTACTATTCAACTGCACCTGCAGCATTCAACCTGCTGCTGAAACCGGCCCTCAACCGTCTCCATTTCGATAATCTGGAAACACATGAGGAAGTTGAAAACTACTACTACTGGCTCATGCGAAATGTGCGTGAGCTGGCTGAAGAGGCTGCCCTCGAAAATGACCGCATTAAAATGCTGGCAGTTATTGGCATTGCCCATCATGTCATTCAGGATTTTTATTCCCATTCCAATTGGTCCGAGCTATACGACCGCCAGCCGAATGGAGATTTTGACGTTGATTTGTTTCCAAGGATCACAGCACGGTTGAAAGGAAAACTTCGCACCGGTTCTTGGCCGGAACAGGGCAAATATGCGCATGGCGATTATTTCAGGGGTATTAACAAGGACTCTTTCGTCCGGCCAGGATGGGAAAACGCCCTGGTCATGGCCCATGCCGCAACCGTTAATATCACGCGGAAAATCCGGAACTGGGCCGTAGCTGTACGGCCGGAATTCTGGCAACATCTTGGGTCCCTAAATTTTACAGAACGAAACCGCAGGGAGTTAATGCGTGACCTTAAATCTGCACATGATATTTCCATGCTGGTCAAGGCAAAGGTCCTTGGCCTCCCAGCCTCCGATGGCCATTGGAAAGGCAATCTGAGTGGCAATAACGGCAAATTCACCGCCGCAAACAATGCTTTCACAACATGGCGGAATTCGTTCTTGTCCCGGTATTTCAGGGAATCCGATGTAGTGCCGCGACTTGCACTAAATCTTGATGAACCAAAACCGAAGGGCCATCGCTTGCTCCAGAACATCCATGAAACTGGAGGATCCGCGATCATAGTCAAAGTCCATAGCTTTCAGTTGGCAGAAAGTGCAAAGGGCCTGGAACGCGTGGGGGCAAAAATTACGATTAATGGAGAACCATATTACGGCCGCATCTTTTCCAGGGATACTGCTTATGATGCATCAAAAATCCCTGCATGGCATGAAATTCACATTGAGCCGGATGAAAACGCGGAAGTAGACATATTGATCGAATTGTTTGCCTATGAAGCAAACAGAAAGTCCGTTGAACTACCAATAGATATCAATATTGAACCGGGTCGTTTTGCGCTTTACCACAAGATTTCAAAATCCGGAGACCTGATCGGAATTCTGAAAGAACGGATAGCCGGGAAAAAGACCGAAATCCTTAAATCCTACGGCGAAAGTATCTATTCTGCTGCTATTTCCTATTCCGCTGAAATTTACGAAATTGAGTAGGCAAATTTTTGATCAAGTCGCGTTTCGTGCAATGTCTATTACTTTCTTCGCAAGATCAGGTTCTGAAATGTCCGCGACGACAACACTGCCTTCCGTCACCAAATCCAGAATCACCGTCCCGCCACCAAACAGGTAGCCTGAAAGTCCGCGACGTACCTTTACTTCCTTAATGATCGATAACGGCACATCAATGGGCAGTTCCTTCGGCCAGCCCGGATGGCAATAGGCATGTCCGTCACTTACCTGCAGTCGAATGGTTTGATATCTCAGGAAAGCATGTGCCGCAAGAAACGGAACCCCGACTGCCATCACCACGATAAATAGACGAGCCAGACCGGTTTCCGATTTCCCGGTCACTGCCAAAAACAACCATGCGGCAGAATAAAGGATGGCAATAACCAGTGTCGGAGCAAAAATGTGCCAGTGTGCAACAAAAAGCGGGACACCGGAGCTTTGGGCTTCAACCCGCTCCAGAATATGAACTTCGTCCGGCGCAAGTGTCAATGCGGGGTTTGTATTGTCCATTTCGCGCACTATCTAGGGAGGAGACCCTAGCCTCTAGCGTGGTCTAGATTCGCCAATTCTATGCCGAGAATCAGAAAATGCGCAAGTTAGCCGGATTTTTCCTGTTGTTTTTGCTCAGCGAAACACAAAATATTGTCCTGGTGTTTGCGTCAGACACCCACAAGACAGAACTGGGCATCGTCCGTGTAGATAAAATTGCTGATGGCTTCGATACCCCGTGGGCCATGTCCATGCTTCCGGATGGAAGACTGCTGGTCACCGAGCGCGACGGTAAGTTAATACTGATTGATTCGAAAAATCCGCGAAACAAAGTAAACGTTTCCGGTTTGCCCCGAATCAAACCTTTGGGTCAGGGTGGATTGCTGGATGTGGTCCT
>JBPCWL010000041.1:0-17360 GCA_051009575.1 Rhizobiaceae bacterium
TCACCATCGGTGTTGAAGACCCACGCATCTCCTATGGCCGTGGCGGTTTCGGTAACGTAACCAACAACGGTACATCAGGCGACTCACGTGCCAACTTCTATGCTGGTTTCAACTACTCAGGCGACGGTTGGGGTGTTGCATTCACAGCGGTGCATGACTCCATCGCTCCAGAGACGATTGCTGGAACATTAGCTTTCAATCCGGTAACCGGAGGCGCTGTTGATGTCGGCGGCTGGGCGTACAAGATTTCTGCCAACCTCGACCTGTCAGATTTCATACCTGGTGGTTCCATCTGGGGTGTTTACATGGACGACGGTGATTATGACACTGACTATGTCCACACTAACCTTCTGACATTGAACCCCGAAACCATCTGGGGTGTTGCTTTCCAGATGAACCTTACCGACGAAGTCGAGTTCTGGGCCAACTACTGGGATGTAAGCGGCACTGACCTTACAGCACCTGTAAGCGCAGCGGTGAGAGCAAGTACTCCAAACACTGGTGATGTACAGCAGTTTGGCGTCGGCCTGAACTGGTATCCATCAGCTACTCCAGGCTTCCACATCAAGGCAGCCTACTATAACGGTGAAATAGATAATGCGATCACGCCTCTCGCTGTTGTCACCGGCACAGCCTCCTCATTTGGCGTAGATGCAGACTATGATGGCTTCGAAATAACACTTCGTCGCGACTTCTAAATTACAGAAAATATATCCTTATAGGACCCCGCCAACTTCGGTTGGCGGGTTTTTTGTAGCATACAACGGATGGGTTGAACTCCCGCTTACCAGCCATTCTTGCAGCTGAAACTAAAACACCCAAACCGGGTCTATTAACGGACAATTGAGTTTTTCAGATCAGAATTGTTTCCGACACCGGAGCAATCAAATGCCTGAAAAAATTGAATGTGATTCCCACGGAAAGACGGATTGCACTTATGTTTGTCCCCATCTGTTGCAGTCCCTGAAAGATAGCAAACCGTCCGGTTTTCATTGGATTCAGGATAGTGAAGATGAAATCCAGGCGTTCTGTGATCGCTGCTGGCATGCAGATGATGAAGAGTGGGAAGAAATCAGTGCGGCTGGATGTAGAATTCTTTGCCTCGAGTGTCTGAAATCCGTGGCTGAATTGAATGATGTCGAAATGGCCTTCTGAACATTCACCAGGTGTCAGATGCCTTTATTCGGAAAATTCCGAAATATTCATCGTTTCCTCTCAAACCCCTTCGACAAAGGAGTCCAGAACGCGCTTCTGACCAGCCTTATCGAAGTCGATGGTGAGCTTGTTTCCGTCGATTGACGCAATGTTGCCATTTCCGAACTTCAGGTGAAAAACCCGGTCACCAATAGCAAATTTGGAGCCTTCATTGATTGATGCAGCAATCAGTTGTCCTTCAATTGTGCGCCCTTTTGTTTTCGGACCGGATCGCGTTCCCCAACTGTTTGCATCCTCGGAAAACCCTTGCCGGTTCTTTGCCCGGTTCCAGCCCGGACTTGAATAGGACGATTCAAACGTGTCGACGTTGTCGAACCGGCTCGCACCATATCTGCCGCCAGCACCCGCTGACCCGTAACCACCATAAGAGGTGGAACCTTCATTAACTTCCACATGGTCTTCCGGTAATTCATCAATGAATCGCGAAGGGATGGAAGCCTGCCAAAGCCCATGAATTCTGCGATTTGAAACAAACCAGATATGGCACCGGCTTCGTGCGCGGGTGATGCCCACATAAGCAAGGCGACGCTCTTCCTCGAGGCCCGACCGTCCACCTTCATCGAGTGATCGCTGGTGCGGAAACAGGCCTTCTTCCCAACCGGGAAGAAATACCGTGTCAAATTCCAGTCCCTTGGCCGAATGCAGGGTCATTATTGAGACGGCATCAAGGTCCTCGTTGTTGTCGGTATCCATCACCAATGCAATATGTTCAAGAAATCCGGGCAGGTTTTCAAATTCTTCCATGGAACGTATCAGTTCCTTCAGGTTTTCAAGACGCCCGGGTGCATCGGCAGACCGGTCATTCTGCCACATTTCCGTATAGCCGGATTCTTCCAGTATGGTTTCAGCGAGTTCGGTATGTGTCGCGGAGTCAAGCTCACTGCGCCAGCGATCGAAATGGTCCAAAACCCCCTTGAGCGTTGCTCGGACTTTGGGTCTCAACTCTTCTGTTTCGGTGAGTTCACGGGCTGCAACTGTTAGCGGAATGCCGCGCGCCCGGGCATTGTCGTGAATGATGCGCAGGGTGGCATCGCCAATACCGCGTTTCGGCGTATTGACAATTCTCTCAAAGGCCAAGTCATCCGCTGGCTGACAAACAACGCGGAAATAGGCCATGGCATCGCGGATTTCCATGCGCTCATAAAAACGGGGCCCACCGATGACCCGGTAATTGAGCCCCATGGTAACAAACCGGTCCTCGAATTCACGCATCTGGAAAGAAGCCCGAACCAGGATGGCTATTTCGTTCAATGCATGACTCTTGGTTTGGAGTGCTTCGATTTCCTCCCCGATGGAGCGGGCCTCCTCTTCAGAATCCCACCCGGCGGATACGACAACTTTCGGGTCACCTGGATCTGCATGGTCGGTAAACAGCGTTTTTCCCAACCGTCCTTCATTATTGGCGATCAGGTGACCTGCTGCGCCGAGAATATGGGCGGTTGAACGGTAATTGCGCTCAAGCCGGATCACCTTTGCGCCGGGAAAATCCTTTTCAAAGCGCAGGATGTTGTCGACTTCCGCACCCCGCCAGCCGTAAATACTTTGATCGTCATCGCCAACGCAGCATATGTTCGGGCGAGACGCCTCTGTGTGAACGGGCGCAGGTGTGGATGCGTCATCTGAATCAGAAGAAGACCTTTGTGCCAACAATCTCAGCCACATGTACTGGGCGACGTTGGTGTCCTGATATTCATCCACCAGAATGAATTTGAATTTGTTGTTGTACTCACGCAAGACATCGGGATTTTCCTTCAACAAACGGATGGTTTCCGTAAGAAGGTCACCAAAATCACAGGCATTGAGGGCTTTCAGCCGTTCCTGATATTGCCGGTAAAGCTCCCGGCCCCGGCCTTCACCAAACGAGCGTGCATCGCCTTCCGGTATCTGGTCAGGTCCAAGGCCCTTGTTTTTCCACTGGTCTATCAACCCGGCAAGGGTGCGTGCAGGCCAGCGTTTGTCGTCGATACCTTCTGCCCGGATTAACTGTTTCAGCAACCGGATCTGATCATCGGTATCGAGAATGGTGAAATTGGATTTGAGATCTACCAGTTCGGCATTGCGGCGCAGGATTTTTACGCCGATGGAGTGGAACGTACCAAGCCATGGCATGCCCTCAACTGCTTCGCCAACCATGCGTCCGATGCGTTCCTTCATCTCGCGAGCAGCCTTGTTGGTGAAGGTAACCGCCAGTATCTGGGAAGGAAAAGCCTGACCGGTTGCAAGGATGTGCGCAATACGGGTGGTTAAAACCCTTGTCTTGCCGGTCCCGGCGCCTGCGAGTACCAGCAATGGTCCATCGAGTGACTGTACCGCCTCCATTTGTTCCGGATTGAGACCATCGAAATAGTCCGGTATTGACGAGCCGCGATTTGCCGCCATGGCTCGAGCAGCAATGCCGCCAGCATGCGCGACAACATCCACATCATCAGGTTTGGAATCAAAAGGGTTCGACATTTGTTCTTTGTAGTGGTTTTTTTTAAAAATTACAGAGTTTAGTCCGGCACAAGCGGTGGAAAATTAACCTTTGTAAGACAGCAATTTGTTACAATTTGGTTGGATGGGGTTAAATACGGAGAAGCACCATGTTTCCGAAATTGGCCAAATCCCTTGCTGTTGCGGCGGTGTTATCACTCCCTTTTGCAAACACTGCAGTCGCTCGAACTGCCTCGCTTCATCATCCCGATGGGGCAAAGGTTAACATACAATGCAGTAAACGCGCTTGTTTTGTGCGGCATACAAACGCTGCAGGATATAACGGAAGTGTCGAACCGGCCGGTCCGGCGACAACCGTGAACTTTGTCCGTATCGTCAAAATCTGGCAGGCAAAGGGTTACAGATAAAGGTTACACAAAATCTCAATTTAAAAAATTTGCAATTCCGCCAAGGATTTGCCGTTCTCATACGTCTTATAATTGAACGTTGGCAAAACGGGATATGAATTTGGGAGCTGAAACCTCTGACAAGGCGCTGGTAAGGCTGGCAGCCAAGGGAGACGGAGATGCCTTCCGGCAATTGCTGGAACGGCACTACGATACAATATTCCGTGTCGCCTACCGGTTTTGTGGTCATCGCGAAGAAGCGGAGGACATTGCACAGGATGTCTGTGTTTCTCTGCCCGCGAAAATCAAAACCTTTGAAGGTGGGTCAGCATTCACAACCTGGCTGTATCGCGTTGTGGTGAACCGGGTGAAGGATTGGAAACGCAAACAGATAACGCAAGACCGTATTCACAATGATTATGGGGATATTGAAGACCTGCGTCGCGGCGAAGCAGCGAATGCTGCGCGCGAATTGAGGTGGCTTGATGAAGTGATGGTTCGGCTGTCCGATGATCTGAGGGATACGGCGGCTCTGGTGGTGGGAGAAGGGATGAATCACAGGGAAGCGGCGGAAATTTTGGGTTTAAAAGAATCCACAGTGTCATGGCGAATGGGTGAACTGAAGAAGACATTGCGAAAACTCGCAAAGGAAGAAACATGAGCAAGGAACTCGAGAGACTGGAAGATGCATTGCGCGCGCAGCAGGTTCAGCCTCGCGCTGAAGCAAAGGCAGCTGCGATTTCTGCTGCCATGCAAGCGTTTGAAGAAGAAAAAATTTCGAATGCTTCCCAAGGATTGGAAAGTGAGGCGCGTCTCAATCAGCAAGGGGGTGCAAAACCAACCTTGTCGAAATGGAGACGTATGATGACAACGATAAATTCAAAATGGGCATACTCAATGGCTGGCGGTGCCAGTGTCGCAGTACTTGCAATGGTAATGGTGGGGCCGAATATTAGTGAGCTTTTGCCAGTTGGTGGTGAGGTGGTGATTTATGATGGAACAAAGAAAAATGAATTGGCAAATACGCCTGCAACAAATCCGTATAGAGGAAATGAGGATGATCTGCAGGAGATTGTTGAAAATGAGGAAGCTCCATTAGTTTTGCCTGAGGAAGTGCGTTCTCAGGAAAAAGCTGCAAACAAGCCACAAAGTGTGGGCAGAAAAGCGAAACTCTTCGCCGACAGCAAATCCTACCAAGATCAGAATAGATCTGGTGCAACGTTCAAACTGGATGGGGGCAATTCAAGATCACGAGTTGAATCTGATCAAAGTTTGGATCGCCTTTCCGGTACGGTTGCTCAATCTGAAAGCTTTGCGAAAATTGCCCCTCAACCGGTCCCAGATGATGTTCCCACGCAGCACTACCAGGACCAGGGCCGGGACAAGTTTGAGGAAATCGAGACCAATCCGGTCAAGGTGGTGGCTGAAGACCCGGTTTCGACATTCTCTGTCGACGTGGATACGGCCTCATATGCGTTTGTTCGGGCATCTTTGAACAACAATGTACTGCCTCAGAAAAATGCAGTTCGGGTTGAGGAATTGATCAATTACTTTGACTATGACTATGCAATCCCGACCGACCGTTCCGAACCATTCAGGGCAAATGTATCGATTATGCCAACGCCCTGGAATGCAGGAACCAAGCTTCTTTCCATTGGCATCAAGGGATATGAATTGCCGAAGACGGAAATGCCATCCTCCAATCTCGTATTCCTGATTGATACGTCCGGATCGATGGAGGCGCCCAACAAGCTTCCATTGCTGCGCAATTCGTTCAAGCTGCTTTTATCCTCACTCAAGCCGGATGATACAGTATCGATTGTTACTTATGCAGGTAGTGCTGGCACGGTATTGGAGCCGACCAAGGCTTCTGACAAGCGTAAGATTCTGGCAGCACTTGATAATCTTCATGCAGGTGGCTCAACAGCCGGTGCCGAGGGAATCCGGCAAGCCTACAAACTCGCTGAATCAAACATGAAGGAAGAAGGGGTAAACCGCGTAATCCTGGCCACGGATGGAGATTTCAATGTCGGTATTTCAAATACTGAAGAGTTGAAAAGCTATATTGAGCGCAAGCGCGATACAGGTGTAACCCTTTCCGTTCTTGGTTTTGGCCAGGGCAATTACAATGATCAGCTGATGCAGGCTCTTGCGCAAAACGGCAACGGAAATGCTGCTTATATCGATTCACTCTCAGAGGCGCGCAAAGTGCTGGTGGAAGAAGTGGGCTCTACTCTGTTTACTATTGCCAAGGACGTAAAACTGCAGGTTGAATTCAATCCGGCTCTGGTGGGCGAGTACCGGCTGATCGGATATGAAACACGTGCGCTCAAGCGGGAGGATTTCAACAATGACAAGGTTGATGCCGGTGATATCGGGGCAGGGCACACGGTTACTGCGTTGTATGAAATCACACCTCCGAATTCCGATGCCCGTTTGGTGGAACAATTGCGGTATGGAATGAGCAAGACTGAACTTGCAGGGGATGCCAGTGAATACGGGTTTCTGAAAATACGCTACAAACTGCCTGACAGTGATACGAGCACGCTTATAACCCAGGTAATCGATACCGGAAATGAAGTTGAAAGCATCAGTACTGCTCCGCAAGCGACGCGGTTTGCATCTGCTGTGGCTGGGTTTGGGCAGTTATTGCGGGGCGGAAAATATACCGGCTCATATGATTTTGATGATGTCGTAAACCTTGCCCGGACTGGAAAGGGAGAAGATGAATTCGGATACCGCGCAGAGTTTATCAATCTGGTCAGATTGGCAAAATCCGCAGCTGCGCTGGAACCCCTTAAGTAATGGAAAGCCCCGCCGCACTTTCGTGTAGCGGGGCTAAAGCTGTGGAGCACCAATTTTTCGTGATAAAAATGTACCAGACTTATTAGTTCAGTTTGGCGTGTCCGAGGGGAACTGAGAACTTACGGCACCAGATCACAACGGTGTCATAGCCTGAATCTTTCAGATTGCTCGGAATATCATAGGTCTGCTTGCCAGCATTTTTCTGCAATACTGCAAAATCAGTTCCTGCGGTGAATTTACCACCCTTACCGAGAGCAACACGGGGATCAGGAGCGCCATCAAACCAGAAGCTGTCTTCCAGAACGATCTGGCCGTTTTTAACGGTGACATTGCCTTTAGTGACGTGATTGCTGTCACCGCTGAAGGTTCCTTTTCTGCCGCCTGCGAGAGCAGGTACGGTGAATGCTGTGCCAGCGGCCACTGCGGCGGCTGAAATGATAAATGTGCGACGGTCCATTAAAAAAATCCTCTTGAATGTTTTGAACTGGGCGGACAATTCCGTCCTTTTTGACGCTGCCAATGTGTACATTCGGAACCGATTGGTCAATAAACAAGTGATCACTTTAACTTGAATTGTGAACTATTTGGTTCCCAATTAATATTGAACATTGAATAGGACATCTCGATATGGCCCGACCGAGGGAATTTGACATAGAGCAAGCACGTGAAGATGCCATGAATGTTTTTTGGGACGGTGGTTACAAAGGAACCAGCCTTCCTGATTTGCTCGACAGTCTCGGTTTGTCACGTGGCAGTCTCTACAAGGCATTCGACAGCAAAAGGAGCCTTTTTGTTGAGGCGCTGCTCCTTTATGACAAAACGGTTCTGCAACCTGGTGTCGCCTTGCTGAAAGACGGGCGAATCATTTCCGGCGAGTCACGTATTGAAAAATTTTTCGATTATGCGGTTGATCGTGCGGAGGCGGGCGATCGGCGTGGATGTCTGCTTTGCAACGCCGCCGTCGGTGCAGCTCATGATGATCGGGAAATAGGAACAATCGTAGCGCGGATGTTCAAAGAACTAACCTCCGGGATCGAGGTTGCCCTTCAAGATACATCAAAATTCAGTACAGCGACTGATGAGGAACGCGTTGCCAAAGCCAATGGCATCACGATGATTTATGTCGGACTGCGGGTGCTTGTAAGAAGCGGTGCCGAAATTACCCAATTGCGAAATTCTGTTAACGGGATGCTGAGTGAATTGTAATGGGCGAAATCATGCTTCACCCGATGCACTTGCTGTAAACGATCACCTGTGTTCAACTTTTGCTATCTATCGCCTTTGGGCGGTTGTCTAACCAAAACTGGTTTAATAGGGTTGCATCAATATTTGTAATAACAAACTGGCCTTTTTATGCTGACAGCTGAAATTATTGTTTATCTGGTGGAGATTTACCTTGGAACCGGATTGGTTGCGGCTGTGTTGTTCATTGTTTTTGGAATCGAACGTGTAGAACCCTATTCGCGCGGTAGTCTTGGCTTTCGACCGTTGTTGATACCGGGACTAACCCTGTTGTGGCCGCTGGTGTTGTGGCGATGGTGGGTATTGGCGACGGGCAGGGAGTAAAAATATTGAAAAAAGGTGCACGAAAATTTCACCGGCGGGTGTGGGGATTCTTTGGAATTCTGCTGCCCCTGATTGTTCTTGGTGCTATTTACATCAAGCAATCGCCGCCGACAGACTACCAGCCGGTTCTGCTGGAAGCTCCTAAGGAGAACTGATTTGGGCGTTGATTACAAGCCGGTTATATGGAACCGCAACAAATACATGTACGACGCGGTACTGTTGATTGCCGTGGCATCTTACATTTATCTTTATATTCGCGTTGGAGTGAATTTTCAAGATTCCAGCCAACCGATAGAGCGGCCGATCATGCGGATGCGCGCATTCGGATCATGTGCCTTTTTGATGCTGAGCTTCATTTTGTGCATAGGGCCACTTGCGCGGTTGAACGAAAAGTTCCTGCCTTTACTGTACAACCGCCGGCATTTTGGCGTTTTGACCGCCTGTGTCGCTGCGGTACACGCGAACTATGTATTGGGCTGGTATTATGCGTTCAGCCCGACCAACAAATATGAAGCATTGTTCAGCAGCAATACCAACTTTGACCAATTGCTGGGCTTTCCATTTGAAGCGTTCGGGATTTTTGCATTTTTGATGCTTTTGATCCTGGCGGTTACGAGCCATGATTTTTGGCTGAGTTTCCTGTCAGCACCAATATGGAAGCGCCTTCATATGGGAATTTATTTCGGTTATGCCTCTGTGGTGCTGCACATATCCCTTGGTCCGCTGCAAACTGATCGTGACCCGGTATTTGCAATCGTATTTTTTACGAGCGTGTTTGCAGTTTCAATTTTGCACTTCATAGTGGCGATGAAAGACCGTCAGGCAGATTCAATGTTTGTCAGAGAACCCAATCCGGGCGACGACACGCCTTGGATCGAAGTCGGTCAGGTTTCTCAGATCGAGAACAAGCGCGCCAAAATTGTTTCACTTCCAGATGAAGAAAGGGTCGCGGTGTTTCGAAACGGAAATACGCTTTCTGCGGTCCACAATGTTTGTGCCCACCAGAACGGGCCGCTCGGAGAGGGCAAAATCGTTGATGGTTGTATCACGTGTCCCTGGCACGGTTTCCAATACAATCCGGAAGACGGTCGCTCTCCTGCGCCTTTCGAGGAAAAGATTGCAACCTATCGCCTTAAACTTGAAGCTGGCACAGTTTATGTCGATCCTCGACCTCTCGCTCCAGGTACTTATGTTGAACCGACACTGATTGGAGATGCATATGTCTAGTTCTTCGTCCTCATCCCGACCGTTTTTTGTTGGCTACATCAATAAGTTGCCAAAGGATATCGCAAAGCTGATTCTCCCGGTTTTTGCCCTGTTCATCAGTATCTTTGTAGTTCTGTCTCTTGTGCTGTCTTCTACGGTTGAGGATCCTGGCAATGGCCGATTCCGATTTGACTTAGGCCGACAGCAACTTGCCGGCATTTTGGAATATCACCCCTATCCGGTGCTTCGCCTTCCTGCCGAAGACGGAAATCCTGCGACGACATTGATGTTGTCAGGTCCAGGTAAGCGGGGGGCCTTTAAAAAGTCAAAGGGGCTGGACGGTGAGGCGATTTTCACTTGGGGTGTGTTTCTCAAGCGTGGAGATATCACCATGCTTCAAGTAAATGGCCGTAAGGAATTGGAAGTGGTAGGTGAAACGTTGCCTGAGGACTTTGTCCCTTCAAAACCGTTATCCTTGGGGAAGTGGCGTTTGGCCGGTGAGGTATGTGACGGAAAGTGCTATATGGGCGCAATGCGGCCGGGTACAGGGCTAGCGCACAAAGCCTGCGCCAATCTTTGCATTGCGGGAGGTATTCCACCGGTATTCGCCAGTTCAGGCGACGTGGAGGGCAGCAGTTTCTTTTTGTTGACTGACAAAGATGGCAATGCCATCGGTGACCGGCTTAGTGAATTGGTCGCACTCTACATAGAAGCCGAAGGTGAAATAGAACGGCTCGACGATATGACGGTTTTTAAAATGGACCTGGCAACCGTTAAGGTGCTGCCATGAGCGGAATCAACCTCGAAAAACCGCTTTCAAGGATTGGCGTGTCCGTAATAGTAGCAGCACTGTTTTGCGTGCTTTATTGGCTGTTTCGGGCCGACCTTGCAAAGCTTCTGCAGCTTCCCGCCAATTCATGCGATATTATTTTTACGGTGTTGGTGCTCGTGTTTTTGGCCGCCAGTTACTTTTCTGCCTATTTCATGAGGATCGTATTTACCCTAGTAATCACCGGATTGCTTTGTTTTGGTGCCTGGTGGCTTTGGAATGAAATGCCCAGGTTTTTGCGGAGAACAGAATTCTCTGACTACAGTTATGGTGCTAGCCTTGTAGCGATTTTTCTAGCATTGAGTTTGATTAATCCAGTATTGCTCTGGGTTTGGAAACACCTGACCGGGGAAGAGAAGCAGCATTGATCTTGAAAAAGGTGATAGGCTGATTTTCGGCACTGATTTCTAATTTTCAAGCCCTAGCCCATTGGTAATCTCAACTCCCATACTAAACTTCTGATGAAGCTGTAGAGAAAGGTCATTCAAATGCACGTTCAACAGCGGTTTCAAACAGGTGGCTGTTTTACCAGTTCGTTATGTTTTTTCATGGCAATGATCTTGTCCGCTTCCATTTTTGTTGTGAGTGCCTTTGCTGATGACCGACATGCGGGATACTATTATCCACAACCCCAATCTGAAGAAACCTATCAGGCACCCTTGCCGCGGCTTCCCGGTGTAAGTCGGTTTTCAAGGGTGGGTTTTGTGACGCAGCTTGACCAGCTGCAAAAACAAAAGCCATATCCGCCTTCCTATCACATGTTTGCCAAGGGCAGTGATGCTGAAAAGCTTATTATTGTGGCAACGGAATCTGGGCGCTACGACACGCTATTCAGGCTCCGTGGCTTGCTAGCATCTATGACTGCAGATGCCAGGACGTCACCACTTTTCAAGAAGTTGGGACACATTGAACAGTTAAACTTTTTTGACCTCCTTCGAATGGTGGGATTCAAACAATTAACAATAACGAATGGCAATGATGTTTCACATCGTGTGTATTTTGAATGAAGTTGCCCTTTCTTAACTATCTGAATCAAAAGTAGAAATTCTGAAAAAAACGGAAAAATGAATTTTCTCTTGAAAAAAGTTTAATATTAAACTACATAGTATTATGTTAAACTAAATGGAGAATCCGATGTCTACCCATTCAAATCCATCCAACAGGGAACAGTCTTTACGATCTCGCCGTGGGTTTTTGAAACTGATTGGCGGAGGCGTCATTTTGGCGGCGGGCGCGGGCAGCTTGTTTGTCATGACGAGGTCACCGACCAAGGCCCTGAAACCCTGGAAACTGGCACTTGGCCCTGCGCCGGAAATTGACCCACGAAAAATTATACTTTCGCATGCAATCCTGGCGCCTAATCCGCACAACCGGCAACCTTGGCTTGTAGATCTGGTAGGTCGCGACGAGATTGTCCTTTATTGTGATCTTGAAAGACGATTGCCGCATACAGATCCCTACGACCGACAAATCACCATTGGATTGGGTTGTTTTCTGGAGTTAATCGATCTCACTGCGCGAGAAATGGGCATGAGGGCTAACATTGACATATTTCCACAAGGTGAGAGCTTTCCAAGGCTCAACAACAAGCCTGTGGCACGGATACAATTAACAGAGACTGGTCATGCAAAAGACCCTCTTTTTGTCCAATTGTTTGATCGACGGTCGAACAAAGAGCCATTTAATACGGATAAACCTGTTTCCGCTGATAATGCCTCTGCCATCCTGACTGCCGCACGTGGGCGGGTATCAGTTGATCATGTTCTGAAAATGGATCAGGTAAAACGGCTCCGCGCTTTAACCTGGGCTGCCATGGACATTGAAATGCGGACATATCGCACCGCCAAGGAAAGCATTGACCTGATGCGGATTGGAAAAGCGGAGATTGAAGCCAATCCCGATGGAATTGATCTTGGCGGTGCTTTCATGGAATTGCTGGCTGCGACCGGACAACTCACTCGGGAAGGCATGCTTGCTTTTGATAGTTCAATGTTTGAACAATCCCAAGCTGTGATACGCCCTCCGATCGATACGGCCATGGGATATGTTTATGTCAAGACGCAAGGAAACAGTCGAGTAGAACAGATTGGAGCGGGACGCACTTATGTACGCTTAAATCTCAAGGCAACCGAACTGGGTGTTTCCATGCATCCGCTTTCCCAGGCTCTGCAAGAGTTCGAAGAAGTTTCTGAACAGCATAAGGATATCAAAAGAGAGCTGGGCATAACTGACAGCGAAACCCTGCAAATGTTTGCCCGGATCGGGTATGGTGAAAAACCGAATCCCAGCCCCAGATGGACTTACGAAACCCGCATCAGGAACAATTGATGAGTGAATCTACGGAAAATCCAGCATCAAATGAAGATGTCTATTTCCGTTTTTTCAACGAGATTGGAATTATCAGCCAATTATCGTCAAACCGTGCAGAACGCGCCATGCCGCGTGGTTTGACGATGTCACAATTTTCGCTACTCAATCATTTCATGCGCGGACGGCCACCGGCTTCACCATTGCAACTCGCAAATGCCTTCCAAGTCACAAAGGGCGCCATGACCAACACGCTCAAACAACTGGAGGGTAAAGGGTTCATAGAGATCAAACCACATGAAATTGATGGACGGTCCAAGATTGTTTCAATTTCGCAAACCGGACGGAGCGCGCAAATGGAGGCCCAATCCCGACTGATCGGGTTTTTTGCTGATTTTTCTGAGGCTTTTGGTGAAGACCAGATAAGGGAACTTGTTCCAGGGCTGGAAAAAATTCGTGTCTGGCTGGATGAGAACCGATAATAAAGACGATCTAGTTCCGGTAATCCGGTTCCTCGTGATCGAGGATTTCCTTTAAATCTGCAAAGTGACGACCGGCTTGATCATCATACTCTTCAATTTCCCGCGCAGTTTTTTCCGCGATTTCCTCAGAAAGCACCCGAAGGGGTTGTCCGGTCCATAGCGCCTTGATGTAAGTTTCAGCTGCCCTTTCGAAATAATACAGACGATTAAACGTATCAGCCACATTGTTACCGATGACCATCACGCCATGGTTGCCCATGACCATGACTTTCATTTTTGGGTCTGCAAAGAGTTGAGAACAACGCTCACCTTCTTCCTCAAAGGCGAGGCCACCATACTCATTATCTACCACATGACGGTTGTGAAAAATCGCGGTGTTTTGGTCGATTGGCTTCATCACGGAATCTGCAAGGCTCGCCAGCACAGTTGCATGGATTGAATGTACGTGAAGTGCACACCTTGCATGCGGGCAGTTACGGTGAATTGCGCCATGCAGACCCCAAGCGGTTTCATCCGGAGCGTCCGGACGTTCGAGCGTTTCAGGATCATTAGCGTCCAGAAGCAGAATATCTGACGCTTTGATCAGCGAAAAATGACGCTGGTTCGGATTGATCAGGAACTGGGTTCCATCATCATTCACCGAAAGTGAGAAATGATTTGCGACCGCTTCATGCATGTTAAGTCGCACCGTCCAACGGAAAGCGGCAGCGAGATCCACGCGCTCTTCATAGTACGGGAGATTGGACAGGTTATCCTTGTGGAGGGGTTCGACAGACATCGCAATGTTCTCCGGAAGTTTGAGATGAATGAAAATTGTCACCAAAACTCTGGGTCTGCAAGAGAAAATTGCACGGGAACTGCACACTTGGGCCTGCTAATCGCCGAAATTTGAATCCACTGGACAATCCGGTTTGGTTATACAGGAGCATGTCCTTGATGATACGATTTTTTCGCCGTGTGGTATTGTTTGTCGTTCTGGTGTTTATTTTGCCAGTATTAGTTTCTTTGCTGGTCTGGCAGGCCGATGAAGGTCGCCCGGCCAATTGGCATTCTGCGAACTGGTCAACAGCCAATCTTCTTCCACCTGCAAATGCAGAAGATGGTGCCGTCATACATGTTATGGCGGCGCGCACCGGACGATGGAAGGGGGCATTCTCGGTACATTCCTGGATTGTGACCAAAAAAAAAGATGAAGATCGCTACAACCGGTATGACAAAGTTGGATGGGGAAATCCCATTCGTTTGAATGCCTATGCAGCTGATGCAAACTGGTACTCCAATTCGCCGAAGATTTTGAAAACCTATAAAGGTAAAGAAGCTACCAATCTCATTCCAAAAATTGAAATGGCTATCGCCGACTACCCTTTTGCTTACCGGGGTGGGTACAACATTTGGCCAGGGCCGAACTCGAACACATTCGTCGCTCATGTATTGAATGAGGTACCTGAAATGCAATTGGTGCTGCCCGCAAATGCGGTTGGCAGGGATTTTCCGGTTTACCCCCAATTTTTCAATCTGGATCCCGACTGGTCAAACCTCCAGGCATCCCTCAATGGCTACGCAGGTTTTGCCATTGGAAAGCGAAGCGGGATTGAGTTTCAGTTCCTGGGTCTTGTTGCCGGATTCGATTTTTCTCGGCCTGGCCTTAAGCTGCCAGGATTTGGAACTGTAAACCCCATTTGATATCAGGCTTTGTGTTCTTCTTCGCTGGTTGCCACTAGCGCACGATTGTAACAGGCAAGCGCTTCGGTCTGGGTCGCGTTTCCAACAATGTTCAGGTCACGTGTATTGTCAACCACCGGAAGCGATTGATGGCTTCCATCATCATAGGCTCGTAAAGCGGTTTCAAGATTATCGTTCAACAACAAATGTGGAGGTAATTTTCCTTCTTCATCAGGTTGAAGTTTACCGTCCAGATCATCACCGTCTGCGGGTGTAAGAAACTCTGAAACCTTGGTGATCCGCATCACATATTTGTGGGGGCCGTCACGAATGAACAGGCCACGCATTTCCAGTTGCCATTCAAAGAATGAATGTCCGTGGATTGCCTGATTTATCCCGGTGGAAATTGAAACCGCCAAAAGTAGCGCAATTGAAAGTGCGTATCCACCGGTTAGTTCGAACACGATCATGGTCGTAGAAAAAGGAGCGCCGAGAACAGCAGCAGCAAGTGCGCCCATGCCGAGGATCGCGTACAGGCCTTCACTGGAAGCCAATTCTGGGAAAATTGAGGAGGCGATCAAGCCGAACGCAACCCCGGTCATTGCGCCCAGATAAAGTGCCGGTGAAAAGACGCCGCCACCAAAACGGGATGCTAGTGTAATTGCGGTAGCCGCAGTTTTTGCCACAATAAGAATAAGCAGGAGTTCGAGCCCGAGCTGGTTTTTGAGGGCCATGTCGGTTGCTTCATACCCGACGCCCAGAACTTCGGGAAAGAAAATTCCAATGGACCCTATCATGAGTCCGCCAATGACCGGACGGTAGAAAAGAGATATGTTGATGTTTCTGGCAACATAATCCGTACTGACAAGAGCGAACTGGAAAATGACGGAAACCAGTGCGCAGACGACACCCAGCAGAGCAAAGGCGGGAAACTCCCAAAACGAGGTAATCTGGTAGTTGGGAATGATGAAAGCAGCAACATCTCCAAACCAAAGCCGGGAAAGCAGAGTGCCGCCAACCGCTGAAATAACGATTGGAACGAAAGACCGGCGTGCGTAGTGTCCCAAGATGATTTCATGGGCAAACAGGACTCCCGCAATCGGAGCATTGAATGAGGCTGATACCGCTGCTGCGGCACCGGATGCAAGGAGTGTTTTGCGCGACCAGTGCGGTAACCGGAATTTGCTTTCCAGGGCGCTTGCGATTGCTGCACCCAGGTGCACCATTGGACCTTCCCGTCCTGCACTTGCTCCCGCACCGAGTGATACGGCGGTAATTCCTGCCGACCAAAGTGCCGGTTTCAATTCGATTTCACGGCCATCCAATGCACGAGCTTCAATTACGTCAGGTACTCCTCCCGTTCTGCGGACCGGCAATAGATTGACCAGACCCCATCCGACAAGTGCGCCCCCAATCGCCGGCGCCAACAGAATGACATACCAGGGAATATTCTGAGCGGCAGATACGACATTCTCAGTACGGTCGAGCAGCCAGGTCAACTGGATCAGGCCTATAAGTTCACGAAAGATTATTGTTCCGACGGAGACAGCGAATCCGACAATCATCGCTACAATCCACACTGCCAATTGGCGATCTTGCCTAAATCCCTCAAGATTGGGCTCGATCCATTTGTAGATTATTGCAGGCAGTCGCCTGATGATGTCCGGCATTTTTCAAGGCCGTGTCGTTGCGGTCCATTCCTGTTTTTCACATTGCAGGTGGCGGCGCAACCGATGTGTTCCCTTTTCAAGGTATTTTGGCATTCTCAAATGCTTGCTTCAGGCAAGGTTCAATTTATTGGTATTTGCAACTGGCTTGGTACTGATTTACTTAATGGATGCGATAGCGGCAGGTTGGGATCGTAGTAATATTGGAGAGTACGCGTGGCACTTGAAGACCTTGAAGCGCTTGAACGCAACGAAGACGGTATTGCGACCGCAATGGGTATACTCAAGCAGAGATTTGCCGAGCAATTCAAGACATCACAGGCTCTCCGCGAACAGCACGCTCACACCACTACGTACATTCCATCCCAGCTACCGGATGCAGTCATTTTTGCAAAATCCGAAGAGGATGTGCAGGAAACGGTGCGGATTTGTGCCGAGTACAAGGTGCCCATCATTCCCTTCGGTACCGGGACTTCTCTGGAAGGGGGCGTCAATGCGCCTGCTGGCGGAATTTCTATTGATTTGAATGACATGGATCAAATTCTTTCGGTTAATGCCGAGGACCTCGACTGCGTTGTACAACCGGGCGTAACGCGCGAAGCTCTCAATCAGCATCTGCGGGATACGGGGTTATTTTTTCCAATTGATCCAGGTGCCAATGCGTCGCTGGGCGGGATGGCCGCAACCCGTGCATCGGGAACCAATGCAGTTCGCTACGGGACTATGCGTGAAAATGTCATCAATCTGACAGCTGTCATGCCGGACGGAAGGATTGTGAAGACTGCCCGACGCGCACGCAAAA
>JBPCWL010000042.1:0-13846 GCA_051009575.1 Rhizobiaceae bacterium
CGACCGGACAGTTCAAGTAAGGTATTCACATAGTCGCGGTAACGGCGATCACGTTGCGGGTTGATCACCTCAAAGTCTTCTCCCGGTTTGATGCTTAGTCCAAACTTCTTCAATCTGCCTTCGATAACATCGGGCCTGCCAATCAGTATGGGCTGACAAATCCGGTCTTCCATGGCGATTTCACAGGCACGCAAGACACGCTCATCTTCTCCATCTGCAAAAATCACCCGTTTGGTATCCGTACAGGCTTTTTCAATGATTGGCTTCATGATCAGACCGGTCCGGAAAATGAACCGGTTCAACACGTCATGATAAGCATCGAAATCCTCGATTGGCCTAGTAGCTACACCACTATCCATTGCTGCTTTTGCAACTGCTGGAGCGATCCGCATGATCAACCGTTGATCAAATGGTGAAGGGATCAGATATTCCGGGCCAAAGGTTGGAGTGGCGCCGCTGTAGGCACCTGCAGCAGCTTCTGAAGGTTCTTCGCGGGTAAGATTGCCGATAGCCTCTACCGCAGCGATTTTCATCTCCTCGTTAATGGTAGTGGCCCCGACATCCAGCGCGCCACGAAAAATAAACGGGAAACACAAGACGTTATTCACCTGATTGGGGTAGTCTGAACGTCCTGTACAGATCATTGCATCAGGTCGAGCTTCACGTGCCAGTTCCGGCATGATTTCAGGGGTTGGATTGGCCAGTGCCATCACAATTGGACTCTTGGCCATTTCTTTGAGCATTTCCGGTTTCAAGACACCGGCTGCGGAAAGGCCGATGAAAACATCAGCACCCGGCATCAGTTCTTCCAGCTTTCGCAAATCTGTCTTTTGGGCATAAGCCTTCTTGTATCGATCCATGCTTTCATTGCGGCCATCCCATACAACGCCCTTTGAATCGGAAACCCAGATGTTTTCCCGTTTGGCTCCCATTGATACGAGCAAGTTGAGGCAGGCAATAGAAGCAGCACCTGCACCCGACGCCACGATTTTCACCTCTGATATATCTTTTCCTGCATGCTCCAGGCCGTTCCGGACGCCTGCAGCAACGATAATAGCGGTGCCGTGCTGATCGTCATGGAACACGGGGATTTTCATCCGTTCCCGCAATTGCTCTTCGATAAGAAAACACTCCGGCGCAGATATATCTTCAAGATTGATGCCGCCGAATGTGGGTTCGAGCGCAGCAACCACGTCGCAGAATTTGTCAACATTGGTTTCATTGACTTCAATGTCAAAAACATTCACATCAGCAAATTTCTTGAAAAGAACTGCCTTGCCTTCCATGACAGGCTTTGACGCAAGTGGACCTATATTTCCCAATCCGAGAACTGCAGTACCGTTGGAGATTACCGCAACAAGGTTTGCCCTACCGGTATAATCAGCAGCGACATCCGGCTCTGCCTCGATGTGAAGGCAGGGGGCAGCAACTCCTGGTGAATAGGCAAGCGCCAGATCTCGTTGGTTGCCGAGCGGCTTGGTTGCGCTGATCTCAAGTTTACCGGGCTTCGGGTTCTTGTGATAGAAAAGCGCCCCTTCTTCGAGTTCATTGCTTGGTTTGTAGGTTTTTTTCTCTTCTGACATGGGGTCCGATCTTGTTTCTGCTTTTTATGGTTTTCTTAAAAGGCGTTCTGGTTCAACCCGCCATCAACAAGGAAGTTGCGGCCGGTGATATATCCTGCATACTGGGAGCATAAAAACGCACACAGGGCACCGAATTCGTCCGCGGTACCAAAACGTTTTGCAGGGATTCCATTCATCTCCTGTTTGGCAGCATCTTCGTAAGATATTCCGCGACTATCGGCTCCCATCTGGATTCCACCTTTCAAGCGGTCTGTGTCCATTTTGCCGGGTAATATCTGATTGATCGTCACGTTCCGGTCAGCAACGGACCGGGAAACTCCCGCTAAGAAAGATGTCAATCCGGCCCTTGCACCGGAAGATAAATCAAGGCCTTCAATCGCTGTATACACGGAAAGGGAAGTAATGTTTACAATTCGCCCGAACTTGCGTTCAGCCATGCCATCAATAACCTTCTGGATCAGTTCAATTGGCGTCACCATATTTTGTGTCACGCCTTCCAGCATTGCCGCGCGATCAAGTTCCCGAAAATCCCGGCGCGGCGGACCGCCATTGTTGTTTACCAGTATGTCAGGTTCCGGACAGGCTTCGAGGAGGGCCGCCTGGCCATCAGCAGTTGAAACATCTGCCAGAACCACGATTGGTTCATGCTTTGAGTTACTCGAAATCTCTTCAGCAGTTCTATGCGTGGCATCCTTGTCTCTACCGTTAATCACCACATGACATCCCGCTTCTGCAAGATGTTGCGCGCAGCCTTTCCCGAGGCCTCTGCTCGACGCACAAATGATTGCTTTTTTACCTGAAATTCCAAGATCCATGTGGTACCTTCATAAAGTTGCGCGATAGTTGAAACATTGGTTTATCGCGAGCGGTACAGGAATTCCACAGTAAAACGGTAAATTGTGTTTTGTTGAACCGTTGCGTACCGGGCATTAGAGTAATTCATGGCGTTTGCAGCCTCACTAGATAGCGCCGGTGTATGGGTCACAGGTGCCAATGCTGACATTGGACGGACACTGGAAAATCACCTGGCTCAGGAGGGATATACGCTTTATGTTTCTGCCCGGTCGGCTGAGAAACTGGCTTTATCTATATGGCGGAGGGCCTTAAGCCAGGTAGTTTCGAAATCACAATTCCAAGACGGTTTACCTATTGGATGAAGTTTCTCAACCTGTGGTGTTATACGTTATATTTCTGGGCGGTTAGACGGATTACGGGTGCCTGACACACGATAATTTCCTGTCAGCTGTGTTTATAGAACATTTGCCGGACATCGATGCTCTCTGACTTAAAACCGGCCTCACAATAAAAAAGATAAAACTCCCACATGCGTTTAAACCGCTCATCAAAACCAAGAACCTTTATTTCGTCCCACTTTTCCCAGAATCTCAGCCGCCATTCTCTCAGGGTTTTTGCATAATCTTGCGGAAATATCCGTTCACTTGCCAGTTTGAGCCCTTCCAGGGCGGTTACAGAAGAAAGCGCCGCTGGTGACGGTAGCATGCCGCCTGGGAATATATAGCGTTGGATAAAATCCGTCCGAGCGCTGTAGCTGTCAAAGCTTGCATCCTCAATGGTGATAATCTGTAATCCTGCAGTTCCACCCGGTTTCAGACATTCATTGATTTTTCTAAAATAGGTTGGCCAATATTCCTTCCCGACAGCTTCGAACATTTCGATTGACGCGATATGATCATACTTTCCGGTTTCATCACGGTAATCCTGAAACTTCAATTCCGCCCGATCTTGCAAGCCCGCCTTTGCGAGGCGTTTCCGGGCAAAATTTAACTGCTCCCTGGAGATTGTTAGTCCGGTTACCTTGGCTCCGATTTCTTTTGTGACAAATTC
Source organism: Rhizobiaceae bacterium (assembly GCA_051009575.1). Lineage (GTDB taxonomy): Bacteria > Pseudomonadota > Alphaproteobacteria > Rhizobiales > Rhizobiaceae > JAALLB01. The sequence goes on from JBPCWL010000042.1 coordinate 3,429, forward strand.
TGCAAAACCACCCCAGCCGCAACCGATTTCAAGCACATGACTATCCGGCTTTATCCCCATTCGGGTTGCAAGCGACCGGTACTTGTCTTCCTGAGCGCGTTCCAGCGAATTGGCCCCGTCCTCATATATGGCAGATGAGTAAGTCATGCTCGGATCGAGCCACAATTTGTAAAAACTATTTCCCAAATCATAATGAGCCGCAATGTTCCGTTGCGCACCCTTGCGATCATTGCGATTTAGCCAATGCCTGAAATTTGCCAATACACCGGTCAGAATACTCTGTTCTGCAACGTTATCGTATACTCCCTTGTTTTCGAGAAAAAATTCAAGCATTTGGGTAACATCAGGGCTGTCCCAGTCTCCGTCCATATAAGTTTCTGCAACACCGATGGTTCCGGCCAGAATGACTTTCCGCGCAAGTTTCCAGTTGTGTAGGATGAGATAACCTTCAGGACCTGGGCGGCCTGAATCAAAATGGTAGGTTTTTCCGCCAGGCAGTCGAACAAACAGTTTGCCTGTTTCAATCCCCAGCAAGAGGTCAAATGCCTTTCTGGCGATCAGCGGGATCGATTTTCTCTTTTCCGGAAAATTGTTTTCGTTAATCAATGTCGAATTATCAAATTCAGTAGTTACAGACATGTCCGCTACTCCCGATCATTCTCCGGGGACCATGTTCTTGCCCTCAATCAGGTAGGTCACCGGTCGCCTTGTTTTTGGCCTTGGACGAAATTTGATGCCATTTAACCAGATAAACAAAGCCTCAATATGAATTCCTGCGATAATTATGAATGATAAACCAAGCGTTTGGCAAATGCCAAGCAAAAGGTTAACGGTTTCATTTCATGCCGAAAACCAGAAAATGTGGCGGATTATATGGATCCTTCTGGTAATGTTCGAGATTGCGGACAAAAAGTTTCTCCCCAAGCTGCGGAATTGCCGGCAATGTCGGATCCGATAACTGCAATTTTCATTGTTTAGAAGAACCTCTTGGTTTTCGTGACCGCCTATCCAGGCGGTGCAGATAGTTTCTGTTTTCAGTTGGAAACTTCATAATTTCCAACCAAGTAACGATCTGTTTTTGATGATTGTTTCAAAAAAAGCGATTACAGTCTGATGGTATCGCCTTCACGCGCCACACCGCTTTCAGGTAGCTCGCGTTTTATGATTTTTTCGATCTGTTCAAGATCGTTGTCAGTTCGAAACGGCATATGGTGAAATGCCTGAAACATCTTCGCATTCGCAGCTTTACATAGTCGCATACCTTCTTCGAACGAAGAATGCCCGTAACCTTCAAACTCGGGCAATTCACTATCAGTGAGACTGCAATCGTAAATGAAAAGATCGACGTTCTCGATAAGTTGCAATATTCCCTCATCGGCTTTACCGGGCTCATGTTCGGTGTCAGTGACGCAGGCGAATGAACTTCCCCGATAATCAATTCTGTAAGCGGTAGCGCCACCGGGATGGTTTAGCCCCACCGTACGCACGACTATTTCTTCTGACAGTTTGAATTTTTCGCCAGCCTTTACGTCATTGTAAGAGACATCAGCTGTGAACACATCAGGACCGACCGGGAAATAAGGACGGCGCATCAGTTCCAGGACTGTCGCCTCGGTGTTCGGACTACCGTCAAGTTCTCCGCAGTAAACATCCAACTTTCTCCCGTCTTCGAAAAAGGGTGCAAAAAACGGAATTCCTTCCACATGATCATAATGGGCATGTGTCAGTAACAGGTGAATATCCTGGTTTGGTCGCTGAGTAATCAGTGAGCTTCCCAGTTGGCGCAATCCGGTACCGGCGTCACAGATTACGGTGTGATCTCCACAGGTCACCTCGATGCAATTGGTGTTGCCGCCGGCCTTCTGGAATTGCGGTCCAGGCGCAGGCAGTGTCCCACGTGTTCCCCAGAATGTGACCTCAATGTTACTCATACAAAATGTTCCAATGGTGTTTCCCAGAGTTCCGGACTAGCAGGCTTTGGCCGCACTCAACTCCCGTCTCGCTTCTCCAAGTTCGGCAGTTGTTTTGCTAAGGCGAGACGCCAGCTCCCGCATGACTTCAATACCAAGGTCCGGTACCTGTGTAATGAGCCCCAGGAAATGTTCTTTCTTTATTTTCAATGTGTGCAATTCATCAGTTGCACGCACGGTTGCAGTCCGTGGAACATCGCAAAGAATTGAAATCTCTCCGATGAATTCATTCTCACCCAACTTGGCCACAGCAACTTCTCCAGCCTCTGTTTCCACGATCACATCGGCCTCACCGTTTACAATCACGTAAGCTGCGTCACCAATTTCACCTTGCTTGAACAAGTCTTGCCCTGCTTTATAGACTTTTCGGTCCGAGGCAAAAGCCAGCAACTTGAGCTTTCCGGGATCGATCAGGGAAAAGAGAGGGATCTTCCTCAGCATCTCCATTTCATCCGTCAAGGTGGCCATGATTTAGTCTCCTAGCTTTTCAATTTCTGATAACGCTCGCTGCTCTCAGCGATGGTTTTTGTCTTGTTGTCTTCAACCAGCACACCTTCCTCAAAGATAAGTATCCGGTCAAACATTTCAGCAAATGAAGCCTGCATGGGCGTCCAAATGACACCCATTCCGGCATTCGCTCCATCGTCAGCGGTGCGGCCCAAGACCATTTTGATCATTTTGCTCTGCTCACGGATACCGAGGCTATTCAAGGCTTGATTAACAATCAGCATGTCGGGTTGTTTGAGTAATGACCGGGCAAGGTGAAGCTTTTGACGCTGGGTCTCCGATAAACGTTTGCCCCCGGAGCCAATATCAAATGTCAGGCCCATTCGGAATACATCATCGGTCAATTCCAGTTCGTCCAATAGTTCTCTTATTGCTGCGGAAACACGTTCATAACCTTCTGCGACCGTATTGGAAATTCGACCGAGAAGAACATTGTCCTGAATAGATGCGGCACTGTTGTATGTATCTGTTTCATAAAACGCGATCGGCATAACCGGTAATGTTTCCAGCTTTTCCCGAAGGGACTTGCGGGCAGTCAGTATTTTTTCTTTCAATTCTTCTGTCAGCAAACCCAATCGGTTTTGCTCTTCTATATAAGAAAGCGAAAGCCGCATGATCAGGATACGATTATTTTCCGCCACGTCAGGAAGTGATTTTTCTGCCATGTTGGACAGCACTTCCCGGTAAAGCGGAAGGTCGTCAGGGTCCATATAGGTAAGCTGGTCAAAGAACGGATTTTCCGGATCAAGATCACCAAACAGTTCCAAGGTGGTAGTAGCTACCTGCTTGCCCATTTCAAACAAGGGTTCATGGAGGCCGTTTTCATCCAGAATTTTTCTGATTATTTCGTTGCCCGGTAAAGCATCGGGTTCGAATCCCTTGGTGATGGCCGTGCCGAACATCAGGTTTTCACCAACCGAGGATTGGGTGTTGTATTTTTCCTGGTCAAACGGCTCGACAAATTCGTCAAATCCCATTTCATCCAGCCGGTTTCTGAATATTTTCCGGGCCTCAAGCAGTGCAGATGCCAATTCAGGAAATTCTTCCGGATCAAGCGTCCCTCTTAATCCCAGGGACCGGATATCTTCTTCCATTCCGACATCAATCAGAATTTCCCGAAGCTTTGCCTCGAGTTCTTCAATATTGGAAACTCCCGCACGGTTGTAATCTATCCACTCTATATCAAAATCCAGATGGAAATTGGCGGACCTGGCTCGCTCAAGCTTCTCCATTGCATCGATATTTTCATTGTCACGAGTTTCAGTCTTTTCACCAAAAGGTTGGTTTTTGAGGATGTATGTCATCGTATCAAAAACTGTTCCTTGCGGAAAATAAGTACTCCCATCAAGATAGGATAATCGGCGCCCTGTCAGATGTTCAGGCTGCACATCCAAGCTTGTATTGTCGAGAGTGACCCTGCCACTGGTGACTGGTTGTATCTTCGCAAGAACCTCGGTGAACACTGAAGCACCGCTTCCGAACCCCCCGACAACCGCTACATGTTCCGCCTTTCCAATATTAAGCGTGGCAGATTCGATCAGTTTGGAACCGGATTCATCCTCAACGCCCAATCTGCTGATCTCATAGCCATTTTGGATATGTGGAACGTCTTTGTCAGGAATTTGATGCAATTCTTTGGGCTGCAATTCGTCTCCCGTGAATTGTTCAATAATTTGCGCATACCGTACTTCAACCGTAAGGCGCTTCTGGTCATGGGCGATGAGGCCTCGTACAGGGGCCGGAAGGTCTTTGTAGGCAACGATCACACCCAATAGTTGACCAACATCCAGGGTCCCCTGGATAGCCAGATAACCCCCTACCGCATAAAAGAAAAAGGAAAGAAACTGGATAAGTAGATTATTGATGAATTTGACGCCGAACTTTCTTTGAAACAGCTCGAACCTGATGAAAAAGAGTCGGCCAAGAATGCTGGTCATCTCGGCACGTTCATAGTTGGTCGTGTCGTTAGTATGGGCTTCCTGAATGCCTTCGACCACTTCTCCCAGTCGTCCGGCAAAATGTCGAGCTGCAATCTGTCTTTGCTTTCCCAATTCTATGAGGCGGCGGCGCAAAATTGGGATTAACCAGGCCTGAAACGCAATAACAATCAAGGTTGCTATCCCCAGATAGGTGTTCTGGAGGAAGATGAACAGGAGGGCAACCAATGCCTGGCCCCCAAGAAACAGGGGTTGCGTAAACGCATCACCGATGAATTCACCCATCGGCTCCACTTCATCCTTGATCATACTGGCGACTTCAGATGCGCGTGTTCTGCGGAAACGGGCGAGCGGATACCTTAATACACGGTCGAACAATTCATACCGAAGTCGACGAAGGATACGTTCACCCATCCGGCCCTTGAAAGTATTGATGTAAAGCTTGAACAATCCGTTGGCGACAACCAGCACCAAAAAAGCGGTGGAAAGGGCCCAAAGAAAGCCGATCCGCTCAAGCTCAAATCCCTGAAATAGCAGAACCGGCTCTTCAAAGAACCAATCACCGAACGGAAGGTGGGTTTGCATGAAATATTCGGTATCGCCCGGATTTTCAAACCCGACACCTTGAATTGGTTGGTTGACGATCCTTTTTGGCAATTCCAGGCTGAGGAAATACGTCGGCATCGATGCGAGGATGACGACCAGCATCCAAAGCTGATCCCGTCGGGAATGCCTCCAGACATATTTTAAGAGATTTCTCTCCATTAAGTTCTTCTTATTCCATGCCCGCCCAATCAAACCTGATAGACGGAAGCAACCCCTTGTTCCTCAAGATAACAACTAAATCGCATTATAAAAGACATTTTTGATCTAATTATCGTGATCATGTTGACTGGCTTGAAAAGGTCGCGGCAGAGTACCATTTCAAGTGGCTGAGAAGAAAAATCAGGAAAGCGATATTGGAATGTCCCGCGAAGCACTCATTTCCCCGATTAGAGAGTGGTTGGTAGATCGGGCACTCGGCGACGCAGATGTTGTCGAGCTATTCGAAACCTTGTGCCTCCAAATGGTCGGTGTTGGAATTCCTGTTTCCAGGGCGAGGTTGGTGTGGCCGACATTACACCCGTTGTTTCAGGCTGAGACTGTGATTTGGGATAATGGAGAACAAGCGTGGTTGGAACAGTTTGAACATCAGGATCAGGCATCTGATGACTGGAACCGGAGTCCGCTGAAATTCGTTGTGGACAATGATCTGGATATGCTGCGGCGTGAACTGGAAGGCCCCAATGAACTGTTGGATTTTGGGTTGCTTAAAGATCTGAAGGAGCAGGGTTTTACAGACTACGTTCTTATGCGCACAACCTTAAAAGGAACCTCATTCCGAGTCAGAGAAGGTGAACGGAGCAGGGGTATTCTGGTTACTTGGTCAACCAAGAAAAAGGGTGGATTCTCTTCAGATGACATTTGGGCATTACAAAAAATTCAGCGACGTTTTGCGGTAGCCTGCAAAACGGAAATTCAATCGAGAATTTCATCGAATATTGCCAGCACCTACCTTGGAGATCGAGCCGGGAACAACGTTCTGAACGGTCAAATCCGGAGAGGGGATGGTGAACGTACCAAGGCGGTCGTGTGGTATTCCGATCTGCGTAACTCCACCAGCCTGGCTGAAACTATGGAACCGTCTGAATATTTTTCGCTGCTGAACTCCTTTTTCATGACCACGGCAGAACCTGTGGTCAATCATGGCGGTGAAATTCTTGACTTCATCGGCGATGCGGTTTTGGGAATTTTCCCATTCTCAGAAGAAAAATATTTGGAAAGGGCAGCAAGAGCGGCAAACAATGCTCTTGATGAAGCCATTCTGCTATCCACCGAAGCAAATAAGCATCGCATTGACAAAGGGGAAGAGCAGTTCAAGTTTGGAATTGGTATGAATGCCGGTGAAGTGATGTTTGGAAACATTGGGATACCCTCCAGGCTTTCATTTTCCGTAATAGGACCCACTGTTAATCAGGTGGCGCGGATACAGGATATGACAAAACTGGTTCAGCAAACCGTGTTGGCTGACAAAACAATAGCAGCGCTTGATGAAACACGATGGAAGTCTACCGGCATGCATAAATTGGCAGGCGTACTGGAACCGGTTGAACTGTTCGCTTTCAGATGTTCCCACACAAGGGCAGCAGAGGCAGCGGAGTAAGTTATTTCACGTTTTTGCTGCTGCAGGCTTTCGCTTGACGGTCATCTTAGGTGGTGTGTCCGGATTGAGAATACGAACTTCTCGTTGCGGATAGGGAATGGTAATATTGTTCTCTTTGAGAGTTTCCCAAACAATAAACAGCAAATCAGATGAGATCCGGTTCTTGCCGTCATCAATCCCTTCAATCCAAAATTCTACACCAAAATCAATGCCACTATCCCCAAACCCACGGAGTTCGCAGTCTGGTTCTTCCGGCTCAGACAAAACACCTGGATGTGCAGATACAGCTTTTATGATCAGCTCAGGCAGAATTTTGATATCGGTGTCATATCCGACGCTGAACTCGATTTCATAACGCTGACGGGGGTCATCCCGGGTCCAGTTGATAAAAACGTCGGTTATGAACTTTTCGTTTGGAACCATTATTTCTTTGCCGTCGAAAGTTTCGAGTGTTGCCGAACGCATATTGAGTTCTTTCATGGTTCCCATCCTGCCATCTTCAAGCTCGATGTAATCGCCGACAGTCAAAGTGCGCTCGATTAGAAGGATAATTCCCGAAATGAAATTTGCAGCGATCTGCTGAAGGCCAAATCCCAGTCCGACACCCAGTGCGCCACCAAAAATAGCAAGTGCAGTCAGGTCCAGCCCAAGCACCTGCAGCATCAGGACAAAGATTATTGAAAACAGAGCAATCTGAAACAGTTTTGCAAACAGCTCGCGGGTGGCAATATCCAGGGTTTCCTGTGAACGGATAAGAGTCTGGCCGGATCGGCTGGATGTCGCTCCAAGCCAAAAGAAAAATCCGGCGACAATTGCCGCTTTGATCAGGAAATAGAGGGAAATTCTGATATTGCCGGCTTGGAAGGAAATGCTTTCCAGAAACGCAGTAGTTTCGTCCAGCCAGCCAAAGACCTGCAACGTTGCGACCGGAATGCCAATGTACAACAACCCCTGCCGTACGAGTGGATGGGGGATGAAGCGGTTGATTGCATGATAAAGCAGAACGACGACGGATATGCTTCGTGCAATAAGGACGAGCCAGTTTGCATTTACGGCATAAGCAACCGCTTCCGCACCTAATCCCAGAAGTGCAAAGCAAAGGGCTGGAAACAACAGGTCTCGGCTGGCATGCGTGTATCCGTGAACCCGGTTGAAATTTGCATCATCCTCAGGAGGCTCGGCAAACCAGTGTACACGGTTCCTAATTAGGCGGCTTAACAACCATGCAATGAGTATCGCCAGACAAATTACACCAACTTGCGCGTAAAAAGTGGGGCTTGAGAGCCACTGCAATACCTGCTCGATCAACCAACTGGCTTGTTCTTGCCAAAATTGCGGATTTAAAAAATTTTCCAAAGAACTTGCCGTGTTTTCTGAGAATCGATGATACAAATTATCAGGAGTTTTTAACCAGGGGGAAGGCTGGCCATGGAAATAACAGGCTGCTTCCCCAGTTATTGTTCATTTGTTGTTGAGGCAGAAAGCGTTTAAATGTGCCAATTACAAACTTGTAAATTTACGTTGTTGAATTCGCTGATATGTGAAATACGCGTTTCACGGAATAGCCCAAAGAATATTTTTGGCGTCCGCCATGTTCGTAAATTGGCTCAGGTTAGGTCGGCACTATAAGCTGGATATTTTAATGACGGCAGCTTCAAAAAAGGCACTTCCAGTATTCTTGCTGCTGATAGCATCATTGGTGTCTACAAATATATATTTTCAATTAACATATTTATCAGCGATAATAATTGTCGTCATCTTGGCATCGAATAAAATAAACATATTTTATGACATAAAAACATTAATAATATCACTAATAATTATATATACAATATATACATTAATATACTTATATAATATAGGATTTGAAGGACCTTATATTAGAGATTTATCAAAGATACATATTCTTATTATTTTGGTGGTGGCCTTTGCAGCGGGTTCTGCCATTGGAACCAATCTGCTAATAAATATACCTAAATTTTCTCGAATTTTGTTGGCTGCAATGATCCTCATTGCAGTGCTTCATTATGTTTTAAATACTCAGATTTTTGGGGTTGTACGAACCAGATTTTTATTGACCCAATATCAATACAACCGAAATCATCTGGATGATCTGTATCTTTTTCAGGTGTTTGTGTCATTTCAGTTGCTGATGTTTATTGTATATTTTGAACGTTTACGGCGGATTGATATTTTTGCTGGTGGGTTTCTAATATCAATCTATTTCGCAATGTTTCTCAGCAGCGGAAGTCTGGGAGGGTTTGTTGGATGTTTGATTGCATTGTTTGTATTTTCAGTTTCAATTGTCGTCGCTACAAAAAATGCCCGTATCGCAGTTGGTTTGTTTTCAATTCCTTGTCTAATTGCGGTTGTCGTTTTTAGTGGGGTGCTTGGGTCATCAATTGATGAACGAATTAGCCGTACCTGGATGCAATGGAATGCATTGTCATTTCATGAAATTCTAACTTACGATTCAGATATACTTGGAAAATGTAAAGCCCGAGCTCAAAACGAAAAACCGGTTCTGCCAAGCGATATCACTAAAAAACCGACTACGGTTTATGGCGTTGCAGTGCTGAGAAAGGGGGAACTAGTTGATCGTTCAATGCCGATTTTGTTGCAAGCAAACACCGACGAACTTCCCGCTATATCTCGGGTTGACCCAACAATCAGTGCGCGTCTCGTGTTGTGGAGAGACGCGTTGCGAATTTGGCTTCAAAGTCCTTTTTGGGGACATGGAGAATACAATCCAGACAAGCTGATTGAATCTTATGACAACATCAATAGCTGCAATCTTCGATATTTTGCGCACGTACATAACTTCTACCTGGATCTGTTGATCCAGGGAGGCATGTTGTTTTTCCTGTTTTATGTGTATTTTGTTTTCTTGGCTTATCGATTGATCTTGAGAAATTTCGAAATAGATAAAAAATGGGTATTGATGGGTCCGGCATTGTTTTTCATCACCTATCTTGTAGTTGAAAACTATTTTGACATGACATTGATATGGCGTGCAGCCATGGAATCAAATTTGATGAATTTTGCGTTGTTAACCGGACTGGCGGCGGGTATTTACAGCAAAGATCAGGACAACAAAAACATAGATCGACTTGAGCAATCAATCCGCAGCACGATAAGTAAAAAGGGATCGCCGGATTTTGAAGCCAGATCTGAAATTTATCGATCGGCGATGCGCGCATTCGAGAAATTACCGCTTTCTGAACAAAACAGATTACGCCCGCAACTGATTGAAGTCCTCAAGAAAATCGAGGCCGATTATTCAAACAAATCTGGTGAACCCACCGTGCAGGAGCAGATAGCAGGTGAAGTATTGCCCGATGAACGCGGGAACACCGCAACAGATGTGGCCGAAGTATTTTCAGATCACGCAAAGACACACAATAGTAAGAAAAGTAGCAAGTTCCGTTTGGCTGGTTATGTGGTTCTCTTGATTGCAGTTGCTGGTTTGGGAATCTCGTTTTTTCTCGGATGGTTTGATACCGCAGTAAAAAAACTAGTCGGGAATTTTGATTTATCTAAGCCAGAAATTGTCGGTGAATACTCTTCAAACACGCTCTACTCCATCAAACTTCCAAAACATTTGGATCAACTTTCAGAAAATGTGATCGGTCAGACTAAAAGCGAAAAGCCCTTTAGCAAGTTTGTTTCCGGATACAAATTTTTGGTGAACAACGATGTTCTATTTTTTGCAAAAGAATTGTTGTCGGTAGATACATCCAAAACTTACATGATGCAGTTAACGATGAGCGTCGAGCAGTTAAAAGGCAAATGGCCCCGTAT
>JBPCWL010000043.1:0-3325 GCA_051009575.1 Rhizobiaceae bacterium
TCTCCGCTCTGAGCATCATATTATTGCATCTGCTGCCAAATCACTGGAAGCCGCCGCTGATGTAGCCAAAAAATCGGGGATCGAAGCCCATATTCTTTCAGATTCAATCGAAGGAGAGGCGAGGGAGGCGGCCCGCACGCAGGCAGCAATTGCTCGTGAAATTGCTCAAAGAAACCGCCCTTTCGGTAAACCTGCTCTTCTCCTTTCCGGTGGTGAAACCACTGTGACGTTGAAAGGAAATGGCAAAGGAGGGCGAAATACCGAATTTCTGCTGTCTTTTGCAATTGAAACAAATGGCGAGAGCGGAATTTACGCCCTATGTGCCGATACAGACGGGATTGACGGCAGCGAAAACAATGCGGGCGCATTTGTTGATGGGTTCACTATTTCACAAATGCATCGATCCGGCGTTGATCCTTCTGCATATTTGCAAAATAATGATGCGTGGTCTGCCTTTGACAAAATCGGTGCACTATTTATACCGGGACCAACAGGAACAAACGTCAATGATTTCCGGGCAATCCTGATCATGGGATAGGCCTGATACCGGAGAAAACACATGTCCGATAAAATTGTAATCGCAGGGGCCAAGCGTACCCCCATGGCCGGATTTCAGGGGGAGTTTTCATCACTGACGGCTTCCGAACTTGGAGGTGTAGCTATCAAGGCCGCACTGGATGATGCAAAGCTTGATCCTGAAAAAGTTGATGAAGTCATCATGGGTAATGTGTTGTCTGCCGGGCAAGGACAGGCACCGGCGCGGCAAGCAGCATTTTCAGCAGGCCTGGACAAAGGTGTGCCCGCGACAACGCTTAACAAAATGTGTGGCTCTGGAATGAAAACCACCATGATTGGATATGATCAGTTAAAAGCGGAGAATGGCGAGATCATCGTGGTTGGTGGCATGGAGTCAATGACCAATGCACCTTACCTGCTCGACAAGATGCGCGGAGGCGCCCGATTGGGCCACGGTAAAGTTGTCGACCACATGTTTCTTGATGGTCTGGAAGATGCCTATGATAGCGGAAAACTGATGGGTAGCTTCGCAGAAGACTGCGCTGAAAAATTTCAGTTTACCCGCGATGCCCAGGATGCATATGCTCTGAAATCTCTTGAGAATGCGCAAACAGCTCAGGAAAAAGGTATATTATCCAATGAGATAACTCCAGTTTCTTACACAACCCGAAAAGGTGAAGTGGAGGTTTTGACAGACGAGCAGCCACGTAATGCGATGCCTGAGAAGATCCCCAACCTGAAACCTGCCTTTAAGAAAGACGGTACAGTGACAGCTGCAAATGCGTCTTCAATTTCTGACGGTGCGGCCGCGCTAGTCCTGACGACAGAAAGTGTAGCCGAGCGCGAAGGTCTGGAAGTGCGGGCGATCATTCATGGACATGCCAGTCATGCACAGGAGCCTGGCTGGTTTACCACAGCGCCAGTACCTGCCGCCAAAAAGTTGATGGACAAGATCGGATGGTCCAAGGAGGATGTTGATCTTTGGGAAGTGAATGAAGCCTTTGCAGTGGTTCCGATGGCGTTTATGCATGAATTCGGCCTTGATCGGGAATCGGTAAATGTTCATGGCGGCGCCTGTGCTCTTGGCCATCCAATTGGCGCGTCAGGCACAAGGATCATTGTAACATTGCTTAATGCGCTTGAATCCCATGACAAAAAACGTGGTATCGCTGCCATCTGTATTGGCGGAGGTGAAGGTACGGCGATCGCAATTGAAAGGCCCTGAAAAATGAAACTAGACGATAAACTCTCGGCAGTTGTAACCGGTGGAGGTTCCGGACTGGGCGAAGGAACTGCCCGAGCCCTAGCGGCCAGAGGTGTAAAGGTAGCCATTTTTGATGTGAATGAAGAGGGTGGCCAGGGTGTTGCTTCAGATATTGGTGGTGTGTTCGCCAAGGTTGATGTTTCCGATCCTCAATCGGTCGCCGCTGGGCTAGAATCATCGAGATCGGCCATTGGTCAAGAGAGTATCTGTGTCAATTGTGCTGGAATTGCACCGGCTGCAAAGACAGTTGATCGTGAAGGCAATGCCCATGATGGGGCACTTTTTGCCAAAGTCATTGGTGTCAATTTGATTGGTACTTTCAATGTTGCCAGCCAGTGTGCCGCCGGCATGTGTATCCAGGATCCGCTGAATGACGATGGCGAACGCGGCGTAATTATCAATACGGCCTCTGTCGCCGCATTCGATGGACAAATCGGGCAAATTGCCTACGGATCATCAAAAGCGGGAGTTGCAGGTATGACGTTACCGATGGCGCGAGATTTGTCGCGCAACGGGGTCCGTGTCATGACGATTGCACCGGGTATTTTCGGAACTCCGATGGTGAATGGAATGCCTCAGGAAGTACAGGATGCACTGGGAGCGATGGTGCCGTTTCCTTCAAGGTTGGGTCAGCCTGAAGAATACGCTGCCCTTGCATTGTCGATCTGTGAAAATGCGATGCTCAATGGTGAAACCATCCGTCTCGACGGAGCAATTCGGATGGCGCCACGATAGATATTAAGTCATTGATTTAAAAAGAGAAGGCATCCAATGGGTGCCTTTTTTGTTGCCTGATTGGAATCCTACTCGGAGATGGCCAGGCAATAAAAAACCCGCCAACCGAAGTTGGCGGGTTTCATTAAAGAACGATGTTCTTTTCGACTTAGAAGTCGCGACGAAGTGTTACTTCGAAGCCATCGTAGTCAACATCAACGTTGCCATCACCAGCAACACCGGTAACGATCGCAAGTGGTGTTACACCATTGTCGATTTCACCTGTGTAGTAGGTAGTCTTGATGTGGAAGCCAGGAGTGGCTGATGGGAACCAGTTCAGGCCAACGCCAAACTGCTGGATGTCACCAGTACCGCCAGGGTTACCAGGCACAAGGACTGAACCGGTAGTGCCTTCAACATCCCAGTAGTTAACCCAGAACTCGACTTCGTCAGTCAGGTTCATTTGGAATGCAACACCCCAGATGGTTTCAGGGTTTTCTGTCAATAGAGCTGAATGGACGTAGTCGGTGTCATAGTCACCGTCGTCTGCCCACATGCCCCAAAGGGTACCACCAGGTACGAAGTCTGACAGATCAAGGTTAGCAGAAACCTTGTATGCCCAACCGCCTGTGTCGGTGATTACACCAAGTGCATTCACTTCAGGAGCGATTGAGTCATGTACTGCAGTAGCAGCAAGACCCCAGCCGTCGCCTGAGTAGTTGAAACCAGCATAGAAGTTGGCACGTGAGTCGCCTGATGTACCGTTGTTGGTTACGTTACCGAAACCGCCACGGCCATAGGAGATGCGTGGGTCTTCAACACCGATGGTGA
>JBPCWL010000044.1:0-7259 GCA_051009575.1 Rhizobiaceae bacterium
CAACAGATTGAAGCGGTAATAGAACTGAGCCGGGATATCGTTGAACGAATCGCAATACCACCCAGAAACGTGTTGGCACATTCAGATGTTGCACCAGGACGTAAAAATGACCCGGGTGAAAAATTCCCCTGGAAACGGTTACATGAAAGGGGGGTGGGGCATTGGGTGCCAGTTCCGAATTCTACCCCGTCAGGATTTTTCCAAATGGGTGACAATGGTGAACCTGTTGCAGCCTTGCAGGCCCTGTTGGCCCTTTATGGCTACAGTGTTCCCATTACCGGAAATTTTGACTTGGTCACTCGAAATTGTGTCCAGGCATTTCAATTGCATTTCAGACAAAGTAATGCCGACGGAATAGCCGACGGTGAAACAATCGCCACTCTGGATGCACTGATCAGGGCTCTCGATTGAGCACATCGGTAAGAATGTTTCTGTTACGTTACGTAACATAAAGTTACTTTTAACCACAAATTTTGCCCTTATTGCTTTGCAGATAATTATAACTGATTGATTTTTACGGGTTTCGTATCTGTTTTTTATTTTTGGCCCGATACTGGGCCTGGGCGAACAAGGGATAATATTCAACATGTTTTCGATTTCAAGATTGGTGCGATCTGCACCAGCGGCGGTTATTTTTTGTGGACTTCTTGCAGCATGCCAAAGCAATGCTCCGACCCAGTCAAAGCAATTGAGCCTGGCTGCTACATCGGAAAGTATTCGCAAGTCCCAGTCAGAGAACAGCGCGAGTTTGCGGGAGCGGATGCAAGAAAGAAAGATTGAATTTGCGAAAGCCCGTGAGGAGCGTCGTCAACGCATCAAGGAAAGAATCGAAGCGCGCAAGCAAAATACAGGCGGGAAAAAACAAACCAGCCGCGTAATGCGAAACCATCCTGAAGAAGGTAGTGTCTGGACACGTTACCAACGCAGAAACAACCTCTCCGTGCGGGACACTAAGAAAATTCACGAACCAAAAAGCGGGGCACAAGGCCAGTATAGCAAGCTAATTGCCAAATATGCACGGGAACATGGAGTTCCCTATCAACTCGCAAGGGCAGTTGTTCAGGTTGAAAGTAGTTTCCGCGCCAATGCAACCGGTGCAGCTGGTGAAATTGGTCTCATGCAGATCAAGTTCGCGACTGCCCGCGGTATGGGATACAAGGGTTCACGCAAAGCACTTTATAACCCATCCACCAACCTATACTGGGGTATGAAATATCTTGGAAAAGCGCATCAACTTGCGGGTGGATCGACGTGCGGCACTATTCTGAAATACAATGCGGGGCATGCGGCCAAAAAAATGAACCGTGTTAGTTCACGTTACTGCGGGAGGGTCAGCAAAATTCTGGCCTGAGTACTTGGCTCAATTCCTTTGATTTACACAACTGACAAATTTGCTGTTAGACGGTTCTGTTAAGAACATTTTCCAGAAACTGATCAACGGCCTTGGTCAGGCGGCCTTTTTCAGATCCCATCGCGCGGTCAATCGAGACGTGGTTGTAATCGCGCTTGCCATTGTAACGGTGAACTTCAACACCATCACGTTCAAGAGCATCAGCGAACCGCTTTGACACGCGGTCACGCCCGATCCCCCCAGACCAGGCGACAAGCGTCGGTGGTTGTTGCTGCAATCCGGTATATGAAATCGGTGACCAGGCAGGCCACATTCTGCGGCGCGTAAAAGGTGCCTTGTAAAGTAGCGGAAGACGCCCTCCGTTGATTTTGGCCAGATACGGCAGGTCATAGGCTCGCGTATCATTACACACCAGCGCTTTGACAGGAGGCGCAGCACCGGTCAGCGTTGCAAGTGACGACAAATGACATCCTGCAGAATGCCCCATCAAAGCTATCCGATTGGGGTCGCCTCCAAGTTGCGAAGCATTTGTGTGAATCCAATTGACAGCTGAGGCGACTTGTAGGGCCTGTGTTTGTGCATTGGCGGCTGGAAACAGCGTGTAACCGACAGAAGCAAAATGATAACCGTTTTGGGTGAAATGACGGGCTTTTGCTCCAACCTGACCACGGTTGCCCAAAGCCCAGGCACCACCGTGAGCATAAATCAGAATCGGGGCGTTGGGTGAATTCGTTCGTGCCGGGTACCAGTCCAGGTGATTTGGGCCGTAATCTATTGTCCGCTTACCGGCAGAAAGTGCACCGGTAGGTAAAAAAGGAAGTGCAGCAGATGATACTGCCGCCAATTTTGCAAAATCACGTCTTGATAAATTGCTCATGACACCCTGCCGTTGGTCGACATAATACAACAAGTGAGGCGATAATCCGACAGTTTTATTAAGACGTCGTTAAGGATAATGCCTAATGGCGGTTAGCGCTTTACCAGTTTGATCACAAACAACAGGAGTGCGGCGCCAATTGTGGCGCTGATGATCTGACCAACAATTCCTGCAATTGGAATAATTCCCGGCAAGATCAACCCGGCGATAAATGCTCCCACAATGCCAACAACAATATTGCCAACCAGGCCAAAACCACCGCCTGAGATCAGGTTGCCGGCCAACCAGCCAGCAATGGCGCCGATTCCCAGAAATATCAAAATACCAATCGGGTCCATATCTTTCCCCCTTGGAAATTCGAGTCTGGCATAAACATATAATGCGGCGTCAATTCTTACAATCCGGTGCAAATTTCGTCTGGGGTTTTCAAAGTTTGGGTCTTGGCATAGGCTAATGCAGGGGTTCGGATAAAAATATGGGGAGATAAACATGTCACGAAATTCCGCATTGTTCTCATTCTTTGCTATTGGCGCTTTTTGCCTGGAATCCGTAGCAGCATCTGCTCCTGTGGTCCCCCGTCTTGAGGTGGACCGTATTGCCGAGCAGAACCTGATTGTCAGAGTGGACGGTTGTCACGCCAATACGCGGTACCACTATGTTGACGAGATTGGTGACGAAGCCAGGCACAAGCACAAGGGAAACAGCTGCCGTCCAGTGATCATTGAAACCCAGAGCGAAAATTATCATTGTCACAGCGATGGCAGAAAGCACCGCCACAGTGGTTTTGGCAACAAGGTGCACAGTCATTATGGAAATTCCTGTCGGGTTGATGTGTGGAACCAGTCAGGTGGTTCGGGAACCGGGCAGGGATGTGTGAAGGTTGGACCTGTCCTGTTTTGCCCCTGAATTTTCAGGCTGGCGGATTTCAGTTTACTTAAGCTTGCCCTCACTCTTTGAAAACCCTATACCCGTTCAGCCAGTCGGCCAGGTGATTGCTGCTGCGATATCCGAAAGGATGCAGTGGAGGAAAGTCCGGGCTCCACGGAAACACGATGCCGGATAACGTCCGGCCGGGGAAGCTTTAGGCGAACCCGAGGGAAAGTGCCGCAGAAAGAATACCGCCTGCAAAGGTAAGGGTGAAAGGGTGGGGTAAGAGCCCACCGCCGCGCCAGCAATGGAGCGGGCATGGTAAACCCCATCGGGAGCAAAACCGAATAGGGATGGCGCGGAGGAAACTCTAGACCGGTTTTCGGGTCAGCCATCCGGGTGGGTTGCGTTGAGGTGTCGGGTAACTGGCATCCCAGATGAATAATCACCACGTCCTGCTTGCAGGGCCATACAGAACCCGGCTTACAGGCCGACTGGCATTTCAATGATTTTATTTGGAATTGACCTCCATGAAGTATGCATGAAGGACAATTTCAAAAGTATTCAGCCATTATTAACCATGTTTTTCCATTCTTGAGGCAAATGGATAGTCAAATCTGACCGATGACGGTTGGAAAACTACAGATTTGGGGGCAATTTTTGGAAGATTTTGGTAGCATGAAGCGGGTCCGCGTAAGCTACGTTGCCGCTACAGGCATCTTTATTGCACTAATTGCGGGATTTTTGTGGATTCAGCTCATCCTGAATCAGGTTGCGCATGATGTTAATAACCTGGCAAGCCGCCTTTCAAATCTTGATAGCAGAGTGACCGCCGAGATGGCGACCATCCGCCACGACAGGAACACGACAGATCCTGTTGTCGTCAATCGCGTCAAGAAAACAATACAAATCCTGTTAAATCAGGTTTCGCCCACTGTTCAGAATTTGAGTGAAGGTGCCGGTTCCCGAAGCATTTATGACAGTCAAGTTGATGCAGTCGCAACCTTTCTTGGCATTTACAACTATTCCCGGGTGGATCTCAGAACAAAGCGCCACAATGCAGCTGTCACTTCGCTCGAATTGCTGGTTGA
This sequence comes from Rhizobiaceae bacterium, assembly GCA_051009575.1. Classification (GTDB taxonomy): domain Bacteria; phylum Pseudomonadota; class Alphaproteobacteria; order Rhizobiales; family Rhizobiaceae; genus JAALLB01. Next base: position 4,187 of record JBPCWL010000044.1, read on the forward strand.
TGAACTTCAGTTCGTCGTTGAAAGCGAACCAAAGGATTTTCCATGGCGCGCGGCGGGTCTGCTCGACTTTTTTGAGAAATCTGCAACGTCCCACATTAATGTCAACATAGCGATGTCAGTTGAAAAATCCAAGAATCTGATTTTGCTCTCTACCTATATATCAAGAATATTTGCGGCCATCTCCCTTGTGGTGATTGCGATCATAGTGATGGGAATATTCCGTCCGATGGAACGTATTGTCAGTGGTTCGATGACTGCACTTTCAAGCGCAACAAACCGGGCAGAACGGGCTGACCGGGCGAAGTCGGAATTTCTGGCAAACATGTCTCATGAAATCCGTACACCAATGAATGGCGTCATGGGTATGGCAGAATTGCTGATGAAAACGGATCTTGATCAAAAACAGAAATCTTTTGCAGATATTATCTTGAAATCAGGCAATGCACTGCTGACTATCATCAATGATATTCTGGATTTTTCGAAGATTGATGCGGGTCAATTGGAATTCAGCAATGCACCGTTTAACCTGGCTGAGGCGGTAGAGGATGTTGCAACACTTGTCTCCACCAAAGTTGCAGAAAAAGATATTGAACTGATTGTACGCATTGGTCCCAATGTTCCGGACCGGTTGATCGGCGACATTGGTCGAGTCCGGCAAATTATCACAAATTTGGTAGGAAACGCCGTGAAGTTCACGGAAAAGGGCCACGTTTTCATAGATGTAAATTGCAGGTTGGATGAAGACATTGCAATTCTCAAAATTGAAATCGAGGACACTGGTGTTGGCATTCCCGATGAAGAGCTGGCCAATGTCTTTAAGAAATTTTCACAGGTTGATGAAAGTGCAACCCGCAAGCATGAAGGAACCGGACTCGGTCTGGCGATCGCATCTTCGCTTGTAGAACTAATGGGCGGTAAAATCGGCGTTTCTTCTGAAATGGGACTGGGCTCTACATTCTGGTTCGAAATAAAGCTTCCAATTCAAAAACAGGTCAAGAAAAGAAAAAAGATTCCGATAGACGTTAGCGGTTCGCGAATTCTGATTGTTGATGATAACTCCGTCAATCGTTCAATCTTGCTGGAGAATATGGTAAAGTGGAAATTCGATTGCGCGGCCGTTGAATCCGGTTCTCAGGCGCTCGATTTTCTTAAGGTGGCAACGGCTCAAGAAATTGATATCGACTGTCTGGTGCTGGATTATCATATGCCGGAAATGAATGGAGGAGAACTGGCTCTTGCCATTCGTAACATACAGGAATTTGCTCACATACCAATCGTGATGCTTACGTCTGTTGACCAGCAAGAGGATGGCAGGACCTTCATGTCCCTTGGGGTGGAAGCGCACCTAGTTAAGCCGGCGAGGTCTTCGTTGTTGCTTGAGGCGATCATCACCGTTGTGCAGGAATCTCGCGCCGCAAAACTTGTAGCTGCAGAAGGTGGGCTGGATGCTACACAACAACCTGATAGTGAAGCTTTTCTCGGCCAGAAATCAGTAAATGTGGATATTGTAGATCAGTTTACTTCCGCATTACGTGAAGATGAAGGATCCGAGGCTGAGCCAGATATTTCGGATGAAGAGCCGCCCCGCGAGAAAAACTACGGTGCACAAATTTCTGAGGATATCGATGTTCTGATTGCCGAGGATAACGAAGTCAACCAGATTGTATTCAAGCAAATTCTCCAATCAACCGGTTACACTTACGAGATGGTGGAAGACGGATTGTCAGCAATTGAAGCTTACAAACGACACAACCCCAAGATTATCTGCATGGATGTATCCATGCCGGTTCTTAACGGTCATCAGGCATCTACTGAAATCCGGGAGCTGGAAAAGGAAACCGGTAAACATATCCCAATCATCGGCGTAACCGCTCACGCAATCAAGGGCGATATGGAAAAATGCCTCGATGCAGGAATGGATGACTACATGACGAAACCAGTATCTGCGGAGAAATTTATAGAAAAGCTGGAACACTGGATTGAGAAGGCAGATGCGAAAACCAAAACCGCCTAGAAAATTCTGAATACAACAACACAGTTGCAAAGGTGATCAAAACTGCATGTGAAGCTGATTCAGGGAACCAGATTATTCCGGTTCATTCAATCGCAAGCCAGTTTCCGGAGTTAACCTTGAGAGGAAAATCCCAAATTTCTGCCATTTGTTTCCATTGACGCCCAATTTTTCCCATGATATCCCATGACAAGTTTTCGCGTAGTTTTGGGGTGCCGCGGGTTGATTCTATTCAGCCAGAGGTAAGTTTTTTGGGAAGGTGGTCATGGATCGGTTCTTGTCGAACACGATCAACAAGGTAGACAAGAAGGGGCGGGTCTCGATTCCTGCTTCCTTTCGTCCGAAGCTGGGAGCAACTTCCAAACTTTACACCTTGATGTCGGTTGATCAGCCATCTGTCGATGCCGGCGGCATCGAGCTGATTGAGCGCGGTGAGCAACATCTGGCATCGTTGGATCCGTTTTCCGAGGAATACGAACTTTATTCATTCGTATTGCATGGAGATTCAAGTGAATTGAAAATTGACGGGGAAGGGCGAATATCGCTCACTGACACGCTTCGCGAACAAACCGGAATTACGGATCGCGCTGCATTTGTGGGGCGAGGGCATTTTTTTCAGATTTGGGAACCGGGCCGGTTTCTTGCCTATCGCGAGGAGGCAAGGAAGCAAGTGGCGGCAATGCGCCGTGCAAAATCCGGGGGCCGTGGGGACGGCACGAACAGGCAAGGAGGGCAATCGGCGTGACAGACGGCAATATTTGCGGGAATATTGCTGGCGGACCCGTCCGTCATGTGCCGGTTATGCTCAACGAGGTCCTTGCCTGTTTGTCCCCAGCGGAAGGCAAGAAATTTATTGATGGCACGTTCGGCGCCGGGGGATATTCGATTGCCATTCTGGACAAGGGTTCTTCTGTTTTAGCTATTGACCGTGACCCCAACGCTATTCGTGATGGTGTACAGATCGTGAGCAGATACGGGGGCCGCCTGATCCTGAAACAGGGTGAATTCTCTGACATGGATGAAATGGCCCGGGAAAGAGGATTTGATCCCGTCGATGGCGTG
>JBPCWL010000045.1:0-45546 GCA_051009575.1 Rhizobiaceae bacterium
AACGTAACGTTACTGAAAAAAAGAGCCGCAAGAAGAAATTCTGGAGATTTGGGTTCATGCAACCAGTGAAATCCGAGGACTATTTCTCGCAATCATTCCATGACAAGTGGGACTGAAGTTGGGTCCAATTTCGGTCTGGCTACAGTACACCTTGAAAATCGGATAATATCAATTTGATTGATCCGTCAGTACACAAACTGCTGAATTGACAGATTCACCTTGAATCTTAAATTCAATGTATAACAAACAGCGGATTACGCCATGAAGAGTGTATTGGCTGCCATCGCAGTCCTTGTTTCAATTCTTGTTGCCGATATAGCTAAGGCAGAAGAGGTAGATCTGGAGCTTGTTCTTGCGATGGATGCATCCGGCTCTATCAGCGAGAACGAATTTATACTTCAGCTTGAAGGTACCGCCGCCGCATTTCGTGATCCCGCCATCCAGGCGGCGATCGTCTCTGGTCCTATCGGAAAAATCGCTGTTGTGGTGATGCTCTGGTCAGATGCAGCCTTTCCGAAGGTAAACAGCGGATGGTTTGTTCTCGATAGCCCGCAATCAGCTAACTCCTTTGCCAGACTCGTCCGAACTTTCCAGTTGAATGAAGACAAGACAATTGGTTTTGGCGGCGGGGGTACTGGCATTGGGTCTGGTGTCGAAGAGGGATTGCGATTGTTAAATAATAATCGTTACAAAGGGCTCAGGCGGGTAATTGACGTATCCGGAGACGGTGTTGAAACTGAATTCTGGTTTTCGAAATCAGTAATGATGCCGGATGCCAAGATTCTGGCCAATGCAGAAAATGTTGTCATCAACGGACTGCCGATTCTGACTCGGGATTTCCCGGATCTGGATGAATATTACCGTCAAAATGTGATTTCAGGGCCAGGATCTTTCGTGATTGCTGCGAAGAATTTCAGGGATTTCGGAAGAGCATTCAGGGAGAAACTGTTCCGGGAAATTTCCAAGGATATTGCGCACCAAAAAATCAGGCGTGACAAGGGGAACGAAGCAGATAAACTGCATGCAGGTTTGAACAACAACTAGCAGGCAGACATGAAACTCCTCGTATTTCAGCATATCGAATGTGAACATCCGGGATCTTTGCGGAATTATCTACGGGAAGATGGACTTGAGTGGGATGCTGTCGAGCTTGATACGGGTGAACCAGTGCCGGATCTTGAAAATTATGATGCGCTTTGGGTCATGGGCGGACCAATGGATGTATGGGATGTCGTTGAACACCCTTGGTTGATTGCTGAAAAACGCGCGATCCGCACATGGGTGCAAGACATGAAGAAGCCTTATCTTGGGCTTTGTCTGGGACATCAACTTCTTGCAGATGCACTTGGTGGGACTTGCGGACCAGCCCGACCGCCTGAAATAGGAATCCTTGAAATTGAACTGACTGAAGAGGGTAGGACCGATCCGGTATTTGGCACCCTTCCACAAGTCCAAAAATGTTTGCAATGGCATTCGGTAGAGGTCGCGCAAATGCCCGAAAATACGACCTGTCTTGCCTCGTCCAAGGATTGCCGGATTCAGGCCATGCGGGTTGGAAATAACGCGTGGTCAGCGCAATACCATGTTGAATGTGAACATGACACGGTTTCAAACTGGGGTTTGGTTCCTGCCTATGCGAAAGCGCTTGAACAGAGCCTTGGTACCGGCGCTCTTGAAAAATTGAAATCCGAGGCGGATGCGGCGATGGCGGAATTCGAAACCTGTTCCCGGCAACTTTACGAAAACTTCAAGGCCCAAGTAAAAAGCGGCGGGTGAACCATGAACATTCAACCCATAACCGGATTTTTTGGTGCCGAAATAACCGGAATTGACCTTACAACTGAAATATCTGACGTGTTGGCTGGGGAATTAAGGAAAGCACTGAACGAACATTTGGTCATCGTGATGCGTGACCAGCCAATCAATGCGAATAAGCACCGGAAACTGGTTCGTGTGTTCGGTGAACCCGCGGTCAACCCCTACGCTCCGGGGCCGGAAGAGCATCCGGAGATGACAACAATCCTCAAGGAGGCAGATGAACGTACAGGGGTATTCGGCGGCGGCTGGCATACTGATTTGAGTTTTCTTGACCATCCCCCCGGCGGTTCAGTTCTTGTTGGGATAGACATTCCGCCTTTTGGCGGCGATACCATGTTTTGCAGCCAGCAGGCAGCATGGGACAGCCTTTCTGAACCTATGAAATCCTTGCTCGATGGTCGTACTGCCGCGCATGTCGGGAAGCCATACGGGATAAAATGGGCACCACCGGTTGAAGAGCAGGCGATGAAGGGTTCTACAAAGCGCGGAGATCCTGATGCAGACCGGGAACGCATGCATCCAGTAGTTTTGACCCACCCAACTACGGGCCGCAAAGGGTTATACATAAATCCGACTTATACCCTCAGGTTGGACGGCATGAGCGAAGCGGACAGTGCTCCTATTCTTCAGCAGCTTTTTGCCCACTGTGTTTTACCCGAGCATTGCTTGCGACTTCGTTGGAGCTCTGGAATGGTGGTGGTTTGGGACAATTATTCCACACAGCATTATGCCATCAATGACTATCACGGTCATCGCCGGGAAATGAGGCGTGCGACTTTTCAAAATGCGGGAATTGGCGCTTGGCGCGGCCCCGAATTGGACCGATAGATTTTTTCGACTTCAGAAAATTCATTCCGGGCAGGACACGCTATCCCACCCGGAGTTATCTATTGTAACCTAAAGATTTCCTGCAGACATTTCGCTGGCAAGATGATCTGCTTGTCTTATAGCCAATGCAACGATGGTTAGTGTCGGGTTTTCCGACGCGCCGGTTGTAAACTGACTGCCATCTGAAATGTACAAATTTGAGATATCGTGCGTCCGCCCCCATTTATTGACTACGCCATCATTTGGATTTTCCGACATACGGTTGGTGCCGAGATTGTGGGTTGATGGATAGGGCGGGGTGGGAAATGTCCGGGTCGCTCCAACTGCGTCATAAACAGCAGTACCCTGTTTGTAGGCATGATTTCGCATCGCAATATCATTGGGATGATCATCGAAATGGACGTTAACTACGGGGAGACCGTATTGGTCCTTGACCTCATTGTTGAGCGTGACGCGATTTGTTTCCTGAGGCATGTCTTCACCGACAAGCCACATGCCTGCCATGTTTTCATATGCATCAAGGGCAGTTGTGAACTCACGCCCCCATGCTCCGGGGTCCAGGAATGCGGCCATGAATGGAATTCCTAGTGCAAGGGTTTCCATTTCATAACCACCAACAAATCCGCGTTCCGGATCGTGGCGAGATTCATCCGTTATAATGCCGGCCATTGTTGTTCCGCGCCACATCTTCACCGGTTTGTCGAAGACAGCGTAGACTGAACCGGTCATGTGACGCATATAGTTGCGGCCAACCTGTCCGGAGGAATTAGCTAGGCCATCGGGAAACATGTTTGAAGCTGAATTCAACAAGAGTCTTGGGCTCTCGAAAGAATTACCGGCAACGCAAACTACTCGGGCTTTTTGCATTTGCAGGTTTCCATCTGCATCAAAATACTCAACTCCGGTCGCTTTTCCCTCGGAATTGTGAAGAATCCGGGCAACATGGGCGCGTTCACGAACTTCCAGATTACCTGTAGCTTCACCGCGCGGAATATCTGTATACGCAGACGACCACTTCGCTCCCCATTTACAACCTTGAAAACAAAATCCCGTTTGTTGACAGGCAAGCCGACCATCATATTCCTGACTATTGATAGCCATTCGACCGGTGTGGACACCCTTGTAACCGAGCTTCTTCGCGCCTGCTTCAAACACTTTGTAGTTGTTACATCCGGGAAGTCCTTGCCTGCCTCCGGTACGGGTAACACCCAATTTGTTCTCGGCTTTAGTGTAATAGGGGTCCATCTCCGCTGCATCAATCGGCCAGTCAAGCAAGTTCGCTCCCTGAACGTTGCCATACGTTGTCAGTGCCTTCCATTCGTGTTCCTGAAACCTCAGGGATGCCCCAGCCCAATGCGTTGTTGTTCCGCCAACTGCTTTCACGATCCACGCAGGAAGTCCTGAAAAATCCTTGGCAACCCGCCAGTCACCTGATGTTGATCTGGGATCGACCCAAGCAAGCTGACCGAAACTTTCCCATTCATCATTGACGTAATCATCCGGAAGGTATCGTCCGCCAGCCTCCAGAGAGACAACACTGATGCCTTTCTGGGCCAGTTCATTCGCGAGCACACCGCCTCCGGCTCCTGTACCGATTACGACGACAACACTGTCGTCATTCTTGTCATATGGTGCAGCCATGTTCCTCTTCCTCCCTTAAAGCCAGTTGATGTCGTCAAAACCGCGATCGATGTAGCCACCTTTGGAATAGCTCTCACCTTCATATCCAAAAAGTGGCCAAACTGCTTTTTGGTTGTAGAGGCCGGTTACGAGCCCTCCTCTTACGGTTTGGAAAAATGGAGTATCTTCAAGGCTTCTTAAAATATCTACGCGATCGCGTTCCCATCCAGTGCCCAAATAACTTGGCTGCCCCATGCTGGCCGCAGCTGCGTTGAGATCTGCAATCCCGGTCTCAACCATCTCCATGTTTTCTGCTGTGTCGTAGCCTTTGACTGCTGCCGCATAAAATTCGTCACCGACATGGTCATGTGGGTATATGTCCCTTGCCAATTGAATAAGCGTCGCCATTGTTTCCGGTTTTAGGTGCTGGACTTCAAGAGCCCAACTTGCTGTAGGGTTGGCTACAAAGCCCGCTCCGATGACGAAGGCAGCACCAATCGATGCGCTTCCTGCTAGTAGTTGCCGCCGTGTCAGGTTGCGGCGAGACAAGTCCTTGTTCATTATTTCCTCCTAACGCTTTTAGTTATCTACAATTTACCGGTATCGGCCATGCCGCTGCATGACCTCGATTTCGTATCCGTCCGGGTCCTTCACGAAAAAAAACTTGGCTAACAATGAGCCGTCACGCTCGAATTCAACGATCTTGCGCGGTTCGAAACCAGCAGCTTCGAAGCGGGCGTGTTCGCTTTCAAGATCGTCCACAACAAAAGCAAGATGACCATAACCATCACCGAGGTCATATGCATCTTCCCGGTCCTTGTTAATCGTCAGTTCGACTTCAAAATCTGCTTCTGGATTGCGCATGTAAACGAGGGTGAAACTATCAAAATCCAGACGGTCAGCGACTTCCAGCGCGAAAGCTGCTTTATAAAAGTTTACTGAGCGTTCTTCTTCCAGAACGCGGATCATTGTGTGAACCGATTTTGCCAACTCACACCTCCTTGGTGATTACCCAAGAAGTATAAGCAGCGGATTTTCACAGAAGGTAGTAGGTGTCTACTACAATGGCATTAATATGCATGACTTGAAATTTTACGACAGATGGCTTGCTTCAGGCCAGGGAACCAGCGGTCATCGCCTCATCTTTAAGAGCAATTTCAGTTGCCGAATTGCCTTTGACCTCTTCAACATAAGTAAGACATGCGCAGCGCAGCAGTGATGTAAAGTTTTGAACATCCCCCCGCAGTTCCAGCACTTCGTCATGCAAAGTTGTAATGAACTTAGCAAGTGTCATTCCCTGGGACCGGGATACTTCCTCAAGGATTTCCCAATAGGCCTGTTCAAGTCTGACGCTTGTAACATGACCTCCCAATCGCACTGAACGGGTTTCTCCTTCATACCGTTCGGGCGCTTGCCCGGCAAAAATCTGGCACATTGTTTTCTCCCAAGATGGACGAGAATAGCACAAATTTCAGGTTTGATACAAATCAGAGAGCTTCTATTGTTTGGAATACAACCGGAGTTTACTGAACCAAAAGCCAACTCCGGGTACGGCCGATACCCTTGAGCGTCTCCACAGGCCATTTTTCAAATTCGTATTGATCACGGAGTGCGAGATAACTCGCGTGGCAGACACGTATGATTCCCGGTTCCCCATTTGCCTCCAGACGCGATGCAAGATTCACAGTGTTGGACCAGACATCATAGGCAAAGCGGGATTTTCCTATGACTCCGGCTGTAATAGGCCCGGTTGCGATTCCAATGCGCATTTGCAATTGGATGCCCTGGGATGCCGAAATTTCCTTCAGATTCTTTTGTATGTGAAGGGCAAATTTCATGACTTTTTGGGCATGATCATCATTGGGTTCCGGCACGCCGCAGACTGCCATGTAAGCATCACCAATTGTCTTGATTTTCTCAACTTCTTCTGTGTCTGCCGCTTGGTCAAATTCAGAGAAGATGGTGTTGAGCATGTTAACCAAAGCTTCTGCTGACATAGCCCGTGTCATATTGGTAAAGCCGATAATGTCCGCAAACATAACCGATGCCTCATCGAACTTGTCTGCGATGATAAGGTCTGGTTCTCTCCGGAGGCGTTCTGCAATTGAAACCGGTAACACGTTTAGCAGCAGTGCTTCGGAACGGGCCTCCGCATCCGCCGCAAGCGAATAGGCGTACCAGACGATGAGTGCCAGTACGATCATGATGGATACGGCAGACAATATGTAAATCTGGTTCAGGAAAGCTTCGTCGACTGCATACTGAACCCGGCCTGTTTCAAACAGGAAATAGCTTGAAAGGTGTCCGATGATGCAAACGAAAGTTACAAACAGAACCCAACGCAGGTGCCCAAGGCCAAAAATCGCAAAGGCAATGGCAACGGACCCGATATAATTTAGTTGAATTCCTGAATCCCGACCCAGTTCCGAGATAAAAAAGAATAGGGTAATAGCGACAGTGGTTGCCAGTACGATTGGGCTGGCCAGGGAATTAAACCGGTGCCAGAAGGGCGCTGTGATTGTCAGGAAGGCGGAAAGCAAATTACCCAGAATGAGCCACTTCATTGCCATGAAATCATACATCAGGAAGTTGATGACAAAGGACAATGAAGATGCCGCTGAGAGGTATCCGGCAATATTACAAATCGACAACCGGCGTCGGGTCTCGCGGTCATAACCGCTTACCCCATACCTGACTGCCCAATCGGAAATTTTGCTGATGCCGGACAAAAAGCCCGGGTCTTTTTTCGTAACTGGCGGATTGTTTACTGGATCGGCCACAAGTCTGCGTCCTCGCAATGCACAAAATCAAAATATAAAATTCAGCTTCAAAAAGCTGCAGCACAACAAATACATTCAGAAATCAAACCATACTTATTGAAATTATCAGAAATTCGGGGTCGACGAAACCGGTCTTTCCTGTCCTGCAATTTGATTCAGATCATGGTACCTGATCTCGAGTTCTCTAAAATTATTGCGATTACAGACAACGATTGAGGTGAAAGACGATGAAAATCATGGTCTTGTATTCCACAGTGGAAGGACACACGGCTAAAATTGCCAAGTTGTTGGCAGATGGCCTGGAGCAGAAAGGTAATGAGGTGTTCGTTACCGAACCTTCTGACCAGGGGTATTGTGATCCCGGCAAATTCGATGCAGCTATTCTATGCGCACCCATTCACATTGGACAATATCCGTCAGATTTTGTGAGTTTCATCCAGAACAGGAAATCTGCCTTACAGGATATTCCGACAGGGCTTGTCACGGTTTCGCTTTCCATTGCAAGTAATCATGAAGTCGAAAGAAAAGAAGCCGAGGGCTATCCGCAAATGCTCATCGACAAGACCGGTTGGACCCCGGGCCAGACTTACAATGCAGCTGGTGCACTCAAATATGTTGAGTATGATTTTTTCAAGCGCTGGATTATTCGGCGAATAGCAAATGCTGAAGGAGGGCCGATCGATACGAGTCAGGATCACGAGTTGACGGATTGGGATGACCTCAATGCCTTTGCAGCCAGTTTTCTCATGAATACGACCAAAGAATTGGTGAACTGAAATGCCCAAAAGGAAAGAGGAAAATCCATGATAAAGTTTCTATTCATGTGCATGTTTGTCTTATTGATGCCGAATGCTGTTCTGGCGCAGACACAGGCAGAGTTGAGTGAACTCTTACATGGTGAGGGGCTGGCAAACGAAAATTGCGCAAAATGCCATGCCATTGGTTTAACCGGCGAAAGCCCGAATTCGGGCGCAATTCCATTCAGGAAGCTTTCTTCAATTCGTTCAATCACACTGATTGGTTGGGAACTCATGAATGAAGATTGGGGTAAACACCGAAAAATGCCCCAGTTTGAAATCACTGCGGATCAAGTACGGGACATTCTAAAATGGATCAAGTGGGTTCAGCCCGTTGAACAGGGAAGGCGGTTAATAGAGAAAAACTGTTCTCAATGTCATGCTGTCGGCTTGGATGATGAAAGTTCGCATCCGCAGGCGATTGCCTTCCGGGACATTTCCATTTTTTATCCGGTAGAAGCATTGGAGGAGGCTTTTGCGGAGGGGATTGAATCAGGTCATCCCGATATGCCGGTTTTTGAAACATCAATTGATCAGCTTCGTGCCATGATAGCCTATATGGAAACATTACAGCAAAATTCCGGGGCGGATTGAGCCTGCCGTTTTGCGGGCGATTTCGCCTGGACTTCCAAAATGGATCAAAATATTGTTTAATGGGACTTGCGGTAGGAGTTTTGGTACGAGGTGCTAGAGCAAAGCGGGGGCGTTAAAGCAAAGCTTTAGAGATTTTGGGGGTTTAGATGGACTTCCGGGTTATCTTTGCTGTTGCAATCGCATTAGCTGGATTTTCTGTAATTGGTTTGCCGGGCCTTGCGGTCGCGACGACCATTGGTAAAGCGGTATCAATCGACAAAAATGTTTCCGGCAAAGTCGGCGGCAGTACCAGATCCATAAAAACGTCAGCCCCTATTTTCGCTAATGAACGTTTGACTGCAAATGCCAGTGGCTTGGGGCAGTTCAAATTCCTTGATGGTACGAAGATGGTTGTCGGACCCAATTCGACAATGGTTCTTAACAAACTTGTCTATGATCCAAACCGGTCAACAATTGAGCAGTTGACAATAAATGCAAAAAGCGGGGTATTTCGTTTTGTTAGTGGTCGGGGAAAAGGAAAGTCCTACAACATAAACACACCAATAGGCACTTTAGGAATCAGGGGGACCGCGTTTGATTTCAGTATAGTTGGAGGGCGTGCATACATTCTATTGTTTAAAGGCAAGGTCAGGTTCTGTAATTTGAGAGGCCAATGCCAAATTTTAGACAAACGCTGCCAGATAATCGCTGCAAGAACAAACAGCGTTTCCAAGCCGCGCACTCTCAAGGAAGCTGGTTTCACGCGGGCAGTAGTGGGAAGGGTATTTCCGCTTGCTATCAATCAAAAGAGGTTGCGGCGAGAATTTCGTCAGCGGGTACGCTCCTGCCTGAAAGGGAGTTCGAATTCAAAGAACAACAAAACGATCAGGAATGCTTCGTTGTTTGCCCCGGTTCCGCCAACTATCAATCCGACCGAGCCTCCCGCCCCGCCTGTTGTCAATCCAAATCCACCACCCGCTCCACCTGCCCGCAATCGCGGAAACCCCGGAAATAATGCTCCTCGTGGCAATGCCGGGGAAGATCCAAATGGCAGGGGTTTTGGTAATGGAGTGTCCGGTCGCGGTGATGTCGCTGGTAATTCTGGTAGAGGAGTAGGCGGAGGCACCGGCAGCGGAAGAGGCGGCGGTTCAGGCAGTGGTGTTGGCGGCGCAGGTGCAGGTGGCTCAGGAGGTGGTGCAGGTGGCCCAGGCGGTGGTGCTGGTGGCCCAGGCGGTGGTGCTGGTGGCCCAGGCGGTGGTGCTGGTGGTCCAGGCGGTGGTGCTGGTGGTCCAGGTGGCGGTGCTGGTGGTCCAGGTGGCGGTGCAGGTGGCCCAGGTGGTGGTGCTGGTGGCCCAGGTGGCGGTGCTGGTGGCCCAGGTGGTGGTGCTGGTGGTCCAGGCGGCGGTGGCGGCGGTGGCGGCGGTGGTGGTTCCAAATAACCCGTTCACGAAACTTATCTGAATCCGGAAAACAAAAGTCAGTGCAATTTTTGGCCCAAAGCCATTTTTACCCGGTTCTTGATATAAACACCGTCACGTGACGGAAGTACGCGTTCTTCTTCGCCACAATCAATTTCGATTACCGCAAAGTTTAGAGAATTTCTGGAATGAATCCGATTCCGTAGATCATGGACGTCGTCCATGTCGGTGATAAAGCCAGCCCAATCGAAATTGACGCTGGTCGCAACTTTATCCAACCGGATTCCATGTCCGGCATGGCTCCTTTGCATGCCGGTTTCACCGTAATGCCCGTTGTCGAGAACAACAATTGTAAGGTTTTTCGGTGCCTTGACGGAAATGGATGCGAAGGCACCCATCGCCATCAGCATTTCTCCATCCCCTGTTACCACGAGTACGTCTTCGTCAGGCTGCGCCATTGCCAATCCGAAACCGACCATTGCCGCACCTCCCATGGCGCCCCACAGGTAGTAATTGCGATCATTGTCTCCGGCTGCCATCACATCATAGGTTGGAGAGCCCAATCCAGAAACAACCAGCAATCCACCCCTGTCTTTCAGAAGTTCAGCAACCACTTCCCTGCGATTTAATTTTGATTTGGAAATCCTATTTGCTCCATTCCTTTTTGCCAATTAGCTGTTGGCTCAGCAAAACGGCACATGCCTGATCACCTTCAAATGCCATGGTTGCGGCTCCATGAACCAGGCTTTCCACATCTTCCGGTTTTTCAGCCCGCCAAGTGAGTACTCCCATCAGGTTAAGTGCTGCTTCAGCCGCCTGACCCATCGGATTTTGCCATTGGTTGAACTCTGCCCATTCGCCCCGCATGGTTATAATCATCAAAAGTGGAAAACGGGCGTTGTTTTGAAGGGACAACATATTGATGCAGTTTCCAACACCACTTGACTGCATGAGCAGGACGCCTCTATCACCACCGAGGCTTGCCCCGGCAAGGTAAGGAATGCCTTCCTCTTCGGTCGTCAATATTACGGAGGTTACCTCTTTATCCTCCTCGAATTTCTTGATTGCAGTCGAATGACCTGCGTCCGGAACATAGACCATGTGTTTTACATCATGGTCTTTCAGGATTTCATAAATCTGTGATTTCCAGTCAATCAAAGGTGTATCTGCTCATTTTCGGGGGTCCAACCGATAGCAATGAAAGTTCCAGTACTTAGCTTCTTGGCCGTTCCTTTTTTGGGTCATAGTGAGGGAAGGTGACGACTGTAGCAGGCAAGCGTTTCTGATGGCCATCGAGTTTGCCGATTTCAACTTCCGTACCCGGTTTGGCATGGATGATATCAATGCGGGCAAGTGCGATATTTTTCTTCAAGACAGGTGAGCGCATTCCACTGGTCACTTCACCGACCTGAGGACGTCCGACATGGATGCAATCACCATTCCCAACTATTTCTTGTGAATGAATTTCCAGTCCCACCAGTTTCTTTTGTGGGTGTGTCTTGCGCTCGATCAATGCTTCCCGACCGACAAAATCGTCATCCTTGGATTTTAGTGGAACCGTAAATCCGATGCCTGCCTCGAACGGGTCGGTTGTGTCATCGAATTCATAACCCGCAAAAATCAAGCCGGCCTCGACCCGCAACCAGTCTAACGCTTCAAGACCAAGCGGTTTGATGCCGTGTTTTTGCCCGTGCTCCCAAACAGCTTCAAAAACCTCGCTGGCATCTTTTGGGTGGCAGAACACTTCATAACCCAATTCTCCTGAATATCCAGTCCGTGAAACAACCACAGGCGCTCCATCAAATCCCTTGATGCGTGCCGGAGTAAATCGGAACCATTCCAGCTCTTCAAGCATGGGTCGATTTGGAGGAGTCCAGATAACGTCTTTCAACAGATCCCGGCTGTTTGGTCCCTGAACAGCAATATTGTGCAACTGGTCGGTCGAATTGCGCACCCAGGCTTTGAGACCGAGCTTTTCGGCCTGTTCCCTTAACCAGAGCCCGGAAAGATCATTGCCACCGACCCACCGGAAATTGTCCTGATCAAGACGGAAAACCGTACCATCATCAATCATGCCTCCGTGCTCATAGCACATTGCCGTATATACGACCTGTCCTGGCGAAAGCTTGCGAATATTCCGCGTCACACAGTATTGTATCAAGGCTTCTGCGTCCGGCCCCGTAACTTCATATTTGCGAAGCGGTGACAAATCCATCACCACGACCTTTTCCCGCGCAGCCCAGTACTCCTCCGTCGGTCCTTCGTTGTTGAACCGGTTGGGAAGCCAGTAGCCGTTATATTCCGTAAAATCACGAGTCAGTTTGCTGAAGTGGTCGTGAAATGCTGTAGGTTTGGTCAGTTCCGGAGTTGCATCTGGTGTCATTCTGAATGCCGTTGCTCGTTTGAAATCTTCATCCGCCTTGTATGTGCGGACATGTATGTCAGTTGGGTTCCACCCGTTGGCTGCGTCAATATCGCAGGGACACGCAGAGGCGACACAGACGAGGTCGGTCAGCGCCCGCATTAACACGTAGTCACCCGGGCGGGACCAGGGTTCGTCAAAGTAGATCTGGTTCTGGTCATCCACATTGGTATTGTAGAAATAATTAAGCGCTTCCCATCCCCTGCGCTTGCCAATTTCGAACTCTTCAAGTGCAATGTTGAAATTGTCTGTGCAATTGACATGACCTGGATACCCCATGTCATCATAATAACGGGAGTTACAGGCGGTCATGAACACATCATGACGCCCGCAGGTATCCTGGATCATCTCAACCAATGGCTCCATGTCAAGGTCAAAAGCCTTGGAAGGAAGACCGGGAATTGGATTGGCGAGACCAAGCAGACTGCGGGTTATTGTTGCATCGAGTGCTTTTTCATTTCCATTGTCCAGCTTTGACATGGAAAATGCCTGAAAATCTGAACATTGCCTTCCGGCAACATCAAGAATCTGGATGTATTCGCCATTTTTAACGGTGAAACTCTCTGCAGTTGCACAATGAATGCGGAAATCAAGAACCGGGTCTGCCAAAGGTTCAGGCAGCGGATAATCACCGGGTTTTCGCAACTTCGTCCTTTTAATGAATAACTCAATTGGAGTGGTTGTATTTTGAAGTTCCGCATCCATCGGTTGCCCAGGGGCACAGGCAATCAGGAAGCCCTTGTCCTGGATTTTAAATTCAGCCTTGTCACCAGCCTTTGAATCCATTCCAAAAAGCCGAATGGCTTTTGCGCTGGCTACATCGATATTTCTTCGTTTGAGAGATTGATGCGCGCGTTTGGCACTTTCGTCTCCTCCTGAGAGGATGGAGAGGAAACCAGATGCTTCGCCATCCGGTTTACGGTCCAGCAAAGTGGCATCCATCCGGCCATTGCTTGCTGCAGTTATCAATTCACAAGGCTGCAAGCCTTCGGTGTCAACGACGGTAACCGCATCTCCGCCTTGGATTTCAACAATGACAGATCCGCCAGGAGCAACGACATATCGCTCGAGGTCGTCGGGAAGGGTGCGGATTCCAGGCCGCGTGATGATGGAAGGTTGAGGTTGAAGCGAACTGCTCTGAATATTCATTTCAAAACACCATGTTTAAGCAGTTCAGACTAACAAGGAGTCTGCCGGTTGCCAACCAAAAAGTGCAAATTGGTATGTTTTTGGTATGAAATTGGTATGCTCATTTTTTCGGCAGTGAAATCTCAAAAAGAGCACCTGTCGGGCTTGGGAGCAGTTCCAGTTTTCCACCGTGCGTCTGCAAAATGGATTGAACAATGCCAAGGCCCATTCCGGTACCTCCGCTTTCACGGCGTGTAGTGAAAAATAGATCAAAAACCTTCTCCCGGTTTGCCTCAGTAATTCCGGTCCCATTGTCCAACAATAGAACAATGATTTCTGTATTCATCTGACGGCAGTTTATTTCCAGTTTATTAGCACCGTGATTCAAAGAATTGTCCGCCATGTTGGAAAAGACAACCACAGCACTTTCAAGCGGCATGGGCATTGCCAAATCTGCACCGGTTTCCGTCTGGAAAATGAGTTCCGGGAAAAGCGGCTGAACCTGCAACAAAACCTCTTCAAGGTGGCATTCGCCCTCAATTGCCAGTCCTTCAGCCGCCGCCAAATCCCTCAAACGATCCAGAAGTTTTGTCATGCGGTCCGTATCAGACAAAATGTTTTTCAGAAATTTTGCTTCTGCCTGCGCGGTCATACCGGAATCGAGATCAGCAAGAAGCTCAGCGGCACCTTTGATCGATGTAAGCGGTGATTTCAGTTCATGTGAAACATGCGTTGCAAAATTCTTGATGTAGTCGGAACGGTCCTGGAGTTTTTCAGACATGAAAAGCAATCCTTCGGACAGGCTCGCAATCTCTCTCGTTCCATGTCGCTCGAGAGGAGCCAGGGCAGTTCGGTCACCTTTCGCGATCCTTTCGGTTCGTGCGTTCAGCGCATCAATCGGCCCCTTGATTGTGCGGATGAAAATGAATGCAATTATCAACGTTATCGCGAGCAGAAAGGATATCGCGGCTGCAAGCTTCCAGCGCTGACCATAAAGTTCCCGCAGAAAATGTGAGGGCGTTCGCGAAAGATAAGCGACGCCTGCAACCTTTCCATCATAGGCAATCGGCATGGCTACGAATATTCGAATACCGGTACCTCGGCTGACCGAATAGATTGGTGGTGGCTGACTATCGGATATCCGCTGCCGGATGGCACTCGCATATTGCCCGGCCAATGCCTGTTTTACTTCCGGAATGTGTGCAAGGGACAGGCCGGTCTCTTCCTTTCCGGTAATGACGATGCCATTGGGATCGAGAACACGAAATCCCGCAAGCGTTGTCTTTTGAGCCTCCTGTATAACGGTTTTGATTTCCTGGCCGCTATTTGCAAATACCGGTAGGGGGCGAATTTCAACGGGAACGGCTTCCGGTCTTGGTTGTTGGACATACGCTGATGACAAATCAAGTTGCGGCAATATCAGATTAAACTGGCTGTCCTTTTGTTTCGCCACTTCAACACGCAGATTAGAGGCGTCAAACCCTTTTTTACCTAGCTCGCGCGCAAATATTGCTTTGACGAAAGCACCTTGCGCAATCAATTCGCTCTCCGTTTCCTGCACCAGCTTATTGTCATAGAAACGGAACAACCATATTCCGCCAAGCGGCAGGCACAAGATGAATACCAGCATGGAGACGACGATCATGCTGAGCGTCGGGCGCCACTTTTGCGGGTAACCTTTCATTCGCAGGATCCGAGTCTAAATCCGATGCCATGTACGGTTTCAATTACATCATTTCCACCGGTATCAGCCAATTTGGCCCTCAGGTTTCTCACATGACTGTCTATGGTCCGGTCAGACACATGTATATTGTCCGGCCATGCTGCAGTCAGCAGTTGTTCGCGGGTAAATGCCATTTTCGGGCGGGCCAGGACGGTCTGAAGGATATTGAACTCGATCGCTGTCAGTTTCAGTTGCTGCCCGTCATAGTCTGCAGAACGGTGAGCTGGATTAAGGCTGAGTTTACCGGTTGAAAGGAGTATTGCTTCGTCTTCAGGCGTCTTTGCAGCTTGTGTTCGCCTCAAAATGACACTGATTCTTGCCATCAATTCCCTGGGAGAAAAAGGCTTGGTGACATAATCATCTCCGCCAATTTCCAGACCCAGTATCCTGTCGATTTCATCGTCGCGTGCAGAAAGAAAAAGGATCGGTACATCGCTTGTTTTACGAATGGTGCGACACACTTCAAGACCATCAATTTCAGGCATCCCGACATCGAGGATGATCAGATCATCGCGTTCGGGAACATAGTTTTCCAAAGCCTCCTGTCCGTTATTGGCAACGGAATAGGTGTGGCCAGACTTTTCGAGTGCAAATCGGATCACATCGAGAATATGCGGATCATCATCTACAACCAAAATATGAGGCATTGAATTTCCCCGGATTCGCATCTTTATAACTCACCTGGAATATCTGTCACAGTCCTGGTTTCCAGACTTTGCAGATAGCTTTTCAACCGGTAATGGCGAAAGCTCCATTGACGCCAGTCTGAATGACGCCAGTTTGCGACATATTCAAGGGTGTCACGCCGATCCCGTAAGTTCATTTTATGACCGCGCGGATGATAGTAAAAGGTCCGCCATTCGGGGTTTTTCAATGCCCTGTCGATTACCGGGAGTGCATATTCCCCCAGCTCAGAAAGGTAAGCTATATCGAGTTGTTTTTGCTGGTTCTGCTCAGAGACCCGGACATTGTAATCCGCGATCAGGTAGGGGAGGTTTAACAGACTGGTTACGTAAAGAATTCCAGCAAGCGAAATGAGATTGGATTTTACAAGCCACTCATTGGAATATTGCATCTTGAGACGGACAACGATCAATGCCAGGCCAACCATCACAATGAGCATCCAGATCAGAGCAGACAGGCGCAGGTATGTGAGGGCATAGGCTTCCACGTAAAGATGCATGCGCATCATGGTGGAAACTACAAGGAGAACATTTTGTCCAGTCCACAGCAGCAGCATCACCTTGATCTTGGTGGATGTCTGATAATCGCGTGTATTGCTTGTTACAAACAGGATAAATGCAATCGCCAACAAGGTGGTGCACAACAAAATGTAGGTGCCGTTGTGCACGTATTCTGAATAGGTAACGCCATCCGGTAGTTCAGCGCCGGTCCACAGGTATGTCGCGTCAAGTGTCGTTTGCAAGCCAAACAGCAAGTTGAACAGGACCAGGGAACGGAAAACCACAATTTCGCCGGCTATCCTCGCATGACCGGTTGATTTTGGTCCCTTCTTTCCGGTTCGCGAATTCCTTGCGGAACGGGTTCTCAATCGCGAAAAGGCGGGGCGAAGGAATGGCCAACTCAAAATGGCAACACCTGACCAGAACAGGGCACGGCCAATGTTGATCTGTTCAAGAAGCCAGAACAAATCCAACTTCGCAAGCCAGCCGCCAATAAGTGGATTGGCAAAGGAAAAGAGCGTCAAAAACACGCTGGCCATCAATATGGGCAGAAGCCAGTTTCGTAAGGGATTGTTCTTTACCCCGTTTCGGGAAACATGTTTCCGTAAACGGTTTAACCCGCAAAGATCGACAATCAGCCGAAAAGGTGCGCAAAAAAGAAACCGGACAACGAGCAGCGGAGCATTCAGGATTTTGTTCAACCCCATTCCGTGGATTGCAAAGATAAACAATATTGAACCAGTGAGCGCGACAACGAAGGTAAGTGGGTTCAATACTTCCAGTGCGGGGATTAAGGCAATCAACAGGATGGACGTTGCCAAAATCCAGTCGCCAAGGCGCTTTTTCAAGTGAAGCGAGAGAATTCCCGCACCGCATAGAAGTGCCAGAAATATCGGAACGGTTATGCCCGTATGATTGTCGTAAAACAGGAAATCAGCAAATGCGACCAGACCTGAAAGCATGGAGAATTGAATAAAGTAGATATTGGGTTTTGCAGGCAGGGATAAATGGGTGTCCGGTCGTGCTGCGTCAGTCATGGGGAAGATCTCGCTTGTTTGGATTTTGCAAAAACGAAAGCGAGCTGGTGCCCAGCCCAAGCGTCGAGGGCAGGGATGTTGGAAATTGCCTGACAGGGTCGACCAGCCACCATCCCTCCCGTACAAGGGATTTGGGTAGGTCGGGCGCCAATTCAGGTTTGTGCAGGGTGTATGACATGGCTGCACAGTTGCAGCCTTCAGTGCATCAAGAATGTCGGAATTCAGCAGAATTCAGTTATAGGTTTGCAGTTTTTGTGCAGAAGTCATCGAAACAGTTTGTGCATTGATTTAAGGTCGGTTCCGCCAACTTTTTCGATGATATCCCTGCGCAGGCGCCGCATCCCGCAGAGCCATCGATCCGTGTCTGAGGCTTTGTGTTGCATGAAGGTGTGAACTTCAGGGTGAGGCAGAATTAAAAAACGTTCATCACGCACGCCATCGAACACAGATCCTGCAACCTGTTCCGGACTCAAAGTTCCTGGATTGAGAATTGGCTCGGCACCTTCATCGTATCCCAATAGTGGTGTTGCCACATATTGCGGGCAAATCACCGACACCCTGATCCCGTCATCAGCATGGGTGATCGAAAGGCTTTCTGCAAATCCGACGGCGGCATGTTTGGTTGTCGAATAGGCGGCATCCCCGATTTGGCTCAATAGTCCTGCGGCGGATGCCATGTTTACCAGATATCCTTCGCCTCTCTTTATCATGGAAGGCAAGACCGCTCTTGCAGCATAAACGTGGGACATGACGTGAATGTCCCAGCAGGTCTGCCACACTTGGTTACCGGCTGAGGCGGAGTGGGAATCTTCTCCAAATGCAACACCTGCGTTTGAGCAGAAAAGGTCAATGGCACCGAGCCGGTTTTCGGTCTCCAGGACAAGATTTCGGATTTGTTCTTCGGAAGTGACATCGCATTGAACTGCAATTCCGTTGATTGGGTCGGCTACTTTTTGTGCCTCTGCCAGTTCAAGGTCGGCGATGGCGATCCGGGCCCCTTCAGCTGCAAAACGTTCTGCAATGGCTTTGCCTATTCCACTGGCACCACCTGTAACCACCGCAACCTTGCCCTTCAATTCCATAAACCCGCTCCTTTTCTATTGACTGCAGCATACCGAATGCCTGCCCGATCATCCATTGCCGATTTCCAGCCTTGGCGTGACCGGCCGCAGATTTTCGGTCATTTGGCATGAAACTTGAAACGATCCTGTTGAATCGGTGCGTTTGTCCGGTTTTGGGACAAGTATTGTGTTTGGCCAAGGCTCAGGAATTTGGAGCGGCAGGGATTAAGGTGATGAAAAACAAGCGGTTTTTTGCAATTATCGGCGCCACTCTGATTGGCTGCTCAACACCGGTTGCAGCAAATGAGGAATTGGCACTTCTCAAGGAAACGGAGTCCGGTTTTCGTCAATTTTCCGTGGATCCGGTCTTTCCGGCCAAAGAACCCATTGTTCTTGTCATAGAGCAGAATTTGACGGAATTTCTTGAACTTGTGGGCAAATTCAATGGATATGAGGTGAGATTTTCCAGCCCTGTTGCCGGAACTTTGCGGGATGCTTCTCTTCCCATGAACATTCACAAGATCATGCCTGAACTGGGCAGGAATTTTGACCTGAAATGGCATATCCGCCCAAAAGAAATGTTTGTTTCAAAAGCTTCTGAAGAGAGCCACAGGGTTTTGGCACTGCGCAACATTTCAGCAGAAGAACTTACCAAGGCAATTGAAAAGACAGATATCAGTTCCGATGCCTACAGCATGGTGTTTCCGGATAATGAAAACACCGTCCACGTGGTGGGCCCTCCAAGTTATCTGGACGGCATTACACTTTTGGTCGAAGAACTGAATAAAAGTGGGGAACAGGATGACTAACATTGACTTGGGCTCAGCGGAAAGTAATACGCCCGGTTCGGCAATTTTGTTCAATTGGGTGACCGGTGTCGCGGCAGTCGTTTGTGTACTGGCTGTGACTGTATCGGCGATTGCCAATCTTGCAATTCCATCGTTTTTGGATTCATCCCCGACAGACACGAAACTGGAGCAACAGGATGGGTCAGCGGGGCTGATTACACGTAAGGACTATCTGGAATCTTTTGCCTGGGCAGCGCGGATCAAGCTCGAAGATTTTTCTCTGCAGCATTCGTTGACGGTGACCGCTACAAATAATGGCGGACTACTTGTAAACGGGATGGTCTTTCAGGAGCATACGGACAGATATGAGCATTTCAAGCAATGGTATCTTGGCCGCGAAAACTTTCCCCCTTTGCAGGAGGATATTCAGTTTGTTGCCGCTCCCACTCCGGTTCCGGAACTGAAATCCGTTTGGTTCGGGGAAACGGCAATTGCATTTTTCAATGACGGAAGCTCCGGCAGCATTGGTGAAACCATCGGTAATGGCTGGAAAATTCTGAAAATTGAGGAAACCGGAATTGTCCTTGAGCAGGACGGTTCAATCGTCTCAATGGAATATTGAACTGCCGGACTTCTGCAGTTATCGGATATTAGCCTCTGTTTGATAAGAGTTGCCCGGTAACACCAAACGCTTGAGCCCTAAAACTGAGCACAATCAACAGCCAAAAATTCCACAAGTGTTTGTGCGGTAGAGCGCATTGAATGACAGCTAAGTGGACTAAGCAACCGCCGAGCCTCTATCAGTCCTGCTTTGAGCCAATGGTTTCGTCGACGTAACGCTGGACTGTTCGCTCAATAAAGTCATTCACTTGCTCAGGCGTTTCAATGGATGACGAGTGTCCCGCACCTGCGAAAACGACCAGTTCTGATTGCCTTATCGCTTTATGCATGCGTTCGGATTTTTCAGGTGCCGTCGCGACGTCTTCATCCCCAACACCAATGCCGACAGGAATTTCAATCTTGTCGAGAAGGCTTGCGCAGCCTTCCCGTTCGATCACTCCCTTGACAGCGCGGGTTATGCCAATTCGGTGGTTGCTTGTGATTGCCTTCTCCCATTTTTTCTTTTCGCCCACACGAGTGGGATTATTCAGGAAACTCTGTCCAAACATGATTGGCATGACCTGCCCGATAACTGCCCATAATCCGATCCAACGGGCAACAAGGTTCAGCATTCGGTACTTTGGCCCGTTTTCAGGCGGTTCGGGATCTGCGGACGTCTCGAGCAAAATCAATGTTCTGAGCAGATCCGGCTCGCGGGCTGCTAGACGCATACCAACAAAACCGCCCATGCTCAGGCCTACAAAATGGCAAGGGGCTAGGCCCAGATGGTTGATCAATGCCGCCGCATCGTCGGTCAGTGTTTCGATATCGTATCCATTTTCGGTGACAGCGCTGTTTCCCTGACCACGATGATCGAATGTAATGCAACGAAACTGGTCTTTGAAATGGGCAACCTGCGCCTCGAACATGGCTCCACTAAACAGAAGACCATGTGAAAAGACGAGGGGCACACCGTCCCCGCCAGTGTCGGTAAAGTGAATGCTCGCGCCGTTCAGATCAGCCCTCGGCATTATATCCTCCAAGTAGGGACCTCGCGCAGGATAGCACAGTTCCTAAAAATCTCTAAAGCTTGCGCGGCTTCATCCGTTCAGGACTTGAAGCCGCCATTGACGTGTTTGTTTCTTACCTACCTCATTGAGCGACACAATCCTTCTGTAATGCAAAGATTGCAATTGCAGAAATATTCCATAAGTTATTGAATTATATATAGAAAAATATTGGTGCGGGTAGAGAGACTTGAACTCCCACGCCTTGCGGCACCAGAACCTAAATCTGGCGTGTCTACCAATTTCACCATACCCGCAAAAGTATCAGGAACAGCAACCATCCCTGTTGATGAGCACGCCTTATAGGTAGGTTTTCGCAGGAATCCAAGCACGAATTCACCGAAAAAGAACATTTTATTGCTCGAGAGCTCAAATGCACCGGATTGTTACTTAATGTTATAATTATAGACTTGATGCCTAAAAAATAGGCAATTTTTCAGATTATTCCCCATATAAGCTGTGAGTCCGAAAAGAACGGACGGGCGGTGGCCTTCGAAAGCTTGCTGAACGTAAACGTCAGTGCAAGTTATTTTCCGAACTTGCACAGGAAGCATCATGAAGAAGATCGAAGCGATTATTAAGCCGTTCAAACTCGATGAGGTCAAGGAGGCCCTGCAGGAAGTGGGGTTGCAGGGAATTACAGTTACCGAAGCAAAGGGTTTTGGACGTCAGAAAGGCCACACTGAACTTTACAGGGGCGCTGAATATGTCGTCGACTTTCTGCCGAAAGTGAAGCTTGAAATCGTCACGGATGATGACGTGGTGGAAAAGGCTGTGGATGCCATCAGGACAGCAGCACAAACCGGGCGGATCGGTGATGGCAAGATTTTTGTTTCCAACGTTGAAGAGGTTATTCGGATCAGAACCGGGGAATCGGGCTCCGAAGCAATTTAGTTACCAATCAGAAAGCGGGCATGCCTCGCGCTACAATATTCCTATCAAGAAAGGCAATGGATATGAGTGACGCCAATACAATCGTGAAAAAAATAAAGGATGAGGACATCAAGTTTCTGGATCTGCGTTTTACTGACCCGCGCGGTAAGATGCAGCACGTAACCATGGACACAAGCGTGGTCGATGAAGAGATGTTCGCTGATGGAGTGATGTTCGACGGTTCATCCATCGCCGGATGGAAGGCGATTAATGAGTCAGACATGAACCTGTCACTTGATCCGGCATCCGCCCACATGGATCCGTTTTTTGCTCAATCCACCATGGCGATCTTCTGTGACATTCTCGACCCCTCAACGGGTGAGCCATACAATCGTGACCCTCGCGGTACTGCGAAGAAGGCTGAGACATACCTGAAGTCGACCGGCATCGGTGATACCTGTTTTGTTGGTCCGGAAGCTGAATTTTTTGTGTTTGACGATGTTCGTTTTGCGTCCGATCCATACAACACAGGCTTCAAGCTGGATTGTTCGGAACTCCCCTCCAACATGGATGCTGAATATGAAGCTGGTAACATGGGACACCGCCCACGCACTAAAGGCGGATATTTCCCGGTTCCCCCAATTGATTCTGGCCAGGATTATCGCGGTGAAATGCTTTCGGTCATGGCTGAGATGGGCATCAAGGTTGAAAAACATCACCACGAAGTGGCTGCAGCACAGCACGAACTTGGCGTCGTATTCGACACACTTTCAGTAAACGCCGACAAGATGCAGATATACAAATATGCGGTGCATCAGGTTGCCCATGCTTACGGCAAGACCGCAACCTTCATGCCGAAACCGGTTTATGGTGACAACGGTACAGGGATGCACGTTCACCAGTCGATCTGGAAGGATGGTAAGCCGGCATTTGCAGGTAACGAATATGCGGGTCTCTCTGAATCCTGCCTTTATTACATCGGCGGCATTATCAAGCACGCCAAGGCTCTGAACGCCTTCACAAACCCTTCAACCAACTCATACAAGCGTCTGGTTCCAGGGTTTGAAGCACCAGTACTACTTGCCTACTCTGCCCGCAATCGTTCGGCTTCCTGCCGAATTCCGTTTGGTTCTTCTCCGAAGTCAAAACGCGTTGAAATCCGCTTTCCAGACCCGACCGCCAACCCGTATCTTTGCTTTGCGGCATTGTTGATGGCAGGCCTTGACGGCATCAAGAACAAAATCCATCCGGGCGATGCCATGGACAAGGATTTGTATGATCTGCCTCCCAGCCAGTTGAAACGCATTCCAACAGTTTCAAGTTCACTGCGTGAGGCTCTTGATTGCCTTGCAAAAGACAACAAGTTCCTGTGCGAAGGAGACGTTTTCGATAAGGATCAAATCGAATCCTATATCGAGCTCAAAATGGAAGAAGTAATCCGTTTTGAACATACTCCTCATCCGGTCGAGTTTGACATGTACTATTCTGTATAAATTTTCTCCCTATACAGCAGATGAAAACCCCGGTTGAAAAGCCGGGGTTTTTTGTTGCGTGATTTTCACGCAGATGATTATCTGCGCTGAACTGGAGAAATGTATTGTCTAAGGATCCCGCTCACATTGCGGTCGTCGGTGCTGGAATTGTCGGCGTATCAACAGCGATCTGGCTGCAACGGTCCGGTCTGAAAGTAACGTTGATCGATCGGGAGGGGCCAGCCTCTGGTACTTCCCATGGTAATGCCGGTATATTGGCAGCTTCGGCAGTTATTCCGGTAACCGAACCCGGGATCATTAAGAAGGGTGCGCGGATGCTGCTCAACCCGAATGAGCCATTGTTTTTGCGCTGGTCTTATCTGCCCAGACTACTTCCCTTTTTAATTCCCTATCTTCGGACAGCAAATTTCAAAGACCTCAACCGGATTGCGTCTGGCCTCGCGGTAATGATGCATGACACAGCGGATCAGCATGTTGCTTTGGCCAAGGGAACACCCGCAGAAGAATTCCTGGAAACTGGAGATTATATTTTCGCCTATAATTCTCGCAAGGAATACGAAAAAGACCACACGAACTGGGAATTAAGGAGCAAGTTCGATATCCGGTTTGAAGAGTTGGATGCCGCCGGACTTGCAAATCATCAACCAGCAATCGCGGGTAAATTTGAACTCGGCGTGCGTTGCTTGAACCACGGTCAGATTACAGATCCCGGGGAATACACAAAAGCCTTGGCAGAACACTTTGAGGGTAACGGTGGAAATCTTTTAATTGCTGAAGCGCGGGATATCCGGGTTGAAAACGGTCGCGCAATCGGGGTTGAGACCGAAGAAGGATTTGTCGATGCAGACGACGTCGTACTGACCATGGGCGCCTGGTCCGGGAAGCTTGCAAACAAGCTCGGAGCAAAAATCCCGTTGGAGGCGGAACGGGGATATCATCTGGAATTTGTGGGATCTGATGTCAGGCTCAGTTGCCCCGTCATGGTGACTTCAAAAAAATTCGCCATGACATCAATGAAGGGTAGGTTAAGGTGTGCTGGGATAGTTGAATTCGGTGGGCTGGACGCGCCGCCAAGCCGCGCGCCGTTTGAACTTATCAAGCACAACGCATTGGAAATTTTTCCGGACATGAAATATGAGCATATCATCGAGTGGATGGGACATCGGCCCTCCACTCCGGATTCTCTCCCAATGGTAGGCGCTTTCAAAAACGTTCCGAATGTTTGGGCGGGATTCGGACACCAACATCTGGGACTGACCGGCGGTCCGAAAACCGGGCGTTGGCTCGCGCAGATGATTACCGGATCCACACCAAATTCGGATATGAAACCCTATTCACCGGACCGCTTTTAGGAGGTTTGATGCAACAGGCACACGAATTTCTTGGGGAAAGTGAAATCCTGTTCAGACTAATCAGCAATCTGGATGAAACGGATTTTGTAAAAGCTACACAGTTTAAAAACTGGACGATCAACGACATCCTGGTTCATTTGCATTTCTGGAATCTAGGTGCCGATCTCTCTTTGAAGGATCCGGACGGATTCACGGCGATGTTCGAAGATCTATACGGAGCCTTGAAGGCCGGAAAACTGCGTGATCATGAAAACAACAAGATCCCGGATCGTGGCAGAGAGCTTGTACAGATCTGGGCAGAACAGTTTCGTGATATGGGCGCGCGCTGGTCCTTTGTTGATCCCAAGACCAGAGTGAAATGGGCCGGCCCCGGGATGTCCGCGCGGACTTCGATAAGTGCCCGCCAGATGGAGGTCTGGGCGCATGGTCAGGCAATATTTGATCTATTGGGCAAAGACCGGCCGGAAGAAGATAGGATCAGGAACATTGTATTTCTGGGTGTAAATGCTTTCGGCTGGAGCCACCAGGTTCACGGAATTGAAGTGCCGCAGAAAATGCCCTGTCTGAGCCTTGTATCACCCTCCGGTGAAGTTTGGGAATTTGGTGATGGGGGTGACAGTATAAGCGGAAGCGCCGTTGAGTTTTGTCAGGTAGTGACCCAGACGCGAAATATATCTGATACTTCACTTGAATTGCGAGGGGAACAGGCAAAAACATGGATGGCTTGCGCGCAGTGTTTTGCAGGGCCAGCGGAAACACCTCCCGAACCCGGTACGAGATACAAGGCATAGGGTTTACTTGTCCGCGATTTCGCCTATTTGCCGGTTAGCTGAAAAGCCAAACAATTGACATTTATGACAACCTACATTGGCCTTCGGTGGTCGCAGTCGTTGATATAGTCTGGGGTACGGTACTTACTGCAACAATTGCTACAGTTTCCTATTTTGTTACCACAGCTTTGCGTTAAGATAGACGAATGAACCTCGAGAGCACTTTTTTCAAGACTGAACTCACTGGCGGCGTCGCACATTTCAGGATGGCAAAGCCCGGAAAGGCCAATGCCATGTCCAGCGATTTCTGGGAGGATTTACCCAGAATGGTACGTGAACTGGAAGCAAATCCGTCAATCCGGGTTCTGGTCATTTCCGGTGAAGGAAAACATTTCACTGCCGGAATGGATCTGTCTGCATTTCAGCCGATCATGGAAATATCAAAGGCAGAACCCGCCCGCGGCGCCTTTGCGTTGCGTGAGCTTATCCTCAGATTGCAGGACACCTTTACCGCATTGGAGCAGGTACGCTTTCCGGTTGTTGCAGCCATCCATGGTGCTTGTTTGGGCGGAGGAATCGATTTTATTTCGGCGTGCGATTTCAGGATCGCATCAAAAGATGCCTATTTTGGCATTGAGGAAATCCATATCGGGATGACTGCCGATGTTGGAACCCTGCAGCGACTTCCCAAACTGATCGCTCCAGGCATTGTTCGTGAATTGGCTTATACCGGACGACGGTTTTCAGCAGAAGAAGCGCATCAATGGGGATTGGTCAATTCAACACATAAGGATCACAAGGCGGTAGTAGCGGCTGCCCTCGAAACGGCAGAAGAAATAGCTGCAAAGTCTCCATTGGCGATAGCAGGAATCAAGAATGCTTTGAATTTTGCTCGCGATCATTCGGTTGCCGATGGTTTGGAGCAGATCGCGACATGGAACAGCGGGATGCTCCGGTCTGAAGACCTATCTAGCGCATTGCAAGCAAAGATAAACAAAAAACAGGCGGTATTTAGCGCTTTGTTATCGAAGGCAGGGTTGTGAAAATGAGCTCGAATGATGATTTGAAGAGCGACAAGCTGAAAGATATTTATGGTAAGAACCGGTCAGTGGATGATCAGCGCAAAATCTATCGTGAATGGGCGGATACCTATGACAATCAAACCACCAATGAATTCGGCTGGATGGGTTTCAAACCCGCTGCAGAAGCATTTGCAGCTCGTGTAACCGACAAAGCAGCACGGATTCTGGATGCGGGATGTGGAACAGGGCTTTCTGGTATGGCACTTGCTGATCAGGGTTTTACCAATCTTCATGGCCGGGATTTGTCCCCGGAAATGCTACGTATTGCAAATAAAAGAGGTGTTTACCGCTCATTGGGTGAGGTTGATCTCACACAACCTGTTTCCGTCGACGAACCCTTTGATGCGGTAATTGCCTCAGGGGTATTCGGCTACGGACCGCCTCACGCAGAACACATTCCACATTTGATAAATGCCGCGAAGCCAGGCGGAATTGTAATCCTGACGGTAAACGGAAAGGGATGGGATGATATGGATTGGGATGCCAGGCTCCATAATGTGGTTTCCGCCAATCAACTGAATTTGGAAGAGCAACTTGAAATTAAGTATCTCGAAAAAGAAGAAATCAGCGGCCAGTTATTGTCATTCCGCGCCTAAATCTTGCCCGCATCCAATCCCCAAGTGTCTGTCATGGCAAATCCATCCCTGAAAGGATCAGTCGGATCAAACCCGATTTGGTGCATACCATAAATCCAGCCACGACCTGTAATTTCCGGGATAACCGCAGTTTTATCTCCCACGTTACTGGTTGCAGAAAATCTGACTTTGAACAAACTGGAAATCGTTGACCGGGAAATGTATTCATCGCCTTCAGTAACTTCTCCACGGGCTGCCCTGACTGCAAGATAGGCCGAATTTCCCGTACCACACGGTGAGCGGTCCAGTCTTCCGGGCCACATCGTTGTGGCAGTGCGTACCGCACCATCCTTATCGCACCCGCGAAACATGACATAAGCAATTCCACTGATGTCAGGATTTTGCGGATGGATTACATTCACTGCGTCGTTAAAAAGCTGCCTGAGTTTCATCCCTGCATCCGACAACTCACGTGCAGCTGCAGGTTTTATCTCCAACCCCAATTCGCTTGCATCCAGAATTGCATAAAATACCCCGCCATATGAAATATCCGCCTTAATGGTCCCCCACTCTTGTGTCTCCAGTTCATAGTCAAGATATTCAACGAAAGAAGCTGGCATTGTGAGGGTGACATGATTGCATTTGCCAACGCTGCAATTGGCTTTGGCAACGACAAGTCCGGCAGCGGTCTCCAGCTTGACGAGGTTCTCTCCTTCCTGCATTTCCACGATGCCTGTTTCTAGCAATGCAGTCGTAACGCAAATTGCATTTGAACCGGACATTGCGTGGGCCTGATCAGGTTGAAGGACAATAAAGCCCGCATGATTATCCGGATTTTCTGGAGGAAAAAGCAGGTTGGTAGATCCTGCCGGAGAACTTCTGGGTTCCAGTACCAATCCACGCCGGAGGGTATCTTCACTACTGTTGAGATGGCGGAACTTTTCTATCAGCGTTTTTCCCGGAATTACCGGCATGCCGCCTGTTACTACTCGACCTACTTCCCCTTCCGCATGGACTTCCGTCATGTGAAGAGTTTTGGACCATTGCATGCAATTTTTCCTTTCTGAAACAGCGGCAAACTATCAGAATTCTGGAGAAAAAAGACCCCCAATTATTGGCAATCCTGCGAATGAATACCAAATCTTCAAAATGCCAAGCCTCTAGAATTGATTTTCGGATAATGGATAAATTGCAGAAGATAATTCTTTGTATTTAATTCAGATTACCACCATATTGGAAAAAATTCTCGAAAACAGGTTATTTTGGAGTATTGGCCATGCGCCACTTTCCGATTTTTCTCAAAGTTCAAGGCAAACGCATTCTCGTAACCGGCGGTGGTGAGACAGCAGTTTCCAAACTACGCCTGCTTTTGAAAACGGAGGCGGAAATTGTGGTGTTTTCCGCCAATCCGGAGGCTCAAGTTGAAAATTGGGAAAAGGCAGGTCTCCTGACATTGGTTCGCCGTGTCATAACGCTGGATGATTTTTTCAACGCGGCAATGGTTTATGCCGCAGAAGATCACAATGATTGTGATGCCCGTACTGCTGAATTGGCTCATCTGGCAGGAGTGCTGGTAAACATTGTGGACAATCTCAATGATAGTGAGTTCATCACACCAGCTCTTGTTGATCGTGACCCCGTAACTATCGCAATTGGAACCGAGGGCAGCGCGCCGGTACTTGCACGAAAGATCAAAGCGGACATTGAGAAAAATTTGCCGGTCGAACTTGGATACCTGGCCCGAATTGCTGAGCGCCTTCGGCCCAAGGCGGCACGACTTCCGTCCGGAGGAGTAAGACGCAGTTTCTGGGCACGGTTTTTCTTCGAACATGGTCCCGTTGCGTTGAAGCGCGGCGGAGATGAGCTTGTGGAACAAACCTTTGATACGCTGTTTGCAGAAGCCATTTCAAAAAAACCGGAAACCGGGAAGGTATTCTTTGTCGGTGCGGGGCCGGGAGATCCTGATCTTCTGACCCTCAAGGCACAAAAAATCCTGCACGAAGCTGATGTAGTAATCCATGATCGTCTGGTTTCCTCTCAAGTGCTGGAACTGGCCAGACGTGAGGCCGAGATCATCCAGACCGGAAAAAAGGGTTTTGGAGCTTCTTGGAAGCAGGAAGATATCAACGCGCTGATGGTGGAACATGCCCAGAAGGGGTCGCGGATCGTGCGGTTAAAATCAGGGGATCCGGCTGTCTTTGGCCGCCTGGACGAAGAAATGGATGCACTCGATGTGGCAGAAATCGCGTTCGAGATTGTACCTGGTATAACAACCGCATCAGCTGCGGCTGCACAACTTAATGTCTCGCTGACAAAGCGAAGGCGAAATTCGGCTCTTCGCATCATGACTGCCCACGATATCAAAGGCTTTGCGGAACACGATTGGCATGACCTGGCCAGAAATGGCTCAGTTGCCGCAATTTACATGGGGCTGCGGCAAGCTCATTATTTGTCCGGCAGGCTTTTGATGCACGGTGCATCTGCGGAAATTCCGGTAACAATCATGGAGAATGTTTCCCGACCGGATCAGAAAATAAGACTTTCAAAACTTGGAAACCTGGCCCGGGATGCTGCTTCGATGGGTGTAGAAGGTCCGGCAATCCTGATGCTGGGATTGGAACCGCGCGAAGCGGAAGTTGCCGCGCAGAAAAACAAAACAAAAATTAAAAAACTCGGAGCGCAATAATGGCCCGCGTATTTAAACCAAAAGTGGTGACCGCCAATGATCTGCTGGAAGGTGATGTCATCTACATGAAGCAAGATGGTGAGTGGTCCCGTAGACATAACGAGGCCGCTCTTTTTGAAGACGAGAATTCAGCCAATGACGCATTGGCAAAGGCGCACAAACAGGCGGACCTCCTGGTGGGGGCCTATTTGGCTGACGCGCAACTGGGAAAAGACGGTAAGCCCGAGCCGGTTCATTTCCGTGAGGAGTTCAGAACCCGGGGGCCTTCAAATTATCCAGATCACGGCAAACAGGCGGAGCTTTGAGCCATGTACCAATACAATCAGTTCGATCATGATTTCGTTCGCAATCGCGTTGATCAGTTTCGATCGCAGGTTGAACGCCGTCTCGATGGGTCCCTCACGGAAGATGAATTCAAACCGCTTCGTCTCATGAATGGGCTATATCTTCAGTTGCATGCCTACATGTTGCGTGTTGCCATTCCCTACGGCACGCTCAACAGCCAGAAAATGCGTCAACTCGCGTATCTCGCCGAAAAATGGGATAAGGGTTATGGTCATTTTACCACGCGGCAGAATATCCAGTACAACTGGCCGAAACTTAAAGATGTCCCGGACATGCTGGATGCATTAGCTGAAGTGGAAATGCATGCAATCCAAACATCGGGAAACTGTATCCGAAATGTGACCGCAGACCATTTTGCCGGTGCAGCTGCTGACGAAATAGAAGACCCTCGTCCGACTGCTGAATTGTTGCGGCAATGGTCTACTGATCATCCGGAATTCCAGTTTCTTCCACGAAAATTCAAGATTGCAGTCTCTGGCGCACCAAATGATCGGGCAGTAACAAAGGCTCATGATATCGGCATCCGAATGGTTCGGGGTGCCAAAGGTGAACCTGGATACGAAATTATTGTGGGCGGTGGCCTTGGAAGAACACCAATGATTGGGAAAACTGTCCGCGAGTTTTTACCCAAGGCTGACCTGCTTCCTTACCTTGAAGCCATCCTCCAGGTTTATAATCTCAACGGACGCCGGGATAACAAATACAAAGCTCGCATCAAGATCCTTGTACACGAAACAGGTGTCGAAAAGCTGACGGGGATGATCGAGGAAGCTTTCGAAACCCAAAAGGCTTTCCATCAGGCACCGCCGGTAGAAATGGTGGAGGCAATTGAAGGCCAGTTTGCACCTCCGGCTTTTGATACAAGTCCGGTTGACGATGCTAAGCAAAGCAAAATTGTCGGTGCCGATCCGTTATTACGTTCATTTGTGGAAACCAATGTGGATGAACACAGTGAAGCAACACACGCGATTGTCACAATTTCACTGAAACCGATTGGTGGAACTCCCGGTGATGCTACGGCCGAGCAAATGCGGGTTATGGCCAATCTTGCTGAAGCATACGGATATGACGAATTGCGTATCAGCCATGAGCAGAATGTAATTTTGCCTCATGTGCGAAAAGACGACCTGCCTGAAATTTTCAAAATCTTGAGGGAAGCTGGACTGGCAACCGCCAATGTAGGCTTGCTCACGGATATCATTGCTTGCCCGGGGATGGATTATTGCGCCCTTGCTACAGCGAGGTCAATTCCGGTTGCCCAGGAGCTTTCCAACGCATTTGAGGACATGAAAGTTCAAAAAGACATAGGCCCTCTGAAAATCAAGATTTCCGGTTGCATCAACGCCTGTGGTCATCACCACGTGGGACACATCGGAATACTCGGATTGGATAAAGCCGGTGTTGAGAGTTACCAAATCACCTTGGGTGGGGATGGAACGGAAACAGCGGCAATCGGGGAACGTGCTGGTCCCGGATTTTCTTACGAAGAAATTGTACCGGCAATTGAGCGGATCATTGATCGTTATCTTGAAATTCGGGAGGGGGATAATGAAACCTTCCTCGAAACCTATCGTAGGACACGCGC
Source organism: Rhizobiaceae bacterium (assembly GCA_051009575.1). Taxonomy (GTDB): domain Bacteria; phylum Pseudomonadota; class Alphaproteobacteria; order Rhizobiales; family Rhizobiaceae; genus JAALLB01. The sequence goes on from JBPCWL010000045.1 coordinate 31,606, forward strand.
AGAGCCATTCAAGGCTGCCCTTTATTCTGACGAAGCACAGGCCGCTTAGGAGAATGCAATGTCAATAATTGTCAGAGATAGCGGTTTTGAAAAGGATACCTGGGAAATTCAGGGTGGCCTTTTTATTGACCTGGAGAAATATGGTCAGGATGTTGCAGAGCGCAGCCCCAGGAAGACCTGTCTGGATATTCCCAATGATGTCCGGGTAGAAAGCCTGACGGGTCTCTTCGGAAATGCAGCAATGATCCGTATTCCATTTCCCTCATTTGCTGATGGCAGGGGGTTTAGCCTGGCTAAACAGCTTCGTCTCAAAGGTTACCAGGGGCGTTTGCGTGCGGTTGGGCATGTCATTGCCGACCAGTATGGCTTTGCCAGGGATTGCGGATTTGATGAGGTTGAGATTGACGATGATCTGGCCAAACGTCAGCCTGAATCCCAATGGTTAGCACGAATTCCAAAACAGGAACTTTCCTACCAGAATAAATGGCTGGGTGAGCGCGAACTCCGCAACAATTGATCCAGATCATTTTTTCCCTTTGACAAAAAATCCATACACCCTACTAAAAGGTGCACTCCCATGAACGACTTAAGCCTAGCAACCAAGACAGTGGAAACCACAAATCGCCATCCAGACGCCCAGGAAGTAACAGCTGTCCATCATTACACTGATAGACTGTTTTCATTTCGCTTGGCGCGGCCCCAAACTCTCCGGTTTCGTTCCGGTGAATTCGTGATGATAGGTCTGGAAGGTGATAACGGGAAGCCGCTCTTGCGCGCTTATTCCATTGCATCCCCGTCCTGGGACGATGAACTTGAGTTCTATTCCATCAAAGTGCCTGACGGTCCGCTTACGTCAAAACTGCAAAACATCAAGATTGGCGATCATGTAATCCTTCGCCCGAAGCCAGTCGGCACCTTGGTCCTTGATGCGCTCATTCCCGGCAAACGCCTTTTCCTTCTTGCGACAGGAACGGGATTTGCTCCATTTGCTTCACTGATTCGCGATCCGGAAACTTTTGAAAAGTTTGATGAAGTGGTTGTCACCCACACCTGCAGGGATATTGCGGAGTTGGAATACAGCAGAAATTTGATTGGAAGCCTTTCAGATGATCCATTGATAGGAGAATTTGTGGAGGGCAAACTAAAATATTATCCGACAACTACTCGGGAAGAATCCGGGAATATGGGACGGATTACGCATCTTATCGATTCAGGCAAAGTTTTTGAAGATTTAGGAATTCAGCCTCTTGATCCGAAGTTTGACCGGGCAATGATCTGCGGGTCCATGGGTTTCAATACGGATGTACGTAAAATTCTCGAGGCCAGGGGCTTTGAAGAGGGTGCAAATTCCAAACCAGCTACATTTGTGCTCGAAAAGGCATTTGTCGGAGAATAGTTGCGGTCAGTGCGTCTTGATCGGACTACAAAAGCGATGTTAACCGCAAGGTTTGTTGTTTTTTGTTGCGATAAAGTTACATGATTTACAACGTATATGTCGATTGAACCGTCGCAAGATGCTATTGGATTTTAGCAAATCAAATAGTTCCTGTCAGGCTGCGTTTAATGAACATTCAATCTTCTGATCTCGATCCAAACCCAGACAAGGATCATCCTCTCAAGGAAGATATCCGTTACCTGGGACGCTTGCTGGGGGATACCGTTCGCGAGCAACAGGGCGAGGTAATTTTCGACCTGGTCGAAACGATCCGTCGCAAGTCAGTTGCTTGGTTGCGGGATGGTGATGTGGAATCAAAAGTTGAGCTGGAAGGCTTGCTGGAAACCCTGTCACCGGCGCAAGCCGTGGAGGTGGTCCGTGCCTTCAGCTATTTCTCCCACCTTGCCAATATGGCAGAAGACCAGCACCATATTCGTCGCACGCGCTATCATGAGATTCACGGCTCTGAACCGCGCAATGGGTCAATGAAAAAAGCATTGGGCAGGGCAATGGAAGAGGGAATATCCCCTTCCAAACTAATAGAGTTTTTCAATGATGCCAATCTTCGTGCGGTACTCACGGCACACCCTACGGAGGTCAGGCGTCAATCCACCATGGCAAGAGAAATCGCCATGGCGGACTTGTTATCTAAGCGGGACCGGGAAGGTTGGACGCCAGAAGAAGAGACGGACATCAACGACAAGTTGAAACGGGCTGTGCTTGTTCTTTGGCAAACCAATCTTTTGCGTCAAACCAAGCTTGATGTTCTTGATGAAGTCTCAAATGGTATGGCCTACTACGACCATACATTTTTCAAAGAGCTTCCAAAACTTTATACCCAGATTGAAAGTCAGCTCGGAGAAGTTGAAAGTGGAGAAGATCCGGAAATCAAGTCTTTCTTCAAGCTGGGAGCTTGGATAGGTGGAGATCGGGATGGGAATCCTTTTGTGAATTGCGATGTCATGGCAGAAGCCATGCGGCTGCAAAGTTCAAAAGCGATCGAGTTCTATCTCGAGCAATTGCACAAACTGGGTGGAGAGCTCTCGTTATCGACCCGGATCGTGACCGTTTCTGAAGAACTGAAAGCGTTAGCCGAGACATCGGGAGATAAGTCACTGCACCGCGAAACTGAAACTTACCGCCGGGCAATCGTCGGAGTGTACAACCGGCTTGCTGCAACATTGCAGAAGATAAACAAGGCAGAGTCGGTACGCAAACCCTTGGCAAAAGCTGAGGAATATTCAGACGCGGAAGAACTGATCATAGACCTGGATATCATTGGGGACTCCCTTTCCCAGAACGGCTCTGACTTTCTTACCCGTGGCCGGTTGCGCCATTTGCGCAGGGCAGTTGATTGTTTTGGCTTTTATCTCGCCAGTCTGGACATGCGTCAGAACTCGGATGTGCACGAACGTCTAGTCGCTGAACTCTACGAGGCAGCAGAACCGGGAACGAATTACGCCAAACTCGATGAGGATGCGCGAATAAAATTGCTATCGGAAGAGTTGTCTCTGGGGCGTCCAATTCTCCGCCAGGACATCGCTTATTCCGAAGAAGGCGAAAAAGAACTTGCCATATTCAGGAAGGCAAAAGAATTGAAATCCCAGTATGGGCCTGGGGCAATCCGCAATTCAATAATTTCGAACACACAAAGTGCATCTGATCTGTTGGAACTGGCAGTCATTATGAAGCAAACTGGTCTGGTTTCTCCGGAAGGCGAGACAACCATGCATTTGATACCGTTGTTTGAAACAATCGGTGATTTAAGGGCGTGCCCGGAAATCATGGAACGTTTGTTCTCAATACCGGAGTATCGACGCCTGGTTGATGCGATGGGTGGTGTTCAGGAAATCATGCTGGGATATTCAGATTCCAACAAGGATGGCGGTTATATTACTTCCGGTTGGGAGCTTTACAAAGCAGAGATCAAACTGATTGAGCTTTTCAAAAAGCGCGACATCAAACTGCGTTTGTTCCATGGCCGCGGCGGAACGGTTGGTCGTGGTGGCGGGCCAAGTTACGATGCAATACTTGCTCAACCCAATGGAGCCGTTAACGGTCATTTGCGGCTTACCGAACAAGGTGAAATTATTTCTTCCAAATATACCAACCCGGAGCTTGGCAGGCGAAACCTTGAAATCCTGGCTGCTGCGACTTTGGAGGCTTCGTTGCTTCAAAGAGTGCGGCCTGAACCGGATCCAGGTTTTCTGGAAATTATGGACAAGATTTCACAGAGCGCTTTTGAAACATACCGGGCGTTAATTTATGAAACACCAAACTTTGTTGATTATTTCTGGAATGCAACGGTGATCAACGAGATTGCCAGCCTCAATATTGGATCCCGTCCTGCTTCACGGAAGAAAACACGTGCGGTTGAGAATTTACGTGCAATACCCTGGGTATTTAGCTGGTCTCAGTGTCGGTTAATGGTACCCGGTTGGTATGGTTTCGGTTCCGCTGTTTACGCTTATCTGAAGGACAATCCTGACAAGGGACTTGAAACCTTGAAGCGGATGTTTGAGGAATGGCAGTTTTTTCAGGCGCAGCTGTCCAACCTCGATATGGTTCTTTCAAAGACAAATTTGGGTATCGGCCGCCGCTATGCTGATCTTGTCCCTGACAAGCAACTCGCCGAAGAAATTTTCTCCCGTATCGAGAGGGAATGGCACTTGACAGTTGAGATGCTGTTCCAGATTACCGGGCAGCAGAAGTTGCTGGAATCAAACCCGCTGCTTGACCGCTCCATCCACAATCGCTTCCCTTATCTTGATCCAATCAACCATTTGCAGGTTGAACTGATGAAGCAGTATCGGGAGCAGGGTGAAGACGATAAAGTCTTGCGCGGAATTCAACTTACCATAAACGGTATCGCAGCGGGATTGAGAAACAGCGGCTAGGTTTTCCTGCGTGCGGAAAATAGTCGTATTAAAGACTTGCGTTAATGTACGGTTTGTTTGATGAGAACGGAAATTTTGTCACCGGACCGCCCATGGAAAATCCTGAAAACCAAATACTGCTTGGAATTGATACCGGCGGTACTTATACAGACGCCGTCCTGTTCAGCTATGCAGATGGTGTATTGAAAAAGGCAAAATCCCTGACAACCAGGCATGACCTGTCAGTTGGTATTTCCGGGGCTGTTGACGCCGTTATTCAAGCATATTCCGGGAATATTTCTGATATCGCGCTGGTATCTATGTCCACAACCCTGGCGACCAATGCTTTGGTGGAAGGAAAAGGTGGGAGTGTCGGTCTGGTAATGATTGGTTTTGACCGGGAAGATGCCGAAAAATCAGGGTTGCGGGAAGCACTTGGCGGCGATCCGGCAATTTTCGTTCCCGGTGGACATGATGTACAGGGCAACGAAAAGCCGTTGGATATCGCAGCCCTTGAGGGGTTTGTGGAAGAGCATCGCGATAAGGTTTCAGGATTTGCGGTTGCAGGTTATTTTGCCGTCCGCAATCCGGACCATGAATTGAAGGTGCGGGAATTTCTGTCGAAAGCGACAGGAGCGCCGGTCACATGCAGCCATGAATTGTCCTCAAAACTGGGCGGTCCGAAGCGTGCCCTCACCACTTTGCTCAACGCGCGTTTAATCCCTGTGATCCGCGACCTCATTCAGGCCTGCCAAAAACATATTGGAATTATTGGAATTAAAGCACCGCTGATGGTGGTGCGGGGTGACGGTACCCTTGTTGACGCAAGTTTTGCCCTGAACCGTCCAATAGAAACTATTCTTTCAGGACCTGCAGCCAGCCTGATTGGTGCCAAATTTCTGCTTGGTCGCAAAAATGCGGTGGTTTCTGATATCGGCGGGACGACCACCGATGTGGCAATTCTGGAAAAAGGCTGGCCACGTATCAATCCGGAAGGTGCAAGTGTTGGCGGCTTTACTACGATGGTTGAGGCGGTGGCAATGCACACGTTCGGTCTGGGTGGTGACTCAGCTGTCTCAATCGATGATACACAGGAAACGGGGCTCTTTCTTGGTCCAAGGCGTCAAATTCCCCTCAGCCTGCTTGCGATGGAATGGAAGGAAATTGTCTTTTCCTCGCTTGAGCGGCAACTGGGAACAGATATCCACGGAATACAGGATGGCAAATTTGCATTTCGTGTAGCTGGATTGGACGGGCAGACTGGAAATCTGAAATCAACCGAAGAAAAACTGCTTGTCCGGTTGACAGAAGAACCTCAACCGTTGGACACCTTCCTCAAAGGAGCTTCGGAGGCGGGGACGCTTAATCGCCTGGTATCCAAAGGGCTCGCACAGTTATCCGGATTTACACCTTCAGATGCCATGCATGTTCTGGAACTCCAGGACAATTGGAACGGCGATGCAGCGCTGTTTGGAGCACAGATCTTTGCCCGCTCAAAGGATCGATACGGACGCCCTGTCGCGAAAAACGCGCAAGAGCTTTGCCATCTTGTCAAAGATCAGCTGACAAAACAGAGCTGCGATGTAATTTTGCGAACCTGTATGTCCGAAGACAAAATTCCGGTTGGTCCGGGGGCCGTAGAATTGATTAGCAGGGCACTGCAGAGAAAATCCGGAATTGTCAGGTTTGCAATTGACCTTGACCGTTCACTGGTGGGGCTTGGAGCATCCGCCGAGACTTACTATCCGGCAATAGGAGAAAAACTGGCGACCGAATGTCAGGTACCCGATCATGCTGACGTGGCCAACGCAATCGGAGCCGTAGCCAGCGAAGTTCGCATCAAGAAATCGATTACTGTTTCAAGTGCGGATGGCGGAAGTTCATTTTCAGTTCTAACATCAAATGGAATAAAGATGTTTGCTTACGAGAAGCAGGCCGTAGAAAAAGCTACCGCTGATCTTGAAGCACAATTACTTGAAATGGTGTTGGAAGCAGGAGCAATAGATCCTCAGTTGGAAACTGAAATTCAGGTGGATGCACCCGAAATCGAGGGTTCGAGACACTTCATAGAAGCGCGAATTTTAATAACCGCGACCGGCCGCCCGCGGATTGATCTGGGTCAATGACGCTTATGTCAACAGATTGTTACATGGTATGCGACAAAACAGCGGGAGTCCTCGTCAAATTTGACTCCCAACAGCCCACCATATGAGTATATAACCGACCAAACAATCAATTGGACAAAATCGTGAAATTCCAGAAATTTTTTCAATCCCGTATCTCGGACCTGAAAGAAGAAGGGCGCTACCGCGTATTTGCGGATCTGGAGCGTCATGCGGGCCATTTCCCGAAGGCCACCCGTTATGTGGAAGGCAAAACGCAGGAGGTCACTGTCTGGTGTTCAAATGATTACCTTGGAATGGGCCAAAATCCTGCTGTACTTGATGCGATGAGGGACGCCATCAATGACTGTGGCGCTGGTGCCGGGGGTACACGGAATATTTCGGGTACCAACCACCACCATGTGTTGCTGGAACAGGAACTTGCAAACCTGCATGGCAAGGAAGCCGCGCTTTTATTCACGTCCGGTTACAATTCAAACTGGGCGACACTCGGCACACTCGGGGCGCAAATTCCCGGTTGTGTTATTTTTTCTGACGCGAACAACCATGCATCCATGATTGAGGGCATCAGGCACTCAAAAGCCGAAAAACGCATCTGGAAGCACAATGATGTAGAAGACCTGGATCGCATTCTTTCAGAGTATGGTCCTGAAGTTCCCAAAATTGTTGCTTTTGAATCAATATACTCGATGGATGGAGATATTGCGCCGATCAAATCCATTTGTGACGTTGCCGATAAGCATGGAGCTTTGACATATATCGATGAAGTCCATGCGGTCGGTATGTACGGTGCAACAGGCGGAGGAATTTCCGAGCAGGAAAACATTGCACATCGCCTGGATGTCATCGAGGGAACCCTTGGCAAAGCTTTTGGTGTGATGGGTGGTTACATCACTGCTTCAGCTGAGTTGGTAGATTTTGTCAGGAGTTTTGCTTCGGGATTCATTTTCACTACCGCTTTACCTCCTGCTGTTGCTGCTGGAGCATGCGCTAGCATCAAGTATCTGAAAAACAGTCAGATGGAACGCGCCCGCCACAAGGAGCGGGTTATGAAAGTCCGTGATCTCCTAGATAGGGAAGGGATTCCTCATCAGCACAATCCTGGGCATATTATTCCTGTGATGGTCAAAGATCCTGTGAAGTGCAAATGGATCAGTGATTTGTTGCTTGATGAGTATGGCATTTATGTACAGCCGATTAATTATCCGACGGTTCCGAAGGGAACTGAACGGCTTAGAATTACGCCTTCTCCCCTTCACACAGATGAAGAGATTGCGCATCTTGTAAAAGCACTCTCGGATCTTTGGTCGCAATGCGCACTTGCAAGGGCTGTGGCTTAGCGCCAGCCCAAAATCTCCATTTGCAATTTTGATACTTTGGATGATAATTGACTGGTTCTCAGGGCGGGGTGAAATTCCCCACCGGCGGTAAGTGTCAGAAAACAAGAAATTTCGGATACGAGCCCGCGAGCGCCTTCGTCTTGAAGGGTCAAGCAGATCAGGTGAGATACCTGAGCCGACGGTTACAGTCCGGATGAAAGAGAAGGTGCAACATCCTGTAGTTTTGGATGTCTGTCCGTGATCGCCTTGGGTGACGTGTCTGTTGCTTGAAAGGAGATCAAAATGACACACACCCGATATGCTTTTGTAAAAGCCAACTGGCATGCTGATATTGTCAATCAGGCATTGGCCGGCTTTTTGGAGATCGTTCCCGAAGAAGCGGTCGATGTTTTCGATGTGCCAGGCGCATTCGAACTTCCACTTGCCTGTAAGAAGCTTGCCGCTTCCGGTAATTATGCAGCAATTGCCGCAAGCGCGCTGGTTGTAGATGGCGGGATTTATCGCCATGATTTTGTTGCCCAGGCAGTTGTAAACGGTTTGATGCAGGTCAGTCTGGAATTTGAAATACCGATATTATCAGTATCGCTTACACCACATCAGTTTCAGGCTACGGATCATCATCAGGAAATTTACAAGGCCCATTTTGTCGAGAAGGGACGCGAGGCGGCGAAAGCCGCGTTGATGATATCTGAGAATAAGGCATCGATTGCTGCTTAACGAAGCGGGATTATCTGGTTGAAGCCAGTTTCAGGATTTCACGGGCAACCAGTTCGCCATGGGTATGCAATATCCAATGATCTGCATTGTTGACGTCAATCTTGGAGAGATTGTCGCAATATGCGCCCAGATTTTCATGGCATTGCGGAAGCAATGCCTGATCTCCCGTGCCCCAAACAAGAACATGAGGCATGGACACCCTGAAAGTCTCGGAGGGAATATTGTAAAGCGGGGCTTCCACAACAGCTTCGCCTTCTTTTGGAACAATAATGGGTGAACAGTTGTACCAATGCAGCATTGCTGTAATGCGCTGTTCATTTTCCCAGGCTGCTCGGTATCGTTGTTTCATTTCAGGTGTAAGCCAGGGAACACGTGAAAACTTTTCAAACATCGAAAAAGTTCGCCGGAAATCATCTTCAGACATCAAACGGCCCGCATTCTCACTCCTCAAAACATGAAAATAAGAACTTGCCTTTGCCTGTTCCGGATAGTCAATCAATGCCTGTTGAAAACAAGCTGGGTGTACACCATTCGCGATCAGCAAGGTTTTGACTCTGTCGGCAAAATTGATTGCGATTGCATAGGCAATGGAAGCACCCCAATCATGTCCCGCCAGATTGAAGGGGCGGCCACCCAACATAGACGTGGCAAGGGAAATCATGTCACCAACGAGCTGTTTGGCCCGGTAGTTTTCAACGCCATCCGGCCGATCGCTTTTATTGTATCCACGCTGATCCGGGACAATGATCAGAAAGTCCTGCCCCAATTCTTTAATCACTTCGTCCCAGGCTGCCCAGTATTCCGGGAAACCATGTAACAACAAGATCGCATCTCGATTATCATTTAGGGGAGTTCCGTCGAAAACAGGACCATTGTGGATGACGTGGAGAGAAACCTGTCCACAATTTACAAAGTCTGACCGGAATCCGTTCGGCAACGTTTCAGAAATGACTCATTCTCCCTTTATTGGATTTTAGGCCAAGTCTAAGTCGAATAATTCAGATGTCCAACCGGTTGCCCGAAATAGCAAGGTCAGGGAAATCACCGACATTTCCGGTTACCAAATCGCTGGTTACGGCATCATGCCAGCGGTAACCTACAATTCCGCCTTCAGTGACCCTGGAGAAGATGTTGTTGGTAATATTGACTTTACCAATTCCCTCGACAACGCTGACATACATTCCCGTACGCGTTTCGCGGACAATATTGGCATTTGCGATAACATTTCTAAGATAAGGACCCCAGCCAAGCAGCATTCCAAACCGCGCGGTTCTTTCTATGACATTTGCAGAAACTGAGGTGTCGGCTTCAACAGAAATTCCGATCCCCTGAATATGCGCATCATCCTTGTAGGGAACGTTATCGTGGATATTTCGCACAAGATTGTTGGCGCAGATGCTAAGGCGACCACCTTCATTGAAGTTGGCAATTGATATTCCCGTTACGCCGCCATCCACAATATTTCCCGTAATCTTCGCACCTTCAAATGCGAACTCCGAATAGATTGACGTTTCACCAGCCCTGAGACAGGTATTGTTGCTGATTTGGATGTTGCTGCAGGAGTTTGAACGGATAGTGGAGAATGCACAGTCAGACACATGGTTGTTGACGATAATCACACCATCCGCAAGATAGGTGTTGATACCATTGCCCCATTGGCCGGTTCCGCCATAGATGGATGAAATTTTACGTACCCGATTGTTGGTGATGATTGAATTGTCTTCCGCACGCCGCCAGCGGTGGACCAGAATTCCGCCATTTGCGCAATCTTCAACGGTATTACCGTCGATGGTCAAACCGGTGTTTTCAACCGCGAGAATTCCCGCTGATCCAATTGCGCTATCAACTAGATTATTTCTGAGCGAGCCATTGGAGCCGGAAACTTCGATACCGCTGGAAGCGGAACTGGTGAAATGGCAGTCGTATACATCAAGTTGCTTGGCACCGTTGATCCGCAAAGCTGCATCAGCATAATCGTCAACTGGCAGCAATTGACCATCAAACGTTAATCCGGATACGGAAAGGTTCTCGTTTCCTTCTGAAAAAACGAAATGCTTTCCACCGGCGAATTCAAGTATGGTGGAGCCGGGGACGCCTCTTATTACGGCATTTCTGGGAAGTGTGAGTTCGCCGATACGATATCTACCTGGTTCCAGGAAAACTGATTTTCCATCATGCGACGCCTTTTCAAGGATTTTTTGCAGTTTTTGCCCCTGATTTTCGGGGCTGCCTGCAAGCAATCCCTCTGAATTGGCATTCAGACCCCAATTCCCTGCTGATGCGGCCGCAGGAATGGCGGCGCAGACGGTTGCAGCACTAAGGCCAGATAGAAAGCTTCTCCGCGAGGGCATGATAAAGTTCCACTTTTTTCAATATGTTGCAGGAATCGTGCCAAATTGTGTAAAACTCCCTTTGCGATTGTGCTCGGCAGGCAATATGTAGAAGGCAATGAATTTGCCGTAGGGGAACCACATCATGCTCAAGGAAGATGCACTTTACCTTGGAACCAGCCGAAAGCCGGATGACAGCAACAACAAGGGGGAGTATCTCAACCTCAAACTTGCAAACCGGCACGGGCTCATTACCGGTGCAACAGGAACCGGCAAAACGGTTTCTCTGCAGATTCTGACTGAGGGCTTTTCAAATGCGGGTGTTCCGGTTTTTTGTGCGGATGTAAAGGGAGATCTGTCTGGTCTTGCCGCCAAAGGCGAAGCCAAGGATTTTCTTGCCAAGCGGGCAGAGACAATTGGACTTAGCGATTACGAATTCCAGGAATTTCCGGTCATATTTTGGGACCTGTTTGGCAAGCAGGGCCATCAGGTGCGCACTACGATTTCTGAAATGGGCCCTCTATTGCTGGCACGTCTGCTGGACCTCAACGAAACCCAGGAAGGGGTTTTGAACATCGCCTTCAAGCTTGCGGATGATGAAGGCATGCTTCTCCTGGATCTCAAGGATTTGCGAGCACTTCTTGTGTCAATGGGCGAGCGTTCAAAGGAACTGACATCGAGTTACGGTTATATGTCTAAACCTTCTATCGGTGCCATTCAGCGGCAATTACTGGTCCTGGAGCAGCAGGGAGGCGAGGGTTTCTTTGCAGAACCTGCACTGCAAATTTCCGACCTGATGCGCACCACACGCGATGGCAGAGGCGCGGTCAGCATCCTCGCGGCTGACAAACTCATGCAATCCCCACGTCTTTATGCGACTTTCCTGCTTTGGTTGCTGTCCGAACTCTTCGAAGAGTTGCCGGAAGTCGGCGACATGGACCGGCCCAAACTGGTTTTCTTCTTCGATGAAGCCCACTTGTTGTTTGACGAGGCACCCAAAGTGTTGATTGAAAAAGTCGAGCAGGTTGTCAAGTTGATCCGCTCCAAAGGGGTTGGGGTTTACTTCGTGACGCAAAATCCGGTCGATATTCCTGACAGCGTGCTGTCCCAGCTTGGTAACCGGGTCCAGCATGCGCTCCGCGCTTTCACGCCGAGAGAACAAAAGGCAGTACGTGTGGCGGCAGATACATTCCGCCCCAACCCGGACTTCAAGGCCAGGGATGTGATTACCCAAATGGGAGTTGGTGAGGCGCTGGTTTCAACCCTGATGAAAAAAGGTGTTCCATCGATTGTGCAAAGAACATTGATCCGCCCACCGTCTTCTCGTCTTGGTCCATTGACCAAAAAGGAACGTGAAGAAATTATCAAGCTTAGTCCGGTAGGTGCCCAGTATGACAAGGATGTGGATCGTGAATCAGCATATGAAATGCTGAAGAAAGCAGCGGAAGATGCTGCCAAACGCGAAGAGGAAATGCGCGAACGTGAGGACGATGAGCGTGAAGAATACGGCCGAACCAAACGTCGGTCGCGATCTGGTTTCCAACTGCCCGATTTTGACCGCGATGACCGTCCTACAAAGCGTTCTCGGCGCAAAACGTCAACCCGCCGAAAACGGGGTAGCCGCAGCCGTCAAAGTGTAACGGAAGCTGCAGTCAAATCAGCCGCCCGTTCCATCGCAACAAGTCTTGGTAAAGCGTTGGTACGCGGAATACTTGGAAGTTTGAAAAAAGGCTTTTAGGGCAGGGTCCAAAGGCGGACTGTGTCAGCTAAATGCCAGAAGCGGACATTGCCTTAGCGACGGCGATTTATTGTGCAAATTCTTCGAAAGAAAGTTCCGCTCTGCTACACCGTTAAGTTTTTTGCAGGAGCTTCAGGAATGTTCTTGATCTTGCTTATCCAATCAACACAGGCTCAACCCTTAGTATCTGGGTACCCTAGATGTAATGCATTGTATGGAATGAATGTTCGGCTGCCCTCAATTCGAATCTGGCCTTGAAGGCATCTGGCAACAAAATTAACAAGCTAGGTACCGCTATCGGTAATGAAAACTTACTTCGCAGTCCGAATAAGCTTTATCTTTTTCTTACGCTGCAATTCCCGTCTGTCCTTATTCACTTTTTCATCACGTCCATTGTTTAATGAATTTGGGTTTACAACTGAAAATGTCCTTACTTGAGAATCAGGCTTCAATTTGCCATTGTCTTGGTCACCAGCCTCAACCTTGCGTACTTCATTCTTAGTTGCGGCAATGCTTCCACAAACAGAAATTGCAATTATTGCAGATGCTGCGCATAAATTTACCGAAATTTTCACTAGTGAAATCGAATTCATGTTTTTCTCCTTTAGGGATTGATTGTTTCAATCACTCGTTGGCATTGTCTGATATAGCTGCTTCGAGTACAGAAAGTCGTGTTTCCAAACTTTCGATATGATTTCTTTGGTTTTCGATCGTTTCTTGATGCATCTTTACAACGGTGGTCAAGACAGCAGCAATTTCGATTGCTGCAATTCCCTTGCGATTGTTCATGGCAACTAAATCCGGCACATCCTCGGCTATGAACCCAACATATGACTCTTTGCTTTCATCTTGTTTCCCTTTGTAAGTAACCGGCTCAAGATTTTTAATTGTTTCAACTGCCGCTACCGCACTCAGATTGTGGATATCAATCTTGTTAGCTCTGCTGGATGCGTCAGTCCAAACGCCGGCATTTGTTAATGACGCACCATTACCGTTAGTTGTGTCAGTACCAATTTGAAACATGTTTCCTGTGTCCAGGTTGGTTCTGGCAACTGCAATTTGACCATTTACATTGATCCTCATTCGTTCGGTGCCATTGGTGGTCGTCGTGTTTTCTCCCGTAAAAAATCTCAATATGGTGGCTGAATTATACGCTGGATTACCACCGCCAAGCGAAACAACGTTGTTACCAGCACGTGTTGATACTTCAAGCCCGACCAATTCTTCTTCGCCATTCGTAAAATGAGGACCCACGACGTAACCAAATTTGTTGACACCACTTTGATCTGTGTCTGAAATCCTTATTGATCCATCTCCTCCGACAATATGCATTCTCGTTTGAGGGCTTGATGTGCCAAAACCTAAGTCGCCGTCATTTGCGA
>JBPCWL010000046.1:0-59934 GCA_051009575.1 Rhizobiaceae bacterium
TGACCCAATGCGGACATCGCCGCTAATTCAAAAAAGTGCCATCGTTTTGCAAATCGCCATGAGTGCCATATGATTATCCCACATGAAAGTTGATCAGCTAATTGGAGAACTCCAATGCCAAACCGATTGGAGATAATGCACTGCTGGGTTGAAGCGTTGCGTGCAATGGAACCAGAAAAAGCCCCTGAGGTAGTCGCACCAGACTTCCAATTCTTTGATGGAAGTCTTTCGGAACCAGTTACTCGGGATAATTTTTCTGAGTACTTGTTAGCCTGGGAAAGCCGAATGCGTTCTATTGGAGGAACTGGTCGCTATGAAGTGGTAGACGAGGTAATCCAAGACAGCGATGACGTGCTGCGAAAGTGGGGTTGGTGGCAATTCACCGGAACAGAGGTACAAGGTGCATCTTTGTTGAAAGTGACGGATCAAGGTGTTTCTTTTGAAAAAATCGCATATTATCAAGCACCTCCAACCTAACGTATGTCCGCTTCTGGCATACAGTCGACATCTCTAGCCACGGGATTTTATCACTACTACTATGCGGCCCTCACGGCAGTGAGGTTCATCGTCAGCAACGCACCAGGTTTTGGCAAGTCAGCAACAGCGATAGTTGTACGTGTCGGCCGCCGCGGATCCATGTAAGCCGCATAGGCAGCGTTCATTGCATCAAAATCGTCGATATTCTTAAGAAAGACGTTGATATGCACTATGTGATCAAGGTCAGAATCAACTGATGCAAGCATAACTTCGAAGGCATTTAAAATTTGGGTGGTTTGCGAAGCGGCATCCGGCCCAACTAGCTTGCCTGTCGCTGGATTAACCCCAGCAGTCCCGCTGATCGTGATCCAATCACCAACCCGTGCAATATGGCTGTAGGGACCAACAGGAGCCATTGTGTTTTGCGGAGTTGAAGTTTCAACTTTTCGACCCATAATGTGCTCCTTGATTTCATTTGCAAACGAGCAATGTTTTATGTCTGGCAACAAAAAACATCAACTTGCCGAATGCCCGCGTCTGGCGCGGAGCTGACATGGGTCAATTCCATTTGTAAAGCCAGAGCATTGGTTTGAACAGATTTGATGAAACCAGGGGCGATTCAGAGCCCTTGTTAAAACACTTTGAAATCAAAGTTTACCGACTTCCAGTGCAAATTTTCCTCCTTAGTCGAAGTCTTGTCATGTCATTACCGCATTCTGGCAAGGCGGGGGCGGTTAAAGGAAGAAAATTATGCCCCGTGCTTTCAGAAAAAATATATTTGGTATTCCGATGGACCTGTTGTCAGTTCAACAAACATTAAGCCTTATTGAATCAGCCATGTCACAGCGCAAACGGTTGCAACACGGATTGGTCAATGTCGCCAAGGTTATTAAGATGCGGAAGGACCGCGAGATATTCCGGAGCGTGGCAGAAAGTGATCTCATCAATATTGATGGGGCAGGAGTGGTACTAGCGGCACGTTTGCTGGGCTTCAAGGTGCCGCAGCGGGTTGCCGGCATAGACCTCATGACCGACGTTCTTGCATTAAGTGAGCGAAAAGGTTTCCGGCCATATTTTCTGGGTGCCAAACAGGAAGTGATTGAGCAATTTGTAGAAAAAACTCAAGAAAGATATCCAAGGCTGGAAATTGCCGGTTGGCGCAACGGATATTTTTCTGACGGTGAAGAACAGGACATTGTGAAAAAAATTGAACTGTCGGGTGCTGATTGCTTGTTTATTGGAATGACAACGCCGAAGAAAGAGCGGATGCTTCATCAATATCGAGATGAGTTCAAGGTTCCGTTCCAGATGGGAGTAGGTGGATCATTTGACGTGCTTGCAGGTGTAACAAAACGAGCGCCAAAAATTTGGCAAAAAGTTGGATGTGAATGGTTATACAGAATGTTGCAAGAACCACGCAGAATGACCGGGCGGTATTTAACGACAAATATGGCTTTTGCTCGGCTGTTGTTGTCAGAGCTTTATGCCAGGCAAACAAAATTAAAAACATGAATATTCCTAGCCACAGTTTTGATTAGTAAGCGCGTTGGTCAATGAACCCACACTTGAGAGTACGGAGCAATATTTTGGCGTCCAGCCACAATGACCAGTTATCTATGTACTCGATGTCAAACTCGACACGCTTCTTCATCAGTTCAGGCTCCTTGGTCTCACCACGATATCCATTCACCTGTGCCCAGCCCGTAATGCCGGGCTTGATCTTGTGACGTATGTCATAATCACCGATTAGTTTTGAATAGTACGTATTATGTACCAATGCATGCGGCCGTGGACCAACCACTGACATTCCTCCCTGAAGCACGTTGATAAGCTGTGGTAGTTCATCAAGGCTTGTTTTTCGAAGAATACGCCCGACGTTGGTTATACGTTTGTCCTGTTTCTCTGCCTGCTTAACGGTGTCACCATCTTCCCAAACATTCATTGTCCTGAACTTGAGTACACTGATGGTCTGGTGGTTGAAGCCATGCCTACGCTGCTTGAAGAAAATCGGGCCCGGCCCTTCCATCCGGATTGCAATTGCCACAATAGCGAAGACCGGAACAAACAGTAGCAACGCAATTGAAGCGACCACAATGTCTTCAATACGCTTCAGAAGATAATTCCATTCTTTGATGGGTTTAGGTTTTAACATGAGAACATCTGCATCCCGGAAGTGGGTTACGCTTTGTGGCCTCATGCCAGTTGCTGAAAAATCTACGTATATTGATAATTCCACAGGCAGGATCTGAAGTTCCTGGATGCTGGACTTTAGCTCACCACCTTTTTCAAGCGGCACGGCGATAACGATATGATCAAGCTGATTTCTTTGGCCGTACTCAATAAGCTGTTTGAGGTTGCCGTCTGCATTTGAGTTGGCTTCTTGTGAAAAAACGCCGGCAAATCGGAAAGGGGAGTATCTTCCGCAAATTTTCTCCGCGATCAGGTTTCCGGTTTTCTCATCACCAAACACAGCAATTGTTTCGTTGAGGCTGCCATTTCTCATCATGTGTCTAGTAATTGCCCTGAAGAGGACCCGGTTAACCGTCAGCATTATGATCATGAATGACCACGACATGAGAACCCAACCTCGTGAATAGAAATGAGCAACCTTAAGAAGATAGGCACATATTATTATGCTGGCAAAGACAAGCGTGATTGAAAGAAACACCTTGAGAAGCAGGCCGATATGAGGGTGGATTGCATCACTAAAGCTGTAGGATTTGTTGAAAAACAAAATGACGTAATTAATCGACGCAAGTGTAATCCCGATTAAAATATAGCGAGTTGGTTCGATGGATTGTCCCAGGAATTGCACTTGATAAATCAGGTGCCCAGCAAAAGCACTCGCAACGATAGCAACGAAATCTGCCCCTTTAAGACAATCTACCATCCATTGTTTGGACAACATTAATCTCGAAACAGGCAATTGGGACGGGATGGAATGGGCTTTGGCAAGCATTGTTGAACTCCACTCAGATTGTAGGTGTAATTGAATTAACCCCCATGCCCTTAGCTCGTTGTTTTGCTCAAGTTTTCTCCTCTAGTAAAATTTGCTTGAATATTGTGTGTATTTTCGCAGTCTTTTGAAATCGACCCGGTTTAAAACAACCCCTAACGGGATCGTGTTGTTCAACGTAATCCTATCCATGACCGCGCGGGCATATCTGGAGGATGTGTTTCCCCATAAGGAAAGGAAAACCATGCGGTCGGCCAACTGTGCCACGCTCGCCGCTTCCATTCCGTCTGAAGCAGGAGGGGAATCGACAATAATGACATCGAAGCTCTGCTTTAAGTGCCCGATCAGTGTTCGCATCTTTTCAGAGGCTATGAAGTCCGGTGCGTCATAGGTCTCCTGTCCAGCGCAAATGGCATATAGATTATGTTCGCCGGAAATTTTCTTGATGAATGAGTTGGCATCAACATCTGCTGACCGCAAAAGTTGCACGAGACCTGGATCATCATCGTTAAAACCTAGTCGTCTTGAAGCTGATGCAGCTCTTGAATCTACATCAATCAGAAGTGTTTTTGCCCCGTTAAGGGCAGTATAGTTTGCAACAGCAAGTGCTATAGTGGTTTTGCCGTCATCCGGTTCTGATGATGTAACAAGTATTACAACCTTCGCACCTGAATCACAAAAAATGGCCGGAATTTCAAGACTGAACAAGAGAGCTCTTATTGCTTTAGTAAAATCGGAAAACTTCCTATTTGTCATGGCGCAGCTGCCGCCTGTCATTAGCTCTTTCATCGCAGAAATTGACACATCGGGTACCATCGCCAGACACTTAACTCCCAAGCCGGAAGTAATGTCCTGTGGTGTGCGGATAGCGTCATCAAGATGTTCGCGTAAAAGGCACAGTGTAATTCCGCCGCCAACTCCGACAAACAAGGCAATTGTTAAAACCCACGCTTTCTTTGGATAGCTTGGGCTTATCGGTACAAATGCCTGGGAGACAATTCTAGAGTCCGAAGACTGTAGACTTTGCTGTTCTGTCGCTTCCTTGTATCTAATAAGGAAACTCTCATAGAGATTTCGGCTTGTATTGGCTTGCCTTTCAAGTTCTCGCAATCTTATTGCAGAGCGTTCTCTTTCACTGGCTTCATTTGCAAGCTCTTCAAATGTAGACTCAAGGGTTTCCATTCTTGATAAAGCCAGTTCAAAATCTTTCTTAAGTTCACTGCTGGGGTCGCGGCGCTCCGATTGCAGTTTTCGCTCAATAACTTCCGCTCGTGCTGCAATGAGTTGTATATTAATTTCTTCAAGCTGTTGGTCGAGTGGATTTTTTCCACCAGCAATGCTGATCAAATCGTTATCTACCCGGAAATTTCCAACAGCGGATTCTGCACTCAATACATCCTGCTTCAAAATACTCAGACGGTTGCTCAACCATTCCCTTGCTCGCTTTGTTGAGGCAAATTTGGCGTCGAGTTGATCATCCAGATAGGCCGTGGATATTTCATTTGCAATCAATGATGCCTTTGCCGGATTTTCAGATGAAAATGCCACATCTATGACATACGTCAGGCCCCGCCGTTTGACCGCGAGATTCATCAAAACCGCATTGGTCGTCTGCATCATTCTCACATCGGAAAGAGCTTTTTCATGACTAGCGTCAGAAGTTCCTGTGAGTTTGCTTGTTCCGGTCATCAATCGGGATAGCAGTCCAGAGCGCCCAACAAATTCTTGGTCCTCATCAAGGTCAAGTTTTGCGATTACCCGCTGAACAACGGCAGCTGACCTAAGAAGTTCCACTTCACTATCGACTACTGGTGAATCGAGGCCAGGATTAGTTGAGATTACCTTTTCGGCCTCGATTATCTGTTCCTGACGCGGATCAATTAGGATCATGGCAGTTGCCGTGTATTTTTCAGTTGTAAAAATCAGGAACAAGCCCGCAGCCAGAATGGCTGCCAGAACGCATAGAAACAAAATCCCTAGGTTTCGTTGCAGGATTGCAAACAGAGTCCGTATGTCGAAACTATCTGAAACATAATCAGGACTGGTAATGTTCATTTCCGGGCCCCGTGGAATATCGGTTACAACAGTATCTTTAGCCCTCTGTTAAGAGCGCTTAATTGTCATCCAGCCCGTTAAAGAAATTTACAGAATCCAAACAGAATCCGAAATGCGTACTTTGCCCCGCAAGAATTAGAAAACTTGGAAATGTGCCCAAATTGCGGTCAACCATCAAATAAGATTTTGCAATATAGTTTTATTACAGCGTCATCAAAAAATCATCCAATGGCCACAATTTCGCCGTGTCAGTTAATGCCTTATAGACAAAGCTGCGGGGGCTCGTTTAGTTGCGTAAGGGTTCCCCAATGAGAGTAACAACGGTAGTAGGAACGCGTCCCGAAGCCATCAAGATGGCACCTGTCATCCGCAGTCTGAGATCAAGCAATCATATTGATTCTATTGTGTGTTCCACCAGTCAACATGGATCCATGTTGCAGCAAGTATTTGATCTTTTTGCCATAAAACCGGATATAGATTTGGCTGTGATGGAGCCAAACCAGCAGCTGAATGATCTGTTTTCTAATGTAGTAAAGAAGGTGGATCTAATGCTGAATGATGTGCAACCCGACTGGGTGCTGGTGCATGGAGACACAACCTCTGCAGCGGCAAGTGCGATAGCAGCGTTTCACAAGAATGTCCGTATTGGTCACGTAGAGGCAGGGCTTCGAACCGGGAATTTAGCGCAACCCTGGCCGGAGGAAATGAACCGAACTGTTATTGATACATTTGCAGATCATTGTTACGCGCCGACCGTTGTTTCAAGGGAAAATCTTCGCAAGCAGGGCATCATTGATGACCGAATTTTTGTAACTGGAAATACTGTGATTGATGCCTTTAATGAAATGAGCCAAATCATTGAACGCGACAATAATTTAGCATCGGGCTTTGCAACAAGGTTTTCATTTCTTGAGCAAAGGCCACACTGTGTTCTTGTAACAGGTCATCGCAGAGAAAATTTTGGCGATGGTATCAGGAACATGTGTCTTGCACTCAAGCAGATAGCTGACCGCGGAGACACGACAATCATATATCCGGTTCACCTAAATCCCAACGTTAAGCTTCCGGTGCAAAATATTCTCGATGGACATCCGGCAATAAAACTACTTGAGCCAGTGGATTATGCCACTTTTGTTTATCTGATGAAAAAAGCATCCGTCATTCTTACAGATTCTGGCGGTATTCAGGAGGAAGCGTCATCGCTCGGAAAACCAATCCTGGTTATGCGTAATGTGACGGAGCGGCCTGAAGCTGTGGACGCAGGCATCGTTAAACTTGTGGGAACTGAAACCGAAAATATTGTACATTTCGTTGATAAATATCTCTCAAAGTGTGACGTGGATGATAAGCCGAAATTGGATCGTATCAACCCTTACGGTGACGGAACTGCAGCAAAAAAGATCATAAGCGCGCTCCTGACAGAAGCTTAGGAGGTACCTATGCAACTCAATATGTCGCGCCTGTTCCCCATTTTTGATCAAGTCCTGTTTGCCGCAACCAATTTTTCCCTGGCGATCATATTGGCACGATATCACTCGCCGGAAGTGGTCGCCGCCTATGGTCTGGGTCTATCTGTAGCGTTGGTTTTGCAAGCCATCCAACGGCATGTAATCATTATTCCGCTAAACTTGCGTAAGAAGGTCAAAAACGAGAAGTTATCGAGAACTTGGCTGGGCACTCATTTTATTGCGACGGGTTGTATGCTCTCCTTCGTTGGTGTGTTTTGTTCGTTGGCAACACAATTGCTGATGAAAGAGTATGTTAATCTGGTTGCGTTTTCGGTTCTTGCCCTAATCATTATCTATATGCAGGCAGAATTCGGGCGGGCTTTCCTGATAGCCATAAACCAAACAAAATTTGTCATAGTTCCTGCTATTTTCCAGATATCAGCTGTGTCTTACATCGCCTATTTTGGTGTTCAGGACCCATACGCCTATATTAAGATACTTGCGATATTGGTCGCTGCTTCGACGGCCAGTGCATTTTTGCTAGTAACATTGGTTGGTTCTCCTGAATGGGTTTTTGGAGACAGACACCTCCGCAGATTAATTAGAAAATATGCCAGGTGGGGCAGCCTCGGTGTACTGGCATCTGCAGGTTACAATCATGTTCCACTTCTTATTCTCGGCGTATTTGCCTCTCCACTTCAGGCCGCCGCTTTTATTACTATGAGAAACCTCCTGCAGCCCTCACAGGTGTTGATGCGCGGGCTTGATATTGTCGACAAACGGAAAGTTGGTGGCTTTCGTTACACGGATACAACTGCAATGTATCGTAAGGCCGATCAGCTTGTGTTGGCATACGGGTTACTTGCAGCAGCTTATGCGTTGGTAATTAACTTGGGTGGTGAATGGTTATCTGGAGTAGTTTACGGCGAAGGATATCGGGTCTTTGCCGATCTGCTTGTTCCTTGGGCTGTAATTTATGTTTTGATGGCCATGTTGTTCCCGCTGGAATCGCTTGCATATGCATCAGATAAAATAAAATCCTATTACACGATTAGAATTTTTGCTGGCGTCGCAGCAACCATGATGGCGTTTCCCCTGATCTGGAATCTCCACGCAATGGGTGCAGTCATCGCCTGTTTGATCGGCTGGGTTATCACCGTGGGGGGCACTTATTGGATGCTGAAACGCTCCGAATGGAAAAACGTCGCTGTTACAAATATCAAAAATGCTGGAGAAGTTTGATGCGTACTATCATACATATCAGTGCAGATTATCCTGATCCAGTGGTGCCCAACAAAACCCAGGCAATCAAGAATCTCATTTCAGCTACACATGGCTATAGGCATGTTGTTTATTCACTAAACCGTGTGAGCCGTGCCCTCGGTATTGATGTTGTGCGCTTCGGAGAAAACGCCACATCAATTATGTATGCGGCGCCACCAAAAGGCATATTACTTGAATATTGTCTGAACATGGTAGCTGACTGGATCAGGAAAGATCTTCTGCAGCGTAACATCAAACCTGATCTTCTGCATGCCCACAAACTTACCATCGAAGGAATTGTAGCATGCCGGTTATCAGACGAATTTGAGGTTCCGTTCTTTACAAGTATCCAAGGTGACACTGATTTGAAAGTTGCCAAACACAAACCGTCCCTACATCAACTCTATTCCAGGATATGGCACGAATCACAAACTGTGTTTCCATTTTCAGTGTGGTCGAGAAATTATTTTGAAGGACTATTCGGAACCCGGGAATTACCCACGCAATTGCTGCCTTGTCTAACGCCTCAGGACCGTTTGTTCGTATCTAAACCTGCAGTTCACAAATCGATTGTTACAATTTTTCACCTTGATAACTGGAAGCGGAAGAATGCCACACGGATGATAGAAGCTGTTATTAATGCCGTTGAGCAGGTCCCCGATCTGGTCCTTGATATTTATGGTAGCGGTTCGCCCTCCTCTTATCGCGGGCTTGCAAATTACATCAGGAAAAAACGTGGTGCAGATATCGTGAGGTTGAAAGGGGCAATACCCCACGACCAAGTGCAGGCAACGATCAACAAATACTCAATGCTTGCACTCCCATCCTTGCGTGAGAGTTTTGGCATGGCTGCTTCGGAAGGCCTTATGTCCGGCGTGCCAGTTTTAATAAGCAGAAATTGGGGTATCGATGGCATATTTCCGGAACATGAAATCGGCGCTGTTTGCAACCCATATTCCATTGAGGATATGACTGAAAAAATACTTTTTATCCTGGATAACGAAGTTGACTTGAAAACGATTATCGGTAGGAACCAAATGTCTGGCCACCTGGATTTATTGGGAACCAGTTCCATCGTTGGAACTTATTTGCAGGCACTCGCGAATGTAGTTGCATTACCCGCCGTCATCCCGAGTGCCGCGAGCAGGCCTGAATCCAGATTACGGGTTTGAGGATCATCAAAAATACTGAATGGTCCTTGCAGATTAAAAATTGCCCAGCTGAATCCGTAATCCTCTGCGGTCTTTCTTACATCCCGTACCCAAGTTATTCGGTCGGAGCAGGGGGCAGTTTTTATCGCACCGAATTCCCCAAGAAAAATGCTTGAGGAGAGGATGTGGTGTTTTTCCGCCCAACCGGCGACAAGGCCTAATCGCCGTGTGATGCTATCGCGATTATGATAAGCTGAGTAATATTGCATGATTGCAACTGCTACATTTGCGTGAGTTGTAGCTCTTTCAACTATGCCTAAACTCTTGTCAGCTGCGACCATCTCCTCGGATTGTTTGAGGGTCCTTTCTGCATTTTGCGGATGCCCTGGCCATGCAACGGCACCCAAGTACTTCTCAGTCCAGGGAATAAACGTTGCACCTTGATGTGTGAAGGCGAACGGCTCGTAAAAGTGAAACGTATAAATCAAATTATCGTCTTGAAAGGCTGTAGGATTTACCGAAAGCAAACCCTCGATGCTGGAGGCACATCCCCCGGACACAACCAATGTCATGTCTGGGGATTTTTTTCTAACAAGCTGTATAAGCCGTTTGTTTATTGCAACAAGCTTATGAACTTCCGAATCCTTGCATTCCAGTCTGGGTTCATTGATCAATTCAAGTGCAATTTTGTTTGTGCCAAAAGGCTCTAACCGGATAGCAAACTCCGCAATTGTCTTTGCGTAGGCATTAAATGCGGGTGTCTCCAATCCAGCTACAACAGCATATTGGCCCCAGGTTTTGTGCCTGCTGTTTGGGTGCACATCAACTATCACTTTCAATCCTATAGACTGGATTAGTGAAATGGCTTGTTCCAACCGATTAAAGACAAATTCCTTACGCGCTCCAACAAACAGGAAAAAAGGTGCCGGGTCGACTGGCAGTCGCACTGTGTCAAACCCGGCTTTTTCAAGCGCTGCGAGTTCCGCCCTAGCAGGCAGTTTGAACTGCTCCGAATAAGGAGGCCATTCTATGCCTGTTTTCGGAGCAGCTTCATAGCGGGGCCAAGTAAACCAGGTTGCAATATTGATTGCCCGCTTGACTTTAAAGCTGCTTGCTTCTGCTGTTCTGGCTTCCTGAAAAAGGATGCATACCAATACTAGAAAGAGCGTCTGAATTTTCTTAGGCTGCATAGTTGCCATAGTCACGCCAGATCCCGCGCGTGTCGAATATTGCCCGGCCAATTCGTTCTTGTGGCTCCACAAGTTTGAAGACATCATGGTCGACCAGAACGATCAGAATTCCACATTCCTTCAATGCGTCATCCAGTCCTGTGAGTTTGGCTCCATGGTTTCTCAACTGCTCTGGAAGGTCAACCACATATGGCTCGACTATTCTGACGCGGTCGCGGTATTGGTGGACGATATTGCTCGCAATTTCCAAGGCTGGACTTTCCCGAAGATCATCAATATCCGCCTTGAACGTTAGCCCGAAAAGAGCGATTTTTTCACCAGGATTGTCTTCGATAAGTCTATTGCAATGTTCAATTGTGAACTCTGCTTTTTCGTCATTAACTTCGCGCGCCGTGCGGATCAGGCGTGTATGTTCGGGAGCGGAATGAATGATAAACCAAGGGTCGACAGCAATACAGTGGCCACCTACACCCGGTCCAGGGTTTAGAATGTTGACCCTTGGATGGCGGTTTGCCAATTCAATTACTTCCCACGCATTAATCTCAAACTTGTCGCAAATGATGGAGAGTTCATTTGCAAATGCAATGTTGGTATCCCGGAAAGAATTCTCTGTAAGTTTTACAAGTTCGGCAGCCCTGGCGTTAGTTGTAATGCATTTTCCACGCACGAAGGTCTTGTAGAAGCTTTGCGCTTTTCTCGCGCATCTTGGTGTAATGCCCCCAATGCATCTGTCATTTTCGACAACCTCTGTGAGAATACGTCCAGGCAACACCCTTTCCGGACAATAGGCAACGGCCACATCAGGATCGGCAGGGAATTTCGATGGAAACTTAAGGTCCGGACGCAATTCAGCAAGTAGGTCTGAAAGTTGTTCTGTTGTTCCAACAGGCGACGTGGATTCCAGAATGATAGTAACGCCTTCAGAAAGAACCGGAGCAATTGACCTTGCGGTGTCAAAAATATAATCCGTAACAGGAACATGATCTTCGCCGATTGGCGTTGGCACTGCAATGATGAACACGTCGGCAGCAGATGGTTTATTAGCGGCTTGCAATTTTCCAGAAGACACTACCTTCTGTACCAACCCGTCAAGATCAGTTTCGTAAATATGTGCGTTTCCGGCTGCTACCTGTTCGACAACATTGTCGTTGATGTCGTAACCGGTAACATCTATTCCGCGGCTTGCTATGATTGCAGCGGTGGGCAGGCCAATATAGCCAAGTCCTGCGACCAAGGCAGAAGAAAAATCGCTATTCATGGGATGAATACTCCAAACAGAATTGAGGTTTAAGATATTGATACGTCTTGTTCCCCAAGCCCTGTCCGGACACACATTCGTTTTAGTCATTCACATAATGACCCGGCAAGTTATTCAAGATTTGCCGTTTCAGCGAACACATTCAGTGAGAGTTAGATCACACAAAAAATTTGTCATGAATTTGACCGAATTTGAATCTATTGAAAATAGAGGGGGGCGTACGGAAACATTGTAAATGAGTACCGTGTCCCTCAGTCACCAGGCGACAATTTCCCAAGTCGAAACCCGTAAGAATGCGACCCTTGTTACGGTTGGCATATTGACTGTTTTTGTTCTTACCGGCCTCGCGATAATCAACCCGCTTGTTCTTATTGGGCCGATTACGTTAATCGTTTTGGGTTTTGTTTTCTATCTATCGCAAAAAATTTCCAATCCGAAAGAATTTGCCAGTTTAGCGCTGTTAGTATTTTCAGTGTTCATTCTTGAAGCCGTTTTCAGGGTTCGGGAGTTTTCCGACAAATCTGTTGACTGGCAAGTGCTATTGAAGGTTTGCTCATTGCTGGCTCTCATGGGACTGGCACTCTTGAGGCTTGACCAGACTTTACCATCGATAACGAAACCGACGCGGATTATGTGGTTCGTCTTTTTCATTTGGACATGCTTTACAGGTCTTTATGCTCCTAACCTTGCATATAGTATTTTCGGCGCATTTTCACTCGTCTCATTTTATCTGTTTTTGCTCTATGTGTTTCGAAGTTTCGAAGAAACACACGTCATTCTCGCAATTATTACAGCCACATTTTTCTTCTGCTTGTTCTCCATTCTCACCTATTTTGCGTTGCCGGAATTTGGTCGCATGAAAGAATGGTATGGCAATGAACAGGTGGTGGGAAGCCGACTTTCCGGGATCGGTGGCAACGCCAACACTGTGGGACGCCAGGCTGCTTTGGCACTTCTGCTTCTGGCACTCTATGCGAAAAATTTGATGGCCTTAAACAGACTTATCGTTCCTGCCGTCGTGATTGTTGCTAGTGCGGCATTACTCCTGTCCAACAGCCGTACATCACTGGCGCTGCTGTTGATTATTCTTTGGTTTCTGTGGTTCTGCACAGAAAAGCGAAAAGGGATTTTTCTGCTGAGTATACTCGCCGGTTTCATCCTGCTTCCATTTGTATTTCTATACGGGGAGTCAATACTGACCGCTTTTTCGCGCTCTGGGGATATATCAGAAATCACCACCGGAACCGGCCGTAGTTACATCTGGGCGGTGGTTATTGAGTTAATCACACAGCGACCGCTATTTGGTTGGGGCTACGGCTCAACACTGTTTATTCTACCCGAGTATGCGGGTGATATTCGCCATATAGCTCCGCATGCGCATAACATGATTTTGCAGATACTCGTCACATCAGGCTTGATTGGTCTGGTGATATTCGTGATTGCCTTTTTCATCCGCCTTTTTGATGCCTATCAAGCACGCAACAGAACAGTTTTGACCATGATGGCATTTGTCTGTCTGAACGGATTGACCGAAGCAAGCGCTTTTGCCGGAGTGGCAAACAGCGCAACGCTTGCTCTGCTGATTGCAGTGGCCATCCCCTTGCGAACAAGCCCAACCTCTCATCTGAGAAACTGAAGGAACTGGTATTGTGAATCTTCACAAGTTGAGAAAACTGCGAAATGTATTCATTGCCCTGAAGCGACTGATTTATGTCAGATTCTGGAAAATGGATTTACATCCAAGTTGCACTTTTTCACTCAGGGCGAATTTTGACAAAACAAACCCTAGTGGTGTGCATGTAGGTGCCGAGAGTTATGTTGCCTTTGATGCGGTAATTTTCTCCCACGATATGACACGTGGATTGCGGACAGATACTTACATAGGCAAACGTTGCTTTATTGGCGCTCGCAGTATCATCATGCCTGGTATAACGGTTCATGACGGTTCAATCGTTGGTGCTGGAAGCGTTGTTACAAAAGACGTTCCGTCAGGGGTGGTCGTTGCGGGCAATCCGGCCAAAATTGTTGCTCAAGATATTGAAACGACCAGGGCTGGATGCATTAAGGATGCAGGTTATCTGAAAGATGACCCTGAAGGCTGGCTAACTGAATTCGAGCATTTACGAAAATTCTCAATCCTGTTTCTGGTTCTGTTGGTTAGTGCCTGTAAAACCGCATTGCCAAATGATGGCCCGCTTTTAACAGAAGTGGTTTCCGAAAAGGAAATGAATGATGGTTTTGTTTATGGTCTTGTTGACCTGAATGCCACTTCTATCACGGCATTGGAACGTCATGATTATTATCCGCTAAGTTCTTCTTTCGGGATAGGAGGTTTCAAAAATGGCGGCGTAATCGGGGTAGGCGATCTACTCAATGTCACAATCTTTGAAACCGGTGCAGGGGGGTTGTTTTCGACTTCGGAAAACAAGAGCGTTAATTTTGATCTGAGAGTTCAACAAAACGGAAATGTAACTGTGCCATTTGCAGGGTCAATTCGTGCAGAAGGAAAAAGAGCCGAGCAAGTAAGACAAGCAATCGTCGGGAAACTCAAGGGGCGTGCAGTCGAACCGGATGCAGTTGTCAATATTTCTGAAGTTCGTTCCCGTTCGGTCGTTGTAAACGGTGCCGTAAACCAGGCTAAAACAGTACCGCTTGTTAAAGGCAAAGAAAGAGTGCTCGATGTAATCGGCGAAGCAGGAGGGCCAGCGCAATCGCCACACGATACGTATGTTTCAATCTCCCGAAAGGGCATCACACGATCTGTATTGCTGTCGACCATTATCGCCAAGCCTAAGGAAAACATTTATGTGCAATCAGGCGACACGATCTACTTATTGCATGACCCTCGAACATTCACCGCTTTTGGTGCAGTAGAGAAAAAAGGCCTGCATCCGTTTGATACAGGAAACCTTAGCCTGATTGAGGCGGCAGGCATTGCTGAAGGACTAGATGGTTTGCGGGCGAATCCCGGCGCATATTTTGTATTCAGATATGAGTACCCTCATGTGATTGAACATCTTGTTGAAAGAGGGCAACTGGATGCGGGAACCGTGTTATTGATTACGCGTGATACGGAGATCAGTGATCACGGTGGAAAACTGCCAATCATATACAGGGCAGATCTGAGCGATCCGGACAATTTTTTTGTCACGAACCGCTTTCCGATGCGGGCGGATGATATTATTTACGTGTCACGCCAACCTTCCGTTGACCTGGAGCGGTTCATTCGAATTTTCATCAGCCCTGGAATAACCGTTGCGAATGTCGCCGGGTGATAAATCGTTCGCGTGCAATCGCAGAATTCGCCCAGATATAACGTCTGGCTCGCCGATAGAATCTCTTTGGCTCCTAGAAGCTGAGAGGGGTGGAGTGTATACCGCCTAGGTGACGCCTGCGCTCCTGAGTATCTCTCCGTGCTTTAAAGCCGGAAGCTCGGAAATAATTCGTTGTCCTTTTTGAGTCACAAGCGGCCATTGAAAAAACTCAAAGTTATGGCAGATTTGCCGACATGCTTGGATAGTCAACTTTAACCTGCATCAAACAGGGGAATTGTTTTCGAAAGGAACTCTTCGTTGATATGGGTCAAGAGGTTTGTCGGCACTTTTTGCGATAGGTATTTGATAGAGTTGCAGAAATGCATGTGATTGAAAGGAAGCCAATGTTGAAGAAGGGATTTAAAGAACTTCTTGCTGAAGCAAATTCGGAAATTGAAACAATGTCCGTAGTCGATTTTGCCTACGCTGACGGCACTTCTGATACAATTGTAGTTGATGTACGTGACGCATTTGAACGTGATGCGGAAGGAGCCATCCCCGGATCAATTCACGCTTCGAGAGGAATGCTCGAATTTCATGCCGATCCGAAGTCTCCGGCTTACCTTTCAGCGCTTGATCCTTCGAAACGACTCGTACTTTATTGTGGAACCGGCGGCAGATCAGCGCTGGCTGCAAAGACCCTATTAGACATGGGGTTTCAGGAGGTTGCTTCATTGGCGGGCGGCTATGAAGCCTGGAGAGCTGCCAAAAAAGTTCAGGAATGAGGGGGTAGTTTTCTTATTCCGTATCAATCCATATTAGCGTCCTAAGTGTATGATTTTACGCGCTTTCTATGTGTTCTTTCACGCGAAAGTAAGCCAAAATCACAATTTTTCCCTGTAAATTCCCTTTTAACAGGGAAATGGGCAGGGGAGACGGGTTCGCATTGGACTGCCAACACCAAACAATCAGGCCATTTTCAGTGTATTTGTAGCCATCCGGAAAATGACAGAGTGATTGGGGTATTGGCGGTTCGGTTTGCCTGACGACCTGGACCCAGCCTTTGAAGGAGTCAGTACCAACCGTTACCCTCATGCTTGCAGGTGGCGGACAGGCCTGTTCGTGTGCAGAATCAATATGTAAACAATGAAATGATATTCAAACCAGAACAATCAACTGGGCAAGTTGCCTCCGAAATCAATTTTTTTTCAAGAAATACTTAATTAACCTGTTTTTTCTATACAGATATGACGTAGGGGAATGCGGATGAACAAGCAAGTCTTGATTATTGAAGACGACGAGATGATCAATGATCTCGTATCTCGAACCGTGGAGCGATGTTCTGGCTGTAGCAGCATTTGTGTTTTCAACGGCAATGACGGACTTGCGGCAATCGCCGCTTCGGAGCAGCCAATCGACATAATTGTACTGGACTTAAGCCTGCCGGATGTTGACGGCCTGGAATTCATCCGTAGCCTGGCTAAAACATCTTTCGCCGGCGGACTCATCATAGCATCAGGCCACAGCATGGCGATTTTGAACGCGTCAAAACTTTTGGCTGGATATCATAACATAACTGTCCTCGACGTGCTCCAAAAGCCGTTTTCTCCCAAACAATTGCGTGAAGTTATTAGCAATGCGTCAGCTCCGGCCAGCGCATCAAAGTTGACCCCGGGTAATCGCGGAAAGGATATTGCCGGGTCCCATCTGGTTCCTTATTACCAGCCACAAATTGACATAAATTCAGGTGCAGTGGTCGGATTTGAAGCATTGATCAGATTGCAATTGGCAGCTGGTCCTATTGTTGGTCCCGATATTCTGTTTTCCCGCATCCGCAACGCTGAAGAACGGATTTCTACATCACTCGTCATTTCCCGGCTTGTATTACGTGACCTAGGACGCGCGCTAGCAGAGACAACGGACTTCCCCGGTGTATCCATTAACTTCGATGCCCGAATTCTCGAAGATGACAAAACCATGGCTGCCTTTACCAACATGGTGCAGGAAATGGGCATTCCACCGTCATGCATTACGGTGGAAGTAATCGAAAAATCACTGCCGAACAGTGATGCACAATTGCTGGAAGCTCTCACAAGACTGAGTATGGCAGGATTTAAACTTTCGCTGGATGACTACGGGGCAGGAGGCTCCAATCAGGATTTGTTGCGGCGCTCGCCTTTTGATGAACTTAAGCTGGATCACAGTTTGATCCAGTCCGGTTTAGACGATCCGATTTCGCGAAAATTTGTTTCAGCAGCCGTAGAGACCGCTCGCGGGCTCAAACTTGATCTTGTGGGTGAAGGTGTGGAAACGCCGGAGCATCTCACATTTGTGGTGGATCAGGGCATTGAAATTGTTCAGGGTTTTCTATTTGAGCGACCGATGCCTATTGAACAGGCAATTCAATTCACCCAATCAAAGCAGGCATTGCCCAAAATCGCATAAGTGTGATGGCCATCATCATCCGTTAATGGCCGCGCTTCAATTAAGTCATCAATGCATTTTTTACTAAACTGGTTGTTATGTTTCTGCGCCTTTCAATTCATTGAAGGGGTCTTCAGAGGGCAAGCAAAACTTGCGGATCAAAAAACAGATCTGAAACAATTGAAACACAAAGGCCTGTAATCCGAAAAACAATTGAAACAGTGGAAGCCTAAATCAAGGACATGAAATTCAGCAACCGCAATATACATGCGGTATCAAAAGGAAAAGAAAATGTCCCAGTCTTCACCAAGATCTGCAAATGTTCAGAACATGTCGGATAGTGCCTTTGTTGCAATGCGTGCAATGGCGGCAAAACTGAGAGCTAAACGTTCAAGTCCAAATATGAGAATAGTTGCAATGGCTCCGGTTGCCAAAGCAGCCTGATGTTTCAGTTCTTGTCCGGATCGTACAAATAGCCAATTCCTCGCACTGTTTTGATAATCGACGGTTTCTCCGGAGACTTTTCGATTTTCCGTCGTAATCTGGAGATGCGAATATCAATACTGCGATCAAATGGATCCCACGATCTGTCGTGGGCCTGTTCCAGAATTTGATCCCGATTTAAAACGCGCCCCTTGTTCTCTGCAAACACTTTCAGAAGATTGAACTCCATGGCAGTGAGCGAAACTTCAACACCATCAGCATCGAGCAGTTTTGCAGCTTCCATATCCAGGATGAAATCTCCGAATTTGGCAGTGCCTGGTTTTTCATGACCTTGGGAAGAGCCGCCGTCATTGCTCTTTCTCCGTATTACAGCCTTGATCCTCGCTTCCAATTCACGCAGATCAACCGGCTTACCGAGGTAATCGTCAGCACCCATTTCAAGGCCTATTATGCGGTCTACAACATCCCCGGCGGCAGTCAGCATGATAACCGGGGTTTGCCTTTCGGTGCGCATTGATCTCAAGACGGTAAGGCCATCCTCACCTGGCATATTGATATCGAGGATTATCAAGCTGGGATCGTTCAAAGAAAGAACCGTTTTCAGATCTTCTCCGTTTGCTGCAATTGAAACCTTGTAGCCGCGCTTTCCGAGATACTCTTGAAGCATCTCGCGCACATCAAGTTCATCATCGCAAACGACAATGTGAAGGTCAGCATTTTCCATTTACAATTCACCCCTTATATTTTCCAGAAGGCTATAAACCAGTTCCCTTAACTCAGTTGGCGATACTGGTTTTTCCAGAAACGGCCGCTTCGATTCTTTCAGTAGGCGCTGGGATGTTTCACCCATTGTGTCGCCTGTAATAAAAGCGGTGCCTTTCAAGATGGACGGGAAGTCTCTGCAAATTGAGTCATACAACCCGCGGCCATCTACTTCCGGCATATTCAGATCACTTAACAATATGTCGTACGATTCCTCGCTCAAAAGTTCGAGCGCTGCTGAACCAGAGAGTGCTATATCAACTTCAAAGCCCTCTTTAGTTAAGACTTCTGAATTTATTTCTGCAACGTCCGCCTCATCATCAACAACCAGAACTTTAATGTTTTTTCCGTTTCCGGTTGGATCTTGAGCTTGAGCAGCGTCTTCAGCGATTTCCTTGGTGATTGGCAGTCTAATAACAAAACGGCTGCCACCGGAATAATCATGATCAAGCCAAATTTGCCCCTGGTGTGACAGGATTATGCGGTGGCAAAATGCCAATCCGATACCAGTGCCATCACCTACATTTTTTGTTGTAAAAAACGGCTCAAAAATACGTGCTTTTATGCCGGATGGTATGCCGGGGCCATTGTCTTCGACAAGAATTTCGACGGAGTTTTGTTTCTTGTTCACAGAAGTCGCAACTCGAATATAGTCGCCAGTACCAGCAGATTTGATCGCCTGTTCTGCATTGATGATCAGATTTATCACAACTTGCGTAATCTGATCGGCATCAGCGGATATGAATGGCAGGTCAGGATCGAGGACACTTTCGATTTGAAGTTGTTCGTTTCTGGCACTGTATCCTGCAACATCAACTGCAGTGGAAATGACCGAATTAATATCAGTTTGCTCCATTTTGGTTGGTTGTTGGCGGGCCATCGCAAGAAATGTTTTCACAATTTTTGAGCAACGTTCTGCAGCGTTGCTAATCTTTCCGATGCGTCGGACAATTTCGGGATCAGTCGCATCTTCCTGCAGCATTAGAGAATGACCAACCACAATTGAAAGTGGATTGTTCAATTCATGTGCTACTCCCGCGAGCAGTTCTCCAAGTGCGGACATTTTCTCATTCTGAAACAGCAATTCGCGCTGATTAGATAATTCTTCCTGCAGTGCCAATTCATCAGTTAGGTCACGGGTACTGGAAACAATAACTTCTTCGCCCCGGAATTCGATCAGATTTGCAGAAATAGACCCCCAGAAATGTTTGCCATTCTCGTCAACCAACTCTGTTTTATGTTCACTTAGCCAGCCCTTTTTTCGAAGTTTATCGAGGAATTTTTCCCGGCCATTTTCTATCTTAAAATCTGAACGGGAAATTTCGGCTGCAATTGATGAAGCGTCTGACCCATAACTTGAAAATATTAGCTCTCCTCCCTCAACTTTGGTCATTTGGACCGGCGCCGGGCAGGATTCAAGCACTTGGCGCACCAGTGCTTCTGACTTGATTTGTTCGGTCAGGTCGATGACGCTGCTTACGATAACCTCTTCACCTTTGTATTCGACAATTCGTGCAGACATCGAAGCAGGAAATTCTTCACCATCTCCGTTAAACAGGTTCAGCCGGAAGTCATTGACAAGACCGTCGGACAGAATCTGAGTAACAAAATCGGCGCGTTGTTCTGTTGACGTGTAATGTTCGCCTGCGAATTTGGTATTTCCAAATAAATCAAGTGCTGCGGGAGTCCGATACAGTATATACCCGTCACCTACACGAACCATGGTTACTACTGCTGCACTTGCATCCAACACCGTGCGGATTAGCAGATCGCTATCGTGCTCGATTAATTCAGCTTTTTTTCTTTCGGTAATATCCGTTTTAGTTACGACAAAGCCGCCAAGTTCCGTCGAATGTACTGAAACCAGATAGCTTTTCCCGTCAGTCTGGGACAGTTCGTAATCCTGAATATACTCCACGCCGTTTTCCAGGCGTTCAGACACCCATTTTTCTTCCTCCCCGATTGCATCCGTATAGATTCCCCTCCGCGCTGTTTCACGCATCAGGATTTCCCAGTCGAGTCCGGGTTCGAGAATATCCGCAATTCCCTGATTCATTTCTTTGTAACGCTTGTTGAACATCACCAAACGACGATCTTCGTCATAAAGTGCAAAACCTTCAGACAAGGATTCAATCGCATCACTCAGCAGGTCGCGCGCTTTATCGGCTTCGCCGCTATCCTGGTTTTTCTCAATGGACATGCGGAATTCCTATCCCATCTGTGTTTCAATTGGGTTTCAATATCCCGGTTGAATGTTTCAATTGTTTCAGAAAATTTCAATGGCAGGAAGCCTGTAAATGGGAAGTCATTGATATTTAAGCGAATTAGAACACAGCGTGGTTTTCGTCACAAATTAACAATTGAAACATTAATCGCATCATTCAGACATCCAACTGAAACCTGCCACACTCAAATAACGGTCATCGAAACGCGACAGGAAAAGTCCGATGACCTTACAATTCAAAATTGCCCCAACGTTCAATGCGCCGGTGTTTGCAATTCACTCATCTGCATCAAACAACACGCAGTGGAAGCACCTTGTACAGGAACTGGATGCAAGGTTTGATGTCATTGCGCCAAACTTGCCGGGCTACGGTGATTTGGCAATAACGCCTGATTTCAGTGAAACCGGCGTCGCGATAACTGCAGCACCCATCATCCGTGAAATAGAGAAACAGCGTCAGCCGGTTCATCTCGTTGGTCATTCGCAGGGTGGAGGTGTTGCGCTCAAGATCGCATTGATGCGGCCTGCTCTGATCAAGAGCCTTACGCTTTATGAGCCTGCAACATTTCATTTTTTGAAATCTGGTGACAGGACCGACAAACAAATGTCGGCAGCAATCAACCAGGTTGCGGGGTTATTGACCGCCTCATGCCAATCAGATCGTCCCGATCTGGGAATGAAACAGTTTATCGACTTCTGGAACGGGGATGGAGCCTGGAACCAAAGCCCGCCCGCCCTTCGGAAAAAGCTGGCAGAACAGGCCACGATTGTGATGTCTGATTTTGCCCGCGGATTTGAAGAAACCTGGACACTTTCCGACCTCGAACAGCTGGAAATCCCGACACTCATGTTGATGGGTATGGCTTCTCCGAAAGTTGCCCAACATGTAGCAACGAAAATAACCAGAGCCATTCCAAACGCACGGATGGCGATGTTGCCCGGTCTGGGACATATGGCTCCTGTCTTTCAGCCACAATGGATAAACCCGAGAATTCGCGAACACATAGCCGGTGTTGAAAGGCCGGCTGTGCCCTGCAGTTGGCCTCAAAAATCAGCTGCATGATGTCGATCCTTCGATCCAACCCCGAAAAGGAAACTAAAATGAAAACTCTAACCAAAATTGTGATGGCCGGCATGGTGCTTACTGCCGCAACCGGTCCCACACAGGTCCTCGCGAATTATCCAGCCGGGCTCGATTCATGGCCTACATGGCCAACCCACAACACGGAAACCGAGAACGGATATCAGAAGTCCCTGTATCCGCTCACCATCGAAGGAAAAAAGATTTTCGTATTTCCGTTTTACATCAACAAGTCAAACTCCGAAAAGGATAATTGAAATGACTGATTTTCAAAACCCTGAAACAATTTTGGTGCATGCAGGACATCGTGGAGACCCTACTACCGGTTCAGTTGCGGTGCCTATTCACCAAACAACTTCTTTCCAGTTTCCAGATGTCGAATCTGCATGTGCGCGATTTGCATTACAGGAATTGGGCCCCATTTACACTCGCGTCGGAAATCCGACCACTGATGTGCTTGAGCAGCGCATGGCGGCATTTGAAGGTGGAGTTGCAGCACTTGCTGTCAGTTCTGGCCAGGCTGCAACTGCAGTTGCGATCCAAAACATTGTCTCTGCAGGCGACAACATCGTCAGTTCAACCGATGTCTATGGCGGGACTTGGAACCTGTTTGCAAACACATTCAAAAATCTGGGCATTGAAGTAAGATTTGTTGACCCTTCGGATCCGGAGGCGTTTCGTGAGGCCACCGATGAGAAGACCCGTGCATATTACGGCGAAACTTTGCCAAATCCGAAATTGACGGTGTTTCCAATCAGCGAAGTCGCTGCAATCGGTGAGGAGCTCGGTGTTCCGTTGATAATGGATAACACCGCTGCTCCATATTTCTGCAAGCCCATTGAACACGGTGCTCACATTGTTGTCTATTCAACAACGAAATACATTGGTGGCCAGGGAACATCCATTGGCGGAATGATCATTGATAGCGGCAAGTTTGACTGGAAAAAACACGCAAATCGTTTTCCGTTGCTGAATGAACCGGACCCCAGTTACCATGGTGCTGTCTGGACTGAAGCGACAGAGCCGATGGGTCCGGTTGCCTATATCATTAAAGCCAGAGTCACAATTCTGCGCGACATGGGCGCAGTGATGAGCCCGTTTAACGCATTCCAGTTTTTGCAGGGAATGGAAACACTCACGTTGAGAATGCGGGAGCACGCCAGAAATGCCGATGCAGTCGCACGCTATCTGGCACAACATCCCGTAGTCAAAAATGTGATCCATCCATCCGTTCAATCTGGTGAATCCCGCAGGCGCGCAAATACCTATTTGCCTCAGGGAAAGGGCGGCTTGGTTGGTTTTGAAATCGAGGGTGGTCAGGAAGCCGGTCTCCGTTTCATTGAAGCATTGGAGATGATCTATCACGTTGCCAACATTGGCGACACGAGAACACTTGCAATTGTCCCATCAGTTTCCACCCACCAGCAATTGTCACCTGAAGATCAACTGGCTGCAGGTGTAACACCGGGTTTCGTAAGGTTGTCTGTGGGAATAGAGCATATCGATGACATCATTGCCGATCTCGATCAGGCACTTGCCGGAGCAACGGGTAAAGCCAAGCGCGAAATTTTTGAGATAAAAGCCGCCTGACTTCGCATGCATAAAATTTAGAAAGGAAGATTAAAATGAACACCCAAACCATCCAACCCCCCGATTACACTGCAATCAAAACCAAGCAGAATTCTGCCTGGGGAGCAGGCGATTACGCCAAAGTAGGAGTAACCTTGCAAATTGCAGGAGAAGAGCTGGCTGAAACCCTCGATTTAAACCCGGATTCAGCTGTACTGGATGTCGCTGCAGGAAATGGTAATGCAACACTCGCGTTTGCCCGACGTTTCTGTGATGTGACTTCCTCTGACTACGTTCAATCTCTTTTGGACAGCGGGCGGGAACGGGCACAGGCCGAAGGCCTGGACGTCAGTTTTCAAGTTGCAGATGCAGAAAACCTGCCGTTTCCCGATGCAACTTTTGACGCGGTTGTCTCCACTTATGGAGTCATGTTTACGCCGAACCAAAAACAGTCGGCGAGTGAAATGATGCGGGTTTTGCGTAGTGGCGGCAAGATTGGCCTTGCCAACTGGACCCCGGACAGTTTCATTGGTCAATTGTTTAAAACGTTAGGAAGGCACATTGCGCCACCTCCAGGTGTGAATTCTCCCGCACTTTGGGGAAGCCGCGAATGGATTGATGATACCTTTGGTGAAAACTGTGAAGTTAAGTCTTTCGAGCTGAAGAAATTTACGTTCCGCTATCGCTCGCCTGAACACTTCATTGATTTTTTCCGGACGTTTTATGGCCCCATGCAAAAGGCCTTTTCCGCCCTTGATGAAACTGGTCAATCAGCCTTGATGGCAGACATTCTCGGGCTCGTTAAGCAGTTTAATGAAGCAACCGATGGTTCGGCCCGAATTCATTCGGAGTATGCCGAAATCATGATCATCAAGCACTAATAATAAGACCTCCGGCCGAATTTGCCGGAGGTTGTTCCACTTTGGAGAAGAATTTTGCCTGTATATGTTCCAAAAGGCTTTGCAAGTTACGGTGAGCTTCTGTCGGAAGGATATCCCGTCATTGAAGGTTTTACCGTTTCAGGAAACCGTATCGGCTTGTTGAATTTGATGCCAAACAAGAAAGTTACTGAACGCCAGTTTGGTAAGGTGTTTGCAAACTTTGATACAAGGGTCCAGTTGGTCCCGTTAAAGATGGCAACACACACTTCAAAGAACTGTGACATTCAATATATGCAATCCGTTTATCACACGATCAGTCTGGATATCTTGGATTCAATGAATGGACTGATTGTAACTGGTGCGCCTGTC
The DNA here is from genome assembly GCA_051009575.1 of Rhizobiaceae bacterium. GTDB lineage: Bacteria > Pseudomonadota > Alphaproteobacteria > Rhizobiales > Rhizobiaceae > JAALLB01. The sequence goes on from JBPCWL010000046.1 coordinate 24,807, forward strand.
GAATTGCTCGACTTTGTGGATGTGAATTACTGGAGCGAACTAACCCGCATCTTCGAACATTTGAGAAAATCAAATCTGGAGACCCTTTTTATCTGCTGGTCTGCCCAAGCAGCGTTGAAATATTTTTACGGAATAGAAAAGGAAACACTCGATCGCAAAATTTCTGGCGTATTCGACCAGGAGGTGCTTGGAACCGGAACAGCAGTGTTGAATGGATTACCATATTCTTTCCCCACACCTGTATCCCGGAACACGACCATTAAACAGGATAAGGTGTTGGAACATCCCGATCTTCAACTTCTAGCTTCTTCTGAGATGTCCGGACCAGGATTAGTCAGGGATACCAAATCTCCGTTTACCTATATGTTCAACCATTTGGAATACGAAACGGACACATTGCATCTTGAGTATTTGCGGGATGTGCAAACTGTTCCCGGCGCCATTCCACCATTAAATTACTATTCCGGTGAAACTCTTGAAATTCCAAAAGAATGTATATGGAGCGGGGCCTCGGAAACTTTTTTCAGGAATTGGTTCTCTGAGACTAAGCAACCAACCAGCAGTGGCACGCATCCAATCCGCTTTCTGACCGAAATGGCTGCATGAAATGCCATGAAAAGGAATTACGAATGAACATGTTTTCAGATCAGGTTTCATCAGCTATCTTATTGTCGAGGCAGTTGAAATTTGATTTTGCAGATGGGAAAGGCTCCATCAATATGGCCGAACAAGCACTTTTTGAAAAATACGGCGGGTTTTCGCAAATCAGCAAGGTTGTGATGTCATTCTACGACACCCTGCTGGACAGCGATGAGATTGGCCCGTTTTTTGATGACATTGACATGTCCAAAATGGTGGATCACCAAACCAAGTTCATCGCATCGCTCCTGGGCGGGCCGGCCGCTTATAGTGATAATCAGCTCCGCCAACTGCATTCGCATCTGGATATCAAGGATTCGCATTTTGATGAGTTGAAGGTCGTTCTGAAATCCACACTTGCAGATCACGGTATAGAACCCCAGGATGTTGAAGCCGTACTGGCTGAATTCGAAGCAAGACGAAAATTGGTAGTGGGATAACGTAATGTCGATTGAAGCTATCAATGAACAGCTATTGCGCGCTATTGGTGTGGGTGTAGCCTTGTTGGATCGAAATACTCTCGGGTTCAATTTCCATAATGATACATTCGAAGAATGGTTTGGTAACCCGAATGAAGCCGGTTCGCTTCTGGAAATGTTCCAGGAACTGGACGCCGATACATTGGGCACCGCATTGAAGGAAACAGGCCGCTACACCATAGAAACCAAGTTCAAGAAAAAACGACGTACTATGGTAATTGCGCTCGATTTTACCTCCGCTGATGAAGGTGGACAGGAACTGGTCGTATTGGTTTGCCAAAACATTACACGCATCAAGGAACTGGAATCGATGATCGATTCATATTCCATGATGGTCGAACGGAACACCCGCGAAATTAAACGGGAAAAAGAGCAGGTTGAGAAGTTGTTGCTCAATATCATGCCGCGTTCCGTTTATGAAGAATTCAAGACATTCGGGGTGGTCACGCCACAGCTTTATGATCCGGTATCAGTATTGATGCTGGATTTCGTTGGCTTCACTGACATGGTTGCATCGGAAGATCCCAGTGTAACAGTCACCGAACTTAATGATATCTACAGCGCATTTGACAGAATTGGTGAGCAGTTTGGCTGCGAACGCATTAAAACGATCGGTGATGCCTATATCACGGTCGCAGGTTTGCCTGATCCTACGCCGGATCACGCCAAAGCTGTCGCCAATGCGGCAATCCGGTTCATTCGATATCTCGAACGTCGGAATACCAGTCATCCGCACCAATGGTCTTGCCGGATAGGCCTTTCTACCGGGTCGGTCGTTGGTTCGGTGGTTGGGATCCAGAAATATGTTTACGATATCTTCGGTCCCGCAGTGAACCTTGCTTCAAGGCTTCAGGATTTTTCCGAGCCTATGGAAATCAGTGTCCAGGATGAAGTTGCAAGAACCTTGAGAGACCAGTTTGAAATGACAAGTCGGGGCAAAAAGAATATTCGCGGGTTTTCGGAGCAGGAAGTCTGGCGCCTGTACGACAACAAGCAAGTAACACCCGCATAATTTTACGCTGAAAAAATAAATTACTCATTCATGTGAGTGTCCGTGGGCGTGATGACTGCAGCGCTCTATTTTTACTTTTGCCAAGTTTGAAGAAACCTCGGTCACTGGGAGAACAACACCGAAACAATCGAAACACGCTTACCGGATTTTGAAATCGTAGTGAAACAATCAATCTCCATATTCAGTTTTGTAAAGACTAACTAACAAACAGAATTGGATCTAAAATGACTTTCAAAATTCTCAAAGTATTTGCTGTTGCGGCAAGTGTCCTAGCGGTTTCCAGTGCTTCCGAAGCCGGAGGAAAAAGGCATGGCAGCGGCTACAACAAACATGGATATGGCTACCATGTTCGCCCCTATGACTACGGGCATGGTGGTTACGGTTATTATCAGCCGGAAAATTGCCACTACTACTTCCGCAAAGCCAGATATACCGGTTCACATCATTGGTGGAAGAAATACCGTCGTTGTATTTCCCGCTACTGATCAGATATTGTTCCTCCGACACAAAGCGACTGTGCATTGAATTGCGCGGCTGCTTTTTCATTTGCCGCCTTCATCCTTCACCGAATGTCTTCATGCTCATTCAGTTCTATGAGCTCCCCAGGAGTTCTATAACAAATCTGTCTAGAGCGTCCCAGTCAGTAAATTCCGGATTTCCGGCTGACTTTTCCGGCATCTTGTTTCCTTTCAGCACTATGTGCTCAACGGTAAAACGTTTGAAATAGTCGTACTCAAGCGATCGGATAGCCCCGCCAGCCATATGAACATGTTCTGGTTGCCACCCTGTTTCTTTGGCGAAGTCTTTTACATATTCTTTGGCTTCTTCTTGCCCCTCCTCTAGCGAGACCGACAGGCTGACGGATATAAATCCAGAGGGTTTACTTTTTAGAACGGAGAGGTTTTCTTTTACGAAATCTACAACACTTTGCTGATGCACTTGCTGGTGAACCGATCCTGCTACAATAATCGCATCGAACGAGGCTACATCCGGTTTCTTGTCAGCGCTCCCACATTCAATTATTTCCGAAGAATGGCTGTTTTCCTGATTAAAAGTATTAATGTGATGAGCAATTTTCCGGGTGTGTCCTTCCGTTGATCCGAAAGCTATCAAGATTTTCATTTGAACTCCTCCCTGTTGCTGGCTGCGAAGCTCCTTTTGCACATCAGCAATCGGATTTCGCTTCAAGTCGTCCAAATCAGTGTAAGCGGATGATCTTCTTGCTGCATTGATATGCATCAATCTAAAAGTCCGGGCTCAATTCCCAGGCGTGAACCATCAAGCTTTTCTTTTCAGAAATTCTTCCGATGACTTTGTTGATGGATAGAACACATTTGAGTCTGGAATCTGCACTGAAGCCAGTTTGCCTGAACGATCTGCTCCTTGGTAATCACACCTCCTGCTTGCCGATTTTGAAAATCTCATATCAGTTTCGAAATCGGCGAGACCACTCAAGGTTTCCAGTGCTTTGACTGCATCAGCTTTCAATGGAGAAGAATGCAATGGCAAAACCTGTTTTCCTGGCTCAACAAGGTCGCTGTCCGTCTGGTGTTCTAGGGCACATTGTAGCTTGGGTGATGGCGCGGGAAACAAAATCCGAAAATCTTAAGACGCTTGAATTGCTTGATCTGTCCCAGGATGATGATGTTCTAGAGATTGGCTTTGGACATGGAGAAACGTTGCAAGCGGTGTCCAAATTAGTAAGGCGCGGAACTTTGGCAGGAGTTGAATTCTCGGATGTCATGTTGACTCGCGCAAGCTCGCTTAATCGCGACCTGATCCGGAACGGACAGCTAGAACTGCGCAAAGGGGATAGCCGGGAACTTCCGTTCGGGTGCAAGTCATTCGACAAGGTTTTCACCGTACACACGATATACTTCTGGGACGATCCATTAGAAGACCTTGAGGAGGTTTATCGTGTATTGCGGCCAGGAGGTCGTTTCGTAATCGCTTATAGATCATCTGATGACAAACAGGCTATCAACTCATTTCCGGCTTCCATTTATAGTTTCCGAACCGTCGACTGGGTCGAGAACACGCTCGATGGATTGGGATTTGCAAACATCAGTACACAAACCGGGAAATTGAGAAACAGGTTGCTTCACTGGACATCAGCCCATCGCCCAGAACAGCGCTTTTCTCCCAGTGTGTACTAAAACGAGCCTGCTGCTCTGTCTTCCCCCACGATTCCGGTTGCGACAGTCTGGGAAAGCTGCGTAAACTGGTCAATTCATGTTTGGGAACACCGGATTATCTGCTGGTCCGGGCGGAAATTGGACAATCTTGTGAGAAGATACATAAAAAAATTTTACCATATGGTAAAACTCCGTCGTTTCTGATATTGGAAACCTATAATTTGCATGTAATTGGGAGGACAAAAAATGCACTGGAAACCAAACCGACGCTCATTCAATACGATGATCGCAGCCGCCGCAGGCGCATCTGCGTTGGGGATCAAGCCGGTATTTGCCGAGACAATGAAAGTGGCTGGAATTTATACTCAGCCTATCCAACAAAAATGGGATGCCCGACTTCACCAAGGGCTGGAAGCGGCAAAGGCCAATGGTGACATTGAGTATGTATTTTCGGAAAAGGTCGCCAACACCGATTACATCCGTGTCTTGCGCGAGTACTGCGAAAGCGGAGTGAAGCTTATAGTTGGAGAAGCTTTTGGAATTTCCAAGGAAGCCCGCAAGGTTGCGGACGAATACCCGGAAATTGCTTTTTTGATGGGTGATCCTTTTGAACCTCACGGTTCGAATTTTGCGGTCTTCGACAACTACATTCACGAACCTTGCTATCTCATGGGTATATTGGCGGGTTCCATGACAAAAACGAATAAACTTGGCATGGTAGGTGGATATCCGATTGGCGAAGTAAACAGGTTGTTCCATGCATTTATAGAAGGTGCAAGATCGGTTAACCCGGATATCCAATACAAGGTAACGTTTATCGGTTCTTGGTATGATCCGCCAAAAGCAAAAGAAGCTGCATTTGCGCAAATCGAATCTGGGGCCGATGTCTTGTATGCCGAGCGTGCTGGCGTTGTGGACGCAGCGCGGGACAAAGGGATCATTGCATTTGGCAATGTTAATGACATGAACAAAGAAGAAAACGGCACGGATGTTGTTGTTACTTCTGCTCTTTGGCACATGGAAGCGGCAATTGCTCATGCCATCGCGCTGGTAAAAGCAGGCACTTTCAAAGCTGAAAATTACAAGGAATGGACCATGATGCAAAAAGGCGGAGCAAGCCTCGCGCCGTATTATGAGTTTGAGGACAAAATTCCTGCAGATGCAAAAGCCAAGGTGGAGGACGTAAAGGCAAAAATCCTGTCTGGTGAATTTGCCGTGGCTATCAATGATGAAGAACCAAAATCGTCTTTCTGACGTGGTGCTTCCTTGATGACCAACCCAGTTTTGGAGTTCCGGGGCGTTACTAAGCGTTTCGGAACTCTGACTGCCAATGCTGCGGTTTCGCTGACACTCAACAAGGGAGAAGTACTCGCCCTTTTGGGTGAAAATGGCGCAGGTAAAACCACGTTGATGAACATGCTGTTTGGCCACTACCAGGCAGATGAGGGTCAAATACTGGTTGATGGCAGGGAACTGGAGCCGGGATCTACACAAGCGGCGATCAGTGCCGGCGTGGGGATGGTGCATCAGCATTTTACGTTGGCGGGAAACCTGACTGTACTTGAGAATATCACGTTGGGTACGGAGAGCCTCTGGTCTTGGCGTCAGGACAATAAAACCGCACGCAAGAAGCTTCTGGAACTCGCTGAAACCTATGGATTGATTGTTGACCCTGACGCCCAGATTTCAGAACTCTCGGTTGGTGAATGCCAGCGTGTGGAAATTCTTAAAGCGTTGTATCGGGATGCTCGCATTTTGATTCTTGACGAGCCAACAGCTGTACTTACTCCGCAGGAAGCCGAACGATTGTTTGATACGCTGAAATCCGTTTCAAAAAGTGGGCTGGCGGTAATTTTCATTTCTCACAAATTGCATGAAATCATGTCGATCAGTGACCGGGTTGCAGTTTTACGCCGTGGGGCAGTCGTGGGGATTGTTGCCACCCGGAACACAAGCAGAAGCGAACTGGCGGAGTTGATGGTGGGACATGAGGTGAAGCGCCCGGAGTTGAAACCGCTGGAAAAGGGTGAACCTGTTTTGAAACTCGAAAGCGTTTCGACACCAGGTGATGGTGCAACATCACTGAAGAATATTGATCTTACTATTCATGCACATGAAATTGTAGGTATCGCGGGCGTTGCAGGAAATGGCCAAAGCGCGCTGGCAGACCTCCTAAGCGGATTAACCTCAGAATTTTCCGGAACGGTCAGGATAAATGGCAATCCGTTCAGGGCAGGAAATCCCCGGGCCGTCGTAACATCAGGAGTAGGGCGAATTCCGGAGGACCGTCACGCACGCGGTGTAGTCGGAGACATGCAGATTTGGGAAAATCTGGCTTCTGAAGATTTGCGCACTTCTGAACTTTCCAAAATGGGAGTTTTTATCAACAAGGCAAATGCCGTAGAGCGCGCGGAAAAGCAGATTGGTGAGTTTGATGTGCGTTGCGAAGGGCCGTTTGCAGAAACCAAGCTGCTTTCAGGCGGCAACATGCAAAAGCTAATTCTGGCACGCGCCCTTTCAAGCAAACCGTCATTCATACTGGCAAATCAGCCAGTAAGAGGTCTGGATGAAGGAGCAATTGCATATGTTCAAAATCAGCTGCTCGAAGCGAGGGAGCGCGGAGCTGCCATTTTGCTGATTTCCGAGGATCTGGATGAATTGATGGCATTGACAGACCGGCTTGCTGTTATGTCTCATGGACGGTTGAGCGTTGCTTCAAAGACAGGCACTCAATCCGTCGCTGAAATTGGTTTGATGATGGCGGGCCAGCATGAAGAAGGACTGGTGGCATGATAATCATAGAACCGCGTCCATCTGTTTCCATCGTCCGCGCAGGATTGGCCCCGGTTTGGGCAATTTTGTTTTCCATGGCACTTTGCGCAATGCTGATCGCCTGGGCGGGAGCGTCCATTCCAACTGCTTATGCATTGTTGTTCAAGGGAGCATTTGGCTCGGCATTCGCGATTAATGAAACGCTGACACGGTCGATACCTCTGATATTTACCGGGCTTGCCGCCGCAATCGCATTTCGTGCGAAGTTCTATAATATCGGTGCTGAAGGCCAGCTTTATGCCGGAGCAATGGCCGCTACGTTTTTCGGCACCGGACTTGTGACGCTGCCGCCATTTCTGATGATCCCATTTTTGGTCTTGATGGGCGCGCTGGCCGGTGGCCTGTTGCTGATTGTCCCGGTGTTATTGAAGACCAGGCTTAAGGTCGATGAAGTTGTCACAACCCTGCTGCTAAATTTTATAATTCTGTTGCTCGTTAGCTATTTGATAGAAGGTCCCTGGAAAGATCCACACTCTCTCGGTTGGCCGCAAGCCGCACCAATTATCGATGAGGGAGTACTGCCGCCATTGCTTGCCAAAGGAAGGCTCCATGCTGGGTTGATACTTGCCCTTTTAATGGCGGTTGTGATGTGGATCATCATCCGCTTCACAATTCAGGGTTATGAAATCCGGGCAGTCGGCAACAACGCCAAGGCGGCGCAATTCTCCGGTATAAATGTCAATCGAACGGTTATCATGACGGCAATGATTTCAGGTGGACTGGCAGGCATGGCTGGTGTCAGTGAGACAGCTGGCCTGAAAGGCTACCTTACACTCGATCTGTCTCCCGGATTTGGCTACACTGGGATTGCAGTTGCGATGCTGGCACAGTTGAACCCACTGGGCGTGGTGCCTGCGGCGATTTTTCTTTCAGCCGTGTATGTTGGTTCCGATGCAATGAGCCGGGCCATTAACATTCCAACTTACATAGCCGATGTTCTGGTCGGTGTTTCGGTTCTGGCTGTCCTTTGCAGCGTCATGTTCAGTCAATACAAGGTGCGGTTCCGAACATGAGCGACTTCATAGACATATTGCTGACGGCTGGTTTTTGGGCGGCAACGATCCGCATCGTCAGCCCTTTGATATTCGGTACGCTTGGCGAACTGATATGTGAACGCGCAGGCGTTTTGAATCTCGGTATTGAAGGTATCATGACCATTGGTGCCATGTCGGGCTGGATGTGGGTCTACCAGGGTGGAGGACTTTGGAGCGGAGTGGTTTTTGCGGCTTGTGTAGGCGCTATATTTGGGCTTCTGCACGCAATTTTTACGGTTCACTTGTGCCTCTCGCAACATGTGACCGGAATAGGTATAACCTTGTTCGGCTCTTCACTTAGCTATTTCGTATATCGAATGTTGCTGCCCTCGGCGACCACACCACCAAAAATTGAACCATTTGAAAATCTGTCCATACCTGTGCTTTCGGATCTTCCTTGGCTTGGTGAGGCGTTATTCCATCAATCCGCCCTGACTTATCTGGCGCTGCTGAGTGTTCCAGTCGTCTGGTATGTGCTTTTCAGAACTCCGGTAGGTCTCGCTGTCAGGATGGCAGGTGAAAATCCGGTGGCAGTGGAAGCACAAGGTATCAACGTCCTAGCCATTCGTACCGGTGCAGTAATGGTAGGTAGTGCATTCATGGCTGTAGGTGGAGCCTTCATTACCATGTCGTGGTTCGACGCGTTCTATTTCGGCATGATTAATGGTCGGGGCTGGATATGCGTGGCGCTGGTAATTTTTGCATCTTGGCAGCCGGGAAGGGCGTTGATGGGCGCCTTGTTGTTTGCCGGTCTGGAAGCCTTGCAGGTCAGGGCCCAACAAAGTGCGGGGGCATTTATTCCCTACCAGTTTTTCCTCGCACTCCCCTATGTCATGTCTATAGTTGCAATGATTTTTATGGCACACAAAACAAAATACCCACAAGCATTGCTGGTACCATTCAGACGCGGTGAAAGGGTATGAGGAATTAGATCATGCTTACCGAAACAGATGAGAAATTTCTGCGGATTGCCTACCAGGAAGCAAAGACCGGATTCGATGAAGGTGGATGTCCCATCGGGTCTGTCCTTGCTAAAGGTGAACAGCTCATTGCGCAAGGGAGAAACCAGCGCGTTCAGGGAGGTGATCCAATAGCTCACGGCGAAATGGATTGTCTCAGGAAAGCAGGTCGCCAGAAAAGTTACCGCGGAATGACGCTGTATACATCGCTTTCGCCATGCATGATGTGTTCCGGAACCATAGTGCAATTTGGGATTAGCCGTGTCGTCGTGGGTGAAAACGTGAATTTTGGCGGCAACGAAGAATTTCTGCGTGACCGTAGCATAGAAGTGATAGTTGCCGATGATCAGGATTGTATTGATTTAATGAAAAAGTTCATCCGAGAAAAACCTGAGCTTTGGGCAGAGGATATTGCGGAGGATGATTGTTGAGGCAATTATGCTCGCCCCAACATAGAAAAAGGCAGCGTAAAGCTGCCTTCTTCCTGAAGTTAAAGCTGCATAATCGCTAGTTAAGCGCCTTGTCTGTAATTATGGTAGTCCAGGCACCTTCCGGTTTCCTGGTAATCACCGGGTCAGAGCCAGCAGACAAAAGTGTCTCAACCGTCCGGTTATAGTCTGCCTCATCCAGCGTACCGTTTGAACCGGCAGTCAATTTGGCGATTTCTCCCATCATACGCTTTTGATGTTTTTCGGTCTGCGCGCCCGAAGCATCATTTTCAAGAACGATTTCCGCAGCCTCATCGGGATTTCCTTCCGCGTGTTTCCAGCCTTTCATTGAAGCGCGCACAAAGCGCACCATTTTATCTACAAAAGCTGGGTCTTGGAGTTTGTCTTCAAGAACATAAATGCCGTCTTCCAAAGTCGCGACACCTTCATCCTCATATTTGAAGGTGACCAGGTCATCGGGTGAAAGTCCGGCATCAATGATTTGCCAATACTCATTGTAGGTCATGGTGGAAACACACGCAGCTTGCTTTTGCAAAATGGGGTCTACATTAAAGCCTTGTTTGAGCACCGTTACGCCATCCGGCCCTCCATCTGTCTTTAAGCCAAGTTTGCTCATCCACGAAAGGAACGGATATTCGTTTCCAAAAAACCAGACACCCAGAGTTTTTCCCTTGAAGTCAGCTGGGGACTTTACCCCGGAATCCTTGCGACAGGTGAGCATCATTCCTGAGGATTTGAAAGGTTGGGCTATATTGACCAATGCAAGACCTTTTTCGCGCGTGGCCAATGCTGACGGCATCCAATCCAGTACGACATCGGCTCCGCCGCCTGCTAAAACTTGCGCTGGTGCAATGTCGGGGCCTCCAGGCTTGATTTCGACATCAAGTCCTTCGTCTTCATAAAAACCTTTGTCTTTTGCAACGTAATAACCTGCAAATTGTGCCTGAGTTACCCATTTCAGTTGCAATGTCACATTATCAGCCGCCATCGCGCCAAACGCTGTCAATGAGACAGCACAAGCCAACAGTAAAGTTGTGAATTTGTTCATTTGATATCTCCCATTTCTTGTTTCTTCTCTTTCCCAATTAGTTTCTGCTTGCCCTGATTGAAGGATGCCAGAAGGTCACGGCTCTTTCAATCAGTGCAACCAAACCATAAAATAGCGAGCCGGCCAGAGCAGCTACCGCAATTTCGGCCCAGACCATATCGACATTCATTCTGCCCACTTCAGTTGAAATGCGGAAGCCCATACCGACGATAGGAGTCCCGAAAAACTCGGCAACAATTGCGCCGATTAACGCAAGGGTTGAGTTGATCTTCAATGCATTGAAAATGAACGGAGCTGCAGCAGGCAACCGCAATTTGGTCAATGTCTGCCACCAGGATGCAGCATAGGTATTCATAAGATCGCGCTCCATACTGCTGGCAGCGGCTAGACCTTGAACCGTGTTCACCAGCATCGGAAAGAAGGTCATTATTACAACTACGGCTGCTTTTGAGTGCCAGTCAAACCCGAACCACATCACCATGATCGGAGCGACCCCGATAATCGGAAGTGCAGAAACAAAATTTCCTATAGGCAACAGGCCGCGTTGCAAAAATGGCGAGCGGTCAATGAGCAACGCTACAATAAACCCGGAACCGCAGCCTAGAATATACCCTGCAAGAACGGATTTCAGAAATGTTTGTTGAAAATCGGCCCATAGGACCGGCAAGGAAGACATGAACCTTGCCCCAATCAATGACGGTGGCGGAAGCAATACGAACGGCACTTGAAGTCCGCGGACAACAAGCTCCCAGATCACAAACAAAGTGATGCCAAAAACCAGTGGAACAACAAGGTTGATGGTACGTTGGAGACTGACATTCAAACCGGTATCAATGGCTACAAGCCGCTGGTTCAACCACCAGGCAGTCAACCAAAAAACCAATGCAGCAATCACTAAGGTCACGCGATTGCTCCTTCCGGTTTCTGGCCCATGCGCTTCAAAACATAAGAATGGCCAATGCCGACCAGCATAACGAGGGTGGCGGCAAGCGCTGCCGCCATAAATAGTGCAGACCAGATTTGTATGGTTTGACCGTAGTAAGAACCCGCCAGGAGACGGGCACCAAGGCCGGCAACGGCACCGGTTGGCATTTCGCCAACAATTGCTCCGACCAGGGATATCGCAACTGCAACCTTTAGCGAAGTAAACAGGAATGGCATCGAGGCAGGCCAGCGAAGCTTCCAGAATATCTGGGAGTGTGATGCATTATAGGTATGCATCAGGTCCAGTTCACTACTGCCCGGTGAGCGCAAGCCCTTTACCATCCCAACCACCACAGGAAAGAATGACAGGTATGTTGAGATAAGTGCTTTTGGCAGCAAGCCTGAAATGCCTGCGGCATTGAGTACGACAATAATCATCGGCGCGATTGCCAGAATAGGTATGGTCTGGGAAGTAATCACCCACGGCATGACAGACTTGTCCATTGCCCGGTTATGGACAATGCCAACTGCCAAGCCGATACCCAGCAATGTGCCTATGACAAATCCCAACAATGTGGCGGAAAGTGTAATCCAGGAATGGTAGATCAGGGATCTTTTTGATGTGATTTTCTTGCCGACGGTTGTTTTGTAGATCTCATTGGCAACTTGGTGGGGAGCAGGAAGAACAGGACGTTCCTGCGCCATCGTGTTTGAAACAAGCTGTGAGAAAGCTGGTGGATCGGCATTGGCTCGGTCCGCCTTGTCATACTCAAACGGTGCATTCATCCAGACCACGCATGCATACCAGATTGAAATGATAACCGCCACGACGGTAAGTATCGGAATTGTCTTGCCTTTATTCATCATAGGAGTGACCGGCCCTCAATCCCTCGCGAACACGGTGCGCGATTTCCAGGAATTCTTTGCTTTCCCGGATTTCCAGAGGTCTTTGTCTTGGTAATGTTGACTCAATTACATCGGTTACCCTGCCCGGGCGTGGTGACATCACAACAATTCTGGTGGAAAGATAAACTGCTTCAGGAATAGAATGGGTCACAAAACAAATCGTCTTGTTGGTACGATCCCAAAGTTCCAACAGTTGTTCGTTAAGATGATCACGGACAATTTCATCCAAGGCTCCAAATGGCTCATCCATCAAAAGGAGGTCCGCGTCGAAGGCAAGAGCCCTAGCAATCGAGGCCCGTTGTTGCATTCCGCCGGACAATTGCCAAGGATACTTCTTCCCGAAATTTGCCAGATCTACCAACGCCAGAACCTGTTCAATACGTTCCCTTTTTTCTGCCGCGGAAATTCCCATTACTTCAAGCGGCAGGGCAATGTTGTTTTCTATTGTACGCCAGGGAAGGAGTGATGCTGACTGGAACACATAACCGTAAGCGCGTCGCATCCGTGCTTCTTCCGGTGTCATGCCATTAACCGAAATCGACCCACCTGTCGGTTTTTCCAGATCAGCTATAACGCGGAGGAAAGTGGTTTTTCCGCACCCAGACGGGCCAATAAAGGAAACAAAGTCTCCCTGATCTACATTAAGACTTACATCTGACAATGCGTGAACGGGGCCATCACCGGTCTGGAATGTCAGCGAAAGGTTTTCGGCGGAGACGACGGTCACTTATTCAAACTCAAACCCCGGTGGCCGGAATTCCCGTGCGTTCAACAGGGGTTGGATTGGTGAGTTCCTTCCAGGTCGAAAGAGCCTTGTTCACTGTACCATTGGCATCGCGTTTCACGAATTTGCCATGCCCTTCCTGCGTTTTTATCTCTCCTTCCACTACCGAAACGAGTCCACGTGTGAGGGTGTACCGTGGCAGGCCTTTGACCTGTTTGCTCTCGAAAACGTTGTAGTCGATTGCTGATTGCTGGCTACCCGAAGATATTGTTTTTTCCCTTTCCGGATCCCAGACCACCAAATCGGCATCTGCCCCTATCAGAACAGCTCCCTTTTTGGGATAAATGTTCAGTATCTTGGCGATGTTGGTAGAGGTTACAGCGACAAATTCGTTCATAGTCAGGCGTCCGGTGGAAACACCATATGTCCATAGCATCGGAAGCCGGTCTTCAAGTCCGCCAGTGCCGTTGGGAATTTTGGTGAAGTCACCAACCCCGTATCTTTTTTGTTCCGTGGTGAATGCACAATGATCAGTCGCTACGACTGACAGTGACCCGGCTTGCAATCCGGCCCATAGAGAATCCTGATGTTGCTTGTTCCGGAAAGGAGGAGACATGACACGGCGTGCTGCATGATCCCAATCCTTGTTGAAATACTCACTTTCATCCAGGGTCAGATGCTGGATAAGCGGCTCACCCCATACACGTTTTCCCTGTTGGCGTGCGCGGCGGATGGCTTCGTGGCTGTCTTCACAGGAAGTATGTACTACATAAAGAGGCGCTCCGGCCATGTCGGCAATCATGATCGCGCGGTTGGTTGCTTCACCTTCTACCTGCGGCGGGCGGGAGTAGGCGTGCGCTTCCGGGCCATTGTTGCCATCAGCCAGCAGTTTGGCCGAAAGTTCCGCAACAACATCGCCATTTTCCGCATGGACCATGGGGATGGCACCGAGTTCAGCGCAACGCTGGAACGAAGCATAGAGTTCATCATCATTCACCATTAATGCACCCTTGTAGGCGAGAAAATGCTTGAATGTATTGATGCCCTTGTCCCTTACGATGGTTTCCATCTCATTGAACACCTGCTCACCCCACCAGGTGATCGCCATGTGAAAGGAATAGTCACAATTGGCCCGGGTCGATTTGTTGTCCCACATCTGCAGCGCTTCAAGCAGCGATTGTTGCGGGGAGGGGAGGCAAAAATCGACAACCATCGTCGTTCCACCCGCAAGTCCGGCGCGTGTGCCGCTCTCAAAATCATCGGATGAATAAGTGCCCATAAAGGGCATTTCCAGATGGACATGCGGATCAATGCCGCCCGGCATGACGTAACAGCCAGTAGCATCCAGTTCTTCGCCGCCGGACAGGTTCGGTCCAATTGCCGATATTACACCATCCTCAATTTGGACATCCGCCTTGTAAGTAAGATCAGCGGTGACAACCGTGCCGTTTCTTATCGTTGTTGTCGTCATGATTTTGTCTCCTCCTAGGATGCGATTTCTGCTGCCTCAACAACCGCATGAAACAGGACCTCGGCGCCTGCCGACGACCATTCTTTCGAAATCTCTTCAGCCTCATTGTGCGACAGGCCATCTACACACGGACACATGACCATTGCAGTTGGAGCAACCTTGTTTACCCAACAGGCATCGTGTCCTGCACCGGAGATGATATCACGGTGGGAGTAGCCAAGCCGCTCGGCAGCCTCGCGGATGGACTGAACCAGAGCCTTATCAAACTCCGGCGGATTAAATTGGCCTACAATCTCATGAGACAGTTCGACATCAAGAGCTTCACACAATTTTGGCGCCTCTTCTTCGAAACGTTTAACCATGCTTTCCAGTCGGTCCAGTTCGTGGCTGCGGAAATCGATGGTGAAAACAACCTTGCCTGGAATAATATTGCGTGAATTGGGATAAACATCGATATGGCCAATTGCTCCAACCGCATTGGGTGTATTGTCCATGGCGATTTCGTGCACCAGTTCAGTAATCTGGGCTAGGCCGCGCCCGGCATTCCTGCGCATCGGCATCGGAGTCGAGCCCGTATGACTTTCCTTGCCAGTCACCGTGCATTCAATCCATCTGAGGCCCTGACCGTGCGTTACCACTCCAATATCTGTTTCTTCCGCTTCGAGGATAGGGCCCTGTTCAATGTGCAGCTCAAAGAACGCGTGCATTTCGCGTGCGCCTACTTCCTCATCGCCCTTCCAACCGATGCGCTCCAGTTCTTCGCCGAATTTCTTGCCTTCGGCATCCTCTTTTTCGTAAGCCCATTCCTGGGTGAATTGTTTGGCAAAAACACCGGAAGCCATCATGGCAGGCGGATAACGGGTGCCTTCCTCGTTTGTCCAGTTGGTGACAACAATTGGCCGCTTTGTTTTGATATTGAGGTCGTTAAGAGTACGAACAATTTCCAGGCCAGCCAGGACCCCTAAGACCCCGTCATAACGGCCACCGGTTGGTTGGGTGTCGAGATGGGAACCAACATAGACGGGGAGAGCGTCCGGGTTGGTTCCCTCTCGATGCATGAACATGGTACCCATTTGATCAACGCCCATGGTCATGCCTGCTTCTTCGCACCACTTCTGGAACAGTTTGCGACCGTTGCCATCCTCATCTGTTACTGTCTGCCGGTTACTGCCGCCGGCGATTCCAGGACCGATTTCGGCCATCTCGTGGATAGAATCCCAAAGTCTGTCGCCATTAATTCTGAGATTTTCTCCCGGTGCTGCCATTGTCACTCCTCCAAAAGCGCGCTACTTATTTTTTACCGATTGGTAAACATTACAGGATTGGCATGGACACTCAAGGTGTAAAATGCAAATTCGGTATCCTACGTCCATCGTATCCTAGCCTGACGAGTTGAACAGAGATAGCCTTGCAAGATTCACGAGCCTCAAGTACCCGGAAAAGAACCCGCATTCAGAAAGAAAACGAGCAGAAGATTCTGAACGGTGCGCTGGAGGTCTTTTCCAAAAATGGTTTCCGGGGTTCAACCATCGATCAGATCGCTGAAATTTCCGGGATGTCGAAGCCAAATTTGCTTTATTATTTCAAGAATAAGGAAGCAATCATTACAGTTTTGATTGATCAGCTTCTGGATATATGGCTCAGCCCGTTGAAAGAAATTGATGCGGATGGTGATCCGCTTGTCGAAATCAAAAGATATATCGAACGAAAACTGGAAATGTCACGGGACTTCCCGCGTGAGTCCAGATTGTTCGCGAATGAAATTTTGCAGGGAGCGCCCCGGATACGCAGTGAACTGGAAGAGTTGAAGCGTCTTGTAGATGAAAAGGCGGTAATTATCAGGGGCTGGATCAAAGCCGGTAAGCTGGCCGATTGTGATCCGTATCATCTTCTGTTTTCAATATGGGCTACAACTCAACATTACGCAGATTTTGACGTACAGGTGCGCACTGTTCTCGATCCTCAAAAGGCCAGTGCGCAGAGATTTGACGATGCTGCAAAGTTTCTTAATCAACTTTTCATTGAGGGACTAAGGCCCAAGTGAAAATGTTTATGTGTCTTTAGACGCGGCCAGCAATACAAGTGCAGCTGCTGTCACAAGCACACCGATCAATAGCGATAGCCTTACCCAACCGTGCCCCAAAAAACCTTCGTATAAAACAATAATGCCCGGCACTAGATATCCGTAGGCGAGAACCTTTGAAGCGGGTAAACGCAGGGAGGAATACTGTAGCAAAAAAAATGTTCCCGCAGTGGTAAATACAGCCAGATAGCCTATCGTAATCCACACAATCACTGGCAGGTTTGTCCAATCGGTTTCGAGAACCGTTCCGCCCCCCCAGGCAATCATGCACAAGGTGCTTGCGATCAGAGTCATATAGGTAAAGTTGAATACTGGCTCACCTTGATTGAATTTGCGGACTAGCGGTGCATAGGCCGCATGGGCCAGGCATCCAAAAAAGAAAATTGTTTCTCCAGCGCCTATCTTGAAGGCCAAAATTGCCTGAATATCACCGCGAAATATTACCCATATTGCTCCGGCTGCTGCCATGAGCAAGCTTAAAATCACGACAAGCGAAGTGCTTTGGCGCAAAAATATCCATCCGAACACGGCGCTCATTAATGGAATAAGCGTGAATACAGCCCCGGTCGATACCGGGGAGGTAATTCGCAATGCAATAAACATTGTCACAAAGTAGATCGCCATCAATCCACCAAGGAGCAGAAATCGCCATACGTCCTTCCAGATGGTGGGCAGCTCTTGATAAAAAATGGACGCTGCGACCGACATGACGATTACTGCAAGCATAAAACGTACGGTCGTCAGGGCTACGGGATCTATGTGCGGAGCTGCAAGATGGCCTATCGAAAATGATGCGGATATCAGGGCTGCAAAAAGCAGCATTGCCAGATGCCCTTTGAGCTTTTCCAACCCGGTTGCATGCAGGTTCTTTGAAGTGTTCACGTTTATCGTTACAAGCTATTCAGCTGCAACCCGTGACGGGTTGTTCGGATGCTCAGTCCAGTTGGAATACTTTGCTGCAACCTTTTTCCCTGTACGTTGATCTACTGAATCGGCTGGCAATTGTTCCATCGTGATGCAGTTTTCTATTGGGCACACATTCACACACAAGTTGCACCCGACACATTCTTCGTCAATGACCTCGAACTGACGCACACCATCCACCATGCTGGTAATCGCTTGATGTGAAGTATCCTCACACGCGATGTGGCAACGTCCGCATTTGATGCAACTGTCCTGATTGATTTTAGCCTTTGTAATGTAGTTCAGGTTGAGATACTGCCAATCAGTAACATTTGGCACAGCCTTTCCGATGATGTCATCAAGCGTTTTGTGACCTTGCTCGTCCATCCAGTTGCTGAGGCCCGAGGTCATTTCTTCAACTATCTTGAATCCATAGGTCATCGCCGCCGTACAAACTTGGACGTTCCCTGCACCCAATGCCAGAAATTCTGCCGAATCCCTCCACGTTGTGATTCCGCCAATCCCGGAGATCGGCAGTCCAATCGTCTCCGGATCCCGCGCAATTTCTGCTATCATGTTCAGAGCGATCGGCTTTACTGCCGGTCCGCAATACCCGCCGTGACTGCCTTTGCCATCGATTGAGGGTTCTGGTGAAAAATTGTCCAGATTAACGGATGTAATAGATGACACGGTGTTGATGAGAGATACCGCATCAGCTCCACCTTGCAATGCAGCGCGGGCAGGATAGCGGATGTCTGATATGTTCGGTGTCAGTTTCACAATAACCGGCAACCCACAACTTTCCTTGCACCATCGGGCAACCATTTCAATATATTCTGGAACCTGGCCTACAGCTGAGCCCATTCCGCGCTCGCTCATGCCGTGTGGGCAACCAAAATTAAGCTCAATACCATCTGCACCTGTTTCTTCAACCAAGGGCAGAATTTTTTTCCAGGCATCCTCCTCACATGGAACCATTATGGAAACAATCATGGCGCGGTCCGGCCATCGTTTTTTCACTTCTGTTATTTCACGCAGATTAACGTAAAGATCACGGTCTGTAATGAGTTCAATGTTATTGAGACCGAGTAACCTGCGGTCCGCCCCCCAAACCGCACCATATCGAGGGCCATTCACGTTGACGACTGGTGGCCCTTCTTCACCAAGAGTTTTCCACACTACCCCACCCCATCCGGCCTCAAAAGCCCGTTCGACGTTATAGGCCTTGTCGGTTGGGGGTGCAGAAGCAAGCCAGAATGGATTTGGAGAATTTATGCCCAGGAAATTGCTGCTGATATCTGCCATGATGTTTCCTTTCAATCCTTCAAAAACGTATTGATTGATTCTGCGGCATCTCTCCCATGCGCAACTGCAGAAACCGTGAGATCTTCTCCACCCAGGATACAATCGCCCCCTGCCCAAACGCCGGTGAGTGAGGTTTGGAACTCATCATCTACCTTGATACGGCCCTTTTCCAGGTTGATTTGCACATCAGAACCGTTCAAATCGCCTGGGGAAATCGCTTGCCCGATGGCGGTCAAAATCTGATCTGCTTCGAGTTCGAGGTGTTTTCCGGCACCTGTCAGTTTTCCATTATCTGAATCTGTATATTCCAACACTATTCCGGAAATATGCCCAGCATCCGACTTGATCTCTTTGGGTTGTAGCCAGTGCCTGATGTTGACGCCCTTGGAAGTGGCCAAGTCCTGCTCGAATTTAGAAGCGTTCATGTTTTCTGCACCGCGCCTGTAGCAGATGGTAACATCTTCTGCGCCAAGTAATTTGGATTGGACCGCGGCGTCAATTGCAGTCATGCCACCACCGATAACGACCACGCGTCGGCCAACTTTGATATCCGAAAGTATAGTGGACTGGCGTAACCTGGCAATAAAGTCGACGGCATCTTCAATACCGGTCTCGTCTCCGGTACCGATACCAAGTGCGTTTACTCCAGAAAGGCCAATGGACAAAAACACTGCGTCATGTTCTTCCCGTAATTTTTCGAGTGACAGGTCTTTTCCCAGTTTCTTGTCACACTGGATATCGATACCTCCGATGCCAGTGACATATTCAACTTCGGCCTGGGCAAAATTGTCGACTGTTTTGTAAGCGGCAATGCCATATTCATTCAATCCACCGGCCTTTTTCCGTGAATCATAGATTTTCACGGCATGCCCGTGCGCCGCAAGCCGGTGGGCACAAGCAAGTCCGGCCGGCCCTGCACCAACTATAGCCACTGTTTTTCCGCTGCCGTTTGCTCTTTCATAAAACTGAAGGTCGGCATCCATAGCTGCGTCCGTAGCGAAACGCTGGAGGAGGCCGATGTTCACCGGTTTGCCTTCCGCAGTTTCCCGCACGCATGCCTGTTCGCACAGGGTTTCAGTAGGGCAAACACGGGCGCACATCCCGCCAAGTATGTTTTGATCAAAAATGGTTTTGGCTGCACCAAAGGTGTTGCCTGTAGAAATCTGTCGAATGAACATCGGGATATCGATTGCAGTCGGACAAGCGGTCACACAGGGCGCATCATGGCAAAAATAACACCGATCCGCTGCCACTAATGCCTCATGGTCATCAAGAGGCGGGTGTATGTCGGAGAAATTATCCTGATATTCCCGGGTATCCAGACGTTCAGATTTAACTCCGTCTTTCAATCTGTTTTCACGCATGGACAGTTCCTTCCATATTGACGGTGAACTTGAGGTGCACAGGTTAAGCCAGTTATTTTTTTTAATCAATTGGTAAAAATTTCAAATTTGATTTTTTGCACATTGGAGAAATTGAGGAGGGAAAACTATTAATTAGCTGAAAAATATATTGTTTTTTTTTGCGGAAGGTTCCATTCTGAAATTCTTCCGCTTGTGAATTTTGGTTGCCAAATTGGAAAAAGGAAAAAAAATGCATGAAAATGTAGTCCTTGTTGATCATCCGCTCATTCAGCACAAACTCACGTTAATGCGGGAAAAAGAAACGTCATCCGCCGTTTTCAGGCAGCTACTAAGGGAAATTTCCACGCTTCTCACATACGAAGTTTTGAGAGATGTACCGCTGACGACTAAAACCATTGAAACGCCAATGCAGGAAATGGAAGCTCCGACGTTGGCTGGCAAAAAGCTTGCATTTATCTCGATTTTGCGGGCCGGGAACGGTTTACTTGACGGAATGCTGGATTTGGTACCGTCCGCACGAGTGGGGTACGTTGGCCTCTACAGGCATCACGAGACTCTGGAACCGATCGAATACTATTACAAGGTTCCAAAAATGCTTGAGGACAGGTTGGTTATTGCTGTCGATCCAATGCTCGCTACTGCTAATTCTGCTTCGGCAGCGATTACACGCCTCAAGGAAGGAGGCGCGAAAAATATCAAATTTGTTTGCCTGCTTTCTGCTCCCGAAGGAATAAAAGCACTTACCACCGCACACCCGGACGTACCAATATTTACCGCCGCCATAGATAGTCACCTAAACGAAAACGGCTACATCATTCCTGGTCTGGGTGACGCAGGCGATAGGTTGTACGGTACCAAGTAATTTAATTTTTACCGGCTATTGTCGATTCAACTACTCTTTTTGCTAAACAAAAGCGGCGCGAACACAGCGCATGCCAACAAAAGTGAGAAATAGCACTTCGGCCATCCACCTTGCGTCTTGGGACAGGTGTCGTTACCGGCAAGTTCCAATGATGAACCGACCAATGCGAACAGAAAAACCGGCAGCCATCCAATCAGAAACAGCGTTGGATTCCAGAACCGGGAACTGATCATATTTAAGAAGACCAGCAAGTATCCAGTCAGCACAATGTGACAGATTGGAACGGGCCCAATACGCGGGCAGGGATTTGAATTGATGGCGTCAGCAAGACTGACCGGAATAACCCCAAACAGGCCAAACAATGCCACCCCCCCAACAACGATCCTTTGCCATGTCATCAAAGTATTTGGGAGGATGTTCCGGGACATGAGAAAATTCCTGACGGGGTTTTAAGAATAGGATCTTGAATTCTAGATGCTGGATAGGGACCTCAGGTTACAGTTTGTCGTTTTAGAAACTTCACAGTTCTTCACTTACTTGTTTCATCAGCCGTCCGTTTTCCAAGGTGTGCACGATATTTGGATGCATGCCGGTCACGTAAAGTTACAACACGAGTTGGAAATTCCGGTTTAGTGCTCATCGTATGAAGTAGCTAGGAGGTAAAGAATTGAAGAATATTGATTTTGAGCGGAGTGACATAATTATTGAAAACTGTAACCAAGTCAGAGCTCTATGCATCCAATTCGCGATATGAATCCAATTTCCAAGGGCGGGACCAAAACTTGAACCAGAAATCCATGATTATGTGGACCGGAATTTGCGGTCTACTCGCGGCCATAACTGTCGGGTTAGGTGAATTTCTTCTTCATTACGACCCGCTTGCTCGTTATGGTCAGAGCTTTGACTTTTTCTTGGATCAATCAGAATCGCACTCAACCATAGGTCATTTCTTTGGCGTGCTTGGCGCGCCTCTATATGTGCTTGGCGCAGTCCACATTTATATGATGCTCCGCCCAGCCAGTAACAAATTGGCGGCAATTGCCGCCCTGATTATGGCGTATGGTTGTATTATAGGTGCGGTCTGGATCGGCTCGCGCAGTACTGCTTCAATGATCATCAATCTGTCACCGGAATCCGTACAAGACATGCAGTTGGCGTTGTATGAATTCCGGTACGAGACATTGTTGACTGTTGTACGGATCGCAGTGCTTGTATTATCGGTGATTTTCGTCTGGCTTATTCTTACCGGCCGTACGAACTACCCCCGCGCGATGGCAATTTTGAATCCCATTTTCCTGATACTTGTCAGTTTCGGAATCTTCTTTTCCGTTCCAGCCGTCGGCAAGTTCCTTATGCCCATCGCACTTAACGTGGCATTCTTAATCATTTTTGCGGTTTCCACCTGGATCGCCATTAAACAACATTCAGGAGAGGATGTATGAAAAAATTCTTCAAATTAGTTGGTATGGGATTGGTATCTGTGATCCTGCTGCTACTTGTAGCGCTTGTCGCAAGATCACTTTACGACCGGCAAATCGACTACGCAGTCGATCTGGATGGAACAGCAATCCCAAAATTTTCAGAACTTGAACTTTCCCATGACCACAGTCACTCTGACGATACATCACTTCCCTTCACGGCGGGAGCCGCAATCGACATAGATGGCGACGGAACCGATGAACTATTTATCGGTGGCGGACATGGTCAGGATGACGTTCTTTACCGATACAAAAACGGTAAGTTCGATCTGATCAAGAATGTTGCAGGTATCAAAAAACTAGAAGGTGGATCGAGTCTCGGTGCGTTGGTTTTGGATGTGAATGATGATCGCAAACAGGATTTGATCGTCACGCGGCCCACCGGAATCTGGCTATATGTCAACAAAGGGGCATCATTCTCCGTCCAAAAACTCGATGCTCCGCTATTGGAAGATACAACGCCGCTCTCCATTGCCGTTGCAGATGTAAACAACGATGGCCACTTTGACATGTATGTGTCCGGATATATCCGCAATGATCTTGTCGAAGGCCTGAACATTTTCAACAAGGAAGGGTATGGGGGAACCAGTGCACTGCTCGTAAATCGGGGGGACAACACTTTCGAGGATCAAACTGAAAAACGTGGCCTGTATTACAAGCACAATACGTTTCAATCCGTGTTTATCGATGCAGACCTCGATGGTGATGTGGACTTGATTGTTGCGCATGATACCGGTCAGGTGAGGACCTGGGAAAATGACGGAGATGGCAATTTCACAAATGTTTCCAATCCCACATCATCCGAATACACTTATCCAATGGGCATTGCGGTCGCAGATTACGACAATGACAGTAGAGTGGATTTCTTCTTTTCCAACGTTGGGAGCTCACCACCGCATTTTCTGGTAAAAGGTGACCTGCGTCCCGATCAACAGCACAATTGGAAATGGCTGTTCTTTCAGAATAAAGGCGACATGAAATTCGATGACGTGGCAGAAGCCAAGAAGCTCGCGGATTACGAGTTTGCCTGGGGCGCTGTTTTTGAAGACCTCAACCTTGACGGGCGTGAAGATCTTTTGGTTTCGCAAAATTTCGTAACTGCACCATTTCACAAGATCCCGCTTCTGAGATTGCCAGGCCGACTGCTTGTTCAAACATCTGCCGGAGAGTTTGCCGAAGTTGGAGAGGAAGCCGGTGTCGTAAACCGCAGGTATTCAATTTCACCTGTGACGTCAGACTTTAACAATGACGGGCAACCGGATATCGTACACATCAATATTGCAGGCCGTTCCAAGGCATTCCTGAGTACAGGCAGCAATTCCAACGGATACCTCAAGATCAAGTTGCCACGAAATGTGTCCTCGATTGGTGCCATGGCGACAATCACTCTGGAAGACGGAGCAAAACTATACAGGCCTTATGTCTCTGGTGAGGGACTCGCGGCAGATTCAGCCGAAACCATAATCGTTGGTCTTGGTAGACAAAAGGCGAAACTGGTTTCAGTCAAATTTATAGATGGTCATACCTTCACAAGAGTTGGCCCGTTGGTAAATGAAGAAATCGTAGTCGGTCAATGACTATGACATCCGTGCCGGTAAAGTGATAAGAGGGCAGAGCATTTTACTCCCGGCTACAGGCCGGGAGGTAAGCTCTCCCATTTCGGCCCTTTGCGGCCCAGTCCGTAGCCTATGTCATACAGCTTTTGCATATATTCCTTGTCGAAGGCTTCATTTTGCTTTTCATTGAAATCACTTGGCACACTTATCAGCTTGAACCCGATATTGTTTAAACGTGAAAATGTATAAAGCTTATACAGATCGCCTGTTGTTGAGCTTTTTACGAGGGTGGAAATTGAGCGCTTGGCAATCGGGAAGGTCTTCTCCTTAACCGGTTCCCATAATGGGCTGGAACTGGAATTTCTGATAACATACATGGTTGGCTTCACGCGCAATCCACGCTTTTTCAGGTAGGGAGCCAAACCAACGCGCAACGGAAGGAAGAATGCATTGTTGGTTGTACCGCCATCTACATGCAGTTCCTGGAAGCTGGTATCATCCTCACCTGCGGTCACATCGAAATGAACCGGTGGAAACAGAGCAGGAATTGAAGCGGATGCAAGCAGAACCTTCCTGAACAACTCAACTGCAGCTTCATTGCGGTATTCTGCAATGGCGCCCATGTTCCAGATGACCGGGCGTTGCGCATCCAGGTTGGTTGTACCGATAAACAGTCTGCGACCGCTCCGGTATTCACTCGCAACCTCGTCAAGGAATTCAAGCGTTACATGTTTTGCAATCAGCTTTTGTAAAGGTTTTGAATCACCAAGCGAACTACCGCCAAGTCCTGCCAGGGGCCCCCGGTTTCTGATAATATCCTTGCTTGAAACAGTTGTATAAACTGAAGTGAGGGCGTCATCGTATTTTGGTCCCAAGAAAGCAAAGGGTGCAATCAGTGCTCCGGTGCTCACTCCCGTTACAACTTCAAAGTCAAGCCGATGGCCGCCATCTGTCATGCCGTTTAAAAGTCCTGCACCAAACGCACCGTCTGGCCCACCTCCAGTGATAATCAGAAAATTGGCTTTAATGACCCTGTTCGGATTCCAGATGTGCCCCCGGGCATTGATTGATTGGTCAACTTTTTTTCGAACAATTTGTCTGCCATTCGAAGGTTGATCATCGCCCCAAAATCGGACGTTTTCCAGGCCAACAACCTGAGCATCATTAGTTAACTCATCAGGCACAGGTGATCTAAGAAGTGAAGTGCAACTGCTGATAATGATAAATGATACTGTTGTGATAGTTCTGAGAGCGATTATTGAGACTTTCAAATCATTAGTCTTTCGTTGATGTTGAGCTTTTGCCTATCAGATGATAGTTACGTAATTTGAGCAGGTGACTATCAGATGATAGGAAACTCAAAAAGGTTACAAACTACGGCAAAACAAGTTAGGGGCACTGTTGGTAATCGCGCATGCACCAAATGACGGTAATGACGGCGTTGGGATTGCTTTGACGAATCTCAAAGATGGGAATGCGAGCCACACCCAAAATTTTGTACGGGAACATATTGGATGGATGTTGGCCGTCGCGTTTCGAATTCTGAAAGATACCGAACTTTCGGAGGATGCTGTTCAAAACGCATTCGTGAACATTTTCAAAAGTCTGGAAAAGTTTGAAGGGCGGTCCCAACTAAAAACCTGGATGCACAGGATAGTCGTCAACGAATCCCTGATGCTGCTGAGGAAAAGGAAGCGGCTACACGAAATTTCGATCGAAGAGCACTTGCCTGAATTTGACGAAAGGGGTTGTCGGATTGAAGACCCCTGGACTAAGATTGAAACACCTGAAGCATTGTTGCAACAATCACAGGTCAAAGAAAAAATTTCCGAGCTGATAGATGCACTTCCCGATATTTACCGGATTGTTTTGACGCTCAGGGATATTGAAGAAATGTCTACAATGGAGGTTGCGGAATTACTGGATATGAGTGAAACCAATGTGAAAGTTAGACTGCATCGGGCTAGAGCTGCGTTGAAAAAGCTGTTGGAACCGCTTATGAGAGGCGAGGAGCTTTGACCAAACGGAAAACCGTGCCTATGAATGTATACTAGATAATATTTTGTGAATTTCAGGCCACCGTCCCCATGAGGAGCCTAGTTATTTGACTGATGTAAAACCCACGCTCAGGGTCAGAATTCACGGCGTCATGTTCAAGTTGCCGCTGATGTTGACGTGTGAGCAGTTTGAAGAATTTATTGTCGCATATCTGGACGATGAACTCTCTTCCAGACAAAAATTCGTTTTTGAAATGCATTTGAAATTATGCCGGGAATGCCGCGAGTATCTCGCAGCCTATCGTACATCCATTGCTGTAACCAAAAGTGTTCTAACGGATAAGGAAGTCTTCAGCCTCGACGAAGTGCCAGAAGATTTGATTGAGGCTGTGTTAGCTGCGCGATCCGAAAAATGACTGTGCCTGCAATTGATATCCTTGAGCGCTTGATATCCTTCGATACTACAAGCCGAAATTCCAACTTGGAACTGATTGAATATGTTCAGAACCTGTTCTCTGAAGGTGGTATAGAGTCACATATTATCCATGATGAAACACGGACCAAAGCCAATTTGTATGCAACTATCGGCCCGCAAAATCATAGCGGTGTGATGCTTTCTGGTCATACGGATGTAGTGCCGGTTGACGGGCAGGATTGGAGCCATGAGCCATTCAGGTTGACTGAAAAGGACGGCAAGCTTTTTGGCCGCGGAACTGCCGACATGAAAGGGTTTGTGGCCTACGCAATTGCGGCAATGTTGAAAGCTTCAAAGCTCAGTTTGAAAACCCCGCTTCATCTGGCCCTATCCTATGATGAGGAAATCGGTTGCATTGGCGTACACTCAATGATCGAGATGCTTGCGAGCGCCCCTGTAAAACCTGTCTTTTGCATTGTCGGTGAACCGACGAACCTCACTGTCGCAACTGGTCACAAAGGAAAAGTTGCCTTACGGGCAACATGCACGGGCCGGGAAGGGCATTCCGCGCTAGCACCATTGGCGTTAAACGCTCTCCATTTGGGGTGCGATTTTGTCCAGGAAGTACGCCAAATGCAGGCAGTGCTGGAAGAAACGGGAAGCCGAGATGCTGACTATGATATTTCCTACACAACCCTTCATGTAGGCAAGATGTCGGGTGGAACTGTCCTTAATATTGTTCCCAATCAATGCGAAATCGATTTTGAGATCCGCAATGTCGCAGAAGACAACCCAGAAGAGATCATTGAAGAATTCAAAGCCAGAGCATCAGCTATTGTGAAAAATTACCGCAATAAGGCTAGCGAAGCTGGCATCGCGATTGAAACTCGGTTTTCATACCCGGGGCTCAACACACCTGCAAATGCCGACGTAATTACATTCGTAAAATCTCTTACTGGCGCTAACGGTACCTGCAAGGTTGCTTTCGGCACAGAGGGCGGATTGTTTTCGGAAAAGCTTGATATCCCGACAGTCGTGTGTGGTCCGGGATCCATGTCTCAGGGCCACAAGCCGGACGAATTTGTCTCCATCGATCAACTCGATCAGTGCGAAGCCATGTTGGGCAGGTTGCTGGAACGATTGGAAAGCGGAATCTGAATTAGGGATCACCCGCAACGCCATAGCTTGGTGCAGCTGTCGGATTGATCGCCCGGTTTAAATAGTCGAGCATTTGCGGTTCGTAATCACTCCACAGTTTTCGCAATTGAGCTACCGGATTCTCATCATCCCAGTCCACTCTTAGATCAACCAGCGGAAACGGCATTTTGTCACAAACAAGCAATGCTGCAGAACGAACAGGCCCTTCTTCTCCTCCAACGGCAAGCCCGGCTTCAAGACCCGCGAGAAGTCGCTCAGCGATGTGTGCACCTGGACTTGAATTGAATCCTTCAGTCATGGAAATCGGAACCTTGACAGTAGACAAAAGGTTGCCGGCTGCCACACAATCCATTTCTTCGCTGATCGCGTTTGTTCCCAATATGTTGTCACCCGTAAAATGGGCTGTAGAACCGGTTCCATCGACTACCGTCAGTTGCCTGTAGTTGATATGTTCGCGATCACGGATAACTTCCTTTATTGCGCTTGATGCATTCATTCCCGTTTCCATCAAGTCAAGAACCAGGGTTGCAAGGTGCGGGTCTGTAACATTCTGGGTTGCAACCGCACCAACTCCGGAACGTACATGTGGGCAACGGGAACCGACACTGATGGAAGATGTCGTAATTGCCACCCCAAACATTCCGGAACTTGCACAACGTCCGGCAATCGAAAATGTCATTTAAACTTCCCTCCAATTTATCCCGCTGATTTGCAAAGTCGACGTGAAAGGTAACGTTGAAAATCATGAATTTCACGTTCCAGCCAACTTAGTGGACCGGGACGCGAATGTGCGGATTTTGCACCGGCAAAAATCCCTTCCACCACATGCCGGTCTTCGGCATTTACGACTTCGAAAAACTCCAGCAGTTCCGAAACCCAGGCTTCACGGTCAACGAGTGAATCGTAAACTTCCGGCGCAAGTGCAACGCCAAAACGTACTTCCACTTGGCTAACACCCTTTGGTCGTAGTGAAAGGTACCAAAGATGATCCGGCGCGAGCACATACATGTGAGAAGGAAAAACCGTCGGCAATACCGAGGTATTTCTCCATGCACCTTTCAGTATTTTGTTTTCCGGGTGCGCCTGACCGTATTTGGCAGTCTCGTCTTTGGTGTAGGTTTGGTATGTGAAACTGTCATGGGTATCTTCAGGAAACCGGGTGTCCTCAACCGGAAACCAGGCCCCGACCGTCGCCTTGTGTGCAACCGGCAGATGATAGCCTTCCATGAAATTCTCGGTTAACAGCTTCCAGTTGGTATTCCAGACGTGATCCTGTTGGGCTATCGGAATGTAATGCTCCATCCTGTAGCATTTGACTACGTCTTCGAGCGCAGCAAGAGAATTTGCAACTGATGGTGCGTCATCATTCAACGTGACATAAATCCAACCGTTCCAGATCTCGGTCCGGATTTCCGGAAGGCAGAACTGGGATTTGTCAAATCCTTTGGATTTCTCCATGTGACCAGCGCCAACCAGCTTTCCATCAAGATTGTAGGTCCATGCATGGTAGGGGCAGATGATTCTTTTCTTTTGCCCGGTCCCCTCAACCAGTTGCATCATTCGGTGGCGGCAAACATTGGAATAGGTTCGAATTTTGCCGGCTTGATCACGCACACAAAATATCGCTTCTCCACCGACGGAGTAGGTGAGGTAATCTCCTGGCTCGGAAATTTGAGACGCAAGGCCAGAACAAACCCAGTCCGTTTTCCAGATGTGTTCGAGTTCCTTGTTCTCTATTCCTTCGTCGTGATAGATCGCAGGCGGAAGGCTGATACCTTCAGCCATTTTTCTGGCTGCGGTTTGCTCAAGCTGCTTGAGCAACTCATCTGGCGATGCAAATTCCGTCATCGTTGTCCTATTCGGGAATAACTGCGGTCACTTCAATTTCAACAACCCACTCCGGTCTTGCTAGAGCAGGAACGACCAGGCCGGTAGAACACGGATAGACGCCTTTCAACCATTTGCCCATTTCCTGGTAGACTGCTTCCCGGTACCGGATGTCCGTAAGATAAACGACAATACGGCATATGCTCTCCATGGTCGTACCTGCTTCTTCGAGCAGCATCTGGATGTTTTGCATTGTCTTTTCAGTTTGTTTTCCGGCATCTGCAGCATGCAGGCTTTCCCGGGTATCAAGATCTTGCGAAACCTGTCCGCGTAAAAAAACCATGGTGCCCTTGGCAACCACTGCCTGACAAAGATCATTATCGAGATTTTGTTCGGGATAGGTTTTCTTGGTATTGAATGGTCTGATGCGGGTATGAAGCGGCATGAAATTTTCCCGGAGAATTGAATTAGGCTGAATGTGGTTTAACGCGGTCGTAAAGATAGTGGGCGAAATCATAATTTGGACGTTCAAGATGTGACAGATGGCCGGGCTTTGCGCTGTCAGAACAAAGGCCCCGATACACTTTCTCTGTACAACCCTTGTCCTCCACATTTACTTCATCAAGCAGGGTTTTGACCGCTTTGAAATGTGTTTGAGCTTCCGGGTCGTTAACAAATTCAGGCGACATCCCACCACCGAACCGGATCTGGACCTGGCCAACTCCCTTTGGATGCAGGGACAGGTACCAGAAATACCCCGGTGTAAGCGTAATCAGCAGACTGGGATAAATCGCCAGCAAAAATGTCATCCGGCGCTGGTCACCTTTCAAACGGGTATTTGAAGGATGTGCATTGGCCAGTTTGAATTCCGCGTCCTTGTAAATCCAGTGGTAATTGAATGCCGATTTACCGGGAGGGCACACCATTTCTTCCAGTTTGGAAAGGCCTCCAATGGTTCCCGAGTGGCATACCGGAAGGTGATAACTTTCCATGAAGTTTTCCGCCAGAACTTTCCAATTCGTATCCCAGACATGGGTTTCGAAGAAAATCTGGCTATAATTCTCCATTCCGAAATCTTCAACAAGTTCCTGTACATCAGCCAGTTGTTCTGCGACGGGAGGTGCATCAGCATTAAGGGAAACCATGACCCATCCAAACCATTCTTCGCATCTGACTTGGGGCAGCTGGTATCCCTCTTTGCAAAACCCGTCATTCAGGGTCATGGCGGGCGCACCGCGCAAACTGCCGTCAAGGTTATAGGTCCAGGCATGATAGGGGCACACAATGCTTTTCGTATTGCCATTGCCTTCCAACAGGGTGGACATTCGGTGAAGACAGACATTTGACTGCGCTCGCAGGATACCATCCTTGTCACGTACAACCATAATCGGTTGACCCGCCAGTTCCAACGTCGTGTAGTCGCCAGGTTCCGCCAACGCATCCGCACGAGTAACGCAAAACCATTCCCTTTTGAAAATGTTTTCGGTTTCTGCGGCTAGAAATTCCCCGGTTGTATAAACGCTTTTGGGCATTGCCCGTGCCCGCTCAAAGGGGTGACCAACATTTTCACCTAATTCTCCGATTGGATCTAACGAACCGGCGTGGATGGTCATTCCGCAGCTTCCTTTTTTGCACCATATACACGTTCAGACAGTCCCGCAGCCTTGTGCGCAAAGTCAAGTGGGACATTCCAGTCGAAATTCCTGTAAACACCAGCCAATTGCGCAAAAGGAGGCGATTGGGCAAAGAGCTGGAATGTGAGCCTGTGACCGGCGTAATCCGAATTTAGTAAATCCCTTGCCATGGCAAGGAGTTTACGGCGGTCATCAGCATGCCAATCTTCATTGATGGTATAGAATTTTTCCAGCCATGGTTTGGTATCCGGATGATCGAAAGAAGCAGCATCCGGTGTCACGCAAATCTGCCCGCCGCACAGTTCCCGGGCGGTATGCATCATTTTTGGCAGATTGGTCAGGGCATGAACCCGGCCAGTCATCAGCAGAGACTGGTTTGGCATGAGCAGACCATTAGGGCTCTCCTCCGCCATGGCGATGGCAGCAGTAAGATGGGCATTAATTCCTTCACGCCAAACTGCCAATTCAGCGAGTTTTTCCTGTACCGCCTGCTGCTTGTCCAGGCCGGTTTGCTTGACGTTCCAAAGAGCAGCACCGATCATCAAATCAGCGAGTGATAAGGTCCGTTGCACGTAGGGAAACGCAGAGTATCGATGAAGTGTTGCCCTTATAAACGATGCTGCGCGGGTGTGTTGATAGAACAATACATCTTCCCAGGGGATTAGAACGTTGTCCAACACCATTAGCGTGTCGATTTCATCGAACCGGTTTGAAAGGGGATAATCTTCAATGGGTGACCGACCGGAAAATCCGGTGCGGCAGATGTGCTTCACGCCGGGCGCGTCCATTTTGACGATGCAACCGAGAGCATAATCAGATAACTTTGCATCCCCCCAATTCGCTATGGTCGGCTTGAGAAATGCCTGATTGGCATAGGCTGCGGCCGTTTCATATTTTGCACCGCGAATGATGATGCCTGCATCAGTTTCCTTGACCACATGAACAAGCATGTCCGGGTCCTGGTCCTGAGGTCGCTTGGAACGATCACCTTTGGGATCTGTATTGGCCGATACATGAAACGGATCATGTTTGATTACATCCAGAATATGACGTTCGATGTTTTCGGAAAACCGTGGATCAATTTCGTTGAGAATGTCTTTTCCATCCCACAGCGACCACATTTCGCCAATGGTTTCGTCGCCCATTCTGGTAACCACACCGCCGATGTCATTGGCAACATGATCCACCGCATTCCGCTTGTCATCCCAATCCTTTTTCTCATACGGCAAGCGTGAACCGATGGCGAAGCGCTCGCCATCCTCTTCGTATGTCATGATCGGTTGGGATGCGGTCTCATGCTGCATATCGTATATACGGGCCCGGATGTCGATTACCGGTTTGAATGCAGGATGGGCGGTAACGTCCGTGACTTTTTGGCCGCCAATCCAGACTTCCCGATCATCACGGATTGACTCACGATATTCTTCACCGGTCCTAATCATCAGATTTTCCTTTGGGTTAGGCTATCTCTAGCGGCTTTAACAGTTGATATTCACGCTGCGCATAGGCCAGCGGCAATTTTGAAGTGTGATCTGCAATTTGTACCAAACCAAAAATAATCCTGTGTGTACCAACTGAATGGCAATCCATCAAAACGCAGTCAAAATTAGCCGCTGCACCTTCCAGCACCGGAGCACTTGTTGCTTCTGTCCGCCAATTAGCTTCATCAAAATCGTATGGAAGTCCATTATGTGGACGACCTGCGAACCGGTTGGAAAGGTCGCTTTGTTCGGAACTCAGGACATTCACGCAGAAATTCTTGTTGGCCTCAATCGCCGCAATAGCGGGGCTGTCTTCTTTTATGCATGCAAGCAGCATCGGAGGTTCTGCTGATACCGATGAAATCGCGCTGACTGTGATCCCAAATCGCCCTCCAGGGCCATCGGTGGTTACGATTGAAACTGCAGTAACCGCAGATGCCATCGCATTGATAAAGTTGGCTGATGATACAAATTGTACAGATTCACCAGTTACAAATTTTGGTTGGACGGTCATGCGCGAACTCCTCGTAATCATATTCAGGCAGGATAATAGATAATCAAAATACATTCTTTCTTTTTATAAAATAGTTTTATACTATATAGCATGCTTCGCTACACACTCCGTCAATTGGAATATCTGATTGCCTGCATCGACACCGGTTCATTGGTAGGAGCAGCGAGAAAACTCAACGTTTCGCAACCTTCAATTTCTACCGCGATCGCAAAACTGGAAGCCCAGTTGGGAGTTCAGCTTCTCATTCGACATCATGCGCAAGGCGTGGTTCCCACCGCGCATGCTGAATCAACAATTAGTGCCGCGAGAAATCTTCTTTTAAACGCGAACGAATTTCAGCAGTCCATCGAAGAGGCGGGAAATGAAGTCAGGGGAGAAGTAAATCTCGGCAGCTTTATTTCCCTGGCTCCGACCTACTTGCCTGGATTGATAGCAGCTCTCGGTGAAACTTATCCCAATCTGCAACTCAATATCGGGGAGGGTACTCAAGATCAGTTGGTAGAAGGGTTGCGTCGGGGAAATTATGAATCAGCACTTGTCTATGATTATGATCTTCCGTTGGATCTTCATAAAACCGAATTGATGCGGATAAAACCGCAGATCCTTTTACCGCATGGGCACGCCCTTGCCGCAAAAGATCAGGTGTCCCTCGCTGAACTTGCATCCGAACCGCTTGTTCTCCTCGATATTCAACCCAGCAGGGAGTTTTTTACCGGCTTGTTCAGATCAACCGGATTTGAACCGAAAATCAGCTACCGCTCGTCTTCAATTGAGCTTGTTCGCGGTCTGGTGGGCCGCGGTCTAGGCTATTCGCTCCTGGTCACACGCCCGCCAGGTGACATCACCTATGATGGTCAATTACTGGAAATCCGGCCAATCGAAGAAGATGTGGAATTCGGGAGGATAAACCTTTGCCGGTTGTCTTCAGTTCGAGCTGGCAGAACCATGTTGGCATTTGAAGAA
Source organism: Rhizobiaceae bacterium (assembly GCA_051009575.1). Taxonomy (GTDB): domain Bacteria; phylum Pseudomonadota; class Alphaproteobacteria; order Rhizobiales; family Rhizobiaceae; genus JAALLB01. Next base: position 58,959 of record JBPCWL010000046.1, read on the forward strand.
TTTGCGTTATCGTATTTTTCCGATAAATCCACTACTAATTGATTTGATTTGAGAATTAAAAAACCGGGGGTCTCTGCAATGACGGATTGGGACAAGGCCTATGACAATCGGGCGCATGTTGGCAACGCAGAATCTTACTTGGAAAGATGGCATTCTGATGCTTCAGTTTTCCGCGATGCGATGCTGATGCGCTGCAGTTGTGAATTGTCTTCCGTATACGGTGAAAATCCAAGCAACAAATATGATGTATTCACCCCGATTATTGATGCAAAAGGTCTGGTCATATTTATCCACGGAGGATATTGGCGCGCGCTTGACCGATCATACTTTTCACATTTTGCTGTCGGCCCACTTTCCCATGGTTGGAAAGTCGCTATTCCATCGTACACACTGGCGCCGAAAGCTCGTATAAGTGAAATTACACGCGAAATCGCTGAAGCAATATCAAAATTGGCCGAGGTCAATGATGGACCAATCCGGTTGGTTGGCCATTCTGCCGGCGGACACCTCGCTGCCCGGATGTTGTGTGATGACGGGCTGCTTCCAGATGAAGTCTACTCTCGACTGGAAAACACTTTGGCCGTTAGCGGATTGTTTGATTTGGTCCACCTGCAGGAAACGATGATGAATGATGATTTACGGCTTGATGAGGAGGAAATCCGAAATGAGAGCCCGATTAATCTGGCGCCTCGGAAAAATGCCCGGATCACCTGTTTGGTGGGGGGAGACGAATTGCCTGAGTTTCTAAGGCAAAACGAGTTGTTGGAAGGCTGGAAAAAATCCGGTGCAAAAGTAAAAATAATTACTGATCAGGGCAAGAACCATTTCAGTGTCATTGAGCCACTGGCAACGCCCGGCTCGTTGCTGACAACGGCTTTGCTGTCTTAGTCTTTTGTATTCCAGATTACCGGGAACCAGTCTTCCCGAAGCCGGTCTCCGGATTTCATGTTGTGACCCGGAAACGGCGGTGATGTTC
>JBPCWL010000047.1:0-11401 GCA_051009575.1 Rhizobiaceae bacterium
TTACTCAATGATTGAAGATACGATGCCTGCACCGACGGTACGTCCGCCTTCGCGGATCGCAAAGCGCAGGCGCTCTTCCATCGCGATCGGCACGATCAGCTCGACTTCCATCTCGACATTATCGCCAGGCATCACCATCTCGGTGCCGCTCGGCAACTGACACACACCGGTCACATCAGTTGTACGGAAGTAAAACTGCGGACGGTAGTTGGTGAAGAACGGCGTGTGACGGCCCCCTTCATCCTTGGTCAGAATATAGGCCTCTGCCTTGAACTTGGTATGCGGGGTAACTGAACCCGGCTTGGCAAGAACCTGCCCACGCTCAACCTGCTCACGGTCAATACCACGGATCAATGCACCAATATTGTCACCCGCCTCACCACGGTCAAGCAGTTTGCGGAACATCTCAACACCCGTACACGTTGTCTTCTGGGTGTCCTTCACGCCAACGATCTCAATCTCGTCGCCAACATTGATCACGCCACGCTCAACACGGCCCGTTACAACCGTACCACGGCCGGAAATCGAGAATACATCCTCAATCGGCATCAAGAACGGCTGGTCAATAGGACGCTCAGGCTGCGGGATGAACGTATCAACCTGTGCCATCAGTTCACGGATCGCATTCTCGCCAATCTCGGGATCACGGCCTTCCATCGCGGCCAAGGCAGAACCCTTGATGATCGGTGTGTCGTCGCCAGGAAACTCGTAAGAAGAAAGAAGCTCGCGAACTTCCATGTCAACAAGCTCGAGAAGCTCTTCATCGTCAACCTGGTCAACCTTGTTCAAAAACACAACAACCGCAGGAACACCAACCTGACGGGCAAGCAGAATGTGCTCACGGGTCTGGGGCATCGGGCCGTCAGCAGCAGAAACAACAAGGATAGCTCCATCCATTTGCGCTGCACCGGTGATCATGTTCTTCACATAGTCGGCGTGGCCAGGGCAATCAACGTGCGCATAGTGGCGCGCTTCCGTCTCATACTCAACGTGAGCCGTCGAAATCGTAATACCACGGGCACGCTCTTCAGGGGCACCATCAATCTGATCATACGCCTTGAAGTCACCAAAGTACTTCGTAATCGCCGCCGTTAGCGTCGTCTTGCCATGGTCAACGTGACCAATCGTGCCAATATTACAGTGAGGCTTGTTGCGCTCAAACTTTTCTTTTGCCATTTCAAAATTCCGGAAATTTACAGTGATTGAAGTTAGGAATGGTCGCCCTGATATACGGACAACAGGCTCAATTCAAGCGATTTGTTGGCATTCAGCAATTTGGTTTTTGAATTGAAAGCACTTGATTTGTCTACTGTACAAAATTCTGAAAGACTCCATTCGTTGACATTCCCTGGAATAGGGAACACCTTCCGAGCAGGAGAATCTTGATGTGGGTTGATCGTGAGTGAATGAGATCTGGCAAAAAAAGACCTATGCATACCTGGAAGGGGAAAACAGGGATTCCAAGCTAGGTCATTTCATCGATCTGTTCCTTATTATTCTGATTGCAGTCAATGTTGTTTCCGTCATTCTGGAAACGGTCGACTGGATTCATGACCCCCATGAAACACTATTCAACTTTATTGAAGTATTCTCCGTTCTGGTGTTCACAATCGAATATTTCGTTCGGTTTTGGGTTTCAGCAGATCTGGAGAAATACAAGGATCTCAAATATCCCCGATTGAGGTATGTTTTTTCTCCAATGGCCGTAATTGACCTTGTAGCAATTCTGCCGTTTTACCTGACCTTCTTCTTCACAATCGATCTTAGATTCCTGAGGGTGTTGCGCCTGTTGCGAATTTTCAAACTGACCAGATACTCATCTGCCATGACCATGATGCTTGATGTGCTGCGAGAAGAATCACGGGCATTTTTAGCAGGTTTTTTTATTCTTGGTGTCCTGCTGGTTCTCGCAGCAAGCGGTGCTTATCTGGTTGAACATGGAGCTCAGCCAGACAAATTCAGCTCAATTCCGAGCGCCATGTGGTGGGCAATCGCTACACTTACAACTGTTGGGTACGGCGACGTTACCCCAATTACATCCGCGGGTAAATTGTTTGGGGCCATGGTTGCCGTAATCGGAATTGGTATGGCTGCATTGCCTGCAGGTATTCTGGCCAGCGGCATGGCCGATCAACTTCGGCACAGACGCGAATTAATGGAGGAGCAGTTTCGCCTCGCTCTCCAAGATGGGTTGGCCGATGAAGAAGAGCAAAAAAGATGTGAAGCATTGCGAAAAAAACTTGGTCTAAGTGTAAGACATACGCAGCAAATATTAAAAGATGTTCGAAATGAACTGGCTAACCGCTCCGTCACTACCTGCCCGAACTGTGGTAAAAAGCTGAGTTGAGCGCAATAACACCGGCCAAAATTGATAATTTACAACTTCAGCCACGGTTGTTGTAATGCGGGCCTACTGATTTCAACCTGATACTTTTTTCAAAAAGACATGATTATGAACGATAAAACAGAAATGACAGTTTTTTCCAGATACCGGACAATGCGAAATCTGGAACGGGAACAGACCAGATCCAACCCGTTTCTTGCAGACGCACTGGAAAAAGAAAAACACGAAGGACACCGAATTGCCGCCATATCAAGAACAGTGGCGCTGTCCGCCGTTGCCATTTTGCTTCCCTTCCTGAATTTTCATCCCAGCGTCCTGTATTATGAGGCAATCCTGATTTTCTTTATTGCAATGGGCTGGTTGCAATACAGAATGTCGAGCGTGGGGCACTCCGGCACCGAACTTTTATTGATATTGGCAGATCTCGTACTTCTGACGCTTGTTTTTATTCTGCCAAATCCGTTTTTCGATGAGCCCTTTCCCACAGCTCTAATTTACCGGCTGGATAATTTCATTTATTATTTCATTATTCTGGCGGTCGCCACTTTGGCGTATTCATGGAGAACGGTATGGGCAATTGGGACATGGGTTGCCACATTGTGGGCACTTGGAATCATACTTGTTTCCTTTTTCGGCCATGAAGTCCCCGAATTGAGTGTCGCCGCCGCCAATGCGTTCGCGGGGTATAGTTTCGTCATTGAAGAACTTGATCCAAACGGAGTTCAGATAGATAACCGGGTCCAGGAAATCGTTGTATTTGTCATCGTAGCGGGAATCCTGGCAGCAAAAGGATGGAGATCCAATAATCTGCTGATGCAACAGGCAAATATTGCTGAAGAACGGGCAAATCTCTCACGATATTTTCCTTCTAGCCTCGTGGATCAGCTGGCCTCATCGGAACACGACATCGGTGCGGTCCGAAATCAGAATGTCGGTGTGCTGTTCACAGATATTGTCGGATTTACCCGTTACGCCGAACAGCAATCTCCGGAGGAAGTAATGGAATTGTTGCGCGACTATCATGCGATTGTTGAAAAAGCGATATTCGATAATGGCGGCACACTAGAGAAATACCTTGGAGATGGTGTGATGGCTACCTTTGGCACTCCGCAAACCAGTCCGGAAGATGCTGCCAATTCAATCCATGCCGCACAACAGGTTATGCAAGCCATGGATGAATTCAATCAGGAACGCCGGGAAAAAGGTCTTCAGGATATTAAGGTCTCTATCGGCGTCCACTATGGCACTGTTATTCTGGGCGATATCGGCCCTTCCCGACGACTCGAATTTGCGGTTCTTGGCGATACCGTCAATGTGGCCAGCCGTCTTGAATCAGCATCCCGGGAACTTGGGTGCCGGTGCGTGATCAGCAACGAAGTGATGAAATACTGCAAGCAGGCGGACAATCAGGATTTGCCTGAAAGAGAAGCTTTTGAATTGCGTAGACAGATCAAGTTACGGGGCCGCGAGTCCGACATTGATGTCTGGGTTGCTTGATATTCCTGCATATTACAGCAGTTGCAGCTTACTCGGCCAGTGCGTGATGAGGCTTCGTGTCTGTTAGATTCTTATTTTTCGCTCAGTGAAAGTATTTGTTTGAATTCCGGGTTTCGTCAAAGTTTCGTCTAAGATTCTGTCGCCGCTGCAATATTCACCTCATCTGACGGTTGTGTTTCGATCCCTTTCGAAAGCGGGGAAATTGCAGTCGTGACCGGCTGGTGCACAGTTTTATCCTTGAGCCTCCTCTTGGCAGAATTAGGAAGCTCGACATCGGGATATGACAGCTGCATAATTTTGCCGGCAAGGCCTTTTGAAAGGGTGCTCTCGGCTGCTTCTTTCTTTACAACAACGGACAAGACTGCGCCGGAAATACCGTTTAGAGCACCTGATGCTGCATCAATGTATTTTGCTGGCATCGTATGGGCGACCTCCCCTGTTTCCCTGTCAACCAGTTTGGCGGTACCTTGGACATGATTTGCGTCACCGATAAGCAGCGATTGGACCGCATTCTTGAAATGAACCTTTTCGAGATTAACCTCCAGAGTGTAGGCCTGAGTAGCGTTCGGCCTGGTTGCATTATACTCGGATGCATAATGATGAAGTGTGTTTTTTATCATGCTTCCAAAACCTTCAGAATACTGAAGGGTCTTATGGGTTTCTGTTTGGTTCGGTAAGGTCACATCTACACTGGTGATGTGAAAGCCGGATTCCTTGAACTTCAGTTCTTCTGATGACTGACATGCCGCAAGCAATGTCAGAGCCAACACTGCAAGGAATTTTTTAAAAATATCGCCCATCAAACTTTCCTACCGTTAAGCTTTTGCGCGCGGGTTTATATTTCATTTCCAAAGAAGTCGAATAACTAGAATTCAACATTGCAAATTTTAATAAGTCGATTTTTTAACCAATTTATAACTGCAAGTGAGCATTCCCTGATCCCTCAAATTTGATTCATTACCGAAGTGGTTGTAGCTTTTATAAGTGAAGGGAAAAATCCGCACTCAAGCGCTGTCATGCCGTCTTTTTGGTGGTTACAGATCAGATTAAACTTCAAGGGGCATTAAAATTTAACAATATCCATTTTCCACGGGAGGAGAATTGCAATGAATTTACGCCCAGATCCAACATTTCACGCGACCGCCAAATTGGCGATGGCTGCACCAGTTGAGACATTGGCTTTTACTTTGATGTTGAGCCCCGATGGATCTCAGCCCGATGGTGTTGCAGTTGTCGATTGCGACCCCAAGTCAAAAAAGTTTGGTCAGATCGTCAGCAGTATCTTCATGCCGAACAAGGGTGATGAGTTTCACCACTTTGGATGGAATGCCTGTTCATCCGCCCTGTCCCCACTTACAGGCCACGCTTTTTTGGAACGCAGATATCTAATTGTCCCCGGTATTCGCTCATCCCGTATTTACGTGATTGACGTGAAAGACCCCATGAACATGGTCATTCATAAAACCATCGAGCCGGAAGAATTGATGGAAAAGACAGGGTATTCAAGACCTCATACAATCCATTGCGGACCGGAGGGCATTTACGTCTCCACGCTTGGAGGTGGTGGGGAAGATGGAACTGATGGGCCTCCCGGCATTTTCATCATGGACTGCGAAACCTTCGAAATTCTGGGTCGGTACGAGATGGACCGTGGCGCACAGGATAAACATTATGATTTCTGGTGGAATTTGCCACGCGACTACATGGTGAGCTCAGAGTGGGGTCTGCCGCCCCAGTTTGAAAACGGCATTGTCGCTGAAGACCTGCTGAGCAACAAATACGGTCATTCCATTCATTTCTGGGATTTGCGTGGCCGCCAGAATATCCAAACCATAGACCTTGGTGAAAACCACCAAATGGCATTGGAAATCCGCCCCGCGCACGACCCTGCGAAACAATATGGCTTCTGCGGTGTTGTTGTCGACACGACAAATCTGGAAGGCTCGATTTTCACCTGGTGGAGAAATGATGATGGTAAGTTTGAAGCTAAGAAAACGATCACCATTCCGCCAGTTCCGGCCGATCCCGATGATTTGCCGGACCTCCTGAAAGGATTTTCAGCGGTCCCGCCATTGGTGACTGATATCGACCTCAGTCTTGATGACAAATATCTCTACGTTGCCTGCTGGGGAACTGGAGAAATGCATCAGTATGATGTGTCCGATCCGATGAATCCAACCTTGGCCGGTAAAGTGGAAATCGGCGGCATTGTTGCCAAGAAAAAGCACCCCAATGGCAAGGAGTTCGGCTATGGGCCGCAAATGGTAGAAATCAGCCGTGACGGCAAGCGGGTCTACTGGACCAATTCACTCTACTCAACCTGGGATGACCAGTTTTATCCAGGTGAACGTGGCGCGGCCATGGTTATGGCTGAAGTTGGCAAAAATGGTGGATTGACCCTGAACAAGGATTTTTATGTTGAGTTCCCGGAAGGGTACCGCAGCCATCAGATCCGCCTTGAAGGTGGTGACTGCTCAACCGACAGTTTTTGTTATCCGTCAGCCTGACCGTAGAGACTGATAATTGTCTGACACAACAACAATAACCGCCCTTTGGTGGGTTGTTATCGTATCGGGCTTGTATCACGGATTAAACCCGGGAATGGGATGGCCGCTGGCTGTTTCATCTGCCCTTATGGAACAGCGAAAGTCTTCCCTGATCCCGGCAATTCTTGCGCTTTCATTTGGTCATTTCCTCGCCATGACAGCGGTCTTGCTGCCATTTTCATTCATGATAGTTCTTGTTTATTGGGAGCAGGAAATCAGGATTGGTGCGGGCCTGATCGTATTGGGATTGGGAATATATTTGTTGGTAGTTCGACGGCATCCCAGAATTCTTTCCCGGATTTCACCTACCAAACTGGCGCTTTGGTCATTCCTTGCCGCGATGGCTCATGGCGCCGGACTGATGCTGGTGCCAATATTCCTCGGTATATGTGCGCCGGGCGCACAAGATGCAGGCCATTCGGCTGCCGGAAAACTGATGGCGGGCAATCTTGAAACCGCGCTACTGGTAGCAATTGTACATACTGCGGCCATGATGCTGGCTGGAAGCGCACTGGCTGTACTTACCTATTTTTGGCTCGGCCTCAAATTCCTGTCGTCCGCATGGTTCAATCTGGATGTAGTGTGGGCATTAAGTCTGGTTGCAGTTGGTGTAATTGCAGTTGTTACTGCTCTTTGAAAACCGGCAAAGGAAATAGCATTCAATTTGACAGTTCGGTTGCCTGCAAAACAAAGATTTCGAGTTTCTCGGCCGGAATGCCCAGGTTCGATCCCCCATATTCGGGAAGAATTGCAACAGTTACCGCCACCACCTCACCTTTGGTGTTTAAAACCGGGCCGCCGCTGCCGCCGCGTGTCGTCGCTGCATCGTAGACGACGAAATCAGTTGTGGTTTGGGCGACAATTCCAAGGCTTGCCAATGGCTTTATCAATTGTTTTTCAGAGAGCTTTTCGGCCACGTCCCAAAAGCCAGTCTTCTCCGAATTCTGAAGGCCTTCAATGAAAGCGCCGCCGGAACGGGCCACCATAGAGCGAAGTCCTGTCGGATACCCGAGTACGACTACAGATCGACCTTGCGCGGGCGAACCGCTTGCGATCGGGAGTGGTGTGAGAAGTTGCTCTCCTGATACCAGACGAAGGACCGCCAGATCCGTGTCGTCAGAAGCTTTCAATAATTCCAGTTCAGCCGGTTCTGTTTTTCCGGGTGAGTAACCGATCAACCGGATCATGAAAGGTTCTGTACCGCTTTGCTTAAGACCGGCACTGCTGTCGTCCGATGTCCAGGGAACTGCCACATGCCGATTTGTGACCAGTAGTGAACCATCTCCAATGGCAAAACCGGTGCCGGTGTAGGTGCGTTCGGCTATGGGGCCATCGCCATCAAGGGATAGCAGCGGAGCGCCGTTCGGCGCGACAAGCGGCCTTCCGGTTGGCCCAAGCACATGGCGCATCACCCTGCCGGTTGAAGCTTCCCGATAGCCGTATGAACCTTGCAGGAAGACAACTGAAGCTGAAGTGGCTTTCACCACCGTTTCAATTGCCGAAGATCTTTTTTCAAGCTCTTCAAGACGGCTGGTGCTGGCGTCCAAATCCCTGCTCAATCCGCTTTTTAGTTCAATCAGGTCATTGGGGGTCAGAGCTTCTTCCCGCGTTCGCGAAAGGGTTTTTGCAAAATTTTCCAGCCGGTTGATGTTTTCGGTCAACTCAATCTGTTGCAGCCGGTTGATATTGTATTGCTGTAGAAGCAAATACCCCAGCAACACGATCAACACCACTACGGTGGTCCTGAAGAGGATTGTGGAATCTCCGGCAATCCTTCTTATTCCCTTGGCTATCGCTGTGGGAACACGAGTGTAGACCGGCTTGCGGCTGGTGAGGATATAATCCCAGCAATCATCGCAGATTTCGGCGAAATACCTGCGCTGGTGAACAGAACTGTCAATCAGGCGAAACCGGGACAAGGGGCCTTTTTCACCGAACTCAATGATATCGTCATCATGAAGTTCAGCAGAATGAACCTTGCGCCCGTTGATCCAAATCTCGGCATCTTCTGCAGCGTCCAGATGGTAGGAATCTCCGGCGCGTGTCAGGCGGGCAATTGGCTTTCGATCCGCATCCGGTTTTTTGTCCCGCTTTACCCCAGAAACCGAAAGCAGCCTGTCAGAGGTCAGGTAAACATCCAGCAACTCGCTGAACAACAGCGTTTGAAGACCAATCGAAGGCCCTGACAAGTGGTCCAGCACGGCTACCGTTGACCGGGTTTCGGCATTTTCCTGCGCTTTTTGCCTGTTCGACATCGCTAAGACCCCAGTCTTCTGGTTTCCCGTTACATGCCCCTTTTGTCATTAAAGAGAAATGGGGAGGTTTTCGCAATGGTGCAAGGAGCACTCTCCCACTTGTACGTTACCGGAATTTGAATTTGATTTCTGGAGCGGGTAGCGGGAATCGAACCCGCATATTCAGCCTGGCAAACCTGCTTGCACTCGGAGACTGTGACTAAGCAGCAGTACTCAAAAATTCCGGAAAACTATCAAGTAAGCCGAATTCGACCGGAATAATTAATGTCAGTAAAGCTGACTTTTCACCGTCTGGATCGATGTCGCTGTCGGGAACACTTTGTTGCATTCACCTCATTGTCCTAGTGCGCAACCAAAGCTAAGTTTGCGCCTATTCTTGGGTGCGCCGCTGTGCGCAGAACGACAAGGAAAACCAAAATGCCAACTGTCAGGCTATGTTTTGTGATTATACTCCTCCTATCGACGGCGCACACTACCTGGGCAGGTGACATCCACCGAGCTGCCTGGAAAGGCGATATCGACCTGCTTGCCGCGCTGATTTCGGCCGAACCGGATATCAATTCACTTGATGGAGAGGGTGCCTCCCCATTGTTTGTGGCGGCGAAGATGGGTCGATTGGAGGCGGTCGAAATGCTGTTGGCCGCTGGCGCAGATCCCTTGATTGAAGTTCCTGGAACATTTGGGTCACTGGGTACCGCCATACATACCGCCGCAGGTCGTGGCCATGCGGACATCGTGCGAGTGCTTATCAAGGCGGGCGTAGACCCGAACCTGCCGAATGAAGGTGTTGGTCCGCCGCTACATGTCGCCGAACTCTTCAATAAATCCGAGGTGGTTGCAGTGTTGCGATCCTTGGGGGCTGTACCTTCATCTGCGCCCTCGGTAAATGACATCCTTGCCGAAGCAGATCCGGTTTCGGGGGAAGAGGTCGCTGCGACATGCACGGCTTGTCATTGGGTTTCGACGAGCGATCCGCCCCGGAAGATGGAAGGCCCTATACTATGGGAAGTCGTCGGGCGCGAAAAGGCAAGCATCGTGGGCTTTGCCTATTCAAGGTCGATGAGGGAAAAGGGTGGTGTCTGGGACTTCGAAGCGCTTAACAACTTTATCGCCAATCCCAGAGGATTCATTCCCGGAACAAAGATGGCCGCTGTTGGCGGCATTAGCGATCCAGAACGTCGAGCTGCATTGATGGTTTATCTTCGATCGCTGTCTAACAACCCAGCGCCACTTCCATAGTCAGTTTTGGGCGCTTTCTTTCGCACATCAAGCATTCTGTAACGCTAGCCACAATTCCGCATTGGGTCAAAAATGATCTTACTCAGCATGCAGCGGGCATGTCCGTTGGTAGACGCCAACTCTTCGTGCATTGCATAACTGCGGTGCGCTGCTGTTTGTTGTCTTGAATTGACGTAGCAAGCTATGGAACTCTGGTTAAAAAGAGCTTGACCTAAACGCACAATTGGAGAATCCGCCCTTCCCTATAATTTTGATTTCTAATACCCGCCCTCTATGCGTCGCACAGGCAAGATAGAAGCTTGGAAGGCGTGCTTGCTCACAAACAGTAAAAACCTGGAGCGGGTAGCGGGAATCGAACCCGCATATTCAGCTTGGAAGGCTGCTGCACTACCATTGTGCTATACCCGCATTCGGCTTGAGTAGCCGTTTTCCCGTACCGCCGATGGTGGAGGAGGCTGGATTCGAACCAGCGTACGCTAAGCGAACGGATTTACAGTCCGTCTCCTTTAACCACTCGGACACTCCTCCATTGCGGCGGTGCCAAGAAACTTCCCGCGATCATTCTGCGGGGGGCTTCAAATTGTTGGTTTGGAGCCTGCCGCGCGTTATGCCGCCACGCCGTCCCACTGTCAACATATGAAACGGGCTTTTGGCAGGCATTTCGGATATTTTTTCAATTGCAAGTTGACCCCTATCCTGTCCCATGCCTACGTGACATTCATGAGCGATGAAAATGACAACAAAACAATGAGCGATGCGCATAACAGTTTTCATGCAAAAAAGCGCCGTGCACGCCGTGATTCCAAAGGGGGGCCACGTTATCCAGCGCGAAGGAAAGTTGCGCGCGAAGAATCCGATAACCTGTATTTATACGGGTTGCATACGGTGCGGGCCGCCCTGAATAATCCGGTGCGCAGGAAGATCACCCTGTATGCCACGAAAAACGGGCTTTCACGTCTTGAATTCGAACCTTCTGCAACTGCCGAATTCCTGATTGAAGAAAAACTTCCGGGCGAGCTGGACCGGATGGTTGGCTCCGATGCAGTTCATCAAGGCGCAGTCCTTCATGCAGCACCCCTCCTCCACAAATCCATACAGGAACTTTCCGATTATAATTTGGTGCTGATCCTTGATCAGGTAACCGACCCGCATAACGTTGGTGCTATCATGCGTTCGGCCGTAGCAATGAATGCAGGAGCGATCATCACCACCAGCCGTCATTCGCCGGTTGAAACCGGTGTACTTGCCAAATCTGCTTCCGGCGCGATTGACCTGATTGATCATATCAGCGTTAGAAACCTTGCTGATACGCTGATTGAACTTGAAGCGTCCGGTTTCACGACCGTTGGCCTGGATAGTGAAGAATCCATTCCGTTTGAAGAATTACCAACCCAACAAAAGATTGCCCTGGTTCTGGGGGCTGAAGGCAAAGGTTTAAGGCAAAAAACCCGGACAACCTGTCAGCATCTTGTGCGCCTGGACATGCCGGGCGCGATCAAGTCGCTTAATGTGTCCAATGC
>JBPCWL010000048.1:0-19659 GCA_051009575.1 Rhizobiaceae bacterium
TATTTGCCCGCAAACCGGTAGAGGCTCTGGCTTACGGTATGGATACGCTTGCCAGATGCTTTCACAATGTTCCTGAACACGTGACAACCGCAGTCCACATGTGTTGCGGCTACCCGAACAAGCTTGATGCGACAGATTATCCGAAAGCTGACCCGCATTCATATATTCAGATTGCAACGTCAGTGGATGGAATAACCGACCAGATTTCTATTGAGGATGCACATCGTCACAACAGCGAAGACCTTTTCTCACTTTTTGAAAAGTCCCAGCTTGTTATCGGCTTTGTCAAAATAGCCTCAAGCCAGGTCGAATCGGTCGAGGAAATTCATGCCCGTATGGCAGAAATTTTGCGGATTTTACCCGCTGAACGCGTTATTGCAGCCCCAGATTGCGGGTTAGGCTTTTTAAGCCGGGAACTTGCGATGACCAAGCTCAGCAACATGAGTACTGCGGCTAAATCCGTGTAACGCGTACCAAACGTGTCAATCATTACAATTTGGTAACCATCGCCATAACAATTTCACATTTATGCTGAAATGATATATATCAAAATGCTATATGTACGCTCGGTATATGCACTTTTCAGTGTATTCCAGATGCAAGATTGGATTTTTGATGAATACCCAAAGCCTAATTCTTGGCATACTGAATTTCGGTGATGCCACCGGTTACGAGATAAAAAAGCAATCAAGCGAAGGTGCATTCAGCTTCTTCGTTGATATCAGTTATGGGTCCATTTACCCAACTCTGGCGCGTCTTGAAGCTGAAGGATTGGTCGTTGGCCGCTCCGAAACACAAAGTGGAAAACCTGACAAGAAGATTTATTCAATCACGGATAATGGTCGGGCGGAATTTGTCCGCATGCTCAACATGGTACCACAGACCGACAAGTTCAAATCGGAATTCCTGCTAATCACGATGTGTGCGGGCCTGTGCAATAAAGAAGTCATTGCCAAGGCGATTGACAAACAAATTGCAGACACCAATGAGGTTTTGCAAATCATAAATGATCTCCGAGACGGATGCGATCATCCAGCGACCCAGTGGGTTACAAATTACGGAATACATGTGAAAGAGGCGGCGCTCAAATATCTAACCGAAAATCGGGTGAGCCTTCTGGAAATTGCCGGCAGTGAAATAGTCATCAAGGACGCTGCCGAATAATAAATTGGGCCCAGGCGGCCAAAAGGTAATTTGAAATGACATTTACGATCAAGGGTTCCCATATAATTGCCTTGCTGATTACTGTGGTTATCGGTTTTTGGATGTATGGAAGCGAGTTGAAAATCGGTGGTCAGAACTCTGGTTCTGAGGCCGAACAAGCTTCTGAATTGCAAGAAGATGTCACGCCGGAACAGCTACCTGAAGACCTCTTCAAGGTTACTGTTGTTGAAATACACCCAGTTGCGCGTGAACAGACTGTAGATGTACGCGGACGAACAAGGGCTCACGCAATTGTTCCTGTTCGTGCAGAAACTGCAGGTATACTCGAAAAACGCCTCGTCAAACGCGGGGATCATGTGAAAACCGGCGATCTGGTTTGCGTGATTGACCGGGGGTCCCGGGAAGCAAGCCTTGCCAGTGCTCATGCCCAACTCGAACAGGCAAAGGGTGAATTTGAATCCAATACGAAGCTCAAAGATAAAGGCTTTGTCACTGATACGACAGTTCGTAGGATGCAGTATGATCTGAATGCTGCGAAGGCTCAGTTGAAGCAGGCTGAAATTGAACTATCACGGACCGAGATTCGGGCAAATGCGACAGGATTGGTGCAAGATCCAATTGCCGAGGTTGGCGATATTCTTACAATCGGCGGAACATGTGTCACCTTGGTGGATTCAGACCCGATGTATTTCATCGGCCAAGTGTCCGAACGGTCAATAAGCCTAGTAAAACCAGGGATGGACGCTGATGTGGAACTGATTAACGGTGAAACTGTAAAGGGTACCGTGAACTATCTCGCTCCGTCCGCCGACCCACAAACCCGAACATTCCAGGTGGAAATTCTCCTCAAAGATTATGGGGAGAATATACGTGACGGCCTGACCGCGAGTGCTGAAATCAAGTTGCCCATGAAGATGGCAATCAATGTTTCACCTTCCTGGCTTACCCTGGCGGATACCGGCGAAGTAGGTGTCAAAATTGTTGATGATACCAACAAGGTCATGTTCACGCCGGTTAAAATCCTTTCTCAAACCAATAGAGGATTTTGGGTTTCCGGTGTCGAACCCGGATCCCGCGTCATAACGCTTGGGCAAGAATATGTTAGTTCCGGTGAGAAAGTTGATCCGGTATCTCAAGAAATTGAAAAGGCTGAGATTTCACAATGACCGGCATGTTGGACACTGTATTAGGAAGACCACGCACGGTCCTCACCATGATGGTCGTCATGGTGATGGCAGGGATATTCACCTATATCAACATCCCAAAAGAAGCCAACCCGGACATTGATGTTCCGGTCTATTACGTTTCGATCGCACAGCAGGGCATATCGCCAAAAGATTCCGAACGTCTTCTGGTTCGCCCGATGGAAACCGAGTTACGTGGGCTTGAAGGCCTCAAGGAAATTACCTCAATCGCTTCGCAGGGTCATGCCGGTGTAGTACTTGAGTTCCAGATCGGAACAGACAAGGACAAGGTTCTTGCTGACATTCGGGACAAAGTAGATCTTGCCAAGGCAGAATTGCCGGTAGGTGCTGAAGAGCCTGCAATTTTTCCCACAAATTTTGCCCTGCAACCCACCATCATCGTAACGCTGTCCGGCAATGTGCCCGAGCGTACATTGTACAATTATGCCAAACGCTTACAGGATGAGATAGAAGCGATTTCCTCGGTAAGAGAAGCAAATCTCAAAGGTACCCGAGAAGAGCAGATAGAGGTTCTTCTGGATATTGTCCGGCTGGAATCCTACGACATCACTCAAGCAGAGCTTCTAAATGCTGTCTCGGCTTATAACCAGTTGGTACCCGCCGGTTTTATCGATGATGGCAATGCGCGCTTCAATCTTGAAGTGCCGGGTCTGATTGAGACTGTAGAAGATGTTTACGCAATTCCCATCAAGCAAAATGATGAGGGTGTTGTAACCCTTGGAGAAATCTCGGACATCCGCCGTACATTCAAGGATGCTTCAAGTTACACACGGGTAAATGGCAAACCAGCCATGTCACTCGAGGTTGTGAAGCGAATTGGCACGAACATCATTGAAAACAACAAGGAAGTCCGCAGGATTACTGATGAGTTTACGAAGGATTGGCCCAAGACAGTAAAAATCACTTACATGATTGACCAGTCGAGCTTCATTTATGAGGTGCTCGGATCATTGCAGTCTGCAATTTTGACTGCTGTCGCATTGGTCATGATTATTGTTGTCGCCTCGTTGGGTGTAAGCTCCGGCTTGCTGGTTGGCATAGCAATCCCGACTTCTTTCATGGTCGGTTTCCTGATCCTGTCTGCTGTTGGTCTCACGGTGAACATGATGGTCATGTTCGGTATGGTCCTTTGTGTGGGGATGTTGGTAGACGGCGCCATCGTTGTGAGCGAATATGCTGACAGGAAAATGGCAGAGGGAATGCCTCCTAACCAGGCTTATCCACGAGCCGCAAAGCTCATGTTCTGGCCGGTGATCTCCTCAACGGCAACGACGCTTGCTGCATTCCTGCCGCTGCTACTATGGCCAGGAGTGCCGGGTGAATTCATGAGTTACCTGCCAATTATGGTAATTATCGTGCTTTCCGCGTCGCTGCTCACAGCGCTGGTATTCCTGCCAACCATGGGAGTCATGGTTGCAAACACCGGAAATTTCCTGAAGCGTTATAGTAGAATTCTGAAAACAGCTTTTATTGCCGTTGCAATCGGTATTATCGGAACCACTGTTGTTGAACAGGGACAGATGATTGCGGGCATGCAACAACCCGTATCCTTAATCAATTTGTTTGGTGGCATTTTGCTGGCAGGCCTTGGCGGTCTGTTGGCATGGCGTATTACCGGGCGTTTGGCGAAATCCGGTGACAAAAAGCCGATGGAAGAGAATTCCACAGCTAAAATGCTCTCTTCAAAAGAGAAACTGGATGTTCGCAAAGTGCCAGGAGTTATGGGCGGGTACCTGCGGGTATTGAATGTGGCTTCCGGCAGTCTGATTGGCAACGTTGCAGTCATTGCGCTCGTGGTCGGGATTGCCTTCACCACTTTCACACTTTTCGGACAATTCAGCAAAGGTGTAGAATTCTTCGTTGATGAAGAACCGGATGTTGCACTTGTGTTTGTATCTGCACGGGGGAATCTTTCTGGTGTTGATATTCGAGACATATCAGTCAGCGTCGAAAAGGAAGTCCTCAAGGTCAAAGGTGTCGAAAACCTGGTAATGACTGCAACCGCACCTGGTGGCGGCGGTGGTGGTGGTGGTGTTGATGTCAGCCTGCCTCAAGACATGCCACCAGACATGGTTGCAATCGGGACGATTGAACTTGAAGACTATTCAATTCGCCGTAAAGCCGTACAGATTTTTGCGGAAATTCGCGAGCGAACGGCAAATATACCGGGTATCAAGGTTGAATTGCGGAAACTTGAAGGTGGCCCTCCGACCGGAAAGGATATCCGGCTTGAGGTGAAATCCACAGACTATGATGCGATGCTGGCAGCAGTCACAAACATCAGGAACAGGTTCGATAATCTTGATAATCTACAGGATATCGAAGACGGACGTCCCCTGCCCGGTATTGATTGGAAACTGACGGTTAACCGGGAGGAAGCGGGCCGGTACAATGCAAGCATTCCAGCTGTTGGCGCGATGATCCAGTTGATTACCAATGGCACACTGATTGGTGATTCCAACCCGAACGATTCCGATGACCAGATCGACATCCGGGTGCGATTACCCGAAAGTCAGCGCTCTCTGGACAAGTTGGGTGAGCTGCGGTTACGAACACCGAACGGCCAGGTCCCGATTTCCAATTTCATCACCATGAGCCCGGAACAAAAGGTTTCTTCAATTACCCGTCGCGATGGATTTTATGCGATGGATATCAAGGCCAATCTTCTTGATTCCGCCAAGGCGGATGGACTGACACCTGATGAAAAAATTTCCGAGATTCAGACTTGGCTCGACGGTCAGGAATGGCCGGACAACATATTCCTCAAATTCCGTGGAGCCGACGAAGAGCAAAAAGAATCGGGTGAGTTTCTAGTTAAAGCGGCTGCCGGGGCGCTTTTCCTCATGTTTATTATTCTGGTTACGCAGTTCAACTCCTTCTATCAGACAATACTAACTCTGATGACTGTCATCCTTGCGATTGTCGGTGTTTTGATTGGCATGATGATTACCGGTCAAAAATTCTCTATCATTATGACTGGAACCGGAGTGGTGGCACTCGCGGGTATTGTCGTCAACAACGCAATTGTACTCATCGATACTTATAATCGATTGCGGAGTGAAGGCGCGAACATTCATGATGCGGTATTGAAAACTTCAGCGCAACGGCTTCGCCCAATCATGCTCACAACGGTTACAACAATCATGGGTCTTGTACCGATGGCATTGACTGTGAACCTTGATTTCATCAGCCAGACCATCGCAATCGGATCGATTACAGCCATCTGGTGGGTACAACTTTCCACTGCGATCATCTCTGGTCTTGCATTCTCAACAATTCTGACTCTGATCCTGATCCCCGTCATGTTGTCGTTGCCGTCAAATGTTTTAAGATTGATGGGGCTGCGGAAAGACGGGGACGGACAGGCAGCAACTCCTGATGGTGTTGTGGTTGCAGTTGGAGAATCTGAAAGCGATACGGAATTGCCTGAATTGCCGAAAAAGAAAAAGGTACCTGCGAAAAAACCTGCCCGGAGATCCACGAAAAAGGACAAAACTGCTGAGCCGGTTCATTTTCCGGATGCAGCAGAGTAAACTCTAGTCAGTCAGGATTCTTCCCGCGCCTGATACCTTGAATAGTTCCTGAAGGAAAATGGCAGAGATGCCAGATAAACCAGGGCAATCGACATCAGCATCACCCATGGATAAGTGATTACAGCTGCAGCCAAAAATACGGCAAGAATCATGAACGGAAGCACCAAATCCCGGCGCACCTTTTGGGAAATATTTTTACCCGAAAATGTCGGTAGATTTGACACCATCAAAAACCCGCAGACAAGGGTGTAAACAGTGGTCAGCGCTGCCCAATATTCATCATTTTGAGTACCTAACAACACAAGATAAATCGGGAGAAGTGCTATCAACGCGCCGGCCGGTGCCGGAACACCAATGAAAAACCGGTTCCGCCATTCCGGCTCATCAGGGTTGTCCAGCATTACATTGAACCGGGCAAGCCGAAGGCATGCACAACTTGCGTAGATCAATGCTGCAATCCAGCCAAAAGATTTTACCTCTGACAAAATCGCAAAATAGAGAAGAAGCGCAGGTGCGACGCCAAAATTAACGAAATCTGCAAGGCTGTCCATTTCAGCCCCAAACCGGGTTGTGGACTTCAAAAACCGTGCGACCCGTCCATCAATGCCATCAAGGAACCCTGCAAATATGATTGCCGCCACTGAAAGCTCCACCCTACCTTCAATAGCAAACCGGATTGCAGTTAGTCCTGAACATATTGCGAGCAATGTCAGCAAATTGGGAAAGATCGTACGGAGAGGAATGTCCCTTAATCTAACGGCGGTTTCGTCGACTTGTTCTACCGATTTATCGTCGCCTTCGGGATCAAATGGAGGGAATGGACTCTCCATCAGCTGGTCCTAATCAGGGGTACAATCTTGTTTTTCCCGAACGATGCAATCACAGTTTCACCGGCCACCGCTGTCTGCCCAACAGCAACCATTGAAACTGCATTTTGAGGCAGATATACGTCAAGGCGTGAGCCGAACCGGATCAGGCCGAAACGCTCGCCCGAAATCAACTCATCACCCTGATGAGCCCAACATACAATCCGACGAGCAACCAGGCCAGCAATCTGTACAACTGCAATTTCTCCACGATCCGTTTCCAATATCAATGAATTGCGTTCATTTTCCTCTGAGGCCTTGTCCAATTCCGCATTGAGAAAACTGCCTTTGCTATACTTGATCCGCGAGATATTTCCGCGCATGGGAGTACGGTTTACATGACAGTTAAATACATTCATGAAAACGGAAATGCGCAACATCGGTTCTTCACCAAGTCCAAGTTCTGCAGGCGGTACCACATTCCCAACAAGTGATATCTTGCCGTCGGCAGGGCTGATGACCAATTCATCGCTTACCGGTGTGACGCGCTTTGGGTCACGGAAAAACAGCGCACACCAAATGGTCAATGCAATCCCGGCATAAAACAGCGGGTCCCAAATCCACCCAAGTATCATCGTCAAAACAGCAAATGCTGCGATGAACGGATACCCCTCCTTGTGGACAGGTGGAATTGCATTTTTTACTGAATCTATAATACTCATTTTACGCCATTTGGGTTGTGGTTCGAATTGCTTATCAATTCCATCGTGGAAACTCAATCTGCGGTCAACTTCTTTCGGCGGATGATACCAAATTCATCATTTTCCTGGGCAGCTCGTAAACGGTCTTCAGCTTCTGTCGCCTCGCGCTGACGGTTCCACATTTCGGCATAAAGCTCTTTTTTTCGCAACAACCCTTTGTGCGTCCCGCGTTCAACAATTTCACCGGCCTTCAATACCAGTATCTGATCAGCAGAAACAACCGTCGACAACCTGTGTGCAATAACGACAGTCGTCCGGTTTTTCGATACCTCATCAAGTGCCGTCTGGATTTCGCGTTCGGTTTGCGTGTCCAGGGCGGATGTTGCCTCGTCAAGAATGAGAATCGGGGGCGCCTTGAGCAAGGTGCGCGCAATCGCTACACGCTGCTTTTCTCCGCCAGACAATTTCAGGCCCCTTTCTCCTACCTCCGTATCAAATCCTTTGGGTAATCCACCAATAAAGTCCCCGATTTGTGCCATATCTGCCGCGATTTTAACTTCTTCATCAGTCGCGTCCGGGCGGCCATACCTGATGTTATAGGCTATTGTGTCATTGAACAGGACCGTATCCTGGGGAACCATGCCAATTTTTGCCCGCAAGGATTTCTGCTGAACATCGCGCAAATCCTGACCATCAATGGTAATAGATCCATCACTCACATCGTAAAAGCGGAACAACAGTCTTGAAATGGTAGACTTTCCTGCGCCTGATGGACCGACGATAGCTACGGTTTTTCCGGCAGGAACATCAAACGAAACATTCCGCAATATTTTTCGATCTTTGTCATAGTGAAATTTCACTTTTTCGAACCGGATGGATCCTTCATCTACATTCAACGTGGCAGCACCTGGCTGGTCTTTTATCTCCCTGTCTACAGCCAGCAGCGAAAACATGTCTTCAAGGTCAGCAAATCCCTGACGGATTTCACGGTAGATGAAGCCGATAAAATTGAGGGGAATGAACAATTGCATCAACAATGCATTGATCATGACGAAATCGCCCAAAGTTTGCTCGCCGTTGCGAACAGCAAGTGCGGACAGGATCATACACGCCGCCATGCCGAACCCCATTATTACCGCCTGACCGAAATTAAGCCATGCAAGGGAGGTCCAAACCTTTGTAGCTGCACGTTCATATCGCTTCATTGATGAGCCGAAACGCTTGGCTTCCAGCTTTTCGTTTCCGAAATATTTGACGGTTTCAAAGTTAAGCAGTGAATCAATAGCTTTGGAATTCGCATCAGTATCATTCTCGTTCATGTCACGGCGAATTCCAATGCGCCAGTCTGATGCTCTCACCGTGAACCAGACATAAGCAATGACCATGACGACGATTAACAAAACATAAGTGAAATCAAACCAATACCAGATGACGACAGCCATCAACCCAAACTCCAGCACCGTCGGGATTCCATTCAGAATTGAAAATCTGACAATTGATTCAATTCCCTTTGTGCCTCGTTCAATGACGCGAGACAATCCACCGGTTCGCCGCTGCAAATGGTAGCGCAAGCTGAGGCCATGCAAATGTTCAAAGACCATTGTGGCAAGCTGGCGGACTGCGTGTTGCCCGACACTTGCAAACAAGGCATCTCTCAGTTGATTAAAGCCAATGGTTACAACTCGGCCAATATTATAGATTATAACCATTGCAACCGGCGTAACCAAAATAACTGGTAGCCATTGTTCAATCGCGGATTTACCTGATAATTCGCCTGTGAGCGCGTCCGTCGCCAGCTTGTAAAAATAGGGAACCAAAACCGTTATTATCTTGCCTAAAATCATGAAGAAGGATGCATAAACTACCCGCATCTTCAGGTCTGGACGATCTTGAGGCCACATATAGGGCCAAAGGTTCCTGAGGGTTCTTAACAAACCTGCCTCATCGGCATCTACCGCATTATTTGTGACGGTATCAGTCATTGCAGCAACATCCGGCGATATCCACCAGGTCACTTAGTTCATTCCGCAACGCATTCAAGGCGTCCGGGTCAAGCGAGTATCTCGAGCTTGTGCCCTTTTGCTCGACTTCTACAATCCCGGCCTTTTTCAATACAGAAAGATGTTGTGAAACGGTCGATTGTGAAAGTGGAAAGCAATCACACATCTCGCCACAACAGCAGCTTTGGCGTTTTGCTATTTCCTCAACAATACGCAACCGGACCGGATGCCCCATTGCCTTGAGCATTTTCGCCAGTTGCATTTTTGATGAGTGTTGCGCCGGTAGGTTGGTTTCATTCGTCATGACGCGGCTTTATCGGCAAATGCCGATAAAGTCAATCATTCTGTTGCAACCATTCCTGATTAGTCGTCGGAAGAAGTATCTTCAGGAACCTTGAATACCTGCCCCGGATAGATCAGGTTCGGATTGCGTATTTGATCCCGATTTGCTTCGAATATCGTTGTATATCGGATTCCTGCGCCATAGTTGCGCCGGGCAACGCGCCACAAGCTATCACCCCTGCGGATTATGACTGCGGCTCCAGTACGAATTTCTGCCGGTTCGCTTTCAGCAACCTCATCGGAGGCTACAACTTCTGCGGTTGCCGTTACTTCCTCTTGCACAGGCTCAGGAGCCGTCTCTGCTGGTTCCAGGCCAACATCACCTGATTCTTCTTGTTGCACTGTTTCCTCAGCTTCTACTTGCGGAGGCTCTTGGGATTCTTCTTGTGTATCAGACACTTGCTCTGAAGCCGCTATCTGCACAGCTGGTTCAGGTTCATGGACAAGCTTTACTTCAGCTCTCGCAATCACCTGTTCACTTTCCTGTTTCAGCATGTCGGCGCGAACATTATACTGACCGGCTTCAATGTTGTGGCTACCCTCGTATAGGAAAGCGCCATTTTCTTCGATTGCCGTAGATCCCAATATTGTGTTGTCCAGATATATACTAACCTTGGAACCCGGCTCACCGGTACCTGCAATAAATACCTTGCCATCTTCAATATCTGCCGCCTCGATCAACACCGGTTTGATGGTAACAGGCTCGACCTCAGGCTCTTCTTCTTTGACGGGTTCTTCAAGTTTGGCGACTTCTTCTGGTTCTGAAGTTTCTACCTCTGCTGTTTCTTGCGGTTCCTTGTCTTCCGGCTTTGCCTCTTCAACGGATTCACCGGCATCGGCCACGGCGGTTTGTTCAGGCTCACTTTCTTCAGATGCAGCTGTCTCTGCAATAGGTTCAGGCTCAACCTTTGCTACCTGTTCGTCAGTTTCAGGATCGGTTGTTTCAGGTTTCTGTAGAACTTTTGTCGCTTCACCGCTCTCAGCCACCAATACTGTGGCTTCCTCTTCTGTTTCCGGTTTCGGAATGTTGATAAGACCAGCCTCTGCAGAAAACACAGGTTCTCCTTCCTGAGGTTGCGCCTTCAAAGTAAGTTCGTGAGTCCCGGGAGAGAGTGGCTTGTCCAGAATGAAGACAAAATCACCCTCTGGTCCGGTTGCCGTTTTACCCAGTTCCAAATCGCCATCGAGCAATGTGACTTCGCTGGCACCCGGCCCGGTTCCCGCAACGACGGTACTGCCATCCGGCTCAACCCGAAGCACAGAAAATACTGGAAGAACCGGTTTCGGTTCAGCGATAACTTGAGACTCTTCTGAATCATCCTTTGCAGGAGCCAGCTCCTGGCTCAGTTCGGCAACCTGATTCTCATCGGATTCAGGTTCAGATTGAATAACGATCTCTTTTTCGGGATTGGAGAATATCTGCGGTTCAAAAATAAGGTATCCTGCGACACCTGCTGTGGCCACACCTATGCTGGTATACAATATAGGAAGGAATCCCTTGATCATTAATTTACCCCCAGAGCAAGCCAGAATTTGTCTGGCCAAAATGCGCAAAGCCTATTAATTCAAAACAGACAAATTACTATCACCTTTTTTTGCAAGTTAACAGGTATTCAGCGCATGGCCGAAATCAAATCAATTTGTATCTATTGCGGGTCCCAGAACGGTAACAATGGAGTTTTCAAAGAAGCTGCGCATAAGCTTGGGCAATCGATTGCCCAAGCTGAAATCAGTCTCGTTTATGGCGGTGGAAACAGTGGAGTTATGGGCGCAATCTCCAGTTCAGTGCTTGAAAACGGTGGCAGGGTGAAAGGGATCATCCCCCGCTTTTTGTTGTCCCATGAAGGCTCTCACCATACTCACACAAGTAATTATGAACTAACTGTCACCGAGAATATGCACGATCGTAAAAGGTTGATGTTTGAAAGTTCAGATGCATTTCTCGCATTGCCCGGCGGCATAGGTACACTTGAGGAAATCGTTGAAATCATGACCTGGGCTCAATTGGGCCAACACAATAAACCGATCGGATTTCTGAATATTGATGGTTTTTGGCAACCCATGCTGGAATTGATGGAACACATGAGTGCGGCAGGGTTTATTCACGCATCAAAACTGATCAATCCGCTGATCATTGATGACCCGGAACTGGTGGTAAAATCATTTCGGGCTGGTGAACAAGGCTGAATTTGCCTCCCGTAACAAATGTTTCATCAGCTTGCTGGTATTATCTTGTTGAACCGGACCAGCATCTATTCCCGACCGTGGCCCGGTAACAACGCACAGGATTAAAGTTGCCCTCAGGCCCCTACCGGACTTCAATCCAACCTCATGCCATCCTCTTTTCTAGCGGGTGGCCCTTTGGTTTGCGGTCACTTGAGATTAAAGACCACGCGTAAAGAGCAAGCGCAATCCAGATCATGATAAATGCATAAAGCTGAATTTCCCTCAAAGGCTCGCCAAACACGAAAATACTGATCAGGAACAACATGGTTGGAACCATGAACTGCATCAATCCGATTGTAGAAAGGCGCAGCCTTTTGGCTCCGAAGGCATAAAGGATGAGTGGCACTGCTGTTGCGGGACCTGCCAACATCAATACCAACCAGTTTAATTGGCCGGAAAAGAATACACTTTCCCCTGAAACCTGCAGCCAAATTACATAAGCCAGTACAAACGGAAATATTAGAAGAATTTCCACCAGGAATCCCTGCGTCGGTCCAACATCGACCGTTTTGCGCAATATACCGTAGATGCCAAACGTTGATGCCAGAAACAGGCTTAGCCATGGAAACTCGCCGCCAACTACTGTCAGCATTAGAACGGCAGCAGCCGCAATCAATATTGCAAATAACTGGAAGCGATTGAACCGGTCTCCCAAAAACACGAAACCAAGGAGTACGGTTAAGAGCGGATTGATATAGTAGGCAAGTGCTGTTTCCAGCGTTCGCTCAACCGCAATTGCCCAAATAAATACCCCCCAGTTCGCTGAAATCAAACAAGAACATATGAACAAGATCACCATTTTGCGGGGAGATTTGAGCGTCGGTAGAATGTCGCCGGTACGGCCTATTGCCCAAAGTATTACACCTGCTACCGGCAATGACCAAAGTGCCCTGTGCGCTGTAACCTCAACCGCATCGATATGTGCTGTCAGCTTCCAGAACAGGGGCATGAACCCCCAGATCAGATAAGCGGAGAAAGCAAACAGGAATCCGGAACGCGAATCTTGCGGATGTGTCACACTCCACCCGTTTTCATTAGTTTGTAGTTTATCGAGTCTATCAGTGCCTGGAAGGATGCATCGATGATGTTGTCTGAAACGCCAACTGTAGTCCATCGTTCACCGCTACCATCCATGGAATCGATCAACACGCGCGTAACCGCTTCAGTACCACCATTTAATATGCGCACCTTGTAATCCACCAGTTCAAGATCAGCGATCTGTTTTTGATATTTCCCAAGATCCTTGCGGAGAGCATTGTCGAGTGCGTTGACAGGACCATGGCCTTCCGCCACAGACAACAGACTGTTGCCATCGACTGTAATTTTGACAACGGCTTCAGAAACCGTGATGACTTCACCAATGGCGTTGAAACGGCGTTCAACCTGACAACGGAAACTGTCCACCTTGAAGAACTGAGGGACAGTACCAAGCTGTCTGCGGGCCAGAAGTTCAAAACTCGCATCAGCGGCTTCATATGCATAGCCTTCCGATTCCCGGTCCTTGACGATTGATATCAATGTATCAAGGTTCGGGTCTGACTTGTCGACTTCTATACCTCTGCGGGATAACTCGTTCAGGAAATTGGCCTTGCCGCCCTGATCCGAGACCATAACACGACGGTTGTTTCCAACAGATTCCGGCTTCACGTGTTCATAGGTTTCGGGATCTTTCAGGATCGCAGACGCATGAATACCTGCTTTTGTGGCAAACGCAGAAGATCCGACATAAGGCGCCTGAGAGTGCGGTGCACGGTTAAGCATCTCGTCGAATTTGTGAGATACACGGGTCAAATCTGCGAGTTTATCTTCGCCGATCCCGGTTTCGTATTTTTCCGAATACCCAGGTTTCAAGGCAAGTGTCGGAATAACAGTGACGAGATTGGCGTTACCGCAACGCTCACCAATGCCATTAAGCGTACCCTGGATTTGTCGAGCACCTGCCCTTACTGCCGCAAGCGAATTGGCCACCGCCTGGCCCGTATCATCATGAGCATGAATACCGACATGGCTGCCGGGGATTGCCTTGACCACGTGGCCGACAATTTCCTCGATTTCATGTGGTTGCGTGCCACCATTGGTATCACAAAGCACCACCCACCGTGCCCCGGAAGCATAGGCGGTCGCGGCGCATTGCAGCGCGTATTCGGGATTTGCCTTGAAGCCGTCAAAGAAATGCTCGCAATCGACCATCGCCTCCCGGCCCTTTTCGGTCACTGCCTTTACCGACGCCTTGATGCAATCGAGGTTCTCTTCGTTTGTCGTGCCAAGGGCTACATCGACATGATAATCCCAGGCTTTCGCCACATAGCAGATGGCATCTGTCTCTGATTGTAATAGTGCTGCAATTCCCGGATCATTGGATGCAGACACGCCGGGACGTTTTGTCATGCCAAAGCCAACGAAACTGGCCTTGCTGGTGCGTTTTTTGGAGAAAAACTCGGTATCGGTCGGATTGGCGCCGGGGTATCCCCCCTCGACATAATCCAGACCTAGTTCATCCAGCATTTCAGCAATCGCAATCTTGTCCTGCACTGAAAAATCAATGCCCGGGGTCTGCTGACCGTCGCGCAATGTAGTATCGAAAAGGTAGATGCGTTCCTTGCTCATTTTCCGTTCTCCGGCCATGTGTTGGTATCGTGATCGGGGTGCTGGTGATTACTTTCCTTGATTGCGTCCAGCCACTCAGCGGTTACATCAGGGTCGCCTTCGGTTGTACTACCGGGCAATCCCTGGAGTTTCGCAAACCACTCGGTTTTCGATTCCGTACCGCACTGGTACTCTGGTTCTATGGCTGATGGATCATCGAGTGATCCCAACACAATGTAGATCGGTTCCTCTCGGATGTCGTCGAATATAACTGGTGTGCCGCAGGCGCTGCAGAAACCACGCTTTACCGGATCACTCGAATTGAACCATGAAGGTTCACCGCGGGTGTATTCAAGAGCTGTCCGTTCAGCTTTCGCAAGCGGCATGAAAAAATTACCGGCAGCTTTCTGGCACATGCGGCAATGGCAAATATGCGGGTCAAAAAGCTTGCCTTGAACACGGTATCGCACCGCACCGCATTGGCATCCGCCCGTAACCGGTTTAACGCTCATCGTTTCACCTCCCAGGTGGTGATCCGTTCGCCGGTTTGTGAGTCTTTTGAGTCCTTTAGCTGGATTCCCTGAGCTGCCAGTTCATCGCGGATCCGGTCCGCTTCGGCGAAGTTTTTGGCAGCAAAAAAGCCCAAACGTTCTTTGATTTTTTGATCAATATCATCGCCAGAAATATCCAATTGGATTTTTGAGAATTCAATACCCAAAAATCTAAGTGCCTTCAACAAAGGTTTGCCGGAAAGCTGGTTAAGTTTTGCTATGGTCTCTGTGGTGTTGAGTTCATCTGAAAGCACCGCGCTAATAATATCATCATTACCATTGTCCGCCTCTGATACCCGCCTGTGCAATTTGGAAATGAGGTTTTCAGCCTCTTCCAATCGTTTCACACTGAAATCGATCGGCTCGCGGTAATGCGTCATCAACATGGCGAGGCGCAATACTTCACCGGGCCATTTACGGCCGCCGAATTTCTCCGTATGCAGCAGGTCGTGAATCGTCACGAAGTTGCCTTCAGACTTGGACATCTTCTTTCCTTCGACCTGAAGATAGCCATTGTGCATCCAGACCTTTGCCATGTGGTCCACATCATGGGCGCATCTTGACTGGGCGATTTCATTTTCATGGTGAGGGAAGATCAGGTCCAGTCCGCCACCATGTATGTCAAATGTCTTGCCCAATCGATCTTTTGCCATAACGGAGCATTCAATGTGCCAGCCTGGGCGGCCATGGATGGTTTCTCCGTTGAAGGTTCCTTCCCAGCCGGGCTCGGATTCGCCAGATTCTTTCCAAAGTACGAAATCCCCGGGATTTTCCTTGTGGCTTTCTACCGCAACTCGGGCGCCTGCCTGCTGTTCTTCCAGTTTACGGTTTGAAAGTTGACCATAATCGGCCATGGAATTGACGCGAAACAAAACTTCCCTGCCCTGTTCGCCTTTTGCAACATAAGCATTCCCCTTGTCCAGCAGTGTCTGGATCATCTCTGCCATGCCCTCAATATGTTCGGTCGCGCGCGGCTCGTGGGTCGGCTCGAGGCACCCAAGCGCTTTCACATCCGCATGAAACTGGTTGGCGGTCTTCTCCGTCACGTTTCGGATTGCTTCATTGAGCGGTATATCGGGATAATCCCGCAATGCCCGAGCGTTGATCTTGTCATCAACATCCGTGATGTTCCGGACGTAGGTTACATGATCTTCCCCGTAGCAATGACGCAACAGACGAAACAGGACATCAAACACAATAACCGGCCGTGCATTGCCAATATGAGCAAAATCATACACGGTTGGTCCGCAGACATACAAGCGCACATTTTTAGAATCTTCCGGCTGAAAGACCTCTTTTTGTCTGGTCAACGTGTTGTAAAGTTTCAATTCCACCATTCTTTTTCCGTCCAATTGCGAGCGGTTTTGCCCCGTAATCCGGAACGTTCAAACAAATTTTCAGGAAAAGAACGACCGGACCAGCGAATCGCTAGCTAATAATGCCTTTGATAATGCAGCAAGCCTGTGAAGGCATGGTTAAGGTCGTGTTCATGAAAATTCTTATGACCGCTGGATTGCAGAAGGTCAACAGGGAATTGTATTTGGTGCCTCAGAACAGATTCATCTGCCCATCATCTTTTTCCGGTTTTTCCTTCTTTGCAGTTGCAACGCCCGCAGCTTTACCCGGATTCTGGATTTCCGGTCCGGAATTGGCAACCTTGTTCACTGCTTCACCAACTTCAATCGCATCGAAAAAACCGTCTTCTACCGCTGTCATCAGATCAGCGACATCCTTGGCCCCCTGGGTCTTACAGTCTAACCAACGTTCAAAATCCTCTGGCTTGATGACTACCGGCATCCGGTGATGGATGTTACCGATCTGGTCGTTTGACTGGGTTGTAAGAATACAGCCTGAATCCATCTCTGTCCCATCCTTACCCATCCAGGTTTCCACAAGACCTGCGAAACATATTGTTCCACCATCTGAAGGCCTGATCCAGTAGGGTTGCTTTGCCAGCTTCTTGTCAACAGGCCTATGCCACTCGTAAAACCCGGATGCTGGTATCAATACCCGCCGGTGGCGCAACGCGGTTTTGAAGGAGGCTTTCGTCGCAGCGGTTTCAGACCGCGCGTTGATTATCAGGGTAAAGTCGTTCGGATCCTTCACCCAATGCGGAATTAGCCCCCAGCGGACAAGATGGGCATCGCGATTTCCTGCAGCATTTATACCAACCGTCAGAATCGGTTGGGTCGGCGCAATATTGTAGCGTGGCGGGAAAGCTCCAAGGTCCAGCAATCCGAATAGCTCTGCTAATTCTTCCGGACTTGCTGTGAGTGAAAATCTGCCGCACATGTCTTGCGTCATCCTGCTTAAAGTGTTGATTCAGGAAGTTAGCACATTGATTCACGATCGGCAGTCCAAGAAACTGTTTTCAAAGGATATTCATGTCAGCAAGTCCAATAACCGGATGCAGTGTCATCGTCTTTGAACAAAAAAAGGTCTTGTTGATCAAACGCGGCAAACAACCCTACAGAGGGTGCTGGTCACTGCCTGGCGGCAGTCAGGAATTGGGCGAAACACTGGAGGAATGCGCCAGACGTGAGTTGAAAGAAGAAACCTGCCTGGATGCAGGCAGGCTGGAATTCGCTGCGGTAAGAGACCGTATTTCCCGAAATGAAGATGGCTATCCCGACTATCATTTTGTACTCACCACTTTTTTTACTACGTCATTTACGGGAGAGGCGATGGCTGGTGATGATGCAGTTAACCTAGGGTGGTTCGGCCTGGAAGAAATGAGAGAACTATCTACAACCCCCGAGACTGTAGAGTTTGTCAGGGAAGTCCTGAAATCCCGCTAGCACAATTGTTATTGGCGGTCCTGGGTCTTCTGCGGCTATTATCAACCCCATGATAATCCGTGTGATTGTATTTACTGTGTTCGTGCTGATGGCAGGACTATATCCTGCAGTTGCCGACCCAAATCCTTCTTCCTGGGAAAACTGGAAAACAAACTTTGACCTAATCTCAGTTCCACCACACGAAATCCAGTCGGGTGGCCCATCAAAGGATGGCATTCCATCCATAGACAAGCCAAAGTTTTCCGTCGTGGGTGAAGTTAACAATATTGGAGAAAACGAACCCGTAATAGGATTGGAAATCGACGGAGACGCACGGGCTTATCCCCTTTCAGTGCTGATGTGGCATGAAATCGCCAATGATGTTGTCGGCGGAATTCCGGTTGCGGTTACCTACTGCCCGTTATGCAATGCAGCGATTGTTTTTGATGCTCGATACGAAGGAAAGAAACTTGATTTTGGAACAACCGGCAGACTGCGCCATTCCGACCTGTTGATGTATGACCGGCAGACCGAAAGCTGGTGGCAGCAATTTTCAGGTGAGGCGATTATCGGAGACCTGTTAGGCGCGCGCCTTGATATCTTGCCTTCACGTCTGGAATCTTTTGGAAATTTCAAAAAACGTCATCCGAAGGCAAAAATCCTTGTCCCCAACAATCCCGGATTTCGCCGATACGGTCAGAATCCATACGTGGGATATGACACACTTGACCGACCATTCCTTTATGGCGGCCCACTACCAGAGGATTTTCCCGCTATGGCACGGGTTGTTGTAGTCAGGCAGGACTCGGGACCTCCGATAATTCTCAGCATGCAAGGCCTTCGGAAATCTGGAACCAGATCCATTGGTGGACATGAATTTTCATGGAGCAATGGACAGGCATCAGCTCTCGACAGCAGGGATATTTCAGCCGGGCGTGACGTTGGAAATGTTACGGTAATCAATCTTAAAAACGGTGAGGACGTCGCTTATGATGTCACTTTCGCATTCGTCGCGCATGCATTTCATCCAGAAGTAAGTATTTTGGAATGACCAATTGCGATTGGCTCGACAATCATGCATCCTGCCATTTGGGAACAATCATTTTCCTGGTTATAAACTCCCGCAATTCGCGCAAAACTGAGAGTACAAAGACTCGGATATGTACATATCACCGAAACCCATAGGAAAATATTTTCTTGCTATTGCCCTGCTCCTGGCAAACCCGGTGTACGCATTGGGTCAAAGCGAAGCTTCGGCAAACCCCGAGCCTCGCAAGGTAACCGTATTACCACCTGCTTATGACCCTCAAATGATGCGCTTGTCTGAAATCCTTGGTGCCCTGCACTATCTGCGGGAACTGTGCGGCGCCAATGAAGGGCAACTATGGCGGAATGAGATGAGTAACCTGATTGACAAGGAAGACCCGACTGAGGACCGTCGTGCAAAGATGATAGCGCGGTTTAATCAGGGTTTCCGTGGATTTCAGGAAACTTACCGGGAATGCACCCCAGCGGCTATAGAAGCCAATAGACGCTATATTGAAGAGGGTGAAAAACTTTCGCAGGAAATTCCCTCACGATACGGACGTTAACTATAGATTAATTGTTATTGCGCTTGGCCTGTAAAAATCCGCGCCAAGCCTTTAGTTTGTCCACATTGCAAGGGCTACCAAAATGAATTCCGAAATTCCTGACGATATTGACATCCTGATCAACAATGAGAAAAGAGCGCTGGTTGAGGAGTGCTTTCTTGAAGTCTGGACTGAAC
>JBPCWL010000049.1:0-3029 GCA_051009575.1 Rhizobiaceae bacterium
GCAGACCAAGATAAGATTTGGAAGATTGACTCTGGAGCAGGCGGATTTCGGCAGCCTTGACGGCAGCCATCACCGGGGTCTCCCCCTGTTCATTCCGATAAACTCCGAGACCAAGATCCATCTTGTCGGCGCGGTCATCGTTCTGGAATTGAAACGCGACAAGATTGGCCCCGAACAGCGGCGTATCTTCAAATTTTTCAAACATAGATTCTTCCAGTTTCAATCGAAGTCAGACCGGAACCGAGGCTCAAGACAACCTTACCCCAGACCCAAACAACGTCCCATACAATTACGCTTCAAAACCGGATTGATGTTGAGCTGGACACAAAAAATCATCAGAATTGCAGCCTCATACTACGCCCCTGACATTCTAGAGAATTGAGCGCAATTTCAACGACAAAACAATTGTGATGTTCGAACGGTGCAATTACTGAAAAATAAATGGTGCGGTCGAGAAGAAACGAATATTGCCTTCAATTTACCGTACTTTTCTGACGTTTTTTGAATTTTGCTCTACAGATTTGGTAACAAGTTTTGGTAGAAAAAACAAGGTCCGTTTTTGATACATCGGCCTACCCAGCGCAAAACAAATTTGAACCTATATCCGATAGTGAACGACTAAATTTTTGGAGTTCAAATTTGGACAGGAATTAGCAATGTCACGATTTATCGGAATTACCTACTTATCAATAGTTATGAGCTGCATTTTATCATGCGTGCACAATGCTGAAGCTGCCGATCGAAAAAAAAAATATATCTTTCTTCTCAAACAATAATAAAATCTCGTCCAGTCCACCCGGTAGCTTCCAGAAAGAATTTCAGAAGGAAAAAAAATCGTGCTCTTAAATTCGGCGTAACACAAAGAGCAACCAAACAAACGATCAGCCCCAGCGATGTAATTTTTGATATTGTCGGTGGAGATATTTCAACTTCATCGGGATCAGGTTCCAATTCAGGATCAACACGTCCAACGCCCCCATCTCACCCCAATCATCAGGATGATTGTATGAGTTGCGACTAATTATATTTCTCTCGCTTAATAACGGGCTTTCGTTGAAAATCGTTAATCTTCTTATTGATCTATAAATTAAGAATAATCGCACCAGTTCTAGACCACACGTTTCTTAATGGTTAGGATAATATCCTAGTTGGGAGACTGATCATGAGCGTGCGTATTTTTGTAGCTGTTGGAGTGGCATTAGGATTTACTTACATAACAGGGGATCTCCAAGCTGCCCCAATAGGATCTGCAGTTCAGGTTTCGAACACAGTTACAGGTACCCTATCCAAGACGAGACGTCTTTCAGTAGGTTCGAAGGTTTTTCGCAATGAGCGCATAAGGGCAAATTCCAACAGCCAGGGGACACTTCGATTTCTTGATAACACGCAACTGGTTGTTGGCCCCGGTTCTTCTCTGGCTCTGAACAAATTTGTTTTCAGACAAAAGAAAACCAGAAGTGCAGTAGTCCGTATGGCGAGAGGCGTATTCCGTTTTGTCACGGGTACTACAGCCAATTCCAAGGCTTATGTGATTAGCACACCGACGGCCACACTTGGTATTCGGGGAACAGTCGTGGATGTTCGCGTCACTGGACGGGGAACCTCCGTATTAGTGGTCAGTGGACGTGTCAGAGTTTGCAGTCGACGGGCAAGACGTTGCCGCACATTAACTCCCTGCCAATTCACCCATGCGCCGAGAGGCGGTGGCTTGACGAATAATCTGGGAATGTCCTACAGGGCCGCTTTTCCTTTCGCAAGTGGACGCTATTCAGCACCCCGAGGATCGGCTTGTCAGTCAGCAAGCACCTTCGGCGATAGTCCTTCCACCTTTGCGTCCTCTTTTCCCGACTTTGATTTTCCAACCATCGATCCACCGGGCATGCCCGTTCGTGGAAATCCTGGTAATGACAAAGCCGTAGGCAATGCTGGTGAAAACCCCAGTGGCAAAGGCTTTGGCGCAACCGGCTCCGTAGGTCGGGGTGATGCCGGCGGTGGCGGTGGTGGATTTGGCGGTGGAAACGCGGGAGGCAACGGCGGTGGAAATGGCAGCGGTAACGGTGGTGGAAACGGCGGCGGAAACGGCGGCGGTAACGGTGGTGGAAACGGTGGCGGCAACGGCGGTGGTAACGGCGGCGGTAACGGGAAATAGTCTTCAATTTATATCAGATTTACACCGGATTGAATTTCTATCGACCCTATAATTTGAGTATACCTACCTCACGTGATTAAACACTTCCTAATTCGCAATTTCAGCATGGAAGATTGTATTCCTATTGCCATGAGAAATGCTGATCGAACACCGAATCTTCATAAAAAGAAAATGCGAACAAAGCCGAATGACTTCGTTCGCATTTATGCCCCCTTACAGCCCGGGTCAATTCAGCGGGATGTTTACCCAGGCCTTTCCGCCGTAAGACTCGAAGTCACT
Source organism: Rhizobiaceae bacterium (assembly GCA_051009575.1). Classification (GTDB taxonomy): domain Bacteria; phylum Pseudomonadota; class Alphaproteobacteria; order Rhizobiales; family Rhizobiaceae; genus JAALLB01. Next base: position 2,429 of record JBPCWL010000049.1, read on the forward strand.
ATCTCCGATGCCGTCATACTGACCGGTAATCCGGACATTGATGCCGTTGTCTTTTCGGAAGATGAAACCGCCTTCAACTCTCGCACGGAAGTCATCGTCATGCAGAGGCGTGCCGTCCGAAAGTTTCGTATCGTCGGTACTGAAGTTCCACAGTCCTTCAATTGAGATATGCGGTTCGATTATAGTCCCGGTTTCCGGAATATATCGCTGGTAACCCAGCTCGACACCGAAAGTTGATCGACCAATAGTAATTTCGTTGGCACCAATCTCAACCCCATGGCTGTTTTTGTAAGCTTCCTGATCGGCTGAACCATAAGACACTTCTATGCTCGGTGAGATGCGCAGTGCACCTCTGTGCCAATTGCCTACAAGTTCGCCGGAAACGAGCCAGCGATCCGTTTCAAAATCGCCGGAACGGAAACCATGCAGGTCATCGGTCAATTCAATATCGCTATCCAATTGTCCCCATGCGGCCCGTGCATTAAAGAAGAACCGCTCTGTTAGACGGATACCCACATAAGGTCCAACCATCCAGCCACTGCCGCTGACTTCGCCCCATAGATCAGGATCCCTGACATCTTCGTCAGTCCAGTCCAACTGA
>JBPCWL010000050.1:0-19064 GCA_051009575.1 Rhizobiaceae bacterium
CCGGAAAACAGCCCGGAAAAGTCTCCGGAATCAGTATCAGTTGCCAGATCGGTTTCGTCGACCATAAGCATCGGCTGATCGACATCCACAAGACCTATCGAAGGGTTGTCATCCAAAATGCCCACGTCGAAAGTCGTAGATGCCATATCCCCGTTTATGTCTGATACTTCCACTGTAAATGTATCAAGAACGGGGTCATCCGCAGCATTGTGGGAAACCGATTGAGTGGCAGTGTACTGATATTCTATTTCACCGGTTATGGGGTTAAACGAAACAATGGTTATGAAGCCGAAGCTGCCATCAATCATTTGGCCCGGACCAGTGACCGGCACGCCATTAATCAATACTTCAGCTAATCCATCTGGCGCATCAATCGAAATCGTACCAATACTGGAAGTTTCTGCGTTACTAGAATTGTTCGCACTGACCCCGTCCGCAACTTCTTCTGAGCCTGGAGATTGCGTGGGGGTTTCATCAAGTCCGATTTCACTTGCTGCTTCATCAGGTGAAACCAGTGAGGTGGCGACCACGCCAATCGGGGAATTAGGCTCATCTTCGACCACAAGTTCAGGCAGCAAATCGGGTGTTGTAAAAGCCGGAAACTGAAGCTCTGTAAACGGTAGCAAATCAACAAATGGGGCAGGATCTCCAATGCCTGGAACAGGTTGCGCAAAATTATTGCCTGAACTATCGGCGCCTCCGGCGCCTGCAACCAAATTTCCGTTCGGGCCAGCAGCAATGTCAATTCCACTTTGTGAAAATGCCGCTATCAAGGTTTCATTGGGTAACTCAATATCACCAAGCATAAATGTCGGGACGTCCAGTGCCGCCCCCTTTATTGTGATAGTCGTTCCATCTGCCTGGGTAAGGACAATATCGTCGCCAACGATCTCTACATTGTCGAGCGAAGTGTTTGCGGGAAGCCTCACCACATTTTCCAAATCTGGGGTCACTACTTCCGGGAATGCTTGTTCTGTTTCCGTACCGAAGCGGTTTTCATCTACTGGAACAGGTTCAATTTCCTGTCCAGAATCAGATGAACTCTGGGCCAAATCAATAACTTCCTCAGTCATAGTTGAGGAATCGGGATCAATGCCGGTTTGAAAGTTTTCCGAGTTTCTTCCATCCTGAGAATCCGTTGCCATCTTGCTCCCTTTCCCCTGCCAACAGACAAATGCGGACAGGCGTCAAACTCTTTAAAATTTTATTAGATAGAATTGGCATTTTGAGCTGAAGTAGCAAGATATTAGTAACTTCCATGCATAATATATTATGCAAATGCACGTAAATAATTATAATTGGTTAATTTATCACATAATATATTATACATCCTTGGAATTCAGAATTGGAACGATGTATAAAATTTGACTGATTTTCCACTCGCATAATTTACTAACCGGTTTAGCGGGAAATTCAGATGTTTTGACTAACGTGTGTCAAAACAGGGAAGCGGGAAACGCTTTTTCAAAATGATAAAAACAATGGCATGCTTGGGCACGCTGGCTGCGTGTTTGGCAACGGCATCTTTTGGCCACGCGAAAGAAACAGGTGGTGGTTTTTCTTCTTACCTCTGGCGGTATGAATATCGCATTGCACATGATTTCAACATGCCTTTCAAAAAAATTGCAGGAAGAAATCTAGTTGGAATTGGAAGAGAGTTGCAATTTGATCCGTCAGCAAAGAAAACTGCGGACACTAGAGTAACATCCGGAAAAGTGAAGATTGGAACGCCGTACAAAACTGCGGCATTTGGTTCGACGCCGATTCCATTTCGTCAAATTGCCCTGCGTGAGAAGTGGGAAAGAAGTTTTTCACAAATTGAAAATTATTCTGCGCCTTCCTGTGATGAAAGTCTCCCGAAATGCACAATAAATACAAAAGTGCTTAGGCAGACCATGAATCGGGGTAGGGACAAATCGTTCTTTCAAAAATTGTCATTGGCGAATGGCACCGTAAACGAATTGATTTCCTATCGGTCTGATAAGCGCGCATACCGGAAGCTTGATTATTGGGCCAATCCCAGCGAGAGTCTTGGGCGGGGATATGGCGATTGCGAAGACTATGTAATTCTCAAAATGGCATTATTGTCTGGAATGGGCGTTCCGACAAATTCGATGTCAATGATTGTGGTCAAGGACATGCAGCGTGATTTGTACCACGCTGTTCTGGCTATTAGAACTAACCGTGGGACTTTGATACTTGATAATCTGAACGAGAATGTAATTGCAGACCATCAGGTTAAACAATATTTGCCCTTGTTCTCATTCAGCGAAGAAAAGTCATGGATACATGGTTGGCACAAGGAAAATCCGAAGCGGTTTTTAGCCAAGAGAGCCTTTTCCGATATTCGCGGCGTTTTGCCTGGAGGAAGCGGAAACACAAAGAGTATTTCCCTCCGTGGCGTTTCGAATTCGGAACTGGAAAGACTTGTTCCCAAATCCTGGGCGTTGTGATCAGCTAACGCGGAAACTTGAAATACCCCAGTAATATGTCCCGGGAGAGAATTGGCGCCCGCACGACATTGATCACATCTCTTATTCTTTTTTCCTGAACACCGATTGCGATACCGACGGGAATAGTCTGATTTTCGTTGCTCAATAATTGATCCAGCAGTACTTCCAATTGAATGTCCAGAGTGAGACGCAGATTGGAGAGGTGCAAACTGCCGCCTGGTATTGGCAAACGATCGGTCACATAATTAAGGAATGCCTCATTAAATGAATGCAATCTCCTGTCTAATGATAACGCTAACGCGGGGGAGGGACATGAAAAAATCAGGTTCTTAATTGTTTTCTCGTTTGAAATGCTCTCAAACCGTTCGATCTTATTTTTATACCATTCCTGACAGAATACACGTATCATCGAAGTCAGATTTTTGCGTCCCGGACTTATGCGGTCTATTTCCTCGACCAGCGCTGAAATCGGCACTTTTTTTTCGATGGATATTTCTTCGAGGGCTAGCCAGTAGCAGTTTTCCAACCGTATGCCGCGTCTTTTGTCTGCAGAACCAATTGCCCGGTATCTTGTCTCGAAAGCTGATTTTTTGATTTCCAGACTATTCATGCCCTCGCCACAGCTACTCTATCAACGCTCTGTAAGCGCTTCTTGACGCGCTTTGTTAATTGGTTTTAGCAGGTAGTGGAGGATGGTTTTCCGGCCCGTTATGATATCGACACTGCTGATCAATCCGGGGGTAATTTCATACCGTTTTCCATTATTTTCCAGATAAGATTTATCCGTTTTCACAATCACCTGGAAGAATGCTTCACCTGTTTCCTGATCTACCACGCTATCGGCTGTTACGGTGGAAACCTGGGCATCTAAACCGCCGTATATAGAGAAATCATAAGCAGTTATTTTCACCAGTGCCGGTTGCCCGTTTCTAATAAAGGCAATATCTCGTGGTGTAACTCTGGCCTCAACCAATAATTCCTCTGATGTTGGTACAACCTCGGCAATTAATGACCCAGGCTGCACAAAAGAACCAATAGTATTGATTGCCAGCAAATTTACCACCCCATCTACAGGAGATCGGATATCGGTCCTGGCCACACGATCAGCATTGCCGCGAAATGTTTCGTCAAGAACAGAAAGTTCCGCAAGAACCTGAGTTTTTTCATCCAACGCTTCCTGTTGAGCCTGAAATCCCAATTCTTTGACTTGAAGTTTTGCTTCTTCAACTGCCCCTTTGATTCTGATGATGGATTCTGTGGCGGATTTGAGTTCCCCTTGAACATCATTCAGAGCTCTTTGCGCCCTGATTAATTCCGTCTTTGCAACCAGATTTCTTTTTACCAAAGGCTCCAGCAGCACTAATTCGTTTTTTGCAATTTCCAGCGAACCAGTCAGTCGCTCTACGTTGAGCTCAGTTTCCTTCAGCTCACTACTTCGTTGAACTTCACGTTGCTTCAGTACGCCCAATTTGTTGGTGTAGTTCGCGCGCCTGGCTGACAACAGATTTTCCTCGTTTTGGCAAATCTGAGGTGAGCGTTGCCTGATGTCATCTGGACATTCGTATGCAGCAGAAAAATTACCTTGTTCCTCTATGCCCAGTCTGGCAACACGCGCAGACAGAGCCATGCGCCGCGCAACCGTTTCACCCAATGAGGACGTGGTGGTCGTGTCATCAATACGCGCAATTAAATCGCCCTTCCTGACAATTTGTCCGAGTCGTACATTTATCTCTTTGATTACTCCGGCTTCAGTGGCTTGTACGGATTGTGTTTTGGTTGCCGGTATAACCTTGCCCTCACCGCGGGTGATCTCATCAATTTCCGCATATGAAGCCCAAATCACCGTTGTCGACATCAGCAATACAACCAGCAAAATGATTATGCGTGTGAGATTAGGCGATGTCTCTGTCATACTCATTGCCCCGGTGTATTGGTCGCGTGAACTTTTGCGGCAGCAGCTCTTTGAGCAAGCTGTTTCATCACCAGATCCTTTGGCCCATCCGCCACCAGTCTTCCATTTTCAAGGACAATGATCCGGTTGACCAGTTCCAACATGCTGAAGCGATGAGTAGAAAGCAAAAGTGTTTGATCTTTGTCAAAGGATGAACTTAGCGTTCTGATCAAAGCTCGTTCCGAAGCCAAATCCATCGCACCGGACGGTTCGTCAAGATACATGATGTGGGGGTCCGTAAGCAGAAGTTGCGCAAGAATAACGGCTTGTTTTTGACCTCCAGATAATTGCTCGCCTCTCTCTCCAACCGGCATATCGTACCCGCGCGGATGCCTTGAAACAAAATCGTCCACGCCGGTTTTTTTGGCCACCGCAATGATTTCTTCATCGGTGGCTTCCGGTTTTGCAACCAGGAGGTTTTCTTTGACAGTGCCCAGAAAAAGCTCTGCGGTCTGTCCGGCAAAGGATACCGCTTTTCGGACCTCATGGGGATGATATTGCCGCACATCAACTCCGTCTATTAGTAATCGTCCGCCCGTTGGTTCGTACAAATTGCATATTAGTCTGCCAAGCGTGGTTTTACCGGAGCCAATTTTACCTATGATGCCGACCCGTTCACCAGGTTTGATTTTGAAACTCATGTCAGAAATTACTTTATGATCTGAATTCGGATACGCGAATTCCAATGAGTGTGCTTCAATACTACCTGATTTGATTTCGCGATTTACAAAACCCAATGTTTTGGGCATTTCGTCGGGTTGGTCCATGATCTCATTCAAGATTCGCAAGGATAAAACCGCGTGATGTAACCGCGACAATGTTAATGCGATCTGCCCAAGAGGGGCTAAAGCCCGACCAGACAGCATAACCGTAGCAATGATGCCACCTGTCGTAATTTGTGCTGAACTGAATGCATAAGCACCTGCGATTACGATACCAACCGTTGCAAGCTGTTGAAAAAATTGGGTAACATTAGAAGCCCCTGCTGAAATTTGTTTAATGCTTTCTGTGGTTTTGGAGGCATTTTTATTCAGTTCCGCCCATTTTCTGAGCAATAGGGACTCAGCTCTAAGTGCTTTTACATTTTCAATTGCGCCGATGCTTTCAATTAAAAGTGCATTGCGTTGGGCGGATTCATTTGCCGCTCTCGAGACCTTGGATTTAATGAATTGCTGGGCTACCAGACCTACAATTACAGTAATTATCAATGCGAGAATTGGGATGATTACGAGCCAGCCGGCTACCAGGTAGATGATCCCGAAAAATATAAAGATAAAGGCTGTATCAATCAGCGTGCTTAGGGTATTTGAGGTGAAAAATTCCCTGACAAATTCGTACTGACTGACGCGGCTTGAAAATTCTCCGGTCGAGGCTGGTTTGCTGCTCAACTTGGTGCTCAAGACTTTTTCAAATATCAGATACGAAAGTTTCTGATCAGCAACGCGGCCAGTGTGATCAATAAGTGATGCTCTTGCAGATTTTAACATGAGATCAAAGATGAGCGCCAAGATTATGCCTATTCCCAGGACCCAAAGGCTGGAAATTGCCTCATTTGGCAATATTCGGTCATAGACATTCATTATGAAAATAGGTGTCGCCAAACCGATAAAATTAATGAAAAGTGCAGCGATTGCCACATAAGTGTAAGATTTCCAGAACGCACCAAGAGTGCTGCGAAGCCAGTTCTTCTTTTCAACTTTTTCTGAGAGACCCGCTTCTTTGCGAATTGCTGAATTTATATAGACCGCGGAAAATGTGAGCAGGCTTTTCGGATTAGCGCTGAGCAATTCGTCCGTGGTCAGTGTTTTGGCCTGGTCATGGGCGCTCAGGGAAGTATTGAAGGTCCCGTCATCCAGTTTTTCAAGCAATACAATCGTTTGATTGTTCTTGGTGAACACAATGGCTGGTAGATGCGATTTTTCGACTTTTTTCGGAAAATTTCTATGTAATTCAACTTCCAGCCCGATACGTTCAGAAACATTTTCAATCTGTGAAAAGTTCGGCAACGGGGTGTCAAGCGGCACTCCAGAAAACAAAACCGTTTGGGAGCTGGGGCGCCCAAAATAGCTGGCAATCAATTGAAAAGAAGTAACAAAACCTGTTTGCATTTGTTGAATACCCAAGCCAGCCTCTTTCTTAAGAGGAAGTTTTTGTTCAGCCTGGATATTTGTATTCATAACAGCGACAACGCTTCATAGCTTTGAGTACCGCTATTTGCTATTGATTTTTTCTCCGAATAGGAGCGAGCAAATCCATTGGAAGGTCATTGACCTGGCGCGTCGGCACCCTGTCGTAGGTCTCGGCCGGAAGGGTTTCTGGTACATCAAATTCCGCGCGTGCATAAGCTTCAGTTTGGGGCGCAGATTCCAATCCAAAAGTCTGCAGCAGCTGCCCGGTAGCCGCGAGCAAGGTATATTGTGCGAGGAGGGCGGATTTGCCTGCTGTACGTTCAAGTACATCAACATTGAAACGTGTATTTTGAGCGTCGAGAACATCAAGGAGCGAACGTTGACCTACTGCAAACTGCTCCCTGTATGAATTTACCAACTTCGCATTTTCCTGCGATTGCTCGGCCAATGTTGCTGCAATTCTGGATTGCCTCAAGCGGCGGTCCCATGCAATTCTCACGGCTTCCTCAATCCGGCGGTGGACCTGATGCAAAATCATCCTTTGCTCGCTGGCGCGCCTAATCTGTTCTTGCTCGTTTGCCTTCTTGATGCCGCCACGATACAAATTCCATCTAAGAATTACCCGTGCTTGTAGATCCGACGTTCTGCCGTTCACACTGTCTATATCATCCCCTGTCCGGGCACGTCCTTCAAGTGTAATTTCCGGCGCAAAATCTGCCTTTGCAGCAGATACTGCCGCATCCTGCGCATCAATGTCCGCCAGGGCGATTTTCACAAGCGGGTTGTTTTTTCTAGCAACGCCAAGCGCTTTATCAAGCGAAGAAGGAAGTTTTGCCGAAACGGATGGGGGTGTTTGGGCGTTCGTTAAAGGGACGCCTACCAACCGATTGAACCGAATTGCTGCAGCCGACAGATTTTCTTCCGCTTCCTGAACTCGAGCTTTAGCAGCGAGAAGTCGTTCCCGCCCTTGTTGGCCGTCGGCACTGGTCAATGTACCTTTTGCAATGCTTTCACGGATATTGCCGCTGATGCCTTCATGAGTCCGCAAATTCTGAACTGCCAATTGAAGTATTTCAGCTTGAAGCAGGTATTCGATGTATTCTCTGACTACATTGAGCCCGATGGTTTCAGATCTTTCCAGGATCCGGAAAGATGCGCTATCGACACGGGAGGCCTGATTGTCAATTTCACCTCGAATACGTCCGCCATCAAAAAGTGTCTGAGTGGCTACAACGCCGACCTCGGACGGATATAATTCATTGTCATCTGTTCCCAATGCCCTGCGAGACGGGCTGTCGAGCCGACGAACCCCTGTAAAAGCCTCCAGATCAACTGATGGCAGCGCAAGTCCCTTTGCTTGGCGCAATTCAAATTCGATTGCTTCCCGGTTCTGAATGGCTTGTTCAATATCCGGATTGGAATCAAGCGTGACTGAAACCGCTTCTTTCAGTGACAGCGCATGAGAGGATAAGCTTGACGACGCATAGAAAAGCGCAGCAAGGATTGCTGAGGTCCGACTCGACGAAAGAAAGTTCACCATTACCCCGTACTCTACGAATTTGTTCCACAACTTACGATTGTGTAGAATTCTAAAAGCCCCTGAAAATTTCTAGTACAAAGATAACAATTTGTAAACTAAATGTTCTGGAGGTAGTTAACGAATTTGATTCGTTTGTAATTTACGATACGTTAAGCACCAGCCAATGGCCTTGAATTTGACGGCAACGGTTGCTCAGAACGGAAACTGTGGATTGTTTCACCGACCTGTTTTTCTTACTGTAAACATGCGTGTGCAACCATCAAGTATTGTCAGAATAGCCAAATTCTGGCTGCGGATACCGGGGATGGTTTCAACGAAGTCAACGATTCTCAACATGCGATTTATTGCAGAAAAATTTCAAAATTTCCTGAAGAATCGAGTTCTGTCGAACATCTCTTCAAGTTCTTCCATACGAGCCCGGGTTGTGCCCCAGATACGTTCCTGAACCTCCGCAATGATCATTTCATTGAGAAGAATGTTGGTTACCAGCGAGTCCCATGCAGAAGGAACAACAATTCGGTTGTTAAAAGTAATACTTGCCAGGGAAGCAACCGGTGACTGCCACTGGTCTGTGAATAGGATGATTTCCGCCTCCTTTTCTTTGGCAAGTTCTGCAAGCCGCAAGGTACTGTTTTCGTATCTTCTAATATCAAAAATGACGACGACATCGCCTTTGTTGACATCCAAAAGATAATGCGGCCAGGCGTTGGAATTGGAATTGATATGGGTGACACCTTTTCTGAGAACCTGGGCGTGAAGAAAGAAATGATCGGCCATGGTTCGCGTAATTCGCCCGCCCACAACATAGACAGAACGTTTCATATCGCAGATCAGGGAACAGGCTTTGTCAAAGGTCTCTGTATCAATCTCGCTCAATGTTTGCTTGATGTTTCCGATTACAACATCGGTAAACCGGTTCATGATATGTGCGTCAGGCGCTTTGTCTGCCCAGACATCACGTTTTGTGATGGGGCCGGAAAGGGTTTCATTCAGCTCCTGACGGAGTGAGGCTTGAAATTCCGGAAAGCCTGAAAATCCAAGCTTCTGCACAAGTCGCGCCACGGTTGGTGTGGAAACTTCTGCTGCCTCTGCCAATGTTGTAATTGTCCCAAGCCCGGAGGCCGGGTAATTTCTCAAAATGACATCTGCAAGTTGGCGTTCCGAACGGGTCAGGCTATCCTTATTGTTTTTAAGGCGGTCGGCAATTGTGCTCTCTGTCAAACCGGAATTCCTCCCGATACACACCTTGCAGGTTTTCAAGCTGTATGGCAACAAAAAGAAATTATATTGACAAATTCAATCAGGTTGAAGAGAATTATACAAAAAAGCGAGGGGAGCCCCAAACAGAATGCCGTTGCAGGTGGAAACCAAAGAAGATTTTTCTCCAGTATCCTTGCTTAACGGCGATGGCAAATCTCCTGTTTTGATTGTTTGTGAACATGCGTCAAACCGCATCCCTTGCCAGTATTCAGATCTTGGACTTTCTACCAGAAAACTGAAAAGTCATATTGCCTGGGATCCGGGTGCAGATAAAGTGGCATCGTATTTGAGCAAACTGTTCGATGCACCATATGTTCGCGGTGACATTTCTCGTCTGGTTTACGATTGCAATCGCCCGCCATCCGCAATTGACGCAATGCCTTCACGGAGTGAAATCTTTGATGTTCCCGGCAATATGAACCTGGAAGATATCGAACGAAGGCAGCGCATCCAGAAGGTGTATCTTCCATTCCACCAGTGCCTTGAAGATGCACTCGCAACGTCTGAATTAAATTGCGCATTAATAACAATTCACAGTTTCACGCGGGTATATAACGGACAGGATCGCGATGTGGAGCTTGGAATTCTTCATGATAAAGACAGTCGATTGGCCGATGCGATCCTGTCTGCTGCCTCAGTCTTTACCAGTTTGAACGTTCAAAGAAACCAACCCTATGGGCCCGAAAATGGTGTCACACACACATTGCGGGAGCACGGGCTCAAGAACGGCCTTTTGAATGTCATGTTAGAAATTAGGAATGACCTTCTGACAACCAGTGAACAATGCGGGAAAATAGCGGAAATGCTTCATGGCCTGCTATTGCACGCTCTTAAGGAAGCCCGGGGAAATGATCAGCTTCAGGAGCAAAATTCATGAAATTTGCTTCCGTCTATGTGAAGAACGTTGACCGGATAAACCGCCGAATTGGCAGGATCATGATGTATGGCATCTTTGTGATGGTTGCAGTGCTCTTGTGGTCGTCAATTTCCAAAACATTCTTCCTGCCATCCCAATGGACCCTGGAAATTGCCCAGTTCGCAATGGTTGCTTACTACATCATGGGTGGGCCATATTCGATCCAGCTTGGGTCAAATGTGCGCATGGATTTGTTTTATGCGGAGTGGTCCGACACCCGAAAAGCCCAGATCGATGCAATAACGGTTCTTTTCCTGATTTTCTATCTTGCTGTGCTTTTGCATGGGGGATTGGGGTCAACTGCGTATTCACTGGGCCACTTCAAAGGTGATACCTACAGTTTCTTTGGCGGTTTTCTAGTTGGCTCGGAAGAGGTGGGGAGGCTCGAGCGCAGTCCGACAGCATGGAGGCCATATTTGTGGCCGATAAAGGTTCTGATGTGTATCGGCTTTTTCCTGATGTTGCTTCAAGCGATATCTGAGTTGATCAAAGATCTGGCAAAGATCAAAGGGGTATCGCTCTGATGTCCCAGGAAATGATCGCCATATTCATGTTTGCAACCATGATGCTGATGCTTTTCACCGGGCAGCGCGTGTTTGGCGCGATCGGTGCCATTGGCGCCATTTTTGCTATCGCGCTCTGGGGAACCGGTGGATCAGATATTCCATTTTCAGCCGCAATGAAATTGATGAAGTGGTATCCATTACTCACCCTACCGATGTTCATTTTCATGGGCTATATCCTGTCTGAATCCCGGATTGCAGATGACTTGTACAAGATGTTTCATGTCTGGATGGGGCCAGTGAACGGCGGCTTGGCAATCGGAACCATCGGCCTGATGGTACTGATCTCCGCGATGAACGGGCTGTCTGTTGCAGGTATGGCAATCGGTGCCACTATTGCGCTTCCGGAACTTTTGCGCCGCGGCTATGACAAACGCATGGTAACAGGTGTAATTCAGGCGGGGTCATCGCTGGGTATTCTTGTTCCACCTTCAGTTGTGCTGGTTTTATACGCGATGATTGCCCGCCAACCCGTTGGCCAGCTTTGGCTGGCAGGTATTGTTCCTGGTCTGATGATGGCAGGAATGTTCGTTCTGTATATCTATGTCCGCTGCAAATTGCAGCCGGAACTGGGTCCCGCCCTGGCAAGGGAAGAACGTGACGTATCCATGAGTGAAAAGCTGAAACTGTTGAGGGCAGGTTTACTTCCCGTCGGAATCTTCGCGGCGATGATGGTGCCATTTGTGAATGGTTGGACCTCCCTCGTCGAAAGTTCAGCAATTGGTGCCATGACAGCGTTTACGGTGGCAGTCATCAAGGGGAGAATGACCAAGGACGTCTTTGAAGTATCGGTTCGCCAGACCCTGGCCATTTCCTGCATGTTCATGTGGATTATTCTGGCAGCACTTGGATTTGGCGCCGTATTTGATGGTTTGGGAGCCGTCCGCGCAATTGATAACCTCTTCACGGATCAACTGGGCCTGGACCCATGGATGATCCTGATCCTGATGCAACTGTCATTCATTCTGATGGGAACATTTCTGGATGACACCGCCATGCTTGTCATCGTGGCTCCTCTGTATGTACCATTGGTAAAGGTGCTGGGTTTTGACCTGATCTGGTATGGCGTCCTGTATACGATCACAACTCAAATTGCCTATATGACGCCGCCATTTGGCTACAATCTGTTCTTGATGAGAGCGATGGCTCCACCGGAGATAACGCTTAAGGACATTTACAGCTCCATACTGCCATTTGTGATCGTGATGGCACTGGCGCTGATATTGATAATGGTATTTCCGCAAATTGCCCTTTGGCTGCCGGAGTATGTCTACAACAAATGAAACTAAGATCGAGATAATGAAAACAAATTTGAATTCCACACTGAAACGTCGTTCAACCAAGGGAGGAACACATGACTACCAGACGTAAATTTATCAAGGGTGCAGCACTCGCCGCACCAGCAGCTGCACTTGCAACGCCCGCAATTGCACAATCAAAAATCAAATGGCGGATGCAAACCTATGCAGGTGGTGCACTTGCGGAACATGTGATTAAGCCAGCGATTGACAGTTTCAACAAGATCGCAGGTGATCAAATGGAGATCGAACTGTTCTTCGCAGATCAATTGGTCCCGACCGGTGAACTCTTCCGGGCAATGCAAAATGGAACCATTGACGCGGTCCAATCCGATGATGATTCAATGGCATCCCCAACAGAAGTAACTGTTTTTGGCGGGTATTTCCCCTTCGGAAGCCGATATTCGCTCGATGTGCCCGTATTGTTCAATCAATACGGCCTGGGTGAAATCTGGGACAAGGAGTATTCTGCGGTTGGTGTAAAACACATTTCGGCAGGGGCTTGGGATCCTTGTCATTTTGCGACCAAGGACCCCATCCATTCGTTGGCTGATTTGAAAGGCAAACGGGTCTTCACATTCCCGACAGCGGGTCGCTTCCTGACGCAGTTCGGAGTTGTGCCTGTAACTCTGCCCTGGGAAGACATAGAGGTCGCTGTTCAAACCGGTGAACTTGACGGGATTGCTTGGTCAGGGATTACCGAAGACTACACTGTCGGTTGGGCAGATGTGACCAATTACTTCCTGACAAACAACATTTCCGGTGCTTGGGCCGGCTCGTTCTTTGCCAACATGGATCGTTGGAATGAGCTACCGGACAACATGAAAGAGCTGTTGAAGGTTTGCATGGATCAAAGCCATTATTATCGCCAGTGGTGGTATTGGGGCGGTGAAGCAAACTTGCGTGTTAATGGCACAAAGATGAAGCTCACATCGATTCCTGATGAAGAATGGGCAACGGTTGAGGCCGCAGCAGTCAAATTCTGGGACGAGATTGCAGCGGAATCTGAGACTAAAGCCAAGGTTGTTGAAATCTTCAAGAAATACAACGCTGACATGGTAAAGGCTGGCAGGCCCTACCGTTACGGATAATCCGGTTTAAAAGAGAAATGGAAACACCGGTATTGCCGGTGTTTCCTGATTTTAATCAAAAAATTTTAGAGAAGTCTCATGCAGGGCACTTTGTCATTCAGTGAATTAAAAGACCATGTGAAAAACGGGACGGTGGATACAATCCTCGTGTGCCTCGTTGACATGCAGGGAAGGTTAATGGGCAAGCGTTTTCACGCACAAAACTTCATCGCCCATTCATACGAGGAAACGCATTGCTGTAATTACCTGCTTGCCACTGATCTCGAAATGGCAACGCCGGATGGCTATGCTTCGACGAGTTGGCAATCCGGATACGGTGACTATGTGATGAGGCCAGACCTTGAGACCATTCGCATGTTGCCATGGCTGGAAGGCACAGCGCTCGTGCTGTGCGATATTCTCGATCATCACACCCACAAGGAAGTATCTCATACGCCACGCAGCGTCCTCAAACGGCAAATCTCACGCCTTGCCGAATTGGGATACACCGCAAAAATGGCCACCGAGCTTGAGTTTTTCCTGTTCGAAAAAAGCTTTGATGAAATACGCAAATCGGGATTCCGGGAACTGGATCCAATTAGCGGTTACAACGAAGACTACCACATCTTCCAGACAACGAAGGAAGAAGCGGTTATGCGCCCGTTGCGCAATCTATTGTTCGATGCCGGCATCCCAATAGAAAATTCCAAAGGCGAAGCGGAGACTGGGCAGGAAGAACTTAATATCCGTTATAGCGAAGCCATGCTTTGTGCTGATCATCACACGATAGCCAAACACGCTACAAAGGAAATTGCCTGGCAGAACGGGCATGCTGCAACATTCTTGCCAAAGTGGGATCACAACAAGGTTGGATCATCCTCCCATGTTCATCAGTCACTTTGGACAAAGGATGGGAAACCAGCCTTTTTTGATGAAAATTCTGAGTTTTCCATGTCTGATACAATGCGCCACTATGTGGCAGGATTAATCAAGTATGCTCCGGATTACACATTTTTCCTTGCGCCTTATGTAAATTCCTACAAGCGGTTTGCAAAGGGAACTTTCGCACCGACCAAAGTGGTTTGGTCAGTTGACAACCGAACTGCCGGATTCAGGTTATGCGGGGACGGAACACCGGGTGTCCGCATGGAATGCCGCATTGGTGGTTCTGACATCAACCCCTATTTGGCCCTCGCTTCGCAACTTGCAGCTGGGATAAAAGGCCTGGAAGAAAAACTGGAGCTTTCTCCTCCAACTTCGGGGGACATTTATGACGCAGAAAAGGCAACGGAAATTCCGTCGACACTGCGGGCAGCCACTGAAACACTTCGCAAATCTGCGATGTTGAAAGAAGCATTCGGCGAGGATGTGGTTGCACATTATACCCGAACCGCAGAGTGGGAACAGGAGGAATTCGACCGCATTGTCACCGACTGGGAAGTCGCTAGAGGGTTTGAAAGGGCATAAGATTAACGATGACCAAAACACTACAATGTATTTCTCCAATTGATGGTTCCGTATTTGCGGAAAGGAAAACTTCCAGCTTTGCAGATGCAAGAAAAATGGTCGCTGCAGGAAAAGAAGCGCAGAAAACATGGTCAGCGCGACCAATTGCGGAGCGGGTGGCACTTGTTCGCGCAGGGATTGCGAAAATCGGAGAAACTACTGGGCGTATGTCAGAGGAACTGGCATATCAAATGGGGCGCCCTGTAAGGTATGGGGGTGAGTTTGGTGGGTTTGAGGAGCGTGCCGAATATATGGCAAGCATCGCGGATTCAGCACTTGCCCCCATCCTGATTGAAGACAGTGACGCGTTTGTCCGAAAGATTGAGCGTGAACCAATGGGGTTGGTGTTCGTTGTTGCTCCCTGGAACTACCCCTATATGACGGCGATCAATACGGTAGCGCCGGCATTGATTGCTGGTAATTCGGTCATTTTGAAACATGCTACACAAACTCTGGTGGTTGGCGAACGGATGGTCGAGGCATTCATTGAAGCAGGCATTCCGGCTGATGCTTTTCAGAACATTTTTTTGGATCATGACACCACATCCGAATTGATTGCAGCAGGGTCATTCAATTTCATCAATTTCACAGGATCGGTTGGCGGTGGAAAGGCAATGGAGCGGGCCGCGGCTGGTACATTCACTGCTGTATCCACAGAGTTGGGCGGTAAAGACCCGGGCTATGTGATGGAGGATGCCGATCTTGATCCCGCCGTCGATACCCTGATTGACGGAGCAATGTTCAATTCCGGGCAATGTTGCTGTGGCATTGAACGAATTTACGTGCATGAGAGCCTCTATGACGAGTTTGTTGAAAGGGCGGTTAAACTCGTCAGTTCCTACAAACTGGGTAACCCCCTTGAAGAAGAAACGACAATTGGACCGATGGCAAACGTCCGGTTTGCTATGGAAGTCCGCGAGCAAATTGCAGATGCTGTGGAGGCGGGCGCAAACACGCACATTGATACTTTCCCGGAAGATGATGGCGCAGCATATCTCACACCACAAATTCTGACCGATGTGAATCATGACATGCGCATTATGCGTGACGAAACATTTGGACCAGCTGTCGGCATCATGAAAGTCAAAAATGACGAGGAAGCAATCGCGTTGATGAATGACAGCCAATTTGGATTGACGGCATCCTTGTGGACAAAGGACATCGCACGGGCTGAGGCAATTGGAGAAAAAATTGAAACCGGAACGGTTTTCATGAACCGCTGCGATTATCTTGACCCTGCATTGTGTTGGACTGGATGCAAGGATACCGGACGTGGCGCAGGACTTTCTGTTTTGGGTTATTACTCTGTGACCCGACCAAAATCATATCATTTGAAGAAGGCTTAACCCAATGACACTCACAGCTAACTGGTCTTATCCTACCGCAATTCGGTTTGGTGCCGGTCGAATTTCTGAAATTGCAGACGCATGTAATTCGGCGGGAATTAAAAAGCCGCTACTGGTCACCGACAAGGGGTTGGCGAACATGGATATCACGAGCAATACGCTTTCCCGGTTGGAAAATGCGGGGCTGGGAAATGCCCTTTTTTCTGATGTGGACCCCAATCCGAATGAAAAAAATGTCGAAGAGGGATTGAAGGTTTACCGGGAGGGTGGCCATGACGGTGTTGTTGCATTCGGTGGTGGCTCGGGTCTTGATCTCGGCAAGACGCTTGGCTTTATGGCCGGTCAGAAAAAACCCTTGTGGGATTTTGAAGATATCGGGGATTGGTGGACCCGAGCGGATCCTGATGGAATTGACCCGATTGTCGCCGTGCCTACCACGGCCGGAACGGGATCTGAAGTTGGTAGGGCAGGGGTGATAACCAATTCAGAATCCCAGGAGAAAAAGATCATATTCCACCCTAAAATGTTGCCTGTTGTCGTAATTTGTGATCCGGAGCTGACAGTTGGAATGCCACCGTTCATTACCGCTGGTACCGGAATGGATGCTTTTGCCCATTGTCTGGAAGCTTTTTGTTCGCCGCATTATCATCCCATGTCCCAGGGCATGGCTCTGGAAGGGATGCGGCTTGTGAAGGAAAATCTGCCAAAAGCATACAAGGACGGAAATGACATCGAAGCACGTGCGCACATGATGAGTGCGGCGGCAATGGGGGCAACCGCATTTCAAAAAGGTTTGGGCGCGATCCATGCCATTTCCCACCCTGTCGGTGCGATGCATCATACCCACCACGGAACAACAAATGCGGTCGTGATGCAGGAAGTCCTGAAATTCAATCGTCCGGCAGCCGAATACGTTTTGACCGAGGCAGCAAATTACCTCGGCATTGAAGCTGGATTCGATGGATTTTACCAGTTTGTGGGTGAGTTGAATGCCTCCCTTGGAATTCCCAAAAATCTTACCGAGCTGGGAGTCAAAAACCCCGACATGGAGAAGATTTTGAAAGATGCACTTGCTGACCCCAGCACCGGTGGGAATCCGATTGAGATGACAGAGGAAAATACGCGCCAGTTGATCCAGAACTGTTTCTGATTGGTCAAGGCGTGTTTTTGCCTACTTGACCTGTTTTTCAGGCCTGCGTGAGTTCCCACTTTCTGGTTGCCTGTTGGGCAAATAGAGCGTAGAAGCACCGCAAAACAGTCTGCCTTGCGTATTCTTTTTGTTTAACTGCACGCAGACAATTCATCAATTTCAAGGCCAGTCCCATGAAACTGCGTAACATCGCAATCATCGCCCATGTTGATCATGGGAAAACGACGCTTATTGACGTCCTGCTAAGGCAATCCGGCATGTTCCGGGATAACCAGCGTGTCGAAGAACGTATGATGGATTCAAATGATCTCGAGAGAGAACGTGGAATTACAATTCTTGCCAAGGTCACATCGCTGGTCTGGAAGGATACGCGGATCAATATCGTGGATACACCTGGCCACGCAGACTTTGGCGGTGAAGTTGAACGCATTCTTCACATGGTCGATGGTGCAATCATTCTGGTTGATGCTGCAGAAGGCCCCATGCCGCAAACCAAGTTCGTACTTTCAAAAGCGCTTAAACTTGGCCTCAAGCCAATTGTTGCGATCAACAAGATTGATAAGCCGGATGCGCGGCCTGATTGGGTTCTTGATGAGGTATTTGATCTTTTTGTAGGCCTTGATGCCAATGAAGAGCAACTTGATTTCAAGGTGCTCTACGGGTCTGCCAAGGAAGGCTGGATGGCTGAAAATCCGGAGGGGCCAAAAGACGGTGTAGGGCCCTTGCTTGATGAAGTCCTCGGACACGTCGAGGAACCCGTAACCGAAGAGGGTGGATTTCGCCTGTTGGCAACAACGATTGAATCCAATCCTTATCTGGGCCGACTTTTGACCGGCAAGGTCATGTCCGGAACTTTGAAGCCGAACCAGCCAATTGTTGCGCTATCGCGCGATGGAAAGACGGTTGAACAGGGCCGCGCAACCCAGATACTTGCTTTCCGCGGCATCGAACGCTCCCCGATTGATCATGCAGAGGCAGGCGACATTGTTTCCATAGCTGGTCTGTCCAAGGCTACTGTAGCAGATACGATTGCTGCGCCCGGAGTAACAGAAGCCTTGCAGGCACAGCCGATAGATCCACCGACATTGTCAATGAATTTTCGGGTTAACGACGGACCGCTGGCCGGAAAAGAGGGTGACAAGGTACAAAGCCGTATTATTGGTGACCGTTTGATGCGCGAAGCGGAAGGGAATGTTGCATTACAGGTATCCCGGGGAGAAGACACAGATTCCTATAACGTGGCAGGTCGTGGCGAATTGCAACTGGCGATCCTCATAGAAACCATGCGTCGCGAGGGTTTTGAGATGACCGTCGGACGCCCGCAGGTGTTGCTCAAGAAAAATGATATGGGTCAAACGCTCGAACCTGTGGAAGAGGTGATCATTGATGTGGATGAGGAATTTTCCGGTATCGTCGTGCAGAAACTCTCCGAACGCCGCGCAAATCTGTTGGAAATGAAATCGTCGGGCGGCAACCGTACAAGGTTGGTGTTCAATGCTCCTACCCGCGGCCTTATCGGTTATCAACCTGAACTTTTATCGGATACGCGTGGTACGGCGATCTTCAACCGGGTATTCAAGGAATTTGCTCCCTGGGCGGGAAGCATTCCATCGCGCAATACAGGCGTTTTGATCTCAATGGGGCAGGGTGATGCCGTTGCCTACGCAATCTGGAACCTGGAAGATCGAGGATCGATGTTTGTTGTGCCTGGAGACAAGGTTTATCCAGGTATGATTGTTGGGTCCCACTCACGAGAAAACGATTTGGAAGTCAATGTTCTCAAGGGAAAGCAGCTTACCAATGTGCGTTCTTCAGGGAAGGATGATGCAGTTCGCCTCACACCGATTGTAAAAATGACGCTGGAGCAGTGCCTGTCTTATAT
>JBPCWL010000051.1:0-15302 GCA_051009575.1 Rhizobiaceae bacterium
GTCAATATCTGGAATGGATTGGGAGCAATGGTCATTTCGATAGCATGATGTTCCGCAGCCCAGGCAATATCAAAACCCGCCCGATCGGCCATTTGCACCATTTCAAGAGTATGATCCCGAACTACACGAATATCCGTACTGTCATCCATGCGTTCGAGATTGATGGCGATCTGAAATTTCATGAAATGCTCCTCAACGTGGTTTGAAGGGATTGGCAACAGGGTCTTCTGAGAGGTTTATCCAGACCGTCTTTGGTCTTGTGTAACTGTATAAGGCCTGAAATCCGGCTTCACGGCCGTAACCACTGTTTTTAAGCCCGCCAAATTCCGCAATTGGAGAAATCACGCGATAGGTATTCACCCAAATTATTCCGGCCTTTACACGTTTTGCCATTCGCAGGCTTCGGGCACTGTCACGGGTAAATACTCCAGCAGCAAGCCCATGTTTTGTGTCATTGGCCAGCGAAATAACTTCCTCTTCCGTTTTGAAACGCTGAACACTCAGTACGGGTCCAAACAGTTCCGTATCCACAATTGTCAAATCCTGTCTGGGGCATTCAATGATTGTAGGTTCGTAATAGAGCCCTTCGAGTTCTGGCCGTTTACCGCCTGTAAGAACTTCGCCACCTTCTTCGCGGGCGAGAGAAACTTGTTGTTCTATATTTTCCAACTGCCCGGTGGTACATAACGGCCCCATTTCGGTTTCCTCGGCTTGCGGATCTCCAATGCGGATGTTTCTTGCCACCTTCACCATCTGCTCGAGAAATTCATCTGCTATATTTTCCTGGAGATAAAGTCGCGAACCAGCGACACAACTCTGGCCGGTTGCTCCGAAAATACCAGCGACTGACCCGTTAACCGCGCTTTCCAGATTTGCATCATCAAACACGATGAACGGAGATTTTCCGCCAAGTTCCAGGGATACTTCGGCAAAATTGTTTGCAGAATTTCTTATGATGTGGCGCGCAGAATCCGGCCCGCCGGTAAAAGCCACCTTTGCTATAAGTGGATGAGAAGTAAGCACCCGCCCGCACGGATCACCATGACCGGTGACGATGTTGACAACACCGTCCGGAATGCCAGCCTGTTCAACCAGTTTACCGAATTCCAGCAACGGTGCGGAAGCATGTTCAGATGCCTTGAGCACAATCGTATTTCCCGCTGCCAATGCTGGCCCGATCTTCACCGCGCTCAGGAACATCTGTGAATTCCATGGTACAACTGCTGCAATTACGCCCAGCGGTTCCCGATCCGTAAAAACAAACATGTCCGGCTTGTCTATCGGCAGTGTGTCGCCGTGAATTTTATCGGCAGCTCCTGCGTAAAAATGAAAATACTCGGCTATGTAAGTCGCCTGCCAAGCGGTCTCCTTGAACATCTTGCCTGTATCGCGGGTTTCAATCCGGCCCAAATGTTCGGAATTTTCTGCAAGCAAATCACCCAGATTTCGCAAACACTTGCCGCGTTGCGTAGGGGTCATATTTCCCCATTTACCATTGAACGCTACTTGGGCTGCTTCCACCGCCGCATTCACATCTGCTTCTGAAGCTTCAGGAACCTTTGCCCAAACTTTCCCTGAAGCCGGATCAAAACTGTCAAAAGTGGCACCTGTGGAAGAAGGCAACCACTTTCCACCAATCAGCATGGTGTAGATTTCAAGATTACTCATTGGTGTTTCCCGTCAATTGTCCCGACCCAACGGTAAAACCTGATGATAGGCTCCGTCCAGATACGTAAGCGGTTGTTTTGTACCGTTGGTCACTGACTGGACTTTCCCAATGATAATGTTGTGACTGCCGGAAGAGATGCACTGTTCAATTTTGCACGACAGCACCGTTGCACCTGGCAATTCAGGAATTTCATTTTTGCCGGCATAAATTCCCTCAAACCGGTCGGTCAGGGAATTATCATGCATTCCGGCAAAACGCTCGGCAAAATGTTGTGTATCCTTGGCGAGAATATTTATATTGAACTGGCCATTTTTTGTAACAAGTTCCGAAATCCGGGAACGCGCGTTCAGACAAACAAGTGCCGTTGGCGGATCAGCCGATACCGAACAAAAGGCAGATACAGTTGCGCCGTGGCGGCCGGACTCCCCATTTGTAGTGACTACGGAAACGCTGTTTGCAACAAGTCGCATCGCACCAATAAAATCTGTCCGATCCATTTCCATGATAAAAATTTCGAGTCTCATATTCAGATGGCATGTAATGTACGTGAAAGCGATAATTTTGAAAAACGAATAATTTTGCATATAATATGCAAAATTTTCTAATTGAAATATCACGATGCAACTAACCGAACTACAAACGTTTCTGGCCATTATCGATACCGGAAGCCTGGTCAAAGCTTCAAAGCAACTCAACGTCACGCAATCAACAGTTACTGCTAGATTGAAATCTCTTGAGGACGAATTGGGTCAGACACTGATCATCCGCCAAAAATCCGGCGCGTCATTGACAGGTGCCGGTGAACGGCTCAGGCGTTACGCGGGAACAATCTCGGACTTGTGGCGCCAAGCACGTCAGGAAATTTCCCTGCCTGATACCATGAGCGTTGTTTGCAACATTTGCTGCCACGCTGACCTTTGGCCGAAATTAGGCTCGGATTTGTTTGAGTATATACGAAAAAATTATCCTCAAGTTGCCATTTCAATTTGGCTCGGCAGCGAAGCGGAGATGGCCCGCTGGCTCAATGATGGCCTGTCTGATGTTTCGTTGACTTTTTCACCAAGTGCCAGTCAAACACAAGTTTCACAATCGATAACAACCGATAAACTTGTTCTTGTCTCTACATCATCTGATTTTCCGGTGAAGCATGATCCGGGGTACGTCTTTGTTGAAGCCGGAGAAGAATTTGGCATGGCTCATGCGGTTGCCTATGCGGATGCAGGTTCTTCACGGATCAGTTTTGGCAATGCTCAGCTTGGACTTGAATATATTGTAAGACAAGGAGGCAGTGCCTACCTCCCAGAACGGTTGACTTCATCGCACCTGGAAGCAGGCAAGCTCTATCGAAATGCCGACGCGCCGGAATTTGAACGCGAAGTATTCATGCTTGCAAACAGGGCAGCGATCAGTTCTTGGCCTTGGTTTGAGGATGTCGAGAACTTTTTCAAAAATCATCGCTAGATTTTATTACAAGCCATGACGAGCAGGCAAAATTACCGGGAAGTTATATTCGTTGAACCGCGGACTTTCAATTCCAGCGGTATTGATTGGTGAAATGGTTTTGGCGGAACGCCAGTTTCACTCATATAAAGCAACGTATCTGCTGCTTGTATACCAATTCTCCGGGCCGGTAACCTCACAGTTGTGAGAGCAGGTTCGAGATGTTCGGAACCACCAAAATCACCGATGCCGACAACTGAAACAACATCCGGAACAGCAATACCCATTCGTTGTGCCGCATATATGACCCCGTGGGCAATAATGTCATTTCCGCAGATGATGCAGGATGGCGGGTTGCTTCGCAACACAGTTTCAGCCAGAATTTTTGCTTCGCCAATATCATATTTGCATTGCAAGTATTGTTCCGGTGAAAGCGGTGAGCCGTGTTTTTTGAAGGTTGCCTCAACTCCTTGAAGTCTCCCCCTTGCCCGATCATTGTTTTGGGTTTCTGGAAAAATCAGGACGACATCGGAATGACCTGATTGAACCACATGGTCCGCAACAAGCTTTCCGGCCAGAAAATTATCCGCACCTACACAAGGGATTAATGAGTTTTCATCATAATTCCAGATTGATATTACCGGAATGTCCCGCTGTTCCAACATGTTCAATGGCACTGAATCATGATCAAGACCAACCAATGCGATCCCGTCTATACGCCTTTCTAGAAGCGATCTTACGATCCCTGTTTCAAGACTGAGATCATAACCATGCGCAGCAATTAGCATGGTCCGTTCCCGCTCCTGCAATCTTCCCGAAAAGGCCTCAATCATTTCTGCAAAAATAGCATTATCGATTGTCGGTACAATCAACCCGAAAGTGCCCGAAAACCTGTTGTGAAGGGTACCCGCCATCCTGTCGCGTATATAGCCCAGATCTTGCGCGGCTTTTTCAATTCGTTTTCGGGTCGGGCCGCGAACCACATCAGGAGAATTGTAAAACCGGGACACAGTGGCTGGAGAAACACCTGCACGTTGGGCGACTTCTATTATACCTGGCGCACCTTTACGCGATCTTGGTCTCGGGTTTTGCATGCATTCATCATAGCTGAAAATTCAAAAATGAAAACGTTTGCATTTTTATTTTCATTCGCTAGCCTTTTCGACGGAGGAAAAAGAAACATGGAATTTCTGTCATATTTTGGTGGTGTCTTCGAACCGGTTGCCTTCATGCTTTTGCTTGGGGGAACCATTGGCGGACTAATCCTTGGCGCTACCCCCGGACTTTCTCCAACGATGGCAGTAGCGCTGCTTATCCCATTTACTTTTCACCTGTCCCCTACTCAGGGACTTATATTGTTGGGTGCAGCTTATACTTCAACAGTGGCCGGTGGCGCTGTGAGCGCAATTCTTCTCAAGATTCCTGGTGCACCCGCTAATATCGCGACTTCCTTGGATGGAAACGCAATGGCAAGAAAGGGAGAAGGCGCACGAGCCCTTCACCTCTCATTCCTTTCGTCCGGTATTGGCGGAGTCCTCGGTGTCTTGTTGCTGATCTTTCTGACCCCGGTGTTGGCTCAATGGGCCCTCGCCTTTGGGCCATCCCATTTGTTTTGGCTTGCAATTCTGGGCGTGACTGTCATCGGTTCGCTTGATTCAAATTCATTTGTCAAAGGGCTGCTCTCAGGTTGCATCGGGCTTTGGCTCTCAATGATCGGATATGATGATATTCAAGGTGCCCAAAGGTTCATCTTTACCGATGCCCTGACCGGAGGAATCAACATCATCGCCGCCCTGATTGGTCTGTTTGCGATACCTCAAGTTATGGAAATGCTCTCCAAAGGGCGCGTGACCAAGGGCATCGAAACTATAGAAGTGCCTAAGCATTCATTCATGGCCTCCGTCCGTGAACTCGGGCAGAGTGTTCGAGCTTTGTCCCTGGGGACAGTTATCGGAAGTATCGTCGGACTAATTCCTGGTGTAGGCGGTCAAATTGCTGGCCTTGTTGCATATGATCAGGCAAAGAAATTTTCTCCCGAAAAAGATAAATTTGGAACAGGCCACGCTGAAGGTGTAATTGCTGCTGAATCTGCCAATAACGCCATGGTCGGCCCTTCTCTTGTACCGTTATTGACGCTTTCCATTCCCGGGAGTCCGACTGCTGCAGTACTCCTTGGCGGATTGCTAATTCACGGAATTTTCCCTGGATCAGATCTATTTGACAATCATCCTCAAGTTGCCTGGACTTTCATCAATTCAATGCTGATCGGGCAAATTTTGATGGTGATTTTCGGTATCTACACCGCAGCCTGGGCTGCCAGAATTGCGCGCGCTCCCATGCCGATTATGGCAGCTGCCGTGATGTGTCTCGCTCTGTTTGGTTCCTATTCAGTCCAGCAATCAATGGGCGATGTCTATGTTATGCTTGTCCTGGGTGTAGGCATGTTTTTTCTTGAAAAATTTGGGTTTTCAGCAGCACCTCTGGTGTTGGGATTGATACTGGGTCCAATTGCGGAAGCAAATTTCATCCAGGGATCTCTAATTGCAAATGCACAGGACAGACCAGTTGAATACTTCGTATCCGGCCCACTGAACATTCTGCTTATTTTCCTTGTCGTTGCCTCGATTGGCTACAGCTTCTGGTCAAATATGGTTCACGGCAAACAACAACAAAAAGAATCTGGCGAGGTGACAACATGACCGCCCCAAGAATTCAACACCTGATCTCATCGACAGCGGTTCTGATAGTTGCTCTACTGGTAACCTGGATCAGCTTTACACAACAACCGTCCGAAGCTTTTTTGTTTCCGCGACTTATCTCGGTTTTCTTCAGCAGCCTTGCAATCTGGAATTTCGTTCGTGCGGCAGGTGGAATGGCAAGGGTCGGTGAAGGCATGAATATGCCAATATTCATGAATCTTTTGCCGGGTACGATCATCATGTTGGTCTACGTATTCTTTGCCTCGAAGGTTTTGGGGTTCTATCTGGCGTCAACAATCACATTTCTTGCCATCTTCACACTATACGATTCAACACCGCTTTCTGATGCAAAGGGTTGGGGCAAGAGACTCGTGATAACCCTAGCCTTTATGACACTGATTTATGGGCTGTTTGCCCTGTTACTGAAAGTTCAAACGCCGCGCGGTATTTGGCTTTAAATTTTGATGAAAACAGTTTTTCAAGGGAGGAAAACAAATGAATAAACTGATCAAATCATTCGTATTGGGGATTGCCGCATCGGCGATGTCCGCAACATTATCGATGGCCGGAGAATTTCCGGATCGTCCAATTGGTGTAGCGGTTTCCTATGGTGCCGGTGGCGCTACAGATTTCCAGGCACGTATTGTTACCATGGTTGCCGGCAACGAAGATATGCTGGGCCAGCCAATGTATATAATCAATAAGCCAGGAGCAGGAGGCCGCGTTGGGTGGAACTGGTTTGCAACCGAAGCGGAAGCAGACGGTTACATGATGTCCGCCTACAACATCCCGCACTTTATTGCACAGTCAATCAAAGGCGGCGTTCAGTATTCTGCAGACAGCTTCGAACCTGTCGCAAACTGGGGAGCGGATCCTGCGGTTGTGATTGTTGGCAAGGATAGTGAATTCAATACCATTCAGGAGATGGTTGATTTCGCAAAAGCCAACCCGGGAAAAGTAACCCTTTCCGGTGCCGGTCTTTTTGTCGGACACCACATTGCGGCATTGCAAATCGAAAAGGCAACTGAAGCAAAATTTGCATACATTCCCACCAAAGGCGGCGGAGCAGCGGCCATGAAAGCGGTCATTGCCGGTGACGTGATTGGCGGCATCAACAATCTGTCAGACGCATTTCGCGCCCGGGAAGCGGGTAACATCAAAATCCTTGCCGTGGCTGACATTGAACGAAACGAGGAATTTCTGCCTGATGTGCCTACTCTGATGGAAGCTGGTTATGACGTTGATAATTCTTCAGTGAATTTCAGAGGCCTTATGGTCAAGAAAGGCACGCCACAGGAAGTTATCGACGTATTGGCAGCTAAAGTACCGGAAATGTTTGCACACAAGCGGGTCGCCAAGCGCATGAAGGCTGGTGGTTCACCTGTGAAAATTATGTCTCGCGATGAAGTAAAAGCCATGTGGGCCAAAAGGGAAGAAGCCTTGAAGGAACTTCTGGCAGGCCTTTAACAACATTCTGTGCAGGCGGACGGATTTAGTTCGCCTGCACAACAATCTCAATGGAAAGAAGTATCATGTCTGTTGCTCCCGTATCAGAAGTTGACGAAGCGCAAGTCGTGGATGAATTGATGATCCGCGCCCGCTCAGCACAAAAAGAATACGAAAAAGGTGCTGATCAAGAACGCTATGACATGACGGCCCTTGCGGCAGCCTGGGCGATAATGGAACCCTCGCGGAACGAGGAGCTGGCTACCATGGCCGTTGAAACAACCGGTCTTGGTAACATCAAGGATAAAATTACTAAAAATCACCGTAAAACACTTGGCCTATTGCGGGATATCAAGCATGCAAAAACCTGTGGCATCCTGAGCGATGGAAAAGAAAACGGAATTATCGAAATAGCGCGTCCGATTGGAATCGTCGGCGCAGTTGTACCCTCAACAAATCCGGTCGCAACACCGGCAAACAACGTTGTCAACGCACTCAAGTGCGGAAACGCAATTATTCTGTCCCCCTCACCCAAAGGCGTTACTGCCTGTACAAAGCTATTGGAATACATGCACCACGAAATGAAAAAAGTCGGGGCCAATCGAGATCTGGTTCAAATGGTCCCTGCACCATCATCCAAAGCGAAAACCCAACGTCTTATGGAAACGTGCGATTTGCTGGTGGTTACTGGTAGTCAGGACAATGTCCGGCGGGCTTACTCATCAGGAACGCCAGCTGTCGGTGTTGGGGCTGGAAACGTCACCGTGATCGTCGATGAAACCGCTGACCTTAAATCAGCTGCCGAAAAAATTTCAGCTTCAAAGACCTTCGACAACTCTACTTCCTGCTCCTCTGAGAACGTCCTTGTCGTGATAGATGAGATATTTGATGCCTTTATGGTTGAACTCGACAAGACTGGCGGACGAGTGCTTGAGGGAGACGAGGCAGAAAAACTGAAATCCGCACTTTTCCAGGATGGTCATTTGAACCGGCACATGATTGCACGGGATATTGATCAGGTGATTGATGTTGCAGGAATTGAACTAGAAAATCCCGAGGCAGTAAAATTTCTTTTGATTGCAGCGGGTGGCATTGGTCCGGAGTTTCCTGAATCTGGAGAAAAACTTTCCCTTGTCACTTCGGTTTACAGGGCAAAGGATTTCAATGACGCCAAGGAAATTGCCGAAAAGGTTTTACGTCATCAAGGTGCCGGACACTCAATAGGGCTGCATTCAGAAGATGAATCCAGAGCGCTGGAGTTGGGCCTTGAAATTCCAACATGTCGGGTAATTGTAAATCAGGCACATTGTTTTGCGACCGGTGGTTCGTTCGACAATGGCATGCCTTTTTCTCTATCCATGGGCTGTGGAAGCTGGGGAGGAAATTCGATCGACAACAACCTGAATTACACCCACTTCATGAATACAACCAAAATTGTACGAACCATCCCTGTAAATGAGCCAGTCCTTGAAGATATTTTTGGCGATTATTGGCAGCAGGCCGGGAAATGACAATTGCTGCGAAAAACCAGAATGCGGGACTGTCCGTTGCGGATTATATTGATCTGAATGCGCGAAGAGCACCGGATGGGATATTTGTTGTTGATCCGCACACTGGTCGGAAATGCAGCTTTGCCGAATGCAAGAATGAAGCGCAACGGATCGCATCGGTAATCCGGGAGCAAGGTGTAAATCCAGGAGAGCCTGTTGCATATGCATTTGCTAACAGCAGTGATGCAGCCCTTGCCATACTGGGCCTTCTCTACGGAGGATTTCTGGCTACTGCGATAAATCTTGTCGCGGGTGAAAACAACATTGCCTATGTGCTCGAACATTCAGGAAGCAAACTTGTTCTTGCTGATGATGGCGGGGAGCAACTACTTAATCCAATCGTTGCAAGAATGCCGAATGCCCCTGACTTAATTGGTTTGTCCGAACTGATGCAAACCCGGCCGAAAAATCGGCTGGCAAATTTGCAGTTCCATGCCGATGAGGATGGATTATTGATGTACACATCCGGCACTACCGGACAGCCAAAAGGCGTCATCCTTACGCAGTCGAATCTGTTGGCCGGCGGAACAAACACAATGACAGCCCATCAGCTTTCAACTTCAGATCGGGGATTGTGCGTCCTGCCGCTGTATCACATCAATGCCTTTTGCGTTTCACTGATGGCTTCTCTGGTGTCCGGAAGCGGATTGGTAATTCCATCAAGATTTTCTGCTTCATCATTTTGGGATACCATCGCCGACCATGAATGCAGTTGGTTTTCCGTCGTACCAACTCAAATTTCCTATCTCCTGCACAACAAAAATAATGATGCCTCGCGATGCAAGAAACTCAGGTTTGGACGCTCTGCATCAGCACCCCTGTCACCAGACATGCACGCAACTTTTGAGAAACGGTTCGATGTTCCAATTATCGAGACTATGGGATTGACGGAAACCGCTGCACAAATTCTCGCCAATCCATTGCCGCCCGGTTCGCGTAAAATTGGCTCCCCCGGAACAGCCTTCGGAAACGAGGTAATCATTGCTGATGATTTCCAGAAGGAAGTTTCCGCTGGACTGGAAGGAGAAATTCTCGTTCGCGGCCCAAATGTTCTTCGCTGCTATCTGCGGAATGAAAAAGCAACTTCGGATGCCATTACAAAAGATGGTTGGCTCAGAACCGGAGATCTCGGTCGCATGGATGAAGATGGCTACGTCTTTGTAACTGGCAGACTAAAAGAGCTGATTATCAAGGGCGGAGAAAACATTGCCCCCCGCGAAGTCGATGAAGCACTTTATTCCCATCCTGACGTTATCGAAGCCGCTGCATTTGCAGTACCCTGTGAGAATTATGGTCAGCGCATTGAAGCAGGCGTGAAATTGAAGCCGGGTTCAGGCACAAAAGGTGATGATCTAGTAGAAGTTTGCCGAGAAAAGATCGGAGCATTCAAGGCACCAGACTGTATTCACATCCTCCCGGATTTGCCAAAAGGCCCTTCTGGCAAGATACAACGCATCAAATTGGCAAAGATGCTGGCAAAAAGCTGATTATATGCCGCGGTGCTAACTATCCGTCCCGGAACCGATTGGTGATCGGATAACGTCTGTCTCTGCCAAACTGTTTGGCAGTAATTTTTACTCCTGGTGCAGACTGACGTCTTTTGTATTCGGCAATGTAAAGTAGATGCTCGATCCGCTTGACGGTTTGGATGTCATGACCATTGGCGGCAATATCCTCCACTGACATTTCCTTTTCGACAAGGCATTCAAGTATGTCATCGAGTGCTGGATAGGGAGGTAACGAATCCTGATCCGTTTGATCCGGGCGCAATTCGGCCGAAGGTGCTTTATCAATAATATTTTGTGGGATAACCATGCCCGATGGACCAAGGCAATCTGGTGGAACGTTTTCGTTGCGCCATGCTGCAAGTTTGTAAACCTGCATTTTATAGAGGTCTTTGATCGGATTGTATCCGCCATTCATGTCGCCGTACAAAGTGGCATAACCTACCGACATCTCAGATTTATTGCCTGTTGTAACCACCATCGAGCCGAATTTGTTTGATACTGCCATCAGGATCGTGCCTCGCGCCCGTGATTGCAGGTTCTCCTCTGTAATGCCCTCATTGGTACCCTCAAACAATTCAGCAAGGACAGATGAAAAACCGCCTACTGGCGCTCCAATGGGTACGATTTCGTAACGGACACCCAGCGCTTTCGCACATTCAGCGGCATCTTTCAGACTTTCCTCTGAAGTGTAATCGTACGGCATCATGATGCACCGCACCCGCTCTTCCCCGAGCGCATCAACAGCCATTGCTGCACAAATCGCAGAATCTATCCCGCCGGATAGTCCAAGCACAACATTCGCAAAACCATTTTTATTAACGTAGTCGCGTAGTCCCATCACGCAAACCCGCCAGTTGGCTTCATCAATATCCGGAAGGTTGGCTTTCACCCCATCATCACAACTCCACCCATTTTCCCCGCGCCGCCAGGTAGTTGTAACAACGCTGTCTTCGAACTGGTTCATCTGAAGGGCAAGGCTGTGATCCGGGTTCAACACGAATGAACCACCATCAAACATCAACTCGTCTTGTCCACCCAGCTGGTTGAGATAAGCGATGGGCAAACCGCACTCGATGATTTGACGAATTACTACCTGGTATCGTACATCCATTTTTTCGCTGACATAGGGAGAGCCGTTTGGCACCAACAGGAGTTCTGCACCACTTTCAGCCAGCGTTTCGCAAACATCGAGATCGCCCCAGATATCCTCACAAATCGGAATGCCAATACGAACTCCCCGAAAATTTACAGGTCCCGGCATCGGTCCTTGGTCAAAAACCCGTTTTTCATCAAATACCCCGTAATTGGGCAAGTCCACTTTTTTACGCCAGGTTTGTATTCTCCCATCATCCAGGAGAGCCACAGCATTAAACAAGCCGTCTTTGTCTCGATAAGGAGAACCAATGACAATACCGGGGCCACCATCACCAGTATCTTTTGCCAACTCACCCACCGCTTCAACACAGGCATCCACAAATGCCTGTTTCAAAACCAGGTCTTCAGGCGGATAACCGGAAATGAACAACTCGGTAAGGACCAGAAGGTCAGCCTTCATTCGAACAGCATCTCGGCGCGCTTCACGAACTTTGGCGACATTCCCGGAAATATCACCAAGAGTAGGATTTAGTTGAGCCAATGCAATTCGAAGAATATCTGGACGGTTAGCCATATTAGTCTCAATTAGAGTATTACCACTCTCTAAATAGGCAGATGAAGCTCGGTCAGCAATGAATTTTTTGACATGAACCTTTCCTAAAATTGCTGTTCAGCCCGCATTCAGGACGAATAGGTCATTCTTCATCCAACAAAAGTGATTGAGCCCTCATAACAAGGAGGAATACAGGATGACCGGGAAGACAATTTACCTCAGGACTACAGCAATCAGCATTGCGGCTTCATTTGTGCTTGGCACCGCATTACCTGTTGCCACGGCAAGTGCACATGACCGGCATAATGGTGCAAAGCACTATGGATACGGAACAACACTTACAAAAAACGGCCACAGAAAATTCCACAATGTTTACGGGCGTGGCGCAAATGGTCAGCATGTGTATCATTCGCGGTATCAGGGCCATCATCACAAAAAACACAAGCGGAAGCGGAAGAAGCATGACAATGGTGATTTGATCGCTGCCGGCATTATCGGGCTTGCTGTCGGCGCGATAATCGCCAGTGAATCATCAAAGAACAGAAACCATCATAAACCAAGCTATCAGTACAACGAACCATATCAGGGTTCAAACAACGGCGTATACAATAATGGCGGGTATAACGGCGGCAGTTACAATGGCGGCGGTTACAATGGCGGCCAGCACATTCCCCTCAATGATTATGATGGCAGAAGCTACACCGACACCGGTGGCCCAAACGTCATAACATACAACGATGATTATTCATTGGAGCCGTGGACTCCCGGTTGGCAACGTTGGTGCCAAAACCGGTACCGCAGTTTTAACGCAAGAACCGGAACATTCCGCGGATACGATGGTAGAGATCATTTCTGTGTACCGAAGTAGTTGAAAATCAGGATCGGAGCAGGTCTGCCCCAACTGCCAACCTGTTCCGGAAAAACCCGCGATTCTCAGACAGTCGCGGGGTTTTCTTCACCAGTCTCTCTCCACCTTGTGAACTGCATTGATTGGAAAAGACAAATCTGGTGTTCATAATGTTTATCTTGAAACTGATCATCAAAGGTAAAACTTACCGACCGATTAACCTGCTGATCCTACTTGCTTGCATTCAAACATACCTTCGCAATAGGAGTTTTAAATCATGTTCCGGACTGTGATCAATGACACATCATGGCCTGACAATCAGGCGCATATTGAGTTTATTGAAATGGAAGGTAAGAAAATGACATTTCCTCATGACCAGATACGCGATGACATTCAAGCAGAAGAACATTCCGCTGCAAGCATTGCTATTGTGGCAGTGGCAATGATTATCGCTTCAAGTATCAGCTTGTTTATGGCCATTTAGCCTGGAACCGGAATTTGAGAATTTGGAGTGAAATCAAACAGTTCCGCATGCCAATATCAACCGGCGCACTTAAGAACATCCGGTAATTCCCGCGCGAACAAATCCAGTTCATGATCCATCCCAACACTTATCCTGATACAACGTGACTGCGGTTCAACACCCGGCATTCTTACAAAAATTCCCCGCTGCAACAATTCCGTCAGAACAGATTTGGCGAAATCTGGCCCTCTTCCGCAATCAATGGTGACAAAATTGGTGGCCGACGGTATCGTGGCCAACCCACACCCCGTTGCAATTTCTGTAATCCGTTCACGACCTTTCCCAACCTTTTTGACGACTCTGTTGAGCCAATCCCGGTCTTCAAGGGCTGCAAGGGCACCAATTTGACCGGTACGGTTCATTCCATAGTGATTCCGGACCTTGTCAAAAGCAACAATGATATCAGGATGCCCCAAAACATAACCAACCCGTGCACCTGCCATTCCATAAGCCTTTGAAAAGGTTCTGAAACGAAGCACCTGAGGATTGGAAACATCAATTGGTGGTTCTATTCCATCTGGCGCAAATTCGATATATGCCTCATCCAGGACAAGGATGGTCCGTACCGGTAAATTAGCGATCATGTCTTGCATTTCTGACGATGTCCGCCATGTCCCCATCGGATTGTTCGGATTAGAAAAATACATCAAGGCAGCATCGCACTCTGCCGCTTTAGCAAGCAGCCCTTCAGGATATTCATGATCTTCCTTGTAGGGAATTAAATGCAATTCCCCCCCGCGTGACTTTATGTGAAAATTGAATGTCGGATAAGAGCCTAGCGACGTAACAACATGAACACCCGGCTCTACAAACATGTGGGCCAGATTGCCAAACAAACCATCAATGCCCTCCCCGATCATGACATTATCGGGCCGAACCCCATGATATGAAGCAATCGCCTGCCGCAAATCATGATTTTCAGGATCGCCGTATTTCCAGGTATCCGCTACCGCTTCTTTCATTGCCTCAATCGCTGCTGGTGACGGTCCGAAGCAACTTTCATTTGCCCCCAGACGAGCCTTGAATTTAATTCCGGAACTGCGTTCCTGTGCCTCTGGTCCAACAAATGGAACAGTTGCAGGAAGGTCGCGCACAATTTCAGTGAAACGAACTGGGAAATTCTCGGACACATTTTACCTCATTAGATAGCATTGGATGGTACAATAAGCGCACTAGATGCGGCTTGTCAGCAGTTTTAGCCCAGCAAGCCCGAGTAAGCGCCGATAGAAAGTATGCAATGGACTTTTTAGCTTTCGGGTACAGCTTGATCATTTTGTTGTTAAAATAATCACCGCGTAGCCAAAAATATCACTATTTTCGTTGTTGCGGACAATACCTGACTACTGAGCAACGATGAAACATTATCAAAATCCGGCTGACAACCTTTGTCACGAATAATCCGTGATTATGGCTTATGAACAACGACAGGAAGGTCGATTTTCCAAGCCGGTCATATTATCTTTCAGGAGTGATTCTTTTTGAATGATGCGGAAAATAAATCAATGGATGATGCAAACGACCTTTTTTCGGTAACAGAAACAGCTAATATTTCTGACGATTCATCTGAAAAAAAAGCCCCTGCTCGAAAGAAAGCATCTGGCTCTAATGCCAAAGAAGACTACTCTGCATCGGATATTGAAGTCCTTGAAGGACTGGAACCCGTCAGAAGACGCCCCGGAATGTACATCGGCGGAACGGACGAAAAAGCACTACACCACCTGTTTGCAGAAGTAATCGATAATTCCATGGATGAGGCCGTTGCTGGTCATGCCAACTGGATTGAAGTTGATCTCAACATTGATGGCTATCTGACCGTTAGCGATAACGGGCGGGGAATTCCGGTCGATCCTCATCCCAAATTTAAAGACAAGTCCGCGCTGGAAGTAATTATGACAACACTTCATGCGGGTGGAAAATTTGATTCTGGTGCATACGAAACTTCAGGTGGATTGCACGGTGTTGGTGTGTCGGT
>JBPCWL010000052.1:0-13921 GCA_051009575.1 Rhizobiaceae bacterium
GGATGGTTCAGCCCCCATGGATACCTCCATCAGCTGTATTATTCAGCTTGCACTTTTGACAGGTCAGCGTCGCGCTGAAATCTGCGGTATTGAGAAAACTGAACTAGATCTGAATGAGTCAGACCCCGTACTGACGGTCAGTAGTGGACGTGCAAAAAACCGTCAGCAGCATCGTGTCCCCCTCAGTCCTCAGGCACACACGTTGCTCTGCAATGCAGTCAGTGATTCTGGAAATAGCCCATTTGTATTCCCGAGTCCCTATAACCACAATCACATCTCTCCACGAAGTGTGACCCAGGCGATGGAACGCGTCAGAAAGAACCTAGAAATTCGAGATGTAACAGTTCATGACCTCAGAAGAACAGCCGGATCCTTTATGAGCAAATTTGGTGTGCCCAGGGATGTTCGAGAACGGGTTCTGAACCACGGAGGCCTACGCAAAGGAGATATGACCGATGGAACTTACAACCAATATGATTACGATGCAGAAAAACGGGCAGCACTCGAACTTTGGGCCGATGCGTTGGATTGTATTGTTATCGGACAATCTAAGAAGATTGAGGGGTTTCATCCAAGACTTGTCCGATTGAATGATTCTGAAGACGTCGAAATAATCTGATTTAGAGGATAGATATACGTATCGAATTTTGAGGAGGGCCCATTGGCTATCCAGGGGTAAATTCAGCCGAGGTCAACGGTGCAAGGGGAAAATCACATTTCAAAACCGGTTCCAAATTATTGTAATCAAGCTGCTGTGCCAACATACTCTAAGCCGTTTCTCCCTCGATCAGGTCAAATCCAAGATCGACAAGCCGCGTCACCTCTTGTCCATCCAGTTCATTGACAACCGCCCGTGCTGCCAGGCGTCCGATCTCATATCTTTTGGTAACAACCGTTGTGAGTTTTTTGGGCATAATCTGACCGGTATTTAGACCGCTATAGCCGGCAATAGCCAATTGTTCCGGTACCTCGATCCCCTTTTCGATACAATGCATATAGGCACCGATGGCAGCGGTATCATTCGAAAACACCACGACGTCGAGATTCGGATTTTCAGCCAAAAGATCGATAACACCCTGTTTTCCCATGACCATGTCAGGGGGCTGATCAAACAGTGCTCGATGTTCAATCGACAAATCGGTTTGCAGCAATACCTCCTGCATGGCACTGAAGCGCTTTGCGGCACTGGAGTCCCTATCACTCAACCCGACATAACCGAAAGACCGGTACTCCTTGGCTACAAGATGTCTGGCAAGAGCTCTGGCTGCCTCTTTCTGATTGAGGCCGATGCAAATGTCGATGGGTTCGTCCGGAATATCCATAATCTCGACCACGGGTATGTTGGCATTACGCAACATATTGTGGGTCCGAGTTGTACTATTGTGTGCCGCTACGATAAAACCTGCCGGTCGCCACGACATCATCGATCGGATCAGGCTTTCTTCCTTGACCGGATTATAATCCGTGATGCCAACAACAGCATTGTAGCCCGCCAGTTCGAGACTGTCGGCAACACCCGAAGTCACTTCCGGGAACACATTATTGATCAGGGAAGGAATGATCACGGCAACCTGATTGGACCGCGATGTCGCCAACGATCCGGCCAAGCGGTTCGGAACATAACCGAGTTCATCAATGATCCTCAGAATGTTTTCTTTTGTCGCCGGTGCCACCCCCGGCTTGCCGGTCAGGACCCGAGAGACGGTCATCTCACTGACATGCGCGACCTCAGCAACATCGCGCAATGTACGGCGCGATCTCATTTATTTTCCCATATAAAACTGCCACTTAATGGCCAAACTCGACATCATTTCCTTGCAAATGTTAGACGCTAACATTCTAACAATAGACGATTGAACAGGCAATTGCTAACCTTTTTTGACAAGCAAATATGTAGGGAGGAGATCATGATACGATCATTGCTTGCCATAGTTTTGGCTTTCACTTTGTTTTCAAATTCCCCGGTTCGGGCCGACTATCCCGAACGAACGATTTCGATGCTCATCCCTTTTGGCGCCGGTGGCGGAACAGATGTTCCTGGCCGTTTTTTTGCTGCTGAAATGGAAAAAATACTGGGTCAGAATATTGTCGTTACCAATGTTTCCGGAGCCGGTGGCACGATAGGGGCGACCCAGCTCTCAAAAGCCAAACCCGATGGCTATAGTCTGGGATTTATGCCCGTAGGAACAACTACCACCCAGCCGCACCTCAAGCGAACGAAATACAACGCCGACTCCTGGGTACCGATCTGTATGGTCTCGCAGGGCCCGTTTTATCTGGTCGTGAAAAAAGATTCGCCAATCAAAACAGTTGACGATTACATCAAGCAGGCAAAATCGAGCAAAGTTCTCAAATTTGCCGGCGCTGGTCCTGGATCCATGGCGCATGTGTCAAGCCTGACACTCGATAAAAAACTTGGAATTAAGGCTAAATACATTCCGACCAAAGGTGGCGGTGCCATCGCGACGGAAATCGACGGTGGACGTGCCGACGCAACCACTTGGTTTTCCGATTTCGATTCCAAATTCGGTTGGCGCGCCATTGCCATTCTCGATAGCCAGAGATCGAAACAACACCCTGATGTTCCAACTCTGAAAGAATTGGGACATGATGTGAATGTCTCTGTGTGGTTCGGGTTTTTTGCGCCCAAGGGGACTCCCGACAACGTCGTCAATACTTTGTCGACGTCTTGCGAAAAGGCCGTCAGCACAGATTCGTTCAAAACCAACATGGCGAAAGCGAAACGTCTCATTCGCTATATGCCAACGGGCGAATTCGGACCGTTCTTCCGGCAGGCCTTCAAACTCAACGGCGAACTACTCAAAGAAGCTGGTTTGATCAAGTAAGATTTGACTGTATTGAAGAAGCGACAGAGAATTCTCGGCAGCTCAGCAATGGCCTGAGCTGACCGGGGACGATCATATAATCTGATCGGATTGAGAAATGTCTCGTAAAATCGATCTCGTAGTCTCTACGATACTCCTGATCCTGCCGGTTTTTCTGCTCGTCCAGACCTTTTCAGAAGAGTTTGATGTCCCGACATTTGGTGGAGATGTAGGTCCGACATTCGCCCCGCGGGTCTATTTTGTTGTCTGGATCTTGCTGGCGGGAATTGCGGTGTTCTCAGCTTGGCGATCACAAGAAACCGCCCCATCCGAAACTGAAGGTTCAGTCCGGATCGGACAGCTCCTTACTGTCATGGTCATTGGCAGCGGAACGGCCTTTGCCATGATCAATGTGGGTTTCCTGTTCGCCACCATTCCCGGCTTTTTCTTGTTTTGCCTGGCATTTGGCTATCGAAACTACATAACGCTTCTGATCCTCAGTGTTCTCGGTCCAATTATAATATGGGCGATGTTTACATTTGTGTTCGAGCTGCTGCTGCCCAAATCGCCTTGGTTTAACTTTTTTTAGGTCATTATGGAAAACTTACTCAGCGCCCTTGACCAGTTTGCGACCTTTAACGTTCTCGTCGCCATCCTGATCGGTGCGATTTGGGGAACATTTGCCGGCGCCCTGCCCGGAATGGGAACCGTCGCCGCCCTGATTGTCGCCCTCCCCTTTACCTTCAGCATGTCGAAGGAAGCTTCCATTGCACTCTTTCTCGGAATTTATGTAACCTCGGTCTACGGCGGATCTATATCGGCGATTTTGATCAACACGCCGGGAACCCCCCAATCCGCGGCTACTGTGATGGATGGTTATCCCATGGCCAAAGCCGGGAATGCCGACCTGGCACTCGGTTGGGCCACACTCGCATCTCTTGTCGGTGGCCTGTTTTCCTTGGTTGTGCTGATTATTGCTGCACCGTCGCTCGCTCGCGTTTCAGTGGCCTTTGGTCCTTCGGCCATTTTCGCTCTGATCCTTTTTGCCCTCACCTGTATTGCCTGGGTTTCCCGTGGCAGCACGGTGAAGGGCCTGATGGGGGGAATGATCGGACTCTTTCTCACAACCATCGGGCCTGATGACCTGACCGGTTACACTCGTTTTGATTTCGGAACCGATTTCCTCGCAGGCGGTCTCGCCCTGATCCCTGTACTGATCGGCTTGTTTGCCCTTTCGGAAGTTTACTACCGGGCCGCGAACTATTTTGCGGCCAAGGCACCAGATGTAACGAACGTCGGTTTCAGATTGCCCAAATGGGCTGAGATACGCTTGCGCTGGATCCAATTTCTACAAAGTAGCGTCATCGGCACTTTTATCGGTATCCTGCCCGGTACCGGCGCAACAGCGGCCACGTTTGTCAGCTATTCTGAACTCAGAAGAACGTCACCGCGCGCGGATAA
The DNA here is from genome assembly GCA_051009575.1 of Rhizobiaceae bacterium. GTDB lineage: Bacteria > Pseudomonadota > Alphaproteobacteria > Rhizobiales > Rhizobiaceae > JAALLB01. Next base: position 4,287 of record JBPCWL010000052.1, read on the forward strand.
TTTTGGCAAGGGAGAGCCCGATGGCATCATCGCCTCGGAAGCCTCCAACAACGCGGTGACTGGTGGCGCCCTCGTCCCGACCCTGGCCCTTGGCATTCCGGGAGACGGCGGTACGGTTGTTCTTCTTGGTGTCCTGACCATCCAAGGGCTGGTCCCCGGATTTGACCTGATTAACAATAATCCTCAAATTTTGACCGGTGCTTTCCTGGTCGTGCTCGTTGCCAACCTGATCATGTTCCTTATCGGTATGTGGGGCGCTCAAATATTTGCCCGAATTCTGGCAACCCCGGAGCCGCTGCTGATGGGCATGGTTCTACTCTTCTCCCTCGTGGGCGCCTTCGTCGTAAGAGGTAACCCCGTCGATATAATCGTCGCTGTTGTCGCCGGCACGATTGGGCTGATACTGCGTTTCTCAGGCTATCCCCTGGCACCCATTGTCATCGGTATGGCTCTGGGCAAGATTTTCGAAGAAAAATTGCGTCAGGGACTGATCAGCACAAGCGGAGATGTCTGGGAATTTCTCCTCGACCCCATTGCCCTCATTATATTTGGATTGACAATTCTAATTATTGTGCTGCCAACGCTCACAGGTCTGAAAGCAAACAAAAACAATGAAACGGGACAGGATTAATGACTCAACCTAATGTTCTCCTTATTGTCACCGACCACTGGTCAGCGTCATTACTTGGTGCCGCAGGTCATTCAGCGATCCATACCCCGGTTCTAAACCAGCTCTGTAAGAACGGTGTTCGTTTCACCAACTGCTATTCCGAGCACCCCGTGTGCATTCCTGCCCGACGAACACTGATGACTGGCACAAGTGCGAAGACCCACGGCGATCGGACATTCCAACCGCGTCTAGAGATGCCAGACCTTCCCACCCTGGCTCAGACATTCGGATCTGCTGGATACCAGGCTTATGCGGTGGGCAAAACCCATACCTATCCCCAGCGCGATCGCATCGGATTTGATGATGTACTTCTAGATGATGAGGGCCGTACGCTCTACGGGGTTTCAGATGACTATGAGATTTTTCTCGGAGACCAAGGATATGTGGGACAGCAATTCACCCATGGTATGAGCAACAATGCCTACCAAACTGCGACTTGGCACCTACCCGAGCACGTACACGCCACCAACTGGGCAACGGACGCCATGGCACGGACGATCCGGCGTCGGGATCCCAAGCGGCCCGCTTTCTGGTATCTCGGCTACCGACACCCGCATCCACCCCTCGTCCCGGTGGAGCGGTTTCTGCGCTATTATGATGATGTTGAAATCGATATGCCTTTTGTCGGATCGTGGGCGGCAGAAACATCGAACCTGCCATATCATTTGCAGGGAGTTGCAGCCCGTGGCGGCTATACGGAACGGGAAATTCGAAATTGCCGCAGAGCTTTCTATGCCTTGTGTACGCACATCGATCAACAGATCGGATCCCTCATCGGCACTATTCGCGAGGAGGGTATTCTAGATAATACAATCATCATGTTTACCTCGGACCACGGGGATATGCTGGGCAACCACAATTTGTGGGCTAAGCAAACATTTTATGAGTGGTCGACCGCTATTCCGATGATCCTCATGGGCACTGAAAATTGCCGCCGTGTCGGCTTCAACCGGATAGACGAACGCCTTGTGGGTCTCAGAGATGTCATGCCGACATTGCTGGCCCTGGCGGACATTGATAGCCCGAATACGATAGAAGGTTTGTCGATGGTCGGAAATGAGAAGAGAGAGACAATATACGGTGAATTTGGCGAAGTCGGACACTGCTCGCGCATGATCCGGGATAAGCAGTTCAAACTGATTTACTACCCCGTCGGCAACGCCTTCCATCTGTTCGACCTGTTGAACGACCCGAATGAAATGACCAACCTGTCTGACAATCCGGATTATCAGGATGTGCTGCAAAAGCTACAGAACCAGCTTGTTGCGGAGCTTTATGGTTCAGATCTGGAGTGGATCGACGGCAATGAGCTCGTGGGTGAACCTGCACGCGACTTCAACCCAGCTCCCAACAGAATATTGTCCCTTACACGGGGGCACCAATGGCCGGTGCCGCCCATCAATACAAAGGGCGATATGGTCTTTTTCCCTGAAATCAAGGATGACTGGGACGGCTCAGCCTGACGTCGGTTTTCATCGGCAGAATGTGCTCTGCGTGCAAGTTTCTTTTCCGATTTCCGCACTGCACGAGAGAGAGCGAATTCTTTAGATTTATTTGTGATTTTGAAGTGGCTGAAATTCCGATCAAAATTAGTTAGCCTTTAACAGTGCCAAAGAACTTCGCGCATTTTCTTCAATACTCTCCCAATTCTGCTCACGGATAAGGTTACGCGGCGCAATCCAGCTCCCCCCAACACATAAAACGTTGGGCAAAGCGAGGTAATCCCGGGCGGTCTGCTTTGAAACACCCCCGGTCGGACAGAAAAAGAGATGAGGCAAGGGGGCCGCGATCGATTTCAGCGCCGGAATTCCACCTGAGGCTTCGGCCGGAAAAAATTTTTGGTAAACAAAACCCTGGTCAGAGAGCCTCATCATTTCGGATACCGTCGCTGCACCAGGTAATATCGGCAGGCTTGCTTTGCCACAAGCCTCTATCAATTCATCCGTCGCACCGGGCGAAACACCAAACCGGGCACCCGCCTCGACGACACTCTTCACATGCGCAGGTACGAGGAGCGTACCTGCCCCCACTGAAAGGTCCGGAATCTTCGCAAACCTCTCGATGGCCTCTAACGCCGCCGCTGTCCTTAACGTCACCTCGACAATCGCAATACCACCCTTCATTAAGGCCCGGGCGAGAGGTTCTGCATTTGCAGCTTCTTCAATTTCGATGACCGGAACGATGGGACTTATCTCAATATTTTTTTTGATTTCGTCGGTTAACTGGGTTGGGAACATGCTAATATTCTTTTATTGGGGACGACTAGAAACAAGAGCCGTTTCAATTCTATAATTCCGTCATATATACTACGCTTTCCCGCCCTGAGATGGAACCAAATAAGTTACGAATCCATGCCAAATTAAACCGTAGAGAATGCTTCGAATGGCGAATATTATCTCTTGTTCAAAAAACAGAATTGCCTGTGTCGGCGAAGTCATGATTGAGATCGTGATGACCGGTACAGATTCGGCTGCACTTGGTGTAGCAGGTGATACATTCAATACGGCTGTGTACTTAAAACACCTGCTCAAATCCTTGGACAAGACCGTCTCTTATTTTACAGCTATTGGAACAGACAGTTTCTCAACGCGCATTCTCTCAAAAATGACCGCACATGGAATTGATACGTCCAACGTTGAAATCAGACCTGATCTGGTGCCCGGGATGTATGCCATCGATACCGATGGGCATGGCGAACGCAGCTTCTCCTATTGGCGCTCCCAATCCGCGGCCAGAACCCTGTTTGCACCGCCCTGCCAGATTGAAATGCGCGCGCTGAAAGATTTCGACATCGTCTATATCTCTGGCATCTCCATGGCCATCTTACCGGCCAAGACCCGCTCGGCAGTGCTTGAGTTTCTCAGGGAATACCGAAAAACAGGAGGTCTGGTGGCCTTTGACAGCAACTTTCGTCCGCAATTGTGGGAAGATATTCAAACGGCACGCCGTGTAGCCTCGGCCATGTGGGCGCTCTCTGACATTGCCCTTCCTTCCATTGATGATGAAATGGCTCTGTTCGGAGATACATCTGAGCATGCGGTAGTCGAGAGACTGCGTTCTTCGGGTGTCTCTTATGGCGCCTTGAAAAGAGGAGCTTCCGGTCCCCTCGATTTATCGCTAGCCACCGGCAAGGTAAATTACTCTGAGGTCACCAATATTGTTGATACGACTGCCGCCGGTGACAGTTTCAATGCCGGGTTCCTTGCTTCCAATATGAGAGATGAAACAATCGGAGAAGCCCTGCAGGCGGGTCACAGGCTTGCCTCCAAGGTCATTCAAAAAAAGGGAGCGATTGTTCTCGGCGACTGAATTTTACCTCTATGCGAAATTCTAGCCTAACCCAATTATTCCGTTAGAACGGATTCATGCCCACGCATCACGAGCACCCTTCGCCATGTCTCTTTGAATCTACGGCCAAAGAATGTCACTCGCGATCTTCGCACCTTCGCACATGGCATTCATTTTAGCCCACACGACACGCTGTTCCACCTCGGTCTTGTACATGGCTTGTGATGAAAATCCACAGTCCGTGCTGGCAATTACGTTTTCGCGTCCAACTCTTTCTGCGAACCGCACGATACGTTCGGCCACATATTCAGGATGCTCGACGACACTGGAAGCGTGGGTGATCACACCGGGAATAATCAGCTTTCCTTCAGGCAGTTTCACGGTTTCCCAAAGGTGGTACTCATGCTCGTGGCGGGGATTGCCAGCTTCAAAGGAATAAGCCCCTACATTCACGCGCAGCACCTGATCGATCATGTCCGGCAGATCCGGTTCATGAATTCTCGGTCCCTGATTGATCCCGTAACAGGTGTGGAAGCGGACTTTTTCCTCCGGAATACCCTTGAGACTGTGGTTTACCGCGTCCACATACATGGAGGCTTTAGCAATTCTCTCTTTCTCATCAAGGTTTTCATCCATGTACACATGGGGCAGGAAAGGGTCATCCACCTGCAGCAAAAATCCGGCGTCAATGATACCCTTGTATTCTTCGGCCAGTGCATCCGCCAGCGCAAACATATATGCTTCTTCGGTAGAGTAATATTCATTAAAGCCAACGCCGGTAACGGCGGCGCAAGGCATAAAGGCCTCTTCGCAACCGAACTTGTCGACCGCGGCCTGCAGATTGACGAGATCCGTTTTCAGGGCGTCATGGCCTATATATTTGATTTCTCCGACGCAACACATGGGAGCCGTATCAGCAATGGCGCCCCCTAAATGAGCGCGCTGGAAATAGTCCTCATAATATTCGGGAAAGGTTTCCTTCTCTTTCCTATAGTAGCCAAGATCGGCATCCGGCCTGACTTCGAAACCTTCGAGGCGCTCATTAATGTATACCGCGTGCCCGGGCTTCGACATCTCGCCATCAGCCACGATGTCGATGCCCGCTTCCTTTTGCAGTCCGACCATTTGGTCAACCGACTCGGACAATTTAGCAGCAAATACGGTTTCGTCGATTTTCTCACCATCGAGCCGCGCTTTGAGAATATCCAACAGATCGTGAGGTCGGGGCAGGCTGCCAACATGAGTGGTTAAAATCCGGTTCTTGCTCGTTCTCATTTTGACGCCTTTCGTCTTTCCCTCTCCAATTCGTCGATCCTCTCAGATCGACTGGAATTTGAACCTTATAGCCGTTTAATGGAAATCGCACGGATTCAATTTCATGCATGCCCACTCTTCAGGCCGGCATTCAAAGACCGGAGTCAAAGCCCCTATTCAAATTTACTAATACCCCAGATTATTTCATTATTTAACATGGTAAAACGCTTTACCACAAGTCAAATTTATATTACTTATTCGTTTCTATTTTTGGAGTGACCAATGAATGCTGCACAACTTCGCGGAATCACCTGGGACCATCCCAGAGGCTATCAGGGACTTGAAGCCGCTAGTGCCGAATTTGAAAAGATTCACGGTATCCAAATCAATTGGCACCGCAGGAGTTTACAATCCTTTGCGGACGCGCCCATTAATGAGCTGGCTGCCGACTACGATTTCATTATACTCGATCATCCCCATGTAGGATTGATTGCCGACAAGAACTGCCTATTGCCTCTTCCCGTTCCGCCGGATGCTAAAACCGCATCTCTCGGTGGAAGTCTTGAAAGTTACATCTGGCGTGATGAACTCTGGGCCTATCCCATAGATGCCGCTTGCCAGGTCGCTGTTAAGCGCCCGGATCTTCATGTACACGAAATTCCGAATTGGGAGTTGCTGGCCAATAATTCCCACAATGCATCATTCGTTACGCCTCTGCTTCCGGTTGATGCATTTGACACATTTCTAACGCTCATCGCCGGTTTAAGTGAAAAACATCTCCCTTATTCCCATAAAGAATTTTGCTCGCAGAAAATTGGCCTCCATGCCCTCGCCATTTTGAAAGGATTGTATAAATCTGGACCGCCGGAAGCTGTAAACTGGAATCCCATAGATGTTCTGGAAATGCTGGCGACTACAGATGAGTTTGATTTCTCACCTTGTCTATTCGGGTATGTCAATTATTCGCGTCCTGATTTCAGAAAATACCAGCTGGTTTACTGCGACTTACCCGGCTTCCAGAACAACACATCTATCGGCGGCACACTGGGCGGCGCAGGTATTGGCGTTTCGTCTTTTACCAATTTTCCCGACCAGGCAAAAAATTTTGCGGAATGGGTAACATCCGAGCCTGTGCAATCGGGCATCTACCTGGAAAACGAAGGACAGCCGGCTCACCGGCAAACCTGGATTCTTAAAGGCAATGATTCTCGATATTCCGGTTTTTTCAAAGGGGCTCGCCATACCATGGAAAACGCCTGGACACGACCGCGCGACAAATGGTTTCTCACCTTCGTTGATGATATCTGTGAAATTTTACCCGACTTCTTTATTAAAGACCGGGATGAATATACTTTCCTGCAAGATATGAATGCGATCTATGAACATCACCAAGCGAGTCAGAAATGAAAACTGCAATAATTACAGGTGGCAACAAGGGGCTTGGCCTGGCTCAGACCGAACGATTTTTGAAGGAAGGCTATCGTGTTTATGTTATTGCCCGATCGAAAGGTGAGTTAGACAGACTTTCCGGAGATGTTGAATTCGTCGCGTGTGACTTGAGTACGGACCTGAGTGGACAATTTCTCGACGACATACATGCATCTGCGGGCAGTCTGGATGTCCTGGTCAACAATGCGGGGATGCATTTGAAAAAACCCGTCTGGGAGGTGACGCCTGAGGAGTTTGATCAGGTTATCGGGCTGAACCTAAAATCAATGTTCGCTGTAAGCGGTCATTATATACAACTGCAAAAAAAAACCGGTGGCGCGATCATCAATATTTCTTCAATGGGTGGTATCATGGCACTGCAAACAGCCGCCGCTTATGTCACCGCGAAGACAGGCGTTGTCGGATTAACCCGGTCAATCGCCGTCGACGCAGCGCCTTTTGGTATCCGATGCAATGCAGTTGCTCCGGGTTTTATCGAAACCGATATGACCCGTGCGATCCTGGAAAAAGATCCCGAGCGACGAGCAAAGATCGAAGGCCGAATTCCTGGTCATAAATTTGGTCAGCCTGCAGATATCGCAAATGCGGTGTATTTCCTCGCTGGCGATCAGGCCGCGCATATTAACGGTGTGGTTCTGCCGGTCGATGGTGGATTTTCAATTGGATTTTAGCTGATGTCGTACACAAAATCTCTACTCACCGCCGCGCGCGCGATTGTGATTGAACAGGCCGACATGCCCGGAGAGATCGCACCAGATCATGTCAGATTGCGATTGGCCTCTGCCAGCATTTGCGGCACCGATATGCATTATTTCAGGCACTTCGCAAATGCGGGATTTTACCTGGACTACCCTGTCACGCTCGGACATGAAGCCTGCGGTTATATCGAAGATTCAAATGGTTATGATTTTTCACCCGGTGAGTTGGTTGCGATCAATCCTGTGATTGAGTGTGGAGAATGTGAAAATTGCCGTACCGGGAACATCAACATGTGCCCAACCAAACGCTTTCCTGGCTCGGCAACCACGAAGCCGCACATAGACGGCTTTTTTCGCGACTATTTCGATTTTCCCGCAAAATGCTGTCACAAAGTTTCCCAGGATGTTTCAGCGGACCATCTCACATTTGCTGAACCCCTGGCCTGCGCGATGCATTCTGTGAATCGCGGGAAGATCAAGGAATCTGATCGCGTTCTGGTCACCGGCTGCGGTCCCATGGGCCTGCTGGCCACAGTAGCCGCTGATGCCAGGGGAGCCAACGTGCACGTCACAGATCTCAAACGCTCTTCGATTGAAGCCGCATTGGCGGTCGGAGCCCAACAGGGCTATGTCATTGGCGAGGAAGACACGGAGGCGCTAGCCAATGCCTTTGATGTTGTGATCGAAGCCAGCGGCTCTCCACAAGCCTACAATTTGGCCCTGGACTGCGTCAGAAAACAGGGAACAATTTCCATATTATCCCTTATCCAACCGAGTGACGTTCCCATCAACTTACACCTCAATGCACTCAAGGAAGTGTTGTGTGTCGGTTCTATACTATTTACCAACGAGTTTGCCGACGCTTTGGAACTCATCGAAACAGGCTCGGTCAATTTTGAAGCGATAACCGCTGCAAGATATCCGGTTTCGGAGACTCAGACCGCATGCGAACTGATGGCAGAGGGTCGTGCCACGGGCAAAGTGCTCATCAAGCCTGAATGAGCCGCATCTCTCAATCCAGTTCGACGCGGGCTCCTGCCTGAATTTTCACCCGGCGGACGATTTCCTCGTCCCGATTACGTTTGAACTCTTCCGGATCCCGCTTATTCCAGTCATAAAATCCGGAGCCGGATTTCATACCCGTATGACCCTCAGAGAACAATTTCCCAACCGGTGTTTCTGCAGGATCATTCACATTCGAAAGATCGGCCCACACCGCTTTAGCGGCGTCACCATTCAACAAGTCCAGCCCAGCCAGGTCAGCATGTTCAAAGGCGCCCATTGCCGGTAAACGTGCGGCATAGCCCTGTTTGAGAATAGTGTCACAAGCCTCGGCAGTCACCAGCCCCTTACCAACAAGACTTGCAAATTCCCGGAGAACCGCGTGTTGTATGCGCGCCCAAAGAAAACCGGGAATGTCCGGGCACAGGACCGGGGTCTTGCCGGTAGAATTGAGCAGGTCTGTAATAAATTCAATCGCAGATCCAGCACTCTTTTCTCCTGGAACAACTTCGACCAGTTTGACCAGATGTGCGGGTTGCGCATAATGCGCAATGCAGAATTGTTCCGGATTGTTAAGAGCTGATTGAATGGCACTTGCACTCAGCGCAGATGTGGTCGAGGAAAGTACCACATCCGCAGAGCAATCTCGTTCGGCACGGAGAAGGAGCTGCTGTTTGACTTCGATGTCTTCCGCCACGGCTTCAATGATAAAACCCTTGTCCCTAACGGCCTGTTGCAGATCGGGTTCCCCTTGAATTCGGCTGAGGATGTTCTGGCGATCGGAGTTGTCGGCGAGCCCGTTACCCACCAAAAAATCCAATCCCTCCGCGCAACGCCCAATGGCCGGTGCCAGAGTTTCGGGACGACGCCCCCAAAGACTGACTTTCGCCCCACCGAGAGCCAGGGAAAGTGCAATCTGAGCCCCCATCGTTCCGGAACCCAGAACAACGCAATCAGGAAGATTAGCCGACATAATGCCAACCACCATCCCGCTGCTCGACCAGACCTTTACTACTGAAATCTTTCAGACTCGCGTCTATTGAAACGAGCGCGCGCCATTCTCGAACCATGTCCTGGTCGTCGCAGCATTTGTCACGAAGGTCGATGAAGGAAATACCCGGTTCTGCCTTGATGTGGGCGATGATCGACTCTTCGACCTTTTTGACCCGACTGCGGCAATCGTCAACCAGCTCCTGAGTTTCGGCAGCTGTTTTCACTTCATCATGAGCAAGCAGCACGGCCTGAACCTCTCGCTCTTTCAGGAAGCGTTCGAT
>JBPCWL010000053.1:0-2784 GCA_051009575.1 Rhizobiaceae bacterium
GTCATGGACCTTCTCATACGTTCGACAATTCTCGCGTTGAACAATGCAAATGTCACCGGCAATTATACGGTCCTGAGGGATCTCGGTGCACCAAATTTTCAGTTCAGCAATAGTGCTGCAAAACTAACGATGTCATTCACTGAGTTGCGGGCTCGTAAAATTGATTTATCCTCGATAATTCTCATAAACCCGAAGTTAGTGAGAAAACCTGAAATTCTTGACAACGGACTGTTGCGCTTAACGGGATTTATTCCCACTCAACCGGAACAAATAAATTTTGATTTTCTTTTTCAGGCAGTCGGAAATCGCTGGCGACTTTTCGGATTGGGTGTCAATCTTTCGCCGGCTCAAACCGTCGCTTCCACCCAGCCCGATAACAAAAGTAATTCCGACCGACCATCGGCAAATAAAAAGAATCCCATAAAGAAGTCGGCGGCAAAAAGTAAAAAGCAAGCTGCTTCAGCGGAAAAAAAAAAGTAGTTGGTTCGGTTTCTTCAGCTCAGAAGACCAAAAGTAAAGTCCGGACGACCCCGAATTCTGTGAATTCGACTTCTAAAGCCGCGGTTCAGCGAAATTCGACAAAAAAAACAGCCAAAAAAGCTGATCCAAAGACTTCCAAGTCCAAAACATCAGCAAAAAATTCTTTTTCAACTATGGTTCAAGAGAGCGGTTCTCTTCCCTGGCAGGCACAGACCACAAGCGAACAAATTGATGCGGCTGAAATAGCAGCGGCGGCAGCAAAATTGAAGGAGAAAAAGGCGAAAGATGCCTGGTGGCGGCAGATGCTGAATTCGATTTCGAATTAGTTTTCTGAGTGAAGGCCCGATCTCCTTTCTAGAAACGGACAAGTCCAATGCAGAAAAATATTTTATCGATTATTTGTGTTGTTATAGCGTCTGGGATGTACTGGTTTGTTCTGTCGCCAAACGAACTCGTCGCTCAAAGTGCCGCCCAGCATAAAGAAACGTTACCGTGGCAGGCCGGTCCCCAATCAAAACTCCCGTGGGAAAAGTCTATAAAAAAACAGACTGCAGCGCGCGCCAAGTGCAGCGGTCCTTATAAGGTGACGGCGGCCAGTTCCAATGTCTATTTCGCAAATGCCCTGAAGAATCGTTCGGACAATTGCGTTGAAATACAATTGAAGGGCTCTCGCAACAATCAAATTGCGATCATTGAGGCCACCCTCAACGCAACGTCTACTGCGAAAACAAAGAAACCGATCACATTGGCGATTTATTCCGGAGCCGGAGGCGGGGCCAACGGAGAGCTCTGCACGTCTTCCCAGGTTGTTGCCTCCAAGGGCAGCAAGGCCGCGAGCTTTGTCTCCTGTACACTGCCGTTAAGATTCAAATCCGTATCCGTATTTCGTGCCGTTGCCACACCTCGGAATTCGGTTGTCGGGACTCACGATTTCTTTTTGCGCCTGAGTGTCCGCATTCAGCCGGGGAATGTCATAAATCTTGCGGCACAGTAAGAATCTCCCAGTCCAGTATAGCATCGTACCCGATAATTAACCCGACAGAACCATCGAGCTGACAGCCGGTGGGAGAGCACCCCCACGAGCCGGTTGTTGAAAATATTGTCAAATCAGGGAAAAATAGCTAAATCATAGCCCGAATTCGTTTTTTTGAGCTCCCGCCATTTCCAGCCAAGGTTCCCCAACAATGTTCTTTTCATGCGCCCATCATTCTCCGGAAACGGATCACGGTCACGCACAAACAGTCAAACACAAATCGAAACATCTGACGGTTGATATTCATTGCCACGTCCATGTCCCCGCTGCCGATAATATGGTACAGGATTTTCCGGAAGACCAGCGACCGCCAGCGCAAATCGATAACAATCCACTCACAGCGAAAATCAATCGCAAATCCCGTGAGCAATTGATGCCCAAGCTGATTGATCCCTTGGTACGCATACAGGATATGGATGCCCAGGGCGTGGATATTCAGGCTCTGTCGCCTTCGCCCTATCAATATAATTATGCTTATCCCGCGGATTTTGCCCGCGAGACGTCCCAGGTCGTCAACAACCGCATTGCCGAATTTGTCGCCAGCTATCCGGACCGGTTCGTGGGCCTTGGAACAGTGCCGCTGCAAAATGCCGAAATCGCCGTGGCGGAGCTCGATCGCTGCATCGATGAGCTTGGGTTCAAGGGAATTGAGATCAATTCCCACGTCAACGGACAGGATCTGACACGGGCCGATATCGAGCCCTTCTTCGCGCGCGCCGAAGAACGGGGCATTGTTCTTTTCCTGCATCCCATCGGCACGAGTTTCAAGGAACGATTTGGTGAGAATTACTTTCGCAACCTTATTGGCCACCCCCTGGAATCCGCTCTCGCCGTGGGTCATCTTGTATTCGATGGCTATTTGGAGCGTTACCCCGGACTGAAAATATGCGTTGCCCATGGCGGTGGCTATATTCCGGCATATGCCGGACGGTTCGACCATCCCTTTGATTTGCGGGAGGACTGCCGGCAGAATATTTCCAAACCTCCCTCGGAGTATATTAAGAAGCTCTATTTCGATACCGTGGTTTTTACCGATCACCAGTTGAAATATCTGGTGGACGTCTGGGGCGCCGACAGAATTGTCATGGGTACGGACTATCCCTACGATATGGCCGAGCCGGATCCGGTCGGTCATGTGCAGTCGACCAAGGGCTTGAGTGAAGACCAGGAAGCTCTCATATTAGGTGAAAATGCCGCTGCACTGCTTAATCTCGACCCGGATCTCGTATCCAGGCTGGTTGGGAGGAAATCGAATTGATTGCGGCGCGGAC
>JBPCWL010000054.1:0-2824 GCA_051009575.1 Rhizobiaceae bacterium
GAATTCGTCAAAAATAATAAATTGTATATTACCTTTTCCGACCCGGATATTTGGGGTTCGACTGGCACTGCTATTGCAAGCGCCAGGCTCGAAACTGATCCAATCCCTAGGTTGGCCGATGTAAAAATACTGTTTTCACTCGCAGACAAGAATGGGTCGAGATTTCACTTCGGCTCCCGTATCGTTCCTGACGGGAAAGGTAATCTCTTTTTCACCATCGGAGACCGCGGCACACCGCAACGTTCGCAAGATCCTTTCGATGGAGCGGGATCCGTATTGCGGATCCGCACGGATGGATCAGTTCCACCAGACAATCCATTTGCAGACGGTAAAAATGGTTTGCCACAAATCTGGTCTATCGGTCACCGCAATCCCCAGGGAGCAACTTTGAACGACGATACCGGCGAAGTCTGGACCCTTGCGCATGGCGCGCAGGGCGGGGATGAAATCAACATTCCCAAAGCGGGAAAAAACTACGGTTGGCCGGTCATTTCGTACGGCAAACATTATTCCGGCAAGAAAATCGGTGTTGGCACCTCGGCCCCCGGTATGGAGCAGCCGATTTATTACTGGGACCCCTCTATCGCACCGTCAGGATTTGACTTTTATCAAGGCAACCTTCTTCCCCAATGGACAGGGAATCTATTTGCCGGCGCATTAAAATTCGAACTACTTGTCCGATTGGAAGTCAAAGACAACAAAATCGTCCATGAAGAACGGTTGTTTGACGAAAGTTACGGGCGAATCCGCGATGTACGCGCATTCCCTGATGGGGCATTGTGGTTTCTGACTGATGACAGCGATGGTGCAATTTACAGAATTACTGCCGCAGAATGAATTCTATTTCTGTGGCCACAGCTTTGGCCAGTCATCGTACACTCCATCACATTCACCTTTTGAATATTCTTCAAGCAGTTCAAAGTTGGAGTAATAGCCGCCTTCCCAATGCCACACGGTGCGCCTGCCGCAATCGCCCAGTCCCCTGCCTTTGTAAAATGCGCTCAAAGTAGATTTCCTGTCATCCCAACTGGTGTTAAATGCGTGTTCGGTGATGGTTGGCCCCTTTTGTCCCATGATCGGAAATGTCACGGTCCTGACCCGTTTCGATTCCTCGCTGAATGCCAGTACGGTCTGAACCAGGTTGTAGGCACCCGGCAATCCGCATGGCAATACAAAAAGCTGGCTGCCTTTTTCCACCGTAATTACAATTCCGCCGAAATCCGCGATCAGATCATCTTCGTCGTTGCTGCCTTCACCACACCAATCCGTGTCATTTTTCCAGAATGATAAAACCTCTGCTGGCAAGTCACTGGCGGATTTCAGAACCATTACTCGTGTCACTGCATCTTTTGGTTCTCCATCTCCCGTTGCTTGGAGGGCATCACGATTGCCGATCCGGTCCTGTACTTCATCCATGAAAAGCGCGCTACCAGTAACCCCCGAGAGTGACAGACGGACATCCCTTGGGCCGTCTGATGATTCAATTTTCAGCAGTAACTTATTTCCGGTCATCATCGCGTTCATAATCCGGTTTTCAACATTTACACCGGAAAATTTCCAAGTCCCCTCTTCAAAGGCGCCTTTGTCCGTTTTTAAAGAGAACCGGTTCACTTCATCGCCATCCATTATTATATCGATAACACTGCCACGTTTTGGTTTCAGCGATGTAGAAAGAAACAGCTCTGCCTCCGAATTGGCGGCAGGTTCCCGGATGAAACCAAATCCCCAGACCTCGTTGTCATTGCCGGTCTGCATGGTGCATTTTAAAACATCATCGCACCAGACGTGCCAGTCACGCACCTGTTTGCCAGGCCCCGCAAGCAACGTTGCGGGGAGAACCATTAAAAGAAAAAAGCCGATAAAAATGCCAGACAAGCGGAACACTGGGCAACTCCTTCCCGATCAGCTTGCACTTGGAACTTTCCATTGACAAGTCTTCTGACAGGCCCTTGCTAATTCACTATAGATTCATCGATGGATACTGCTTGTCAGGTCTGGACACGGGCAACCTCCTCGCCCAGGGATGCGGCAATTGCCGTGCGTTCGGGCAGAGGCTCCCAGCCAACGTCATCAAGGGGAACCGATGCAAACAACATCGTCTTTTGGTGGCCCATGGAGATATGGCATCCGGCCACATCCCATTCAGGCCCTTGTTGACAGGCAACACAGTTGCGCATCGAAAGGCCCGGCGCCCGGGGTTCTGAAAACCCGCCATTTTCCTCATATATTCGCCGATGTCCGTGAACAAAAAGAGCATCGCCGTCACTGTAGAGAAAATTGGAGCTCCCGTATTCAGCCATTTCCGACGCAAACTCCGCAAACACATCCAGTCTTTGCTTGACATCAGGTATTTCAGATCCATCCCCCCATACGGAATTCATTCGCTCCAGCAGAATACAAAAAGAAAGTTCCGAATCGGTGCTGCCAATCGGCTTACGGTCCAATTCTGCCAGATCCTGCTGGTCGTGCAGACCATGCAGAGTACCGTTATGTGCAAACACATGCGTCCTCCGCCCAAGTGCCCGCCGAAACGGGTGTGTGTTCTCGAGGCTGGGCTGGCCAACGGTAGCCAGTCTCACATGGGCGATGACACAATCCGACTCCACGCCCTGATTGGCGATAAAATCCACCCATGGACTATCACTTGCCGGTTCAGGTTCCTTGATTGTCAGGGCATCGCGATCTCTGAAATAAGCAATCCCCCAGCCAGAATTGTTTTTGTATTTCGATCCGCCATGCAGTGCGAATTCATTCAAAGAATAGGTAACAGTAGCGGGTTTTGAACATGTCATTGCAAACAATTCGCACATGGGGGTTTGTTCTC
>JBPCWL010000055.1:0-3297 GCA_051009575.1 Rhizobiaceae bacterium
TCTCGTCATAATGGCTTGGGGAACAGACCCCATGTCGTTTCATTCTCCATTTGCACATGCCCAGTTCAACCTGGGAGGGCTCATTTTTGGTATTCCGCAACTCGTAAGCCTACTTCTGTCGATTACCCTTGTGTACTTCCTCGGCTTGATATTGCGACGGACAAGTCTAGGCCGAGCTTTGAGGTGTATCGCTGAAAATCCGGATGCCGCTATATTGATGGGTGTGGATGTCAGTCGAATTGTACCCATTGTGTTCATGATTACAGGCTTCATGAGTGCGCTGGCGGGAATTCTGTTCACGATAAACTATCAGAATGTGAGTCCCTATGTCGGCGATCATGTCGCTACCAATGCGATAGCTGGAATGGTTATTGGCGGCTTGGGAAATATATGGGGGGCTATCGCCGGAGGTCTGATCGTAGGCATGGTAGAGGTTCTTTCCATTCACTTCTGGGGAGCTGACATTGTCAAGGTTCCTGTCTGGGGATTGATGCTTGTGTTGCTAATTTTCAAACCAACAGGTCTGTTTGGGCACACCAATATTGGAAAAGGGAAATTTTAATGAGTGCCTATTTGACAGGCATGATTGCAATTCTTTGTCTCAATGTGATCATTGCTTATTCGGTATTCTTACCGGCTGCCGCAGGTCAGCTCAATCTGGGTGCTGCCGGTTTCATGATAATTGGGGCTTATTCCGGAGCATTTCTTAATTCGGATGATGTGGGAATGAATTGGTCAATATTATACTCCATCCCCGCCGCAGCCATCATCACCGGAACTGTCGGATTTTTAGTGTCATTTCCGATTCTTCGCACCCGTGGCGTTTACATGATATTGGCAACATTTGCTTTCGCTGAAATTGTTGCCGGAATAGTCTTGAATTTGGAAATTGTTGGTGGCGCTGCCGGATTTCCTGTTACGACTCATGCGGAACTCGAAGTGTTGCTGCCGGTAACCTTGCTGGTCATCCTGTTTGTTTTTTTTCTGATGTCCACCAGGTTCGGTCTGGCCATGCGCTCAATCCATGATGATGAAAGCGTTTCCCTGCTATTTGGTGTCAATACACGCATAGTTCAGGTCGGTGCATTTACGGTGGGAGCATTCCTTGGAGGCCTCGCCGGGGCTCTGTATGCGCATCAATTTGATTATATAGAAGTGCAAAACTGGAATGTCCTGTTTAGTATCTTTGTTTTGCTTTATGTGCTTATCGGTGGAACACAGACAGCCTGGGGACCAATTGTCGGTGCCTTATTTTTCACAATCGTACCGGAATTGCTGCGGACATTCGGCGAGATAACCGAGTTTGATATTATTGGCGATGCCCGTTTTGCGGTATTTGGTACGATAATTGTCGCGATGATGGTTTTCCGCCCCGAAGGCATCATAACCAGATCCCTCCTCGATTTTTCGTTCATGCAGTGGAATTCTGCTCAAGGAAAGAATTGACAAATGTCTGTTGTGCTGAGTTTGTCCAACATTCACAAGAATTTCGGCGGTCTGAGTGTCATCAACGATGTATCCTTTGAAATTGTTGAAGGTAGTCGAACAGCGTTAATCGGTCCCAATGGAGCTGGCAAGACAACTGTATTTAATCTCCTTAGTGGAATCTATCCCCTGGATAGAGGTCAAATTATACTAAACGGCATCGACATATCTGCCGTTCCACCGCGAAAACGAATAGACTATGGAATCTCCCGGAGTTTTCAGAATATCCGGCTCATGCCCCACCTGAGCACGGTGGAAAATGTGATATTGGGACAACATCATCTTGCGTCAGCAGCTGATCAATTATTTCGACCGTTAAAACTATTCAACAAAAGCAGGGATTTTAAACGGGCCGAGCAGGCTCTGGAAAATGCTGGATTGGGAACATATCCCGGTCAAAATGTGAAGGAGCTACCCTACGGTGTTCAGAAACGCATTGAAGTCGTACGGGCACTGATGTCCAATCCAAAATTACTGCTTCTGGATGAACCCGCAGCGGGCCTCAACTCTGTTGAATCCAGAGAATTGCGAAAAATGCTTGAAAAAGTCTCTGAAACCGGGGTGACACTGTTAATTGTCGAACACGATATGAATTTTGTGAGGAAACTCACTGATCATGTGATCGTACTTAATTTTGGCAAAAAAATATTTGAGGGTACTCCAGAGCAAGTCGGCAAGGATCGAAATGTATTGGAAGCCTATTTGGGAACCGATCAAACTTCGCAAAATACCTAATACGGAACGGGTCAAGATGTTGCTCAAGATATCATCTTTAGATATTCACTACGGCAGAAATCACGCGGTGAAATCGATTGATATTGAGTTGGAAGAAAGAGAAATCATAACCATTCTCGGTGCTAACGGGGCAGGAAAAAGTTCCTTATTGAAAGCCATTCAGGGGACAACCAGAGCGACAAATGGAACGATCAGTCTGGATGGTCAGGAAATCAGTAAATGGAGTGCATCTAAACGGGTATTTAATGGTCTGGTACTTGTCCCCGAAGGAAGACAGATTTTTGTCAGTTTAAGTGTTCATGAAAATTTGCTCATGGGAGCATATTGTCGCCACAACGAAGATCTGTCTTTTGAACTCGAAGCTATTTACGAGTATTTTCCAAATCTGGCTGAACGTAAAAATATGCTGGCGTCGGTATTATCGGGCGGAGAACAGCAGATGCTAGCCATCGGACGGGCACTCCTTGCAAAGCCGAAGATAATGATGCTTGACGAACCTTCACTGGGTCTAAGTCCCATTCTTGTGCAACAATTGTTTGAGTACATTCAAAAATTGAACCGGGAAGGTTTAACAATTATTCTTGTCGAGCAAAATACAAACATGGCGCTGAAATATGCTCATAGAGGCTATGTTCTTGAGTTGGGGAAAATTGTTGCTTCGGGAACTTCACAAAGTCTATTGTCAGATAAAATGATAAATCAGGCATATTTTGGTGAAACATAATCCTAAATTTTTGAACCGGTGTTTCAACCGTGGTGCTGTAAAATCTTCAGGAGGAGAGAAAATGCATAAAAACTCAAGAATGGCGACATTACTGTTCGCAATAATCGTTGCGCTTTATTTGAACCCGGGTTCAACTGTTGTAAAAGCGGCTGATGAAATTGTCCTGGGAGCATCATTGGCCAAAACTGGTCCATATTCTACAAGCGCACGTACGTCCGAAACAGCAATCGATATTGCTGTAGAAGAGATCAACAGCTCAGGCGGGATAAACGGTAAAAAAATTAAATTGGTCAAATTCGACACAGGCGGAGATCCAAAACAGGCGCAGGTTGCTGTCAAACGATTTGCTGTAG
>JBPCWL010000056.1:0-2526 GCA_051009575.1 Rhizobiaceae bacterium
GTGCTGATTTTGATCGTGACGTTGATCTCAAACAATTATTTTCATAATTGAATGTTGGCTTGGCGATTGCGACCGCTTTGCCAATGTATAATGTTTTGCCCGACGCGTTTACACCAATCCCATTTGAACCGGAAATATATCGCTATTCGACTTTTTGTTATTTATCCGGTATTGAACCGTCACCAGCGATACAGAATTTGAAGGATTTGGCTCGGTCAAATATCAATTCAATACCCCATACGGAACTGGTCGACACAATCGAGGGGTCCATAGCTGAGAATTTGATCCGACAGTAATTGCGCCCCCATATGGAAAATCCCTCGATAAATCTTCTCAAAGATCTCATTGGTTTCAACACATCAACGGGCCAGGACAACCTCGATCTAATTGCGTATGTCGAGGAACTTCTGGGTGCCCACGATATTGACCATCAACGCATTTACAGTGCCGACAAGTCGAAAGCCAACCTGATCGCAACAATAGGGCCATCCCAGAATGCAGGTTACATCCTGTCCGGACATACGGACGTTGTTCCTGCGGATCCGAAAAATTGGAGCAGCGACCCTTTCGAAGCGGAAATTCGTGACGATAAGATTTTTGGGAGGGGTAGCGCGGACATGAAAGGCTTTATTGCCGTCATCCTCTCCAAACTACCGGAAATGCGCGCCGCCAATCTCAAAGTCCCGTTGCATATCGCCCTTTCCTACGATGAAGAAATCGGCTGTATCGGTGTCCGCGATATTATTCATCATTTGAACCGGGCTCCGGCGCGACAACTCGGATGTTTTGTGGGCGAACCCTCCAACATGGACGTCGTTATCGGCCATAAGGGCAAGCGATCCTACGCGGTCGAGATAACGGGCCGAACCGGACACTCTTCGCTGACAGCAAACGGGGTCAATGCCATTGAATTCGCAGCCCGCCTGATTGCTCACATTCGCGACATTGCCGAAAGCCTGAAGACGGACGGTCCCTTTGATCCCCTGTTCGATGTCACCCATTCGACGGCACAGACAGGGGTCATATCTGGTGGACAGCAGGTCAACATCATTCCGGATACATGCCGGTTCGAGTTTGAATTTCGGTTCATCGGTGCCGACAAAGGTGACGATCTCGTTGATCGAGTGAAATACTTTGGGGAAAACGTGCTGTTACCGGAAATGCGGGTGGTTGCGCCGGAAGCGCGGATAGAGTTTGCACCGGACATAGCCTATGAAGATCTGGACATGAACGAGAATGATCCGTTCATCTCACTGACAAAGTCCATTGCTCAGAAAAATTCCGTCTCAAAGGTATCCTATGGTGCTGAAGCCGGCCTGTTCGCTCGCCTCGGCAATATTCCCTCAGTGATCTGCGGACCCGGAGACATTTCTCAGGCCCATCAACCCGATGAGTTCGTTTCCCTGGAGCAGCTGCAACAATGCGGTGTTTTCATTGACCGCCTGATCCGCCATTGCGAGGAATAAGTCCGATTGCACTGCCATAAATCATTTCAATAATTTTCTCGGAGGAGAGGAAATCCCGCCTCTGTTCCGAACAGTCCGACGGGATCCGCAGGTTCCACGAAAGAACTGTCCAGCTCATCCAGAGATGTCAGGCCGAGCATTCCCAGAGCTCGTATGATCTCATCCTCCAGGAGTTCCAGCATGCGCACCGCCCCCCCGGCACCGGCCGCGCCCAGGGCATAGCACTGCAGACGTCCGATACCCACTGCATTGGCTCCTAGAGCCAGGGCTTTGAGGATGTCTGTTCCACGCATGAATCCCCCATCGACGATTATTTCAGCCTGCCCTTCGACGGCAGCGACAATTTCGGGAAGCACAGATAGGGACCCCTTGCCTTGGTCAAGCTGACGGCCGCCATGATTCGAAACATAGACGCCGACAACTCCATGCTCGACAGCAATTTTTGCATCCCGGGGATCCGCAATTCCCTTCAGGATGATCGGAATATCATATTTTGAGCGGATAAGTTCGATGTCGGACCAGGACAATCGTTCCTGATGCTCTTCACCGATATCTCTCGTTCTCGCCGTCGGCGTATAGGCTTTGGCCAGATCCCGTTCCCGCCGGCCATAATAATCCAGATCGACGGTCAGACACAGGGCAATGTAACCCGATTCAATAACCCGCTCGATACGATCGTAAAGCCAGGCCTGGTCTCCTCGCACATAGAGCTGATAAATTTTCGGATAATCTGCTGCTGCCGCAATTTCCTCCAGACCCGGAACGCTCGAAGATGAAAGCATATGCAGGGCGCCAAACTCCGCTGCCGCCAATGTCGATTCCATAGCGCCACCGGCCGTAATGTCCTGCAGGGATCCCACAGGCGCCAGGATGACAGGTAATCGCAATGCCTGCCCGAGGACGACCGATTTCGTCTGGACATCGCTGACATCGCGTAAAACACGGGGGCGGAGGGCCAGCGAGTCAATGGCCAATCGATTTCTCTTTAGCGTTGTCTCGGTTTCCGCACCACCGACAATATAATCCCAGGTTTCATCGCTCAGCTGTTTCCGGGCATCTG
>JBPCWL010000057.1:0-46973 GCA_051009575.1 Rhizobiaceae bacterium
TCACAATCGTATGCCCCGGACCAAGCTCGCGGGCAAGTCTCATCGCACCTGCAACATTGATACCAGTCGATCCGCCCATGCACAGGCCTTCGTGCTCCAGGAGATCAAATGCAATCGGAATAGCCTCGGAGTCAGGCACCTGATAAGCGAAATCCGGCGAGAATTCCTCGAGATTGGCGGTTATCCTGCCCTGGCCAATTCCCTCAGTGATGGAACTTCCGTCGGACTTCAATTCGCCATTGGTGTAAAATTCATAAAGCGCGGCACCCATGGGATCCGCAATCGCCATTTTTATGTCTTTGTCATGCTCTTTAAGTCCAGCGCTCACGCCCGCCAGCGTGCCACCTGTGCCTACAGCACTAACAAAACCATCAATTTTGCCTTCTGTCTGTTGCCAAATTTCCTGTGCAGTCGTTCGAACATGGCCATTACGGTTGGCAACATTATCGAACTGATTGGCCCAAATGGCCCCGTGATTTTCAGTTTTTGCCAGTTGTTCAGCCAATCGGCCGGAAAGCTTAACGTAATTGTTGGGATTTTTGTAAGCGACAGCGGGTACTTCCACCAACTTGGCACCCATCAGGCGCAAGGTATCCTTCTTCTCCTGGGCCTGGGTTTCAGGGATCACAATAACCGTCTTGTAACCAAGCGCGTTCGCTACGACTGTCAGGCCAATTCCAGTGTTGCCCGCAGTGCCTTCCACAATGGTTCCTCCGGGCTCCAGCTGACCTTTTTCAATTGCGTCCTTGATTATGAACAGGCCGGCCCGGTCTTTTACAGACTGGCCTGGATTCATGAATTCCGCTTTTCCAAGAATCTCGCAGCCGGTGGCTTCTGACGCCTGTCGCAGCCTTATCAAAGGAGTATTCCCGATGGCGTCAATTGTGTCTTTTCTGATGGTCATGTGCCAGATTCCAATGATGTTTTCGCGCCCAACCTAGTAAATGCAGTAACCCGCCGCAAGGGAACTGAACCTGTGAAACTGAAATTAATGTGAAGACAATTCTCAATCCTTCAGTTTCAATAAAAAATTATTCGAATTGTCTGCTTGTTGAAGGAGGGTTTGTGTGCTGTGAATTCTATTGAAATAACTTGTTTACAACTTGAAAAGGACCGTTCAATGCGTATTCCCACCGTTGAAGACGTCAAGGAAGCAGCCATTCGCATCAGCGGCGAAGCCTTCAGGACACCTTTGTTGCAAAATGCGACCTTAAACAAAGTCAGCGGTGCAACTGTTTACTTAAAACCGGAATGCCTTCAGAGGACAGGATCCTTCAAATTCCGAGGGGCCTACAACGCAATCAGCCTGTTGAATGATGAAGAAAAGTCAAAAGGTGTTGTCGCCAGTTCGTCTGGCAATCACGCTCAGGGAGTCGCAGAAGCTTCAGCAATATTCGGGATAGATGCCACGATTGTCATGCCCAGCGATGCTCCCGAAATCAAGGTGCGAAGAACCAAGGCCAGCGGTGCCACGGTCGTGTTTTATGACAGGGAAAGTGAAGATCGCGAGGCGGTCCTCGAGACTTACAGGCAGGAAAACGATCTTGTGCTCGTGCATCCCTTCAACAATCCAAATGTTATTGCGGGACAGGGTACAGTTGGACTGGAAACAGCGGAAGATCTTGTTACCAAGGGAATAGCTCTTGACCATGTACTGGTTTGTACTGGAGGCGGTGGATTAACAGCCGGAGTTTGTCTTGGAATTCGCTCCGCATTCGATGATGCGCAGATACACACCGTAGAGCCGGAAAAATTCGACGACTATAAACGATCACTTGCTTCAGGAAAAATTGAGCAAAATCCACAAACGAGCGGGTCGATTTGTGATGCGATACTCACCCCGTCACCAGGTGAGATTGCTTTTGAGATCGGTCGTGCAAACTTGTCAGACGGGCTTACAATCTCAGATGGAGATGCAAAGCATGCAATGCGATTTGCTTACGAACATCTCAAGCTTGTTGTCGAGCCCGGAGGAGCTGCGGCATTGGCAGCACTCCTGAAATATTCTGACCGATGGGCAGGTAAATCCGTAGCGGTGGTCATATCCGGTGGAAATGTGGACCCGCAAATGTTTTGTGATGTGATAAGCGCCTGACCGGGCCGGTTACCCGATCAGGAAGTTTCAAAGCGACCGGCGGCGTGCGCCAGCATGGTGTAGACCTTGCCGGTATCGGAAGTAAGATAATTTTGCGCCATTGTTCCGCCATTGCTTTCCTTGGATACATCGGCGAGCAGGCGTTCAAAATCATCGATATAACGGTCAACTGCACTACGGAAATCTACATCACGATGATATTTGTTGTGAATTTCATCGAATGTCTGCTGACCTTTTAGGGTGTACAACCTGCGTGTGAATACATTGGTTTCACCGCGTTGATATCGATCCCACAATTCAACTGAAGCTTCATGATCAATGGCATTGGCAATATCCATAGACAAAGAATTGAGCGATTCTACCAAATGATCAGGTGAGCGGGTATCGGGCAGAGGTACCGGCGCAGGGCGCGGTTTTGGTTCGTCCTGTGATGCACGCCGTAACAGATCACTTACCCAGCCGGAACTGGATGGAGAGCGATCTTGTTGTCCACGCGCCGCAGGTTGTGGGGTAGGGGCAGGATTGAGGGCCTGTTGAGGGTTGCGCAATGTCTCCGTCCCGGCCGCGGCTGGTTGATTTGCCTTGGTCTCAGGTGGAAAACCTGCTGTCGGAGGTGTGCTGTAGACCTGTTGTGGAGCTGCAACCGTTCTAACACCGGAGACATTTGTTTGTCTTGCAACGGTGCTGGTATCCAATACCTTGCCGGAACGTTCCACGATGCTGGATAAGTCCTTGAGAGCCGCAATCTGATCGGTTACGACACGACGCATGGCTGCAGCATTTTGGGATGTCTCATCAGGAAGCTCCAGAATACCCCGACGCATCTGCTCTCGGGTTTCCTCGAGCTCCTTTCGGATTGTAGCTGACGCGCTGCGCATTGCATCGACAGAGTCCCCGAATCGGGAAGTTGCATCCTCAATTGCTGTTGAAATATCTGAAGCCACAGCATTTCCTGCAATTCTTGACTTGTCGCCAACTTCATCGATCATCCCGGTTATCATCTGGGCAAAAGAGGACACTGAGTTGTTGATTTCTTCACTGCGGGAAAGCAAACCTGCAGCAAGTTCTTGCAACGACTGTTGTTTGCCGTCCAGTGTTTCACCCAAATTCGCCTGCGCAGTATCAATTAGACGCGTTGCATCCTGAAGAACTGAACCCTGAGCCTCAAGCCGTCCGGCAATGCTGGCCATGTTTTGCAACAGGTTAGCTGAAGCTGACTGCAATCTTTCCTCAACTTCGTTGGCGACACGGTTGGATTCCTCGAGCTCCGCCTTGGATGCCTCAACTGCCCGTGCAAAACCGCTACTTTGCTGGCCCAGCGTATCCTGCATCAGGGAAAGGTTATTTGTTGCTGTGCTGATCAGGGCTTCAAGGTGTTCGTTGGAATTTGCCAGATTTGAAAACAGGGCATTGGCTTCGTCGGCAACTGTCTTACTCATGCTTGCCAGGCGATTGTTAATCGCCTCGCCTGTAGCTTCAATTGAACCGATGATCGGTTTTGCATCTCTCTCAATGATTTCGGACAATTCTGATGTCCGACTAGAAAGCAACTCATTAATTTCGCCGGTCCGGCTTTCCAGCTCCCTTTGGGTATCAACAAGTGATTTTCCAAGCGTATTATTAATTAATGTGGCACGCTCATTGAGGAGTTCCGAAAGCTTTTCTGCTTTGCTGTCAATGGCCGAACCCGCTTCGGATACCGATCGAGAGACAGCCTCAACCAAGTTATCACGACCGGTGTCGAGGTTTTCTTGCAAAACAAGGCTTCCGGCTGCAAACTGCTTTTCAACGCTGTGGGACGTCAGGCTGATGCGCTCTTCCAGTTTAGCTACATTCCTCTCAAGATCCTCGGAAACTTCATCGCCTTTTGTCTCCAATGCAGATGAAAGTCTATGGATGCCCTGATTCAGTTTTGATGCCAGGTTGGTTGCGCGTTCATTTAGTGCATCTTGCAAAGTGCTTGTTTTCTCTTCAAGTGCAGAAGAAAGAGCTTCCTGTTTTTCGAAAATGGCATTGGAGAGCTGCTCCGATCCTTCCTTGAAACGAATTTCCAGATTACTGTCGGTGTCCTTCAATTGATCTGAAATGGTTTGCTTACCAGCCGCAATGCTTTCCTGGATGGATTGCTTCCCAGATTCAATGCTATCGGAAATCGATTGTTTCCCGGAATCCATACTTTCAGAAATGGTTTGCGTTCCCGATTCTACACTTTCCGTAATTGCCTTTGTTCCGCTGTCGATACTTTCGGCAATCTTTTGTCTTCCGGTTTCTACCGATCCGGTAATCCGGCTTGTAGAATCTTCAACGGATTCAGTCAGTTGGTATGAGGTTCTTTCCAGGGCTTGATTAAGTTCAGCCGATTTATCAGCGGTATGTTGAAGATGTTCTTTCAGGCCTGTTGCAAAGTTTATAGTGCTCGACTTTATCGTGTCTTCTACGCTCTTTACGCGCTTTGTGATAACTTCCTCAACCGCGTTGGTGTTCTCCTGAAGCGCTTCGGTTTGTTCCCTCAGACGTGCAACTGAGTCGTCAACGTGGCCGGTAAGATTTTGCCCAAATCCCGACAATCGTTCGGCAATGGTTTCACCAATTGTTTCTGTACGCTCCTGCAGGACTTTTCCTAGCGCCTCTGTTCGCATTCCAAGGGCGCTGACGAGATTATTTCCGCTCGAAGTCAACGTTGTATCAATGTTGCTGATATTGTTGGCAAGTGCCTGATCAAGACTTCCCGCAATTTCATTGATCCTGCCTTCCAAATCCGAAGCCCGGACTGAAATATTATCTTCAATCTGTTGTGCTGCCTTAACGGCGTTTTCCTCAAAACGGTTGCTGCCTGTCTCGATCGCCGTAGTCAGGTTTTCTGCAGCAAGCTGAGAAAGTTCACCAAACTGTTCCGCCTGGCGGCCAAGTGTTTCATCGAGCCTGGATTTGTTGTCCTCCAGATCCATTACCATCTTGTTGCTTTGTTCCGCCAACTCCGCAGAGCTTGATTTCAAGAGGCTGGACACTGATTGGCCGGCACTGGCCAAGATACGGTTGAGTTCCTCGGCACGCTCATCGAAGGTGATTTCGAATGCTCTTTTACCGGTGTCGAGCTTGTCATGAATATCGGTGGCTGTGGTGTCAAAACTTGCGGTGCGGCTATCAATGAGTGTGGCCACTGCCTGACCGGATGTTGCAATAACTTCCGAGAGTTCACGAACTCGTTCTGTTACCGTGGACTTCAGGTTTTCGGTTCCTGAGCCAAGGCTGTTCGTGATTTCCTCTCCCGTGCGGCTAAGAGTTTCTATGAGGCCGCTATTTGTTTCATTCAAACGCGATGTAATCGTAAGGCTGTGGCTGTCGAGTGTATCAGTCAATTGTCCAGAAGCTGCCCGGATAGTCTCGTCAATCCGGTTACTTGCGATTTCAATTTCACTGGTGAGCCCTGATTGGCTCTCGGAAATTGATGTGCGCAGTTTTTCCGCATGATTGATGACTTCGTCACGTTCAGTACTGATATCTTCCAGCAGACGACGCAGCCGTACTTCCGAGTCTCCGTAGGAGCGCTCGAGGTTCATGACTTCATTTTGTACCATGAACTCAAGTTCGCCAGCTCTTGCGATCGCACGTTCAACACCATCTCCGATTGCCGACATTTCACGTCTGATTGCCGTTCCAACTGTCGCGACCGAATCCGTCGCGACCTTCTCTGGTTGCAATAACCTAAGTGAGGTTTGAACCATGTTTCCAGCTGCATGGCGCATTTCCTGTGCTCGCCTCAGCATAACGGCAAATCCCCAAAGAGGGAGAAGTGGCACAAATGCTATTGCCGCTAGAGTAATTATTTCAATGTTTCCGGTAATCGACTGCCAAGTCAAAGGCTTTGCTATATCTGGCCATACGATTGAATACCCGTAATAGGCGCAAAGCCCGAGCCAAACCACGGATGCAAGCAATGTCCACAAGAATGCGCGACTTTGGGGTTTTTGCTGGATGGCATAAAGAAGGTTGTTCAGTTCTTCGGAGTGTTCATCATTTGCCGGGACAAGCGGTTCGTCCAAGTTGTCAAATTCTGAAATCTCCGCTTCATCTGTGACAATCGGCATTTCCTCATCGTCAGCGGAAACTTCCTCTCGAAGTTGACTCGCCGTTTCAGCGAGGTTTTCTTCCAACGCCGCAAGATCGGGTTCGGCGATCTCGTCTGCTTCGTTGAAATCAATCGACAATGCTTTTTCGACTGCATCCAATGCAGTTTCGTCTGTTGTTTTTTTGGCCTTGTTAGCCATACTCCGTACCCTCGTCAATAATCATCGGATTGATATTGCGATCCGCCCGCGCCTCGAAAAATATCACTTTATAATAGTTTATTATAAAATTCACGCCCTCCGAAGCGAAAAAGTTAAAATAAGGTTAACCATATTCCGTAGGGTCATAAAACGTCTGCAACATCAGGTTTATTCGGAGTTTAACGTTTTGTTTTGCTTCCCATTCTATTCTGAGTGGGGAATCACGGAGCTGAAAATGGGTATGGCACTGAAAAAGGATGTCCTTGCGGCTTGCAGGCAAGCAGGGACAGAAAAACCGATAGATTTGGTTCATATTTCGTCGATCACAATGGGAGACCGAGATCTTGAACACGAAATCCTTTCCATGTTTGCTGCGCAAATACCAAGTTATCTGGATCTGGCCCGTGATTGTTCCAATTCAGCCGAAGTGAAGCGGGTGGCCCATACGATCAAAGGGGCAGCGCGGAGTATCGGGGCTTTCAGGCTGGCTGAAATTGCCATTGAGAGCGAAGAGTCAGGCAAATTTTCTCAATCGGCAATGAAAGCGGAATTTTCTAAGATTGCCGAGTACATTGCAAAACTGCACTAAAATTCTCAATTAATCTTTCAATTCTTCGAGTTTGTATATACGAAGTTTCGATGCTTCTTGACTTGTGGAAAACAAGTGATACATGGCGCTGTGGAATGTTCTTCCGCCAAGGAAAAGGGACCAAGATGGCGAAAATTACCTATATTACCCATGATGACCAGAAGTTCGAAGTTGAGGCCGCAAATGGCACAACCGTCATGGAAAATGCCATCAAGAACTCTGTCCCAGGAATCGAAGCTGAATGTGGCGGCGCGTGTGCTTGTGCCACCTGTCATGTGTATGTAGATGATTCGTGGACTGGTATCGTCGGTGATCCTGAAGTGATGGAAGAAGACATGCTGGATTTTGCCTGGGAGCAAAAGCCAAGTTCGCGGCTATCTTGCCAGGTAAAGGTAAGTGATGCACTTGACGGATTGATTGTTCGAATTCCCGAAAAACAAGCCTGAAGCGGAAGGCTGACTAAGCTGGTGCAGGAAATACAAAATCAGCAGCACAGGAAATGGGGCTAGTTCTCAAGCCACTTTTCAAGTGCGTCATGATCTGTTTCCTTTGCATCAACCCAATTTCCTGCCTTGCCGTCTGATCCGTGTTCTTTCTTCCAGAATGGTGCGCGTGATTTCAGAAAATCCATAAGGTAACTTGCGCCCTCGAATGCAGCCTTGCGGTGGCGCGATGCTGCAATCACCAACACTATGTTTTCGCCCGGTCTGATTTCCCCGTAGCGATGAATGGCTGTTATTCCGTTCAGTTCGAAGCGATCAACAGCATGCTCTGCAATTCTGCCGATCTCTGCTTCTGCCATTCCCGGGTAATGTTCAAGCTCCAGTGCAGAAAGCGCGCCATCTTCATCGCGGCACAAACCCGAAAATGTGACAACGGCTCCAATGTTCTTGTCGCTGCCGGTCAAACGCCGGATTTCCGTATCGATATCGAAATCTTCCCGTTGGGTTTTGACAAATGGTTTTACCATCACCCATCACCCCCCGGTCATGGGAGGAAACAGTGCAATTTCGGTTGCATTGGACAGGGAGGCCGTGCGGTCGTGTTCATGCTTCTGATCGATGGCGACCTGAATGATATCCGCATGTTCAAATACATCCGCGAAGATTTCGTCACGGGATTTCAACCAGTCAAACAGGTTTGATACGGTTTCTACATTTTGGGGCAGATCAACCAGCTCTTCATTGACGCCGAGGCGCTCTCGCAACCATGCAAAATAGATGAGTTTCACGGGTTATCCCTATTCAATAATGTGCCTCAAACCGGCACGGAAGTAATCATATCCCGTATAAATGGTAATCAACGCAGCCATCCAAAGCAAGGTCAGTCCGGTTATGGTGGTGTAGGGAAATATCTTGTCACCGGCAGAGCCCGCCAAGAGGAATCCGATAGCAATCATCTGTATTGTAGTTTTCCATTTGGCAATCCAGGTAACCGGTACACTTACTTTCAGCTCGGCGAGATATTCACGTAGACCAGAAACGAGAATTTCCCGGCAAAGAATGATTATAGCGGCCCATAACGACCAACCAGCAATAGTTTTGTCAGTATCGGCTGCAAGCAGGAGCAGGCAAACCGACACGAGCAATTTGTCTGCAATTGGGTCCAGCATCCGACCGATGTTGGATGTCTGTTGCCAGACCCGTGCGAGATAACCGTCAAGGAAGTCGGTGAGGCTTGCCAGAATAAACAATACCAGTGCGGACCAGCGGGCAAAATCAGAAGACTGAAGCTTGCCCTCAAGGAAAAAACACAAGACAACCAGCGGAACGGCTACAATTCTGCCGATGGTGAGCATATTGGGAATGCTCAAGAGGAGGGCCGGTGGGTCTTTCTTGATTTCGTTCATATTTAACTCAAAACCTAATCAGCGAGAAATTTCAATGCGTTTCTTTGTTATCTAATGAAAATGATCGTAAATGGCCTGCGCCATATGTGCTGATATGCCATCAACTTCCCTGAGATCAGTCAAGGCGGCTCTTGAAACCGCTTTTGCTGTACCGAAATGGTGTAATAAAGCACGTTTTCTGCCAGGCCCGATTCCTGTAATTTCATCGAGTGGATTTTTGACCATGTTTTTCTTTCGTCTGGCCCTGTGGGAACCAATCGCAAAACGGTGGGCTTCATCACGGAGGCGTTGCACGAAATACAAAACCGGATCGCGTTCCGGCAGCATGAAAGAAGGCCTGCCTTTGATAAAGAACTTTTCTCTTCCAGCATCCCGGTCCGGACCTTTGGCTATTCCAACCATTGGCACCGAATTTTCAAGGCCCAATTCCGTCATTACATCATAAACCGCATTGAGCTGACCGAGCCCGCCATCAATTAACAGGAGATCCGGCCAAACCCCAATCTCACCTTCTGGCACCTTTTGGTCCTCCGGCATTCCGTGCTCTTTTACCAGGCGGGAAAAACGACGGGTCATCACTTCGCGCATCATGCCGTAGTCATCGCCGGGGACTAGATCTTCTGACTTGATATTGAATTTCCTGTAATGGTTTTTGGCAAAACCTTCAGGGCCGGAAACAATCATCGCTCCTACCGCGTTTGTTCCCATGATGTGAGAATTGTCAAAGACTTCAACCCGGTTCGGTACATTTTCCAATCCAAATGCTTCGGCTACACCTTTCATCAATTTTGCCTGGGTGGATGTTTCGGCGAGTTTGCGTTCCAGCGCTTCTTTCGCATTGGTGGAAACATGGTGCACGAGTTCTCGCTTTTCACCGCGCTTTGGTACCATGACTTCGACCTTGTATCCGGCGCGCACTGAAAAAGCGGCACTTAGCAATTCCAGTTCGCCGGTATCGTGAGAAAGCAAGATTTGCCTGGGGCAGGGGCGGTCATCATAAAATTGGCCAAGAAATGCCCCAAGGACCTCTCCAGGTTCAATTGCCTTGTCCGCCCTTGGATAATATGCCCTGTTTCCCCAGTTTTGCCCGGTTCGGAAGAAGAATACCTGAATACAGGTCATGCCATCTTTTTGCCATACGGAGAATATGTCCGCTTCCTTAACGGATTGTGGATTTATTCCCTGATGGCTCTGCACATGTGAAAGCGCTGACAATCGGTCCCGATAGACAGCGGCGCGCTCGAAATCCAGATTTTCTGAGGCTTTTTCCATTTGCTGCGCCAACAGGGATTGCATATGAGAGCTCTTTCCAGTGAGGAAATCTTTCGCTTCCTGAACCAGAATTGCGTAGTCTTCCGTCGATACTTCTCCAGTACAAGGACCTGCACACCGTTTTATCTGATGCAGCAGACAGGGGCGCGTCCGACTTTCAAAAACGGAATCCGTACAGGTGCGAACAAGAAATGCACGCTGCATGGCATTCAATGTTCGGTTTACGGAACCTGCCGATGCAAAAGGTCCGTAATAGGTCCGTTTCCTGCTCCGGGCAC
Organism: Rhizobiaceae bacterium; assembly: GCA_051009575.1. GTDB lineage: Bacteria > Pseudomonadota > Alphaproteobacteria > Rhizobiales > Rhizobiaceae > JAALLB01. The sequence goes on from JBPCWL010000057.1 coordinate 10,352, forward strand.
CGCGATGCTTGAATATTCCGGGTGAGGGATGATCTTCGGTAATCACAATGTATGGAAAGCTCTTGTCGTCCCGCAGCAAAACATTGAATTTCGGGCGTAATCGCTTGATCAGGTTCGCCTCGAGCAACAACGCTTCCATTTCGGTATGGGTAGTGACAAATTCCATGCTTGCAGTTTCCCGGATCATCCGGGCTATGCGATTGGTGTGCCCACCCATTTTTGCGTATGAGGAAACCCGCTTTTTGAGTGATTTTGTCTTTCCGACATAAAGAACATCACCATCGGCATCGAACATGCGGTAAACGCCCGGCGAGTTAGGAAGGCGTTTTACGAGTTGGCCAATCAGTTCCATGCCGGATTTCCCGGCTTCTTCCGGCCGTGATTCTTCCCAAGTGATGTCCGCAGCTCCACCCGTGGTCGCTACCAGCTTCAGTTTTTTGACAGGAATCTCGCTCATGATGCGAAATTAGTGGAGTTGTCCCAAAATATCGAGTGTTACTCGACAATGTCAGAAATATCGGGTGTTTCCCATGCCAGATGTTGTCCGCCATCAAGTGCAATCAATTGTCCGGTTACAGACTTGTTCTCGTACAGATATCTGATTGTGGAGCCAAACTCTTCGAGTTTTGGTCCGCGTTTTAGCAACAAGCCATCTATCTGTTGGTTGAAGTCACCAGATTTTTGGCGCTCGTTTTGCAGGGTAGGGCCGGGACCTATGGCGTTTACCCGAATTTTTGGCGCGAATGACTGTGCCATCGTCCTGGTTGCAGTCCACAATGCTGATTTTGAAAGCGTATATGAGAAGAAATTCGGATTAAGCCGCAACACGCGCTGGTCAATCATGTTAACGATCAGGCCATCGGACAGGTTCTGCTTGTTCATTTCCGCCGCCAGAATTGCCGGCGCTTTCAGATGGATTGCAAAATGGGAATCCCAGGTTTCCTCATCAAAGTTTTCTGCGCTGTCATCATTGAAAACAGATGCATTGTTTACAAGAAGGTCAACAGGTCCCAGGGCATCACATGCCATTTTAAAAACATTTCTGGTCGCCTGCGGATCGGTCAGGTCTCCTGAAACCGAGCACGCTTTTACGCCTTGCTTCAACGCAAGATCGCATAACTTTTCCGCCGCTTCCTTGGACGAGGCGGCATGAATGGCAACGTTGAAGCCGTTTAGCGCCAAGTCTGTTACGATAGCGGCGCCAATTCGTCTTGCTCCGCCTGAAACGAATGCAGTTTTCATATGTTTGGCCTGTCAGATGAATGCAGCTGCGAGGTATGTAATGTAGGCGGTCATCATGATTATTCCACTACGTCTGCTGATACGCTTTTTGTACCATGCGAGCCAACCAAGAAACAACGACACGCCAAGCATCATCCACATGTCAACATTGATCAAATGAGCGCTGACTTCGACGGGTGTGATTAATGTCGTTATTCCCATGATTGCTGCGATATTGAATACGTTTGATCCGACCACATTTCCAATTGCAACACTCGAATTGCCATGAAACACAGCCATGAGTGAAGCTGCAAGCTCAGGTAATGACGTACCTATTGCAACGATGGTCAGGCCAATAATCTCATCTGAAACCCCAAGGCTGCCGGCGATTGCCCTGGCGGAATCTACGGTGAACGATGCTCCGAGCGGCAATAAGATTATACCGCCCAACAATAAACCGATGGACAAAGGCAAGCTGGACGGGAGTTCAGGAACGTCCTCATGGTAATCGTGCACCTCTTCGGGTCTTTGTTTCTTGGCTGAAAGATATTGGTCAAACAGGAAAAGTCCCAGCAATACCATAAGGATTACGCCATCAAAAAATCCCAAATAGCCTTTCGCCAGCATTCCCATGAAAACCATCGTGATGCCGACCATGACAAGGATGTTGCGGCCGATGCCATTTTCCTGACAACACTGGGTGTGGATGAGTGCAGGTAAACCCAGAACGAGGAGGACATTGGCGACATTTGAACCGATGACGTTACCAATTGCCAACCCTCCGGATCCTGCGAGTGCGGCCTGAACAGAAATGAAAAGTTCCGGTGCAGAAGTTCCGAGCGAAACGATTGTAAGACCAATAATCAAAGGCGGGATCATCAAGCGTTCCGCCACCGCCACCGAGCCGCGCACCAGAAAATCCCCGCCAATAACGAGAATGCCCAGCCCAACCACCAGAAAGATAATGTCAGTCATTTAGAATACAGGAAATTACCAGGTTAGCCCAAAAAATCATTCGGGCACATATAAGTGGACAGGCAGAGTTTTAACAGGGGCGGAGACAACTTTCACAAAAAGGTCAGCATATTGCTTGGTCATAATGTTGTCACCGAAAGACCATCGTTTCTCGTTTTGATCGCCGTATTTCTTTTTCACAATGCTCAAATGGCGGGGCAATGTGCATGGAAAGGGACGACATGATGCAGACAGTCATTGCGAAGTCACTAATTTCAGGAATGGGAATTTTGATGCTGGCTTCGGCAGTCCACGCAGCTGATGCGGTCAGCGAGGATATCCTCATTCCGCAACCTGAAGAAGTGCAGGTGGATACCAGTGAATGGGGCGGGTTTTATCTCGGAGTTTACGGCAGCTATGACTGGTTCACGGCGGATGGAGCAACTGCGGCTTTGGGAGATGTGGACGGCGAAGGCGGAAAGATCGGCGGATATGCCGGCTACAACTGGCAGTTCGAGAATAACGTGGTTACCGGTCTTGAGGCACTGGGGGGATATTCAGACAGTGATGGTACTTCGGCAGGAGTTACTGTCGAACAAGAATGGGACGCCTCGTTGCGTGCACGATTGGGGTATGCTTTCGAGCAATCTGTCATTTACAGTTTTGCCGGTTTGGCAGTGACTTCTGTGGATGCCGCGACTCTTACAGGCGCCGATTCCGAGACATTGAACGGGTATACACTTGGGGCAGGATGGGAAACTCAGCTTTCGGGTAATTTCACGGCGCGAATCGAATACGGCTTTTCCGATTATCAGGATGAAAGTTTCATTCTTGGAAACCCCACGCCCAATCAGATTGAATTCACTGATCAAAGTGTGAATATTGGAGTGGGCCTCAAGTATTAACCCTCTAAAATCAATGAGATTGAGCGAATGAACCGACGAATGTATAGTAGGTCCAACACCGGACTTAATTTGTCTTCATTTGCCGGTTAAACGCCGTTGGGTGGTAAAATTCCTCATGTTTCCTTAACTATGTGGAAATACCCTGCTGGGAATCGGGCTTTGGTCAATGCAAACATCGGGCAACAAAATATACGGGCATAATTCGCTGGGGTTCATGCGGAATCCAATTGTTTGGCTCAGCCTGATCCTGCTGGGGCTATCTTCTCCAGGAATTTCACTAGCCAACAATTTTATTGCGCCCTGGAAAGAAAAAGATCAGGCTCTGGTCCTGGACGCCTACGAGCGAAATCCAATTGACTGGAAAGAAGTCGTCAAAGACAGAAAAATTCGTGCCTTTATCGGTAAATCAAGCGATGGTTTGCCGCCATCCTACAGATGTCCAATGAAAGATGAGACTGCGGTTACACTTTGCAAGAAGACATTCCAGAATTACTGGCTCAAGCGGGAGTTGTATCACACCAGGAAAGCGGCAGCTAAAAACCTGGGGTTGAAGTGGGGTGCTTATCATTTGGGAAGACCGGGCAATCCAATTGAACAGGCCAACCATTTTATTGATTTTGCAGATCCTCAACCTGATGATTTTATTGCGCTCGACATTGAACATGATGATCCCGAGAAGTGGATTTCTTTCAGGGATGCAGAGATTTTTGCGCGTCACATCAAGGCCAGACTAGGCCGGTATCCGGTTCTTTACACCAATCACATTACTGCCAAGAGCATTGCTGCCAAACGGAAAAAATATCCACTCCTTTCACGTTTGCCGCTCTGGTATGCCCGCTACAAGGACAATATTCAGGGGGTGTTTCCAATCGGCAATTGGGACAACTATGCCCTTTGGCAATTTTCTTCCCATGTTAATTGCAACAAGAGACGATGCCTTTACCGTGTTGACGGCACGCAAAATGATATTGACGTAAATGCCTCCGGATTGACCATTGCCCAATTTGAGAAGGCGTGGCCATTCAATGAATTGGTCCAGAGAAACTCCGGTAGAGAAAAAAAACCGGAAACGGTTGTTGCAAAGGTAACAGAGCCGCTCTCCGTGACACGCTTCAAGGTAAATTACTCAGTTGATTTGGGTAAGCGGAAAAAAACTAAACTGACCAGTGTAGCAGTGCCTACTCCGCGGGAACGCATGGCACTACTGGATACGGTGGAGACAGCAAGTGTAGAAGACGTGCCAGTTTCCGGGACGCTCGCGTCTGCCTCATCTGTAGCGCTAAAAGAAGAGCAATTGGGTTTTGGAAGTGTTTCGACATTCATGGCTGCATTCCTTCCTCACGAAGCGCAACCAGAATATGTGCCGATCAGGTATGGATATACCAGTCACGATTCCAATTACGGGGAATCGGTGCATCAAAACGAGCGCTACTTGCGCTAAATTTTATTTTATTCGCCTCGGCTCAGTACCCGGCATCTGCCGTCGTAATAACGCCATGGGTCTAACCCGTGGATGCAATATTCCACATTCCAGGTAAATCCCGCAAATCCTGCACCTTTTTCTATTAGATAGTGAATGCGATGGGATTTTCCGTTGTTAAAATGGGCGTCCCCGTGACAATAGTGACGGTTGATTGGAGACTCCGGAAACGGGTTCGTAGTGTGATTATGCGGACCGGAGATCTGGTCGAGCACCAATCCGCGGTCAATCCAATAAATTTTTTCAGTCTGGTTGAAACGCCTGACAACTTTGCGCAGTACTTTCTCGGATTTGCAGGATGGAAATGATTCCAGTGCCTGTACCGGCGGAGCGTAAAACCCTCCGGTCGAAAGGGCTATTGTGAGTGCTAATCCAGAAATAAGTTTCATGTTTCAGGCTCCGTTCACGCCACAAGAAACTGAACAATAAATGCAAACGGGTCAAGCGGGTCCAGGCGCTTTTCCATATATAGCTGCTTTGGTGCCAAATATAGTGGTAATTGGAATTTGCCAATCGTCTATTGTACCGGGAAGTAGTCATTACAATCTCCTTCACGATAAACATCAGTCGTAGCGCAATGTAGAGCTCCACCGAATGCATAAGCGTCCCGGAATGGGATTGGCAGAACTTCCAATCCCATTTTGTCGAATTGTTCCATCTGATTAACCTCGGAAGCTTCGCAGCAGACCGTTTTTTCATCTACCATCAGGACATTCATGGACAGCCAGACTGAAGAATAACAAAGTGGTGGCGGAGAATTGTGAGCAGGGCGCGCCGAATCGACAATTTCCCAGTCATTTTTGTGAAAATACTCACGCTGTTCGTCAGGCAGGCGTCGTTCCGGGTTGTTGATGATCAAGCCGGGTCTGATTGGCGTGAATGTTGCATCAATGTGGATTGGGTAAGGGTCTCCGGGAAAATTGACCGCCCGGACACGGTGATCCGGGAAATGTCGACGCAACCAGTCGATACCCTTCAGATTTGTGGTAAAGCCGTGCTGTACGATCAGGTCTTTGCCAAACCTTAGTACATCCGCAGCATCGAACATGGGTTCTTCTTCTGTTGTGACGAAAAATTTTTCAGCAGTCCATTCAAGCCGTTTTTCAACGCCAATCGTATCTGCCAAATAGTCCATGCGGTAAGAGGCGTCCGTCATCCGCGGTTTGGGTGCTGCTGTATGGCGGAAACCGGGGTCTTCCTCGAAATATTTCTGCATTAGCGGGCGGTAACACAAGTACTCGAAGAACCGGCACCTGTAGGACATGGTTGCTTCCAACATCTCCTTCCCGACCGTCAAGATGACATCACGCGGAGGCATGCAACCAAAAGAAGATGGGTTGTCCCAGTCAGGAGTTGAAACAGGATTTGTGAAATCTAATGGTGTTGGCCGGTCAACGCGAACTCCCCGATTTTCCAGCACTTTTGCAAAGTTGTCGAGTTGTTCGTTGGCCTTATCGACGGTTTCCTGGCTTCTGGGTCCCCATTGTCCTTTCATGTCGCTGTCTTCTGGCACCTTGGCATCAAGGGCAGGTTCAGATGGCGGTATCATGCCACCATCAGCTACTCCAACGATCACATGTTTGAGGGGTGACCATTCATCCCATGATTTTACGACAGTATTTGCAGACTCAGTGCTCATCATTCCCCCCAATTCAACAAATTCCGGTGCCTGTTAAGGGAAAGTACCAAATGAAGCAAGCCGTAATAGCGTCATTTCGGCGACGCAGCCGATTTGAGGTTGCCCGGATGGGTTAGTTGATCTGCGCTTGGGCTGTAAGTTTGCGAATTCGGGTTTTCTCATCCTTGTCGAATTGAAGTTGTTCGGCATGATGTTCTTCAAAAAGTTTTGAAAAGGCAGCTTGAACATCCTCCCTCATCAATTTGCAGGTATCCTGGGGTTTCAAAGAAGAAATTGCTTTCTCCATGATCAGAGCATAACGGTCCGCGATAGCCAAGTGTACAGCTTCATGTACGCGGGCATATTCTTCGAGGTTACTCCATGCCCGCGCCAAGTCTTTTTTGAGTTTGCGCTCATTAGAATGCCGCGGCAAAGTCACCCGTGCTTTGACATTGATCCGCACTTGGGAAACTCCGCATTTGCTGCCACTACGCTCATAACGGATATCCGGAACCATGCGAAGATCGGTCGAAGCCAGTGCTTTTCCGACACCGGTCACGTTTGGCCCGTGCAACTTGATCTCTTTGTCGAGTTGGCCGAACGTGTCCCCGGATACCGTGTAGTAACCGACCGACACAACCGTCCGTTCACCAACCGCTGTACAGGCGGCGAGGAGAAAAATTCCCAAAAGGACAGTGACTGCAAGATTTATTCTTTTCACATTACCTCGCAAACGGAAGAAAAGAGATATCAATATACTGTTGCTAACTTGGAATTGTTCAAGCCCTTGCCCGATCAACACTCCAGATGAACTCGTTACCTTGATCGGGATTGACAGGAACCATGCGGGCAAGAACGAGCGATATCATCGCCATCCCGGCGCCAGCGAGAAACACTGCTGCGGGACTCCACAACCAGATCAAGCCGAACAGTACGGGTATGAATACGGCAGCAATGTGGTTGATCGTGAATGCGACGCCTGCTGTTGGCGCAATATCTGCCGGGTCCGCAATTTTTTGGAAATAGGTCTTCATGGCGATCGCCATGGAAAAAAGCGCATGGTCAATCAGGTACAGTGCAACAGCAAGTTCCCAGGTAGGAACAAATGCATATGCCGTAAAAACAAGGGCCAGACCTATGTATTCAAGTGTCAGAATTCGGCGTTCGCCAAAACGTACAATCCACTTGCCAATTAGGGGGGCAAAAAACATTGTGACCAACTGGTTTGCAATTAACAATCCCATTACTTCGTGGATCGCAAAACCGAATCGCTCTACCATCATGAAACCTGCAAACACCATGAAAATTTGCCGGCGAGCGCCGCCCATGAAAGTCAACGCATAATATAACCAGTACCGCTTTCTAAGGATGAGTTTCTTGTGTTGAAGAGCCCCGTCTTTAAAGGCTGGGAACAATATCCACAAAAGCAGAGTACCGAGGCATGCAATAATACCGGTTACAAGGTAGATATTGGTGAAACTCATGGCTAACCAGCCGCCTGCCACAAAAATGAACAAGAACACTGCCAGTTGTGCGAACGAACCTACCGCCAGGATTTTCCCCATGGTTGCCGGTGCGGATTTTTTGGGTAGCCACTGAAGTGACAGGGACTGATGCATGGTTTCATAATAATGGAATCCGACCGATGAAATGAAAGTGGTAATCAGAAATCCGGTGAATGTCGGGAACATTCCCGTTACTGCAGCTGCTCCGCCAAGCAGGATCATTGAAATGTAGGCCCAGGTCTGCTCGCGACCGAGCAGAAGCAGGAATACGGCCGCAAAGGACAGAAAACCTGGAATTTCCCGGACTGATTGCTGGATTCCGATCTCACGTCCGGTAAATGACAGGACTTCAACAGCAAAATTGTTTGTCATTGCCATCCAGGCAGCAAATGCAATCTGCATCACCGCAGCCATAGCCATTAACAAAATGGCCGGGGCTTGCCACGACTTGGAGCCGGTTGACGGAACAATTGGAGCAGAGATGGCCATGGTGTTGCGTATCAGCGCAAGTATTATGCAGCAATCGAATTATTGTTATTTGGGCAAGGGAAGCGGTTAAAAATATACCGGACTTGATCAATTTGCATTTCTGATGCCTAATCACAGTGGGCGAACAGGAGGACGTAGATCATGAAAAAATTTGTTTGGGTTCTGGCGCTTGCTTCAGCCGTGGGACTTTCAGCTGCCACCTTGATTGTTGCAGCACCATACCTGAAATCGAATACGCACCATCATGTTCAAGGCAACGTGGAAAAGGTGGGTTTGAGACATACGCACCGTCATTGCCATATAACCGTAACGCTTGGGCATGCCAAGAAACGTTGTCATACCCATCGTCATAATAAAGTGGTTCATCACGGGGCAGTTTATCACTAAAGCCTCTCTGCCGCCCGTATCATTATTGATGGATTTTGTCCGGCGGTTCGGGTAAATCGCCGGAATGGACAGTATTTTCAATTCCAGAACCTGGCAGCTTGCCGGAGGCCGTTCACTCGAACTGGGCCCCAGGTCTGTCATCATGGGTATTTTGAACGTGACGCCTGATTCATTTTCCGATGGTGGAAAATTCGATACTTATGAGGCCGCAATTTCCCAAACTCAAAAAATGGCAGGAGAGGGCGCATCAATAATTGATATTGGTGGAGAATCGACACGACCGGGTGCTGAACCTCTGACTGCAGCGGAAGAGCAGGAAAGAGTACTTCCGATCATAGAAACTTTATCCAAAGACACAGACTTAATCATTTCAATTGACACATTCCGCGCGGAAACTGCGGAATTGGCCCTGAAAGCCGGAGCGCATATCATCAATGATGTCTGGGGATTTCAAAAAGATCCGGACATTGCACATGTTGCAAAAAAACATGGGGCAGGCGTTTGCGCAATGCACACAGGGCGCGACCGCAATCGTGATTCCGATGTAATCGTTGATCAGTGTAATTACCTTTCTGTATCCCTTGAGGTCTTGAAAGGCGCAGGTGTCTCAGACGAGGCTATTGTACTTGACCCGGGGTTTGGGTTTGCGAAAGATCCACATGAGAATATTCAGTTGCTTGCAAGATTTGAGGAGCTGCACAAATTTGGCTATCCATTGCTTTCCGGGACATCGAGGAAGCGTTTTATTGGCCATTTCACGGGTCGGGATGCGGACAATCGTGATATTGGTACAGCCGCGACAAGCGTAGTCGCGCGTATGAAAGGTGTGGCCGTATTCCGCGTTCATGATGTTGCAAGCAATGCAGATGCACTGGCTATCGCAGATGCAGTTATTTCAAATGGGCGGGTAAATTAATGTCCACTTACAATATTACATTGAAGAATTGTGCGTTTTTCGCACGTCATGGCGTCTACAACGAAGAGGAAACACTGGGGCAACGCTTTTTTGTAGACGTGGTTCTGGACGTCGATGCAGGTGATGCACTTGAAACTGACGAGATAGAAGGCACAGTCGACTATGGTACTGCTTTCAAGGTCATCGAGAACATTGTTACCGGCAAGCGGAGATTTCTGATTGAAGCGCTTGCGCTGGAGGTGGCAAGGGCAATTTGCAAAGAATTTCCGATGGTTACCAATGCTGCCATCACCATCCGCAAACCGAATGCTCCGGTTCAAGGTGTGCTCGACCATGTCGAGGTCACTGTTACTCACGCACCCGGAAAATAATTTTGACTGCTGCTTACATAGGATTGGGCGGAAATGTCGGAGATGTTATCTCCAACATGGCCGGTGCTTTGCAATCTCTCGATCAACTTGAAAATACGAAAGTGGAAGCGGTTTCCAGGGTTTACCGAACTCCGCCTTGGGGAATTGAGGACCAGGATTGGTTTTACAATTCCTGCGCGATGCTCGAAACAAGATCTGATCCCGGCGAATTACTGGAGATTTGCCTAAAAATCGAGCGACATTTTAAGCGTAAACGTACGCTACGTTGGGGCCCCAGGACTTTGGATCTGGACATATTGCTTTTTGGAGAGGCTACTGTTCATCAAGAGGAGTTGACTATTCCCCATCCAAGAATGCACGAACGGCTATTTGTCATGAGACCGCTCAACGACATCGCACCGGAGGTGGATATTATGGGCAAAATACCTGCTTACTGGATTGATAAGATCGGGGAATCAGAAGTTAAAATTGTCGATCTGCCACAGGATTGGTGGACATAGTCCTGAATTCAGTTCACTGAACCGGTGATAATGGGGCCGGACTTGCGTGCCAAATTCATGCCAATGACCGGAATTAGCTTTTCCTGATGTTTGACTGAGATTGTGACCTTGAGGTTGTTTGGGTCACTCAGGTTGGCAACCATGATGGCGTTCAGGTTATGCCGCTTGATGTCAACTACAAGACGGTCCCTTGTGTAACGCCCCCCGATGACATCCATACCGTCGCCTTTTTGGCCATCAAGGAACGCCCCGATATAGCTGCCCGCCGCCTTGATAATTTTTGCGTTCATTGGTTGCGAAAACACACCCACGCGGCAGGAGCCGTCGATATCCATTCCCGTTTTTGGTGATGGGCGTTTTCCACCGAAGGTACAAACAAATTTTGTGCCTTTGTGCTTTCCTGCAACAATCTCGCCGGGACCTGACCATTCACCGCGAATGTTGTCGAAAAACTTCTTGTCAGAGGCGTGAGCATTCCCAGCCAATAGAAGTGAACAAAATGTAGCCAGAATGATTAGAGAAAAACGCATTACAAGACCCTCAGAAAGCGAGGGCCAGCATCAGGCAAAATGGTTAACCAACGGTTATGCCGTTAGTGAAAATGCGTTTCATTTTCTCAGGTTTGAAGGAAAAATGCACGTTACCAATGTTCCTGCGCCTCTTTTGATATCAGCCCAATCGTCGATATCGAAATCGAGAACGGAGATCGCGGAGGTCGGATATTTGTAAGCAATTTTCTCCATTGCCTTAAGATCGCCTCCTCCAGCCAGCCCGGAGGCGAGTGAGCCACTCATTGGATTGTGTCCGATGGTCATGAGGGATTCGCAGGTGCCGGCTGCTTTGATTTCCGCGAGGTAATCCTCCATCCCGCCTGAATACAGGCGTTCCACAAATTTGATTTCGGGGGTCGGTATCAGTGCATCTGCTATACCATCGAGGGTTTGCCGGGTTCTGACTGATGGGGAGCACAGAATTTTCTTGGGGACAAATCCGTTGCGCATGATCTCTTCAGAAATCAGTACCAGATCATCCTTGCCGCGTTCGCTTAGCTCACGATCAAAATCACCAGCGCCAGGTACAGCCCAAGAGGATTTTGCGTGACGCAGCACATAGAGTCGAAGCATACGATATTGCCCAAAGAAGATTTTCTAACCTTGATCACGCATCAATTTTTTTTGCAAGTGAACTTTCAGGTCTGGGTATTGTAATGAGAGAAATAGTCTCAAAATCATATAGGTGTGAATGCGTGCCCGAAACAATTTGCAATAAACTTTTTGAGCGTTCTCATTTTTCGTCTTGTTAGCTTTGAATGTGCGGTTTATATACCGCGCTCAAGGAGAGCGTCATGGGAATCGTTGAACTCGATATAGATTATCGGCCTGGTGAAAACGAGCCGTTCATGAACGATAAACAACAGGAATATTTCCGCCAGAAACTGGAAAACTGGAAGGCTGAGATTCTTAGGGAATCCAAGTCCACAATCGCCGTGTTGCAGGACGAAAGCGATAAACTTCCCGACCAAGCGGACCGCGCGTCATCGGAGACAGATCGTTCGATTGAATTGCGTGCGCGGGATCGTCAGCGCAAACTTATCACCAAAATTGATGCGGCGTTGAAACGGATTGAAGAGGGAAGCTACGGTTACTGTGAAGAAACAGGTGAGCCGATTAGTGTGAAGCGGCTTGATGCCCGCCCCATAGCAACACTGTCAATCGAAGCGCAGGAACGCCATGAGCGTCGTGAAAAGGTCTATCGCGACGATTGATCCATCTGCGGACAGTCGCGTTACCGGCAATCGAAGAAATAATCCTGGAGTGCATAAATTGATTCGTAGAATTATTGTGATCACAGGAATACTGTTCTGCGTAGTCCCTCTGGCAAACGCTGGTGAAGCGGATGTTGTTGGTGTGGATGTATCTGGATCAGGAAAGAATTACAGGTTTTCTGTTACGGTGGAGCACGCTGATAGCGGATGGGATCACTATGCTGATGCGTGGGAAGTTGTCGGGGAAGACGGCACAGTTTATGGCAAACGGATATTGGCACATCCTCACGTTGACGAACAACCGTTCACCCGGTCCGGTAGTGCCACGATTCCAGACGGAATCAATCAGGTGATTGTCAGGGCTCACGATAGCGTTCACGGGTATGGTGGCAAGGAATTGAAGGTTGATCTTCCGGGAAGATAGATCAACGGTCGACAAACGCATCTCTCAATGGGCTGTGGGTCCGCTATGACATATTTTACTGTCAACAGGATGTCGGTCACTGAATACGAGGAAAAGCGGTCACGGTTTATTGCCCACCTGGTTCCGATTTTAGTATTTCAGGAAATGCTCACGCGACTAAGAGAAGAGCATCGCAAGGCAACCCACCATGTCACAGCGACCCGTCAAATAGATACAAATAACCGGATAACTGAAACTGCGAAGGATGACGGTGAACCGGCAGGTACATCCGGAATGCCTGTCCTGAAAACGATAACTGGTGCAAACCTGATCGACGCGGGAATAATTGTGACACGGTATTTTGGTGGAACAAAGCTTGGCACCGGTGGTCTGGCACGAGCCTATGCGAGCGCTGCCAAGCAGGCGATCGCCCAAGCAAATCTTGTGGAATGGCACCGTGTAATACGCAGGTCCATATCCGTACCCTTCGAGTTATCCTCTGAAATTGAACGAGAAATTGCGAATTCTGGATTGTTTGTTGTGGAACGTGATTTTCACGAACAAGGAATTAGCGTTACGATTGAAGGGCCAGAAAAGATGGTAGAGGGCTTTCTGGTGCGTTTCTAAATAACCTTTGGTCCAGTTGCTCAAATACCCCACAAGGCCTTCAAACCATCCACAACGAACTGCACGGAGAGCGCGGCAAGCAATACACCCAGTAGCCGGGTTAGAATCATTCTGCCCGTGTATCCCAAAAAACGGTCAATTGCCCCGGCTGCGATGAAGGACAAAAGCGTAAGCAATACGATACCGAAAATAATCAGCGTTAGGACCATTCGCCATTCGAATGTTCCACCCTCTTGCGTTGAAAGCAGTATAGCAGCCGAAATAGCGCCAGGGCCTGCAATAAGTGGTAATGCGAGAGGAAACACCGCAACATTGGCAATATCGTCTTTTGTGATGGATTCCTTAGAACTTTTTTCTTTTCGTTCCTGTCGCCGCCCGAAGACCATTTCAAAAGCAATTGAGAATAACAACAGGCCGCCTGCCACACGAAATGCATGTATCGTGATTCCCAACTTGTCCAGGATTGCATTTCCAGCAAACAGAAAAAGGGCCAGCAAGCAAAAAGCAATTATGCTGGCGCGTAGGCCCACAGAGAACCTTTGACCACGCGTCATACCGTCAGTCAGACCAAGAAAAAGCGGGGCCAGTCCAATCGGGTCGATGGTTACAAAAAGCGTTATGAACGCATTCAACAGGGCATCATATTCGAACATGAATCCTGCTTATCAGGCTTATTGGCGGCTTGTCACCAAAATTAATTGAATATTGCTTGTTGGTAACTTTTAAGTATCTGAAAAAAAAGCGTTTTTATAACCGTCAAAACCGCGAGAAATTTGGTTTCAAGACAGGAATCAAGTATATTCTTACAACGTTAAATCAACAGGTATCAATTCTTGTCAGACGAAACAAATACGCCGACATCTTCCGGGCCCGGTGGAGGCGGCCTCTCCGGCATTAAGCCAATTTCCATAATCGAGGAAATGCAACGTTCCTACCTCGATTATGCAATGAGCGTAATTGTCAGCAGGGCCTTGCCTGACGTCCGGGATGGGCTAAAGCCCGTGCATCGCCGTATCCTGTATTCCATGCACGAAAACGGCTATGACTGGAACAAGCCATACCGCAAATCTGCCCGTATTGTTGGTGATGTAATCGGTAAGTACCATCCGCACGGTGATACCGCGATCTATGATGCGATGGTGCGCATGGCGCAGAATTGGTCTTTGCGCGTACCGCTTGTAGACGGTCAGGGCAATTTCGGATCTGTTGACGGCGACAAACCAGCCGCCATGCGATACACGGAATCGCGGCTTGCAAAACCAGCTCATGAGCTGCTGTCCGATATCGACAAGGATACCGTTGATTTTCAGGACAATTATGACAATTCGGAACGCGAGCCATCGGTTCTTCCTGCACGATTTCCAAACCTTTTAGTCAATGGTGGCGGCGGAATTGCAGTTGGTATGGCGACCAATATTCCTCCACACAACCTCGGAGAAGTTATTGATGCGTGCCTGAAGCTGATCGAAAATCCCGCCATCAATCTATCTGAAATCATGGAAGTTTTACCCGGACCGGATTTTCCGACTGGCGCAATGATCCTTGGTCGTTCTGGCATCCGCTCTGCATATGAAACAGGACGCGGGTCTGTGCTCATGCGTGCAAAAGTGCACGAAGAGATTTTGCGTGGTGACCGTGCGGCGCTTGTGATGACAGAAATTCCCTATCAGGTGAACAAAGCTTCCATGGTGGAAAAAATCGCGGAGCTTGTACGTGACAAGCGAGTTGAGGGAATATCCGATATTCGCGATGAGTCAGACCGTGACGGTTACCGGATGGTGGTTGAACTGAAGCGCGACGCCGTTCCCGATGTTGTCTTGAATCAGCTTTACCGGTTTACTCCTCTACAAACTTCGTTTGGCTGCAATTTCGTGGCTCTCAACGGTGGAAAACCTGAACAACTCAATCTGATGGATATGCTCAAAGCATTCATCGCGTTCCGTGAGGAAGTGGTAACCCGTCGTACGAAGTTCCTATTGAACAAGGCTCGAATTCGCGCTCATGTTCTGGTTGGGTTGGCCATTGCTGTTGCTAATATTGATGAAGTTATTGCCTTGATCCGCAAGGCACCTGATCCGGCTTCTGCGCGCTCCCAGTTAATGGAGCGGAACTGGCCATCAAAGGATATCGCGCCGCTGATAGAGCTGATCGACGACCCACGGCACAAGCTTAACGAAGATGGCACCTACAACCTTTCGGAGGAGCAGGCCCGAGCTATTCTGGATTTACGGCTCCAGCGCCTGACAGCCCTCGGGCGCGATGAAATTGGCGATGAGTTGAAGTCAATTGCTGACGAAATTCTTGACTATCTGGATATTCTGTCTTCCCGGGTTCGGGTAATGAAAATCATTTCCGATGAACTGATTGAGGTTCGTGAAGAGTTTGCGACGCCACGGCGCACCGAAATCATCGACGGTGGTTTCGACATGGAAGATGAGGATTTGATCGCCCGTGAAGATATGGTGGTTACAGTCTCGCACAATGGATATGTGAAGCGTGTGCCACTTGAAACCTACCGGGCACAAAGGCGCGGCGGCAAAGGCAGAGCAGGAATGTCGACCCGGGACGAAGATTTCGTGACGCGTGTATTCGTTGCAAACACTCACACACCGATGCTGTTTTTCTCGACCAGGGGGATCACGTATAAACTCAAGGTGTGGAAATTACCGCTGGCGGCGCCGCAGGCTCGAGGCAAGGCGCTTATCAATATTCTGCCATTGGAACAGGGTGAAACCATTACCACCATTCTTCCGCTCCCTGAAGATGAGGAAAGTTGGGAAAATCTGGACATCATGTTTGCCACAACGCGCGGTACAGTCCGGCGAAACAAGCTGTCTGACTTCCAGCTTGTAAACCGAAATGGCAAGATTGCCATGAAACTCGTTGAAGGTGATGGAATAGTTGGTGTGGAAACTTGTACGGAAGATGCGACTGTACTGTTGACCACTTCCCGTGGACAGGCAATCCGTTTCCCGGTGACAGATGTACGTGTTTTTGCAGGAAGAAATTCGGTTGGGGTGCGCGGGATCAAACTGGCCAAGGGGGATCATGTCATCTCGATGACCATCCTCAATCCGTCAAAAGCCGAAGCTTGGGAAAGGACTGCTTATCTCAAGAAACGTCGAGCGATGCTTGTTGCTGAAGAAGGTGACGAGATGGAAGTGCCGGTTGAGGAGGCAGAGGAAGAAGATAGTGTCCAGCATTTGTCGGAGGAGCGATACATTCAGATGGGAGCTTCAGAACAGTTTATCCTGACAATTTCAGAAAGAGGTTTTGGGAAACGTTCCTCCAGTCACGAATACCGCGTTTCCGGGAGGGGCGGCAAGGGAATTGCTGCCATGTCGGTGAATGAACGTAACGGTGACCTGATTTCGTCATTTCCTGTCGAGGAAACTGATGAGGTCATGTTGGTTACAGATGGTGGTCAGCTAATCAGATGCCCTGTTACAGGTATCCGGATCGCTGGGCGCGCGACCCAGGGGGTTACCGTATTCAAAACCGCTGCTGACGAAAAAGTTGTCAGCGTGGAGCGAATTTCTGAATCAGACGATGAGGATGACGAAGAAGCCGAACAAGCCGAAGAGTGACTTGACTGTATAAAATCTCGAAGTCATCGTGAATATAGTTAAAGGGAAATACTAGCACATTTTGAATAGATTCATTTGGTCAATCAGGAAATTTCAAACCCTGTTTTTCATTATGTGAGCTTCAAGTGCGGCAAGGCCTTCATCCAGGCCGCTACGTCCAAAACCCAGCCTGAACCTGTCTTTCGGTGTTTCATCCAAATCAGACGAGTAGATTGAACTCGGCAACAGCAATACGCCGCTTTCCTCAATTAATTTGCGACTGAACTCTTCCACTCCCTCTTTGCCTTTGTATCGCGGAAACGCCATGCAGGAGCCATCGGGAGGCTGCCAGTCAAACAAGTCCGTGTGACGACTGAAAAAAGCGTCCCATTTGGGGAGATTCTCATCTATTATTCCGCAGTTACGGGCGAGAAGTGTGTCGCGGTTTTTCAAGGCAATTTTTGCAAGCCTTTCGCTCGGTGCCGAATTACAAATAGACAAGTAATGCTTCATCCTTTCCATTTTGGACAGAAGCTCTTTGTCCTGGCATGTAATCCAGCCAATCCTCAATCCCGGAAGTCCGAAAGATTTTGACATTACTCCAAGTGAGAGCCCGCGTTCGTAAATATCGGCGATGTAGGGCAAGTGAGTTGTCCCTGTTGGACCAAGGCCGTTGAAAATTTCATCATGCAGGATGTAAATGCCGTGTTTTCGGCAGAGGTCTACAAGGGCCTGATACCGGTCGAGCGGGAGAATGGTGCCGGTAGGATTATGCGGGAAATTGATGGTTACAAGTCTGGTATTCGGTCGTATTTGTGAGGCTATCTGATCAATGTCCAGAGACCAGTTGTCATTCGGGTCCAGCGGTACTCCAGTCACTTCGCATATCTGGCTTGGGAGTGTTTCGTGAGACTGGTAGTTTGGTGTAACAACGATTGCATGGCAGTCATTGTTCAGAAGAACGGAATTAGCTGCGAATATACCTTCGCTGGCTCCAGCAAAGCATAAAATATTCTCCAACCGCTGCCCATTGTAGGTTTTTGAAATTGCCTCTCGCAAATCCGGAGCACCATAGGTTTCCGTATAACCCAACCATAGGGTTTCAAATTCCTTCCGGTCCGCAGGGGAAGCCAGATCCAAAAGTTCACGCATTGAAATACTCTCGGCATCAGATGCGGTCATGTGATATTTGGCTTTGAATTCCCATTTTGAAAAATGGGTCTCAAGCCGAAATTCTGGGATAATGTTCATTGGGTAATTATCTCTTGAGTTTGCGACCAATCAAGACCAAAGTCTTTTTCTCAACTTGATTTCAAAATTTTTCAGATCTTTGGTGACTCGTTAAAATAAGGAAATGCAATGATCGAGCTCAGCGCACTTATAACATTTTCCCTCGCCTGTTTTGCGATTATCATCGTGCCGGGACCATCCGTCACTGTAATCATTGCCAATTCACTGAGAGCTGGAACGCTTGCCGGGTTGATGAATGTCGCCGGAACCCAGGTTGGGCTGGTTCCCATGATACTGATTGTGGCACTGGGTCTGGAGACGGTAGTATCCGTTATGGGGGAGGCATTTTTCTGGATCAAGCTGGCAGGTGCTGCATATCTCATATGGCTCGGAGTTAAACTTTTGCGTTCGAAGGGTAACCTGGGAAAAGCCAAAGGGAGAAACATGAATCTTTGGGGGTATTTTTGGCAAGGTGTTTTGGTGATCTGGTCGAACCCCAAGGCACTATTCTTTTTTGGCGCATTCATACCTCAATTCGTAAATCCGGGATCGGAAAATGCATTCTGGCAAACAATGCTTTTGGGATTTATTTTTATTGGAATTGCGACCGTTTGTGACAGCGCCTATGCGATCCTCTCCGGAAAAGCGGGCTCAATGCTGACCCGGGCAAGAATAAGAGCGGTTGAAATCAGCTCAGGCCTTTGTCTTGTGGGCGGAGGAATCTGGCTGGCTTTTGTCAGGCGGGCCTGAAAATTACGTGCAATTTAGATCGAACCAAGATTGGTTATTTATCGGAATTTTCCAGATGCGCTGAAACAATGCGGCCTGATGTAATTGTTTCATCAAGTATTTTTTTGTTTGCGTCAAATTCTTCCATATTTCGATAAGGTCTTTCATGTTCAAGATGGAGCATGAATGTACTGTTTTTCACCCTTTTTCCGACCAATCCGCTGTTGCATAATCTGACTCCAAACTCCCTGTCTTCCAATCCATAGGCCATATTTTCATTGAAGCCGCCGACATCTTCGGCATTTGTTTTGAAACAGGATGCGTGACCACCTGGAAATCTTCCCCTTTGCAATGGACCGCGTAAATCAAGAAGTGTTCCGAGCCAACGAGGAGCCAAGATTCTTATAAATCCCCGGGTCGGGAAGTAGCCTTGGAGTATCAGCCACCAAAGTCGAAAAGCTTTTTGGTTGTGAATGGATTCGATAGTTATTTTTTTTGAAACAGGCAATGGTAGGCGGTTATAGGCGCCCACAATGTATCTGCCATTTTTGGCATACCTTCGGTGCGTCGAAACAATATCTTTTCGTGGCACACAATCATCATCAGTAAATATAAGATACTCACCAGTAGCAGCCGTTATGCCCCGGTTAAGGGCTGTTGTTTTACGAAAGCCTTTGTCCTCTTGACTCAGATGGGTAACCG
This sequence comes from Rhizobiaceae bacterium, assembly GCA_051009575.1. Taxonomy (GTDB): domain Bacteria; phylum Pseudomonadota; class Alphaproteobacteria; order Rhizobiales; family Rhizobiaceae; genus JAALLB01. The sequence continues at coordinate 29,720 of JBPCWL010000057.1, forward strand.
ATAAATTGGTGCGCGAACAAACATCACGAACAATATCTGCCAGCCGGGGCGATTGCCCGTCCTCGGTGACAATTACTTCAAAATTGTCATCGGTTTGATGCAAATAACCGTGCAAGACGCGCTCAAGATGACGAGGTTTGTCATATGCAGCTATAATTACGGATATTTTCATGTCTCGTTATATCGGCTGGTTTTCCGAATCGCGGATTTAAGGTGACCCTTGTCAATCAAGCTGCCTAGCACATCAGAACACTTGCCGTAAGGTAAGAAATTGTAAATCTGCCAATTTTACCAACTTGCCATCATGCTGAAAACTACTTACGTCGTTTACGGGATGAAAAACGTGGCTCCCCGGGCCGGATTCGAACCAGCGACCAATTGATTAACAGTCAACTGCTCTACCACTGAGCTACCGGGGAACGTCCGGCGCATATAACAAGCACTACCGTGATTTGCCAAGTGCCATTTTGTGTTTTTTTTATGTGATACGAAATCCCTTGAACATATTGTTCTCTTTTGAAGCTTGCTGTGGCAAATAATAACGGAGATTGATCAAATGCCATCTTGACTTGTGTGCAGAAACTATCGAAAACGCACGCTCAAGGCATCGTGGCGGAGTGGTGACGCAGCGGATTGCAAATCCGCGTACCCCGGTTCGATTCCGGGCGATGCCTCCACATAACGATTGAAGCGTTTATGGAAAGCTCATGAATATGAATTTTGAACAAGCGCGGGAAAACATGGTGGATTGCCAGGTCCGTCCATGTGACGTGACTGACCATGAATTGATCGCTGCCTTGTTAGCGGTTCCGCGTGAGGAATTCGTTGATGAGAAAAATCGTGAACTGGCCTATCTTGACCGCAATATCCGGATTTCTGAAAAGGGCGGGCAATCCAGATTCATGATGTCAGCATCACCGCTTTCTAAATTGCTTCAGCTTTGTGATCCACAATCCGATAATGTCGTGTTGGTTGTCGGGGCGGGGATTGGCTATTCATGTGCATTGTTTTCCATTCTTGCTTCTTCCATAGTCGGGATTGAAGAAGACGAGAGGCTTGCCGGGTTGGCTAGTGAGAACCTTTCACGTCTTGGTTACGACAATGCGGCAGTCCTGTCGGCAAAACTGACAGATGGATGGGAACGCGAGGCCCCATACGATATTATTTTTATGGAAGGTGCTGTCGAGGAAGTTCCGGAGATGCTTGTTGATCAACTTGCTGAAGGTGGCAGATTGGTTGCAGTAGTAGGTTCGGGAAATGCGGCCAAAGCCACCTTGTTCCACAAGAAGCAAGGACTTGTCGGCAAGCGCGAAGTTTTTAACCTTGCGGTACCGCTTCTTCCGGGGTTTGAAACAACAAAAGAGTTCAGCCTCTGAATGTTTGAATTTCCCAAAAATCTGTTGCAAAGCGAAAACTTGGTATTTTCGGTGGATGATTGTTGTTACAAAACTTTAATTTGACGATAGGATGTAGCCAAGTATGTTGGGTTGGGCTTGACTTTAGGGTAATGGAGCGGAAATTGATGTCGGAATTGCCCTTGTGGGAGACAAGTTTGGCGCGTTTACGGTATTGCGTTTGGGGTTGCCTTGTTCTTTTGTGCTGGAGCCTTCCAACAGCTTCTGCTGAAACAATCAACAGCGCTCTTGCCTCTGCATACAACAACAATCCGACCCTGAATGCACAACGGGCCGCAACGCGCGCTGTGGATGAGGGGGTTGCAATTGCAAAGTCGGGATACCGCCCAACCGTCACAGGTACGGCCAATATTGGCTTGTCCAGAACCACATCAAATACGCCCCCCAATGCCTTTCTTGGTACCTCAGCCGGCACAACTACAAACCTCGCGCCGGGCGAATTCGGGGTTGTGATAAACCAAACACTCTGGGACAGTCTGCTTACACAAAATACAGTTGGCGCTGCCAAGGCGGCAGTCCGGGCGCAACAGGAAGCGCTTCGGAATTCGGAGCAGAATATTCTATTCAATGGAGCAAGTGCTTACCTGGATGTCCAGCGTGACCGCGCAATATTGGACTATCAACGTCAGAGCCTGTCATTCCTTCAGGAGCAGGTTCGCTCGGAGCAGGCACGGTTTGATGTCGGAGAGGCAACAAGAACTGACGTGGCGCAGGCAAGAGCAAGCCGTGCGGCAGCGGAGGCGGAAGTGAGCTTGGCGTTAGCAAATCTCAAGTCCAGTGAAGCGGTTTTCAGGCAGATTATAGGAAACAAGCCTGGGAACCTTTCACCTGTAAAAGGTGTCGCTCGGCTGGTGCCCAAGTCGGTTGATTCAGCAATACGTATCGCCGAGCGCGAGCATCCAGCCATCAAGTCTACGGAATTTTTGGTGGATCAGGCAATTTACAATGTAAAAGCCGCAGAAAGTGGTTTGTTGCCGACTGTTGGTTTGCAGGGAAGAGCCACTCGAAATTTTGATCAGTCAACATCGGCTACCGTATCTGAAAACCTTTCCGTTACCGCTACGCTAACTGTTCCGATTTATCAGGCTGGGCGCCAATCGGCGACGGTTCGTCAGAACAAGGAAACGCTTGGACAGACGAGGATTCAGGTGGATGAAAGTGTTGATAATGTACGTGCAGCCGTTGTTTCGGCGTTCAGTCAGTTTGAAGGTGCGCGCGCAGCGGTGATCGCAAATCAGGAGCAGGTTCGTGCTGCCAAGTTAGCGCTCGAAGGCGCAGTGGAAGAACGCAAGGTCGGGCAACGCACCACGCTCGATGTTCTTGACACCCAGACACAAGTGATCAATGCACAAATATCCCTTTCAAACTCCACCCGTGATTTAAAAGCTGCCGGCTACGCAATTCTTTCAGCCGTTGGCCGCTTGAATGCAAAGTATCTTGGGTTGCAAGTTGCAAGCTATGACCCTGAAGAACACCTTCAGGAAGTTGAAGACAAATGGTTTGGCCTGCGGATACCCAGTGGCAACTGACGTAGCGGTTTCTGGTGATAAGCCGTAATCAATCTGTCCTTTTTGACATCAAGCGTTATCTTTAGCGAAAAAAGCGGTAAAATCGCCCTGATTCGGATTTTCTAATCTGAGTTGGACGGGGATAATTTTAAGGAGTTGGACATGGGCGAAGCGGCGGCAAAAGAACCCACGATGGAAGATATACTATCCTCCATCCGAAAGATAATTGCCGAAGAGGGTGAACCTGAGGCAGAAACAATGGAATCAAAGCCAGCATTGGACAGTCCGGTCGAAGTCGTCCCGGAAAAACAGACAGCGACTCTGCAAGACATAGTGGCCAAAACTGCTCCCATGCGTGAAGCAGCTGTTGTGAAAACAGATGCAAAAGAACCTGAAGCCGAGCAAAAAGCTGAAAATCCAGCAAGCTCTGGTGGTGGATCGCTGGCTTCTATAGCCGCGACCCTCAAGGCAAAAGATGATGAGCCTGCGATAGAAGAACCAAAACCTTCGGCTCCGGTCGCAGAAAAACCGGAACAAACACGCGTTCAAATGGCGGAGGCTGCAAAACCGCCTGAACCCTCAGATGAACCCGCTCGTCCCCCGGCGCCGGCACCCTCCCAGAGCCTTGCCAGTGCACCGGCACCGATTGATAGCTCAGAAGAATCTGCATTCAAGGGTGCATTAATGTCTCCGAGTTCAAACACATCAGTCTCGGATTCTTTCGAACGTTTGAAACGCAGTGCCATGGACGATCTGGATGCAAAAACCGAGGCGATATTGCGTCCACTGCTCCGTGAGTGGCTGGATGAAAATCTGCCGAATCTTGTTGAACGTCTTGTCCGTGAGGAAATTGAACGTGTAGCTCGCGGGACTTGAGGGTTCGTATTTTTTGAAATTGATATTCAGGCAGCTTCCGCGGAGGCTGCCTTCTTGTTTTCAACACGGCGGAGCCAGTTACCAAATACTTTTGTCCGCAATTTTTCATCAGAAACGATCTCGGGAACAGGATCAGGAAAACTTGAAATGACGGTGTGTGTCTCGGGAATGTTTCCAAGTTTTTCCTGCACAGCTTTTACATGATCCAGGTCCAGTTCCGGGTGGAACTGAAATCCGACAAAGTCCACATCGTTTTGGGTGCATGATATGGCTTGAACCTTGCTGACTGAATTGCTGGCAAGGAGTTTGACGGTGTCGGGCAGGTCAACCACATGATCCCGGTGAACACAGGGTGAGGAAAAACAGCTCGGCATTCCTTCAAATACCCAATGGCTTCTCCCGAATTCTGATAATTTGATATTTTCAGCCAAGCCAATTTCCGTGCCTTTTTCGTTGGGCGCGCAATTTCCACCCAAAACCTGAATGACAGTTTGCATGCCCCAGCAGGATCCAATGACAGGTTTGCCCAGTGCAAGGATTTTTTCGATATGTGCAAGGTAGGGTTTTGCTTCGGGATCGCGTGATGACCATTTCACACCGGAGCCAGTCAATGCGAATGCATCATAGGATGTGATATCAATTTCGGCTGCCTGGAGTTCAGGTGCATATGGAATGCTTACATCTATTGCTGCGTTTATTGCATATAGATTCAGGGCATGGCGGTATTTGTCAGAACCCAACGGCAACCCCGAACGTTGAATGGCGCGGATGTTTTCGCCACTATTGCCTTCGACAATGAGGATTTTGGTCATGCTAATTAGCCTCTACGGTTGACTTGTACGGCTTGTTTGGGTTTACACCTTTACCCAACAACAGTTGTTTTGCAAAAGATTTTCCATGCTTGAAAAAAACTATGATGCGGCTTCCGTGGAGCCGAAGATTGCCGCCAAATGGGATAAAGCCGATGCCTTTGCCGCTGGAGCCGGCGCAAGAGAGGGCGAGGATGCCTATTGCATCGTAATTCCGCCGCCGAATGTCACCGGCTCCCTTCACATGGGCCATGCGCTCAACAATACGCTCCAGGACATCATGATCCGTTTCGAACGGATGCGGGGCAAGGATGTGCTTTGGCAACCCGGGATGGATCACGCCGGTATTGCCACGCAAATGGTGGTTGAGCGGAAGCTTGCGGATGAAAACAATATCCGGCGCAGCGATATGAGCCGGGATGAATTTATTGAAAAAGTCTGGGAATGGAAAGAAGAATCCGGCGGTACTATTTTTAACCAGTTAAAACGGCTGGGTGCATCCTGCGACTGGTCGCGTGAACGCTTCACCATGGATGAAGGCCTGTCCAGGGCGGTGCTCGAAGTCTTTGTAAAACTCCATGAGGAGGGGCTGATTTACAGGGGCAAACGTCTTGTAAACTGGGATCCGCATTTTGAAACTGCAATTTCCGATCTCGAAGTCGAGAACATCGAGGTTGATGGTCATATGTGGCACTTCAAGTATCCACTCGAGGGTGGAGCAACCTATTCCTATGTGGAAAAAGACGGGGATGGGAATGTTATACTTGAGGAAGAACGCGATTACATTTCCATAGCCACAACCCGTCCGGAAACCATGCTTGGAGATGGTGCAGTTGCAGTTCATCCCGGTGACGAGCGGTATGCGCCGATTGTCGGCAAACTTTGCGAAATCCCGGTGGGTCCGAAAGAACATCGTCGTCTGATCCCGATTATTACCGATGATTACCCGGATCCGGAATTCGGATCAGGCGCGGTGAAGATTACTGGCGCCCATGATTTCAATGACTATCAGGTTGCAAAGCGTAATCATATTCCGCCTTACCGGTTGATGGATACCAGGGCGGCGATGCGTGAAGACGGCGCTTCCTATGCAGACTGCGCGACCCAAGCGGCGGAAATTGTCAAATCCGGAGAGCTTCCTGGCGAGAAAGCGGTAGATGCAATCAATCTCGTGCCGGATGAATACCGTGGATTGGATCGTTTTGAAGCCCGCAAGAAAATCATCGCAGATATAAATGCAGAAGGACTGGCGGTGATAGTGAATGATGATGAAGGGAACGAAATTCCATTCGTCGAGAACAAAAAAATCATGCAGCCATTTGGTGACCGTTCCAAGATTGTGATTGAACCCATGCTTACAGATCAATGGTTCGCCGATGCAAAGACACTTGCTAAACCGGCAATAGCTTCCGTTCGCGAAGGCCGGACAAATTTTGTTCCGAAAAGTTGGGAAAATACCTATTTTAACTGGATGGAGAACATCGAACCCTGGTGCATCTCTCGGCAACTTTGGTGGGGCCATCAAATTCCTGCCTGGTACGATGAAGAGGGAAATGTATTCGTTGCTGAAAGCGCGGAGGCAGCCAGAAATATGGCTGGCGAAGGCAAGGTTCTTACACGCGATCCCGATGTTTTGGATACTTGGTTCTCTTCTGCCCTTTGGCCGTTCTCAACGCTTGGTTGGCCTGATGAGACTCCCGAACTGGATCGATATTATCAGACCGATGTATTGGTCACCGGTTTCGATATTATATTCTTTTGGGTTGCACGGATGATGATGATGGGTTTGCATTTCATGAAAGATGAAGACGGCAATCCGGTAGAGCCGTTTCACACGGTATATGTTCACGCGTTAGTGAGGGACAAGGACGGGCAAAAAATGTCCAAGTCGAAGGGCAACGTCATCGACCCGCTTGAGTTGATTGATGAGTATGGTGCTGATTCACTACGCTTTACTCTGGCAATCATGGCTGCACAGGGCAGGGACGTTAAACTTGATACTGCCCGCGTTGCCGGTTATCGGAACTTTGGCACCAAGCTATGGAATGCTACCCGATTTGCGCAGATGAACGGCGTGAAGGCGGATGTAGATTTCGACCCATTATCTGCAAATCTGACAATCAACCGGTGGATACTAACCGAACTCTCCGGATGCGTAGATGAAGTAACTGCCAATATTGAAAAATACCGGTTCAATGATGCGGCTTCTGCTGCTTACAAATTTGTCTGGAATACGTTCTGTGACTGGTACTTGGAACTCCTGAAGCCGACCTTCAATGGGGATGACGAAGCCGCGAAGTCAGAAAGTCAGGCCTGTGCAGCCCATGTGTTAAGCGAAATCTATGCGCTGCTGCATCCGTTCATGCCGTTCATGACGGAAGAACTCTGGGCGTTGACGGGTGACAGGAAAAAATTGCTTTGCCATACGGGTTGGCCACAGGCAGAGATCAGGGATAATGAGGCGGCTGCCGAAATAAACTGGCTGGTTGATGTGGTGACACAAATTCGGTCTGTGCGCGCTGAAATGAATATCAAACCTTCTATATTACTGAATTTGGAAATTGTGGATGCTGATGATGCAACAGCATCCCGGGTTGAAACCCAGCGAGCCGCGCTCTCAACACTTGCCCGACTTGAAACAATCATTTTGGCAGACGTTGCCCCGAAAAGTTCAGCTCAGATTGTGGTGGAAGATGCAACTTATTGTCTTCCACTTGAAGGTGTAATTGATTTTGCTGAAGAACAGGCAAGGCTTGAAAAAGAACTCGATAAGCTAGCTGGCGAAATCAGGCGTCTTGAAGGCAAACTTGGCAATGAGAAATTTGTCGCCAATGCACCCGAATCGGTGGTTAGGGAAGAGCGGGAGAAACTTGCTGATTATCAGAGTAAGCGTGACAAGATGGAGATCGCTTTGGTCCGGATTACTGCTTAAATGCAGTGGTTTCGACAGAATCAGCCACATTTTTGATTCGGGTTATTCACAGGCTGGCTAACAATCAGTTAAAAATGTTGCGTATTTGCAACATGCCAAATGTTTTACGTGCACGTCAGAGTTTGAACGCTAAGTTTCGGGCGATTTTGGCAACTAATATAAAGACAGGCCAAATTTTACCTGATATGTGTCAGAAAAGTGACGAAATACCTTCGGAGGGTAAAGATGGGGCGTAGCTCAACAATTAAAACACTGGCACTTGGAATGTTAACAACATCCGTGATTTCCGGCGGTGCAATGGCAGGCGGGTTTGACCGTGGTGCGGTTAACATTGACCAATTGTTCGATAGGGACAGGTTCAGTGCGAGCGCACGGGTAACCTATGTAAACCCACAGAGAACCATCAGCAATATCACACGGGTAGGTCCGGGGGGGCCACTTCCATTACCAGGCACGGGTAGGTCGATTGATATTGACGGTGACTACTGGGTTCCACGGTTCGGTGCGAAAGTTGGTGTTGCCGAGGGCGTTGACTGCCTTGCAACCTATACCGAGCCATTTGGTGGTGATGCGAATTACGGAACTGGAAATATCTTTTCCCCATCAACAGCCGAATTTTTTCTGGATACCCAAGACTATGGTCTGACATGTTCCTACCAGTTCGGGGCGGGTTCTACATCATTTGGTGACGCCTATGCCCGGATCATTTTTGGCGGGTCCTATATGGAGGTCGACGGTTTCCTGTCTCGGCAGAGCTTTCTTTTTGGTAATGCAGGATTGGGTGTAGCACCCTTTACTGAATTCGGATTGGGTACATTTGATATTTCGGATGAGACGTATGGTTGGCGAGCTGGTGCTGCCTACGAAATCCCGGAAATAGCACTGAATGCTACAATCATTTACAGTTCGGAATATGATCTTGATTTGACAGGAACTCAAACGAATGCAGGGTTTACGACGCTTTCACCTCTGCAGTTGGGGGCAATCGGCGGAGCAGCGTTTCCGATTTCGCTTGGCGGCGCAGAAATTCCTCAGGCACTCGATATTAAATTGCAATCGGGGATCAATGAATCAACCTTGGCCTTCTTGAATATGAGATGGCAGGACTGGGACCAGCTTCAGATACTGCCTGTCATTAGTTCAACAACCGGCGCGCCTACTGGTTCAACACTGGATCTCACTTATCAAGACGGATACACAGTCACTGCAGGTATCGGCAAAAGATTATCTGACAAGGTTTCTACTTTGACTTCTCTTACATGGGATCGGGGAACTTCTACCATCGTTGGTACACAAACCGACAGTTGGACCTTGGCTGGAGGCCTCCGCTACAAGGAAGGTGAACATTTCAGGATTAGTATTGGCGGTGCAATCGGCATCCTTGAAGGTGGCAGTTCTCGTATAAATCCGGCGAATGGCGATCCGTCAGCCGCAGTTACATATAATTTTGAAGCAGATTATGTGTACGCACTTACAGCGGGCGCGAAGTTGCGCTTCTAGCGTGTAATCTACAAGTGATTGAAAAACCCGGCATTGCCGGGTTTTTTTTGGCGAAACTACAGTTTTTTCAAAGTTAGCACCCAGCCCTTCAAATCATTCGCTGGAATATGATCCCCGTGTTCTCGTGAAATGATCTTAAGGCGGTTTTCGTTTTGCAGGACTTCAAGTTTGTCAGTCAGGGAGCCCTCTTCATAGAAATGGTCATTGAGTCCGATAACAACGGTCCCAAAAGGTTTTGTAATTCTCAAAAGTTCATCGACAGCATCCGGCAGGATATGTCCAAATGAAAATACGCCGACAGCCGTGACTGCATCATACTGGTTGTTATCGGCATCAAGTGGCGGATGGTTCAGGTCACAGGCAAACAACCTTCCGTAGACTTCAAGTTTTTTTGCCTTGTCCAACATACCTTGAGACAGGTCGCATCCGTCAATGTTCCCGTATCCGGCCTGTTTCAGTGCCAGTCCCGACAGACCGGTTCCGCAGCCTACGTCAAGAATCCGGGCTTCACGATTTGGAAGTTGATTTTCCAGAGCCTGAGCACAACGCTTTGGTTGCTGATACTCACCTTCCTGGAGGTCGCGGTCATAAACTTCCGCCCAACGGTCGTACATGGCGCGGGTTTCATCCACATCTTTCAATGAATAAGCAATCTCAAAGAAATTTTCCTCGGCCAAGATTGCCTCCTGATATTCAATATACCTAGAAGACAAACAAAAAAGTGGCAGATTTGCAACAGATTTGAGGAGAGTTTTGATATATATGTTTGTCTCTAGGGTTGCCCCGATTAGGCCACAAAGAACCGTCACCTAAAATTTAACTTTTCTGCTTCATAGAAAACTAAAGTGGTTTTGGGCTTCGGACTGATTGGAACAGGGGAAATGTTCTACGGTTCGCAGAGGTAATAAAGTAGCATGGACACCAAAGTATTCGATAAAAGCAAGCTTCCATCAAGGCACACAACCTACGGGCCAACAAGAGCACCGCACAGGTCGTTCCTTTATGCGATGGGATTGTCCAAGAATGAAATTGACCAACCCCTTGTCGGCGTTGCCAGTTGCTGGAACGAGGCGGCTCCCTGCAATATTTCCCTCATGCGGCAAGCACAAGTTGTCAAAAAAGGCGTTGCCGCTGCGAGTGGCACCCCGCGTGAGTTTTGTACGATTACCGTAACAGACGGCATTGCGATGGGGCATCAGGGCATGAAGGCATCGCTGGTTTCACGTGATGTAATTACGGATTCTGTTGAACTTACAATGCGCGGTCATTGTTATGATGCGCTTGTTGGACTGGCAGGTTGCGACAAGTCTTTGCCGGGGATGATGATGGCAATGGTGCGCCTCAATGTGCCATCCGTGTTTATTTATGGAGGATCCATTCTGCCGGGGACCTTCAAGGGACGACAGATCACGGTGCAAGATGTATTTGAGGCAGTGGGGCAGCATTCCGTTGGTGCAATGTCTGACGAAGACTTGGACGAAATCGAACAGGTTGCATGTCCATCTGCTGGTTCTTGCGGAGCGCAGTTTACTGCCAACACAATGGCGACAGTTGCAGAAGCAATCGGACTAGCACTACCGTATTCATGTGGTGCTCCGGCACCGTACGAAATTCGCGACAAATTTTCCTTTGCCTCAGGCGAGAAAGTTATGGAACTACTTGCCCGCAACATCCGTCCTCGCGATATTGTAACCCGGCAATCGCTTGAAAATGCCGCCGCGGTAGTTGCGGCTTCGGGTGGCTCAACCAATGCAGCTCTTCACCTGCCAGCGATTGCCAATGAATGCGGAATTGAGTTTGATCTCTTTGACGTTGCGGAGATATTCAAGAAAACCCCATACATCGCAGACCTTAAGCCGGGCGGTAAGTATGTAGCCAAAGACATGTTTGAGGCGGGAGGAATTCCGATCCTGATGAAGACCTTGCTCGACAACGGATTTCTTCATGGAGATTGTATAACTGTGACTGGCCGTACTTTGGCCGAAAACATGGAGCATGTTCAATGGAATGACCAGCAGGATGTGGTGCGACCTGCAAATGACCCAATTACACCGACTGGTGGAGTTGTCGGGTTAAAAGGAAACCTCGCGGAGGATGGGGCAATTGTAAAAGTGGCCGGCATGTCCCGGTTGACTTTCACAGGTCCAGCGCGGTGTTTTGATTCAGAAGAAGAAGCGTTCGAAGCCGTGACACAGAAGAATTACAAGGAAGGCGAAGTTCTGGTAATTCGGTACGAAGGACCGAGAGGTGGTCCGGGTATGCGTGAAATGCTTGCGACGACCGCTGCAATTTATGGCCAAGGTAATGGCGACAAGGTTGCGCTAATTACCGATGGGCGTTTTTCGGGAGCCACACGTGGATTTTGTATTGGTCATGTGGGTCCGGAAGCGGCTATGGGCGGCCCGATTGGGCTTTTAAAAGATGGCGATATCATTGAGATTGATGCAGTGGAGGGTACTCTCAATCATCAACTCAGTGAAGAGGAACTGGAAAAGCGCCGCGCGGAGTGGAAACCGCGCGAAACGGATTATCAATCCGGTGTTATTTGGAAATATGCTCAAACGGTTGGTTCAGCGCGGGAAGGGGCGGTTACCCATCCGGGAGCAGCAAAAGAAAAAGTGTGTTATGCAGATATTTAAACCCCTTTCAATCCTTCCGGTCTTTGCGGTGGCATTGCCTTTAATCGCGGGCAATGCGTTTGCGCTTGACGCCTCCAAAATCATCAAAAAGGATACCAAGTCCTCTACCATATTCGAACTGTTCTTCGATTTTATGGACAAAGGTCAACGTGACGATGCGATTGATGTTTTAAAATATGCCGCGGACCAGGGAAACTCTGCTGCGCAATGGAAACTCGCAAGGCTGTATGAGCGCGGAGAAGACGGCGTTGAACAAGATCCGATTGCCGCGTTCCGGATGTATCAGAGGATTGCTGCCAATTACCCCTATGCGCGGCCAAATACACCTGCATGGCAATTTAGCGCTGATGCGCTGGTCGCGCTCGGTACGTATTACCGAAATGGAATTCCCGACACTCTAATATTTGCAGATCCGGGAAAGGCACAGATGATGTATACAACTGCTGCCATGGTTTTCCGTCATCCAGGAGCTCAATTCGAACTTGGCCGGATGCAGATCGAAAACGACAAGGGATTTGGTCAGGGGAGACTTGGAGTTCGCAATCTCGGACTTGCCTACGAAAAAGGTCATGTCGGCGCCGAAGCATTGTTAGGTTATGCCTTCATTGAAGGAGTACATGCCAAAAGAGATGTGGTTAGAGGTCTTACCATGTTGGGAAATGCAAGGCGGCGCGCTTCGGATCGTGATCTGCAATGGATTTCTCCGTTGCATGATGAAGCATATGCGCTGGCCAGGCCAGATGAGAGAGAAGAGGCTTTTCAAAAGCTCGCTTCAAGCAGCACTTCGCTTGAATAAACAGGAATTGCCCTAACCGTTTTCGGCGAGCATTGCTTTTGCTTTTTCAAGGTCAAAGACTGAGGCGTTCTGGTTATCTTTCAGTTCTGCAGTAGGACAAGGCAGGCCCAAAAACTTCCAACTGGTGTTATTCAGCACACGTGCGCAAGTTGCCATCTGCGAACCGTTGGGAGTTCGCATGCATATCGTTTGGCCTTCCTGAACATCCGCCTCTTTGTACCTACAGGTGCAGTTTTCACCGGCAAATGCAGGAGTAATTGAGGCGAATAGGCATATAGCGACAAAAATTCGAAGCATGGCCATATTGTGGGGCCGGAAAACCGCAAAGTCAAATTGCGGTGTTGTTAGTCATTAACCTTTACCAGTGCTTCCTGGAAGGTTAGAAGCCTGCGGCTTTCGGTATCCCAAAGTGCCAAATTCGCACATTTGAAGCTTTCGAGCAGTGTAATCCGGCCAACATCATGCAGTTGAGGGAAATCTCTCAACACTTCCGACAATCTGTAGAATGGTATGTGACTGCAGAGATGATGAACATGGTGAATGCCAATATTTCCGGTTACCCAACGTAAGGGTTGTGGCAGATCATAGTGGGAACTTCCGTGCAATGCTGATTCGCGGCGGTCCCAATCAGGGTCAGAATCCCAGCTTGTTTCCTCGAACTGATGCTGCACGAAAAAAAGCCAAACCCCCATTGTCGCAGCCAGTAGGGTGACGGGTAATTGTATCATCAAAAATGACTGCCAACCGATCAACCATATCATAAAGGTCGTCAGGCAAATTATTCCTATATTCGTTCCCATTGCACTTACCCACGGGCGCCAGCCCATTTTCATCATTCCTACGGGTAGTCTTTGTTCGAGTAAAAAAACATAAGCTGGTCCAACCAGAAAGAGCACAAGGGGATTCCGATAAATTCTATACAGCAAACGACCGATATAGGTGCGGCTTTCATACTCAGCCACTGTAAGCGTATTGATGTCGCCAATTCCGCGATGGTTGAGACTACCGGAACTCGCATGATGGAGTGCATGGTTGCGTTGCCAATAGTCAAAAGGGGTGAATGTCAAAATTCCAAGGAACCGGCCCAGCCAATTGTTGATGAATTTGCTGCCAGAAAAAGATCCGTGTCCGCAATCATGCTGGATCATGAAAATACGCATCAACATGCCGGCTGCAGGAAGAGAAATAAGCAGGCTCAGGAAATAACTCACCTGGAGAGCTGCATACATCACAGCCCAGAAAACCACGTAGAGCACCAGTGTTACAAAGAGTTCAAATCCGGCCCTGAAATTGCTGGGAGTCCGGTAAGAATTTAGCAGTTTTGACCAATCGGCTGCGTTTATCGACTCAAAATTGTCCACGTTGCCTGGTAATGCGTTCATGAAAGCTCCCCCGAATTGGATCAGTATCTTTTGTTCGATTCTTCAGAGCTTTGCGAGAAAAAAAGATCAAGTACGGCTGAAATATCACCAAGTTGATGATTGTGGTAAGTATGCAGAAATTCTGTTTCGTTCCACTATGCGGCAAGGTCGACCCAAACCGGTACGTGGTCTGAGGGTTTCTCCCACTCACGGACATGCTTGTCAATGTCGGCTGTCTTCAAAAGACAGGCTGCTTCCGGTGAGAGGAGAAAATGGTCAATCCGGATACCATTGTTTTTTTGCCAGGCCCCTGCTTGATAATCCCAAAACGTGTAGGTTTTATCTGCGTCGGTAACGGTTCTCACTGCTTCAGTCAGGCCGAGATTTTTTAACCGGCGGAATGCTTCGCGGCTTTCTGGCCGATAGAGCGCATCACCCTCCCAGGCTTTCGGGTCATGGCAATCCTCAGGCATGGGTATGACATTGAAATCGCCGGCAAGAACAAAGGCTTCTTCCATTTCGAGTTTGTTGCGTGTCCATGCTTCAAGTCGGGCCATCCAATTCAATTTGTATGGGAATTTTTCAGTTTCCACCGGGTTTCCGTTCGGCAGGTAAAGCGAAGCCACACTTAAGGATGTGCCGTCAAGGCTGAATACCCCCTCGATAAACCGGGCCTGGTCATCCTGATCTTCTGGGTGGATTACGGGTAGTCCCCGGTTTACTTCATCAAAAGGTAGCTTTGATAAAACAGCGACACCATTGAAACTTTTTTGGCCATGGGTCTCAAGATTGTAACCTAGTGCTTCAATCTCTTCTCGGGGAAAATTTTCATCCACGGATTTGATTTCCTGAAGGCAGGCAATATCCGGCTTAGATTGTTTGAGCCACTCAATTAGATTGTGGTGGCGGGCCTTGATGCCATTGATATTCCAGGTTGCAATTTTCAAAGCGAAAAGCTCGTGCCGCAGCCGCAGGAAGCCACCGCGTTTGGATTATTGACCTGGAAGGATTGCCCCATGAGATCATCCACAAAATCAATTTCTGATCCGCCCATGTAAATGAGTGACATTTCATCGATCAGGATTTTTCCATTATGGCGCTCGATAACGAGGTCATCGTCTTCTTGTGTTTTGACCAAATCAAACTTGTAAGAAAATCCCGAGCAGCCGCCGCCTTCAACCGAAATTCGAAGGGCCGTGTTGACGTCATCCTTTGCTACGATTGCAGCAATCTGTTTCAGCGCTGCGTCGGTGGCTGTAACGGTATTTGTTGGTGCAGGTGCGTTCATGCTTTGAATTTCCACTATGGCATCACAAAGTCAACGGAATTATATCCCTGAAAATGGTGCCTTTGGGCCCAAACTTCAATATTTCATTCTATATTGCTTTTCAGATTATATGATTCGAAGCGGGGACATGAAAGCTTTCGAAGGAATTTCCTACGGACGTGAGGGTTTGGCGTCGTATGCCTGTTTTGCCGGTGAAAGCAGGGGGCGGTTATATCCTCAACCACCAAGTCCTACCCGGACCGAGTTTCAACGTGACCGGGATCGGATCATACATTCAACTGCATTTCGCCGGTTGAAGCACAAGACACAGGTTTTTGTTCACCATGTGGGTGACCATTACCGGACACGGTTGACGCATTCAATTGAGGTTTCCCAAATCGCGCGGTCTTTGGCGCGCGCCCTTGGGGTGGATGAAGACCTTGCCGAATGCCTGTCCCTTTGCCACGACTTTGGCCACACGCCATTTGGACATGCGGGTGAAGATACATTGGATGACTTGATGCAGGACTGGGGCGGATTTGACCACAATGCGCAATCTCTGCGCATTGTGACTGAACTGGAACAACAGTATGCGGAGTTCGACGGACTCAATCTGAGTTGGGAAACCTTGGAGGGGCTGGTCAAACACAATGGCCCGCTGGTTGAAAATGTTCCCGTTGCGATATTGAATTTTAACAGGAAATTTGATCTTGAACTCACAAGGCATGCTGGAATTGAGGCGCAATGTGCCGCCCTTGCCGATGACATCGCCTACAACGCCCATGATATCGATGATGGATTGCGTGCGGGGATGTTTGTGCTGGATGATTTGGCCGGTGTTCCGATAGCAGATCTAACCCTGGTTGAAGTCCGGGAAAAATATCCGGGAATTGAGAACAAGCGCATCAAACACGAAGTAATTCGTGCGCAAATCACTGCTATGGTTGAGGATGCCATATCCAATTCAAAAGCAAATCTTGAGAGGATTTCTCCGCAGTCGGCAGCAGAAGTCCGTGACTGTGGTGAAACACTAGTGACTTTTAGTAGTGAAATGGCTGAAAAGGAACAAATGATAAAGGCATTCCTGTTTGAGCGCATGTATCGGGCGCCTGAACTGATGAAAATGCGGCAATCGGCAGAAACAATAATCCGTGACTTGTTTGGTGCTTATTTGAAAAACGCGGAGGCAATTCCCGAAAACCTGCAAAAATACGTTGATCGTAATGATGTCCAGGCCAAACCGAGGGTGATTTCAGACTTTATCGCCAGCATGACGGACAGTTATGCGGTAAATGAACATCGACGATTGTTTGACGCAACGCCTTATTTGGGGTAGGCCCAAGCCAAATTTCCACACAGCGTTTTGCAAATCCGGCAAGTGGGGAAAGCCCACGAGAAACCGAAACAAAATGAATATCTTTTCTCAGTTCGAAGATTACATTAAAGAATTTTTGCAAAATATTGATTCAATTTCGGAATCATTTATCGAGATGTCTCGTGTTTCGGCTGAACCTCCGCGCGATGCTTCGCATGGAGACATAGCGACCAATGCAGCGATGGTTCTTGCCAAAACAGCCGGAGAAAAGCCCCGTGATCTGGCAGAAAAGATATCGGCAAAATTGCAGGATCTCGATGCGGTATCCGAGGTTTCAATAGCCGGACCGGGCTTTATAAACATCCGGTTAGCGGACAAATTTTGGCAAGACCACCTGAAATCCATCCTTGAATTAGAGGGCGAATATGGCCGGGCACTGGTCTCGGATGGTGTAAAGGTGAATGTCGAGTATGTCTCTGCGAATCCGACCGGCCCCATGCATGTGGGCCATTGCAGAGGTGCTGTTGTCGGAGACGCACTTGCAAATCTGCTTCAGTTTGCCGGTTATGATGTAACTAAGGAATATTATGTCAATGATGCGGGTGTTCAGATCAATGTGCTGGCCGAATCCCTGTTTCACCGTTACCGGGAGGCACTTGGTGAAGATGTGGGGGATGTTCCAGAAGGTCTGTATCCAGGTAAATATCTGATTTCGCCTGCTAAATCACTTGTTGATACGCAAGGTAAGTCGCTGCTGGAAATGGATTCCGATACCCGAAATGAAATCCTGAAGAAGCATGCGATTTCCTCCATGATGGACATGATCAGGGCGGACC
>JBPCWL010000058.1:0-8773 GCA_051009575.1 Rhizobiaceae bacterium
AGCCTACGGCCAGCATATGCCGATGAACCAGGTTGGTACGGTTTCTGTTCCCGAGCCAAGGATGATATCCGTTCAGGTGTGGGACAAATCGATGGTGGGAGCAGTCGAAAAGGCAATCCGCGAATCTGATCTTGGCCTAAATCCGGTAACTGACGGAACAACTCTGAGAATACCTTTGCCGGAGCTAAATGAGGAACGGCGGAAAGAACTCGCCAAGGTTGCCCATCAATATGCAGAGCAGGCAAGGGTTGCAATCCGACATGTTCGGCGAGACGGAATGGACGATCTTAAGAAACTGGAAAAAGACGGGGATATCGGACAGGATGATGCCCGTGCACATTCTGACCGGGTGCAAAAGGCAACCGATGACATGATTGCAGAAGTCGACGGGATTGTGGCTGCAAAAGAAGATGAAATTATGCAGGTATAGATGCTGGAATGAATGGTGTTGACCAACCAGATTTTAATGACTGCTCCAACGGAATACCCCGGCATGTGGCAATTATCATGGACGGTAATGGCCGATGGGCCAAGCAGCGTGGACTTCCTCGAACTGCAGGCCATCGACAGGGTGTGGAAACTGTCCGGGAGATCGTAAAAGCAGCAGGAAAAGCCGGAATAGAGTATCTAACACTATTTTCCTTTTCATCTGAAAACTGGAACAGGCCAGCTGCAGAAATTTCGGAATTGTTTTCGCTGTTACGATATTTTATCCGCCGTGATCTGGCGGAACTTCATGATAGTAATGTCAAAATCAAGGTCATCGGGCAAAGAGAAGGTGTGCCCGAGGACGTTCTGTCACTGCTGGATGAAGCTCAGGCACTTACAAACGAAAATGAGGGCCAAACGTTGGTAATTGCATTCAATTACGGTTCACGAGGGGAGATTGCGGCATCTGCCAGGAAACTGGCGCAACAAGCGGTCGATGGAATTATCTCCCCATCGCAAATTGATGAAGAGATGTTTTCACACGCTCTTGAAACAGACGGTATTCCAGATCCTGATCTATTGATCCGTACCAGCGGCGAAATCCGTTTGTCGAACTTCTTACTTTGGCAATCAGCCTATACGGAATTTGTTTTCCTTGATTGCCTGTGGCCCGATTTTTCCAGCTCGGAATTTTTGGATGCCATAGGGGAGTACGCTAGGAGAACTCGCAAATTTGGTGGCCTGAACAGGGATACCGGCTCGTGAGTCAATCTACTGAGGGGCACCGAATATTCAACCAGGAACTGAAACTGCGGGCGGTTTCCGCGATCGTATTGGCAGCGGCAGTCTTGTGGATGACCTGGATCGGGGGACAAACATTCACATTGTTGTGGGCAGTCATCGCAATTGCCGTTTTTTTTGAATACAGCAGAATTTGCCGTGAAGCGCTTCCGTTTCAAACAGTCATCGCAGGTTATGCGGCCATTCTCTTGGTAATTGGCGCCTGGATGACCGGGCAACATTTGATTGCGTTTTGGATGGCGGCTGTTACGTGCGCTGTATTGCTATGCTGGGAGATAGTTGTACGAAGGTCTTTCTGGGCATCAATTGGAATCGTCTACGCCCTTTTACCATTATTCGCGATGAGTGAACTGCGCGGTGAAAGTCACACGGGCCTGTTCATCATCATTATGCTTTTTGGCTGCGTATGGGGTGCGGATATTCTGGCATATTTTTTTGGAAAATCGATTGGTGGTCCGAAACTTGCCCCCAGAATATCGCCCAAGAAGACATGGTCAGGTTTCATCGGGAGTTTGATTGGAGCACTGGGGTTGACCTATCTGGTCTGTTGGTTTTTCGGTTTCGGGGCTACTTTCAGTTTCGCTGTTGTCATATTGCTGTTGGCAGTAGTTTCTCAAATTGGTGATTTGATTGAATCTGTTTTAAAGCGAAAATTTCATGTGAAGGATTCTGGCGCCCTGATTCCCGGACATGGTGGGATATTGGATCGAATTGACGGATTGATCATGGCTGGAGTTGTATTATGGATTGTTTTACTGGTGATGCGTTATTCGGATGGTAATGACATTGCGTTGGGTGATTTGTTTGTGAATGCCTTTTTAATGCCTTGAACAGGGGCGATGAATTTTTGGATCTCATAACAGGATGGTTTGAATGGATTTTCTGATGGAACTCAGCGCTGGGGGATTTTCCCTGTTTGGCTACATCTTGCCATTCCTGTTGGTGCTTACAATTGTTGTGTTTTTTCATGAACTTGGCCACTTTTTTGTTGCCCGCTGGAATAACGTAGATGTTGAGGCATTTGCAGTTGGTTTTGGACCGGAATTGTTGGGATTTACAGATCGCAATGGGACCCGCTGGAAACTCTGCGCAGTTCCGTTGGGGGGCTATGTAAAATTTCTTGGTGATGCAAACGCGGCTTCCGTCCCGGATCACGAACGGTTGTCTAACCTTAGTGAAGAGGAAAAACGAGGGAGCTTTGAGCACAAGCCTGTTGGACAACGTGCAGCTGTTGTAGTGGCTGGTCCCGTGGCGAATTTCATACTGGCGATCGTTATTTTTACTGGATCATTCTTTTTTATAGGTATTAACGAGCGCGATCCGGTTGTTTCGGAAATACTTGAAAACAGCGCTGCGGCCCAAGCAGGTTTTGAAGTGGGAGACATCATCAAGGAAGTTGATGGAACTAAGATCCGGGCTTTTATGGATATCCCCCGATTGGTCGGTCCCAATCACGGGATAGAGATGATTTTCACGATTGAGCGTGAAGGAAAATCACTGCAACTGCCGGTCACTCCAAAACTTACCGAAAGAGAAGACAATTTCGGTAACATTCACAAGACAGGTGTTGTGGGTATCGTGAGTAGTAGTGTGGATTCAAATCCGAGACTTCGCGAGTTTGGATTGGGAGAAGCATTTGTACGAGCAGTTGGTGAAACGGTGTTTATCATCAAGCGGACATTCCAGTATCTGGGTGCGATAATTATCGGTAGGGAGTCAGCAGATCAGTTGAGTGGACCGATCGGGATTGCAAAATTGTCAGGTGATGTAGCAACGTTGGGCTGGACCGCGTTGATCAATCTTGCTGCAGTGCTGTCAGTCAGCATTGGATTGCTGAATCTGTTTCCAGTACCGATGTTGGATGGTGGGCATTTGGTGTTTTATGCCTATGAAGCAGTTTTTGGGAGGCCATTGAGCCAACGTGCCCAGGAGATCGGATTCCGTTTCGGATTCATGCTTTTGATTGGCTTAATGTTGTTTGCTACAACCAATGATGTCCAGAACAATTTTTTTCGTTGATTAGCATTCAAAAGTAAGTCCAAATGGCACTCCCGAATTCACCTCAATTTGACGTTATTTCAGAAACTTTGGGTGAGTCGGGCGGATTTTCCAAAATTTTCCCGTATCACCCTAATATTTAGACATAATTTGTCATTTGACGGGTGAAAAAAAAGTGTTCATTAACCACAAAAAACAAATGTATTGGTTCAAAATGCAACACTCTGGCAATATGTGCAAAATGACGGTGGTAAAATTGGCTGTTCTAGGTTGCGCGGCTGGGAAAACTCTGTAAAAGGTTTGTTAACTTAAGGATTCTTGCTGCAAGAGCACGAATCAATTGTGGGTGTGCTCTTTTCGAGTGTTACGGGTCTGAGACTGATTTGATGCATAAAAAAAATATAACAAAATCAATTATTTTGTCTTTCGCACTGATGTTCATTGCGATTTCTGTTCCCGGCTATGCGGGTAAAATTTTCGTTTCTCAGGCTCAGGCTGCAGTTGTGAATTCAATTGATGTGCGCGGAAATCAGCGCATCGATGATGAAATCGTAGCCTCATATTTGACCATTCAGCCGGGCCAGAACTTCAACGACTTTGACATAGATGATTCAGTTAAAGCCCTGTTCGCAACCGGCTTGTTCAGCGATGTGAGTATTTTCCAGGAAGGTTCGACATTGATTGTTGATGTCGATGAGAATTCAACTGTGAACAAGGTGTTCTTCGAGGGAAATTCCAGGCTGAAGGACGACGCCTTGAAGGGGATTGTCAGATTGCAATCCCAATCGGTTTACAGTGACGAGCAGGCAGCAACTGATGTTGAGCGTATCAAGGTTGCATATTCCCGGGTAGGTCGCCGTGATGCAGACGTATCGTATGAAGCCGTTCCTTTGGCAAATAACCGGATTAATGTGATCTACAGGATTGATGAGGGCGACAAAACCAAAATCTCGAGCATCACTTTTGTCGGAAACGATACGTTTCCTGATAATCGCCTTATCGATGTAATTTCCACCAAGGAATCAACAATATTAAGCTTTCTGACGACCAGCGATATATATGATCAAAACCGGATCAACGCGGACGAAGAAGCGCTACGGAATTTTTACTTCAATAAAGGCTTCGCAGATTTTCAGATCATTTCTACAAGTGCGGACCTGGATGATGCTTCGAACGAATATAACATCACGTTTGTGCTGGACGAGGGGCCACGATATACCTTCGGCAATGTTTTAATCGACAGCACCATAAGCGGGATCGACAGCTCATCATTGCTTGATCTCGTGGAAACGAAATCCGGCGAACATTACAGCGCAAAGCGGGTTGAGAACTCAATTGTTGCAATCACCGAACGGGTTTCCGAAGATGGATTTGCTTTTGTGGAAGTTGTTCCGCGCGGCAACCGTAATTTCGAAGATAATACCATCGACGTGACCTATTTAGTTGATGAGGGCGCACGTCTCTTCATCGAAGATATCCGGATACTGGGCAATGATCGTACCCGCGATTACGTCATTCGCCGTGAATTCGATATCTCAGAAGGAGATGCTTACAATCAGGTACTCGTTCAAAAAACCCGAAACCGCATCCAGGGGCTTGGATTTTTTGAAAGCGTCAATATCAACACGCGACCAGGCTCAAGTCCCGACAAGGTAATTCTTTATGTGACAGTTGTTGAGCAATCCACAGGCGATATATCGCTATCAGGTGGTTTTTCTAGTAATGGTGGCGCTTCTGCAAATATTTCGTTGACCGAACGTAACTTTCTGGGCCGAGGACAGTTCCTGCGAGCAGCTCTCAATACAAGTGAGGATGAAGAAGGTTATTCTTTCAGTTTCAGGGAACCTTACTTCCTGGGTTACCGTATTTCAGCAGGTCTGAGTTTCGAAATTACAGAATCTGATGATACCAGCGAACGTCAGTACATTATTGACTCGACAAACGGGACAATTTCTTTCGGAATTCCGATTGTGGAAAATCTGGATTCTACAGTTTTCTATACTTACCGCGGAAGTGATGCGAGTGCGAATGCCGTTCTGCTCGACGATGCAGTGAATACTGGCGGTAACATGAATACTATACAGGGAGATTTTGGCACTGAACTGTCGGCAGCCCTGGTTCAGGGGCTGGGTGATTTCACCGCATCTGGGTTTGGGTACTCGCTGGTCTACAATACTCTGGACAGCTCCCAATCTCCTCGTGAAGGCGTTCGGGCGGCTGTATCTCAAACCTTCTTTGGCGCCGGTGGAGACGCAGAATATTTCAGTACTGAAGCAAGCCTGGTTAGCTATTACACGGTCTCTGAAGAGCAGGACATTGTCCTGTTTGGCCGTGTTCGTGGCGGTCATATGGAAGCATTTGGCAGTGATAATGGCACAATCGCAGGTGGTTTCAGGACAATTGACAATTACCAGGCGCGTTCCAATAGTGTCCGTGGATTTGACTCCTTCGGCTATGGCCCAAGGGATCCTATTACAGGAGATCCATTGGGTGGACGCACCTTCTGGAATGCGACTGCAGAAGTTCAGTTCCCGTTACCGCTTGTACCAAGATCACTAGGATTGCGTGGCGCAGTCTTTGCGGATGTGGGGCAACTAACCAACGTGGGTAGCTCAGCAATTGCTGCGATCAATGCTGCATCATTGACTGGAGCACCTGGAGTGCCGCTTACTGCTGCACAGCGGGCGCAAGTGGACGATGACGCGGTTCGGGCATCAGTCGGAGGCAGTGTATTATGGTCTTCACCGTTTGGCCCTCTGCGTCTCGATTATGCAGTTCCGATTTCAGAGGAAAATTTCGACGATATCGAAGAATTCAACTTTGGCGTCAGTACGGCATTCTGATTCATAAAGGTATTAGTGTGCAGACTTGGTTGCACCTGCAAAGCGAACCGGAGCTGGCATGTTTTTCGTTCCCGTCTCGATAGGTTTGAAGGAACTGGCGGCTAAATCCGAAGCGACAATTAAGTTCCCTGGCAATAGTGACGACCTCACAATTGGCGGCGCCGCTCCGATAGAATCTGCAAAATCTGGAGACGTCACCTTCATAGACAATCCCAAGTATCTGAAGCATCTGGAAACAACGGGGGCATCAGCTGTTTATTGTCATGAGAAATATCTAGATCAACTTCCAGAAACCGTTGTCGGATTAATTCATGCAAAACCCTACCAGGCGTATGCACAAGCATTGTCAATCCTGTATCCTTCAGCCGCAAGACCTCAGCCGGCGACAGGTGAGACAGGCGTTTCACCGGCTGCACATGTGTCACCGAAAGCTAACCTTGAGCCGCATGTGATTATTGAAGCCGGAGCAGTGATCGGACCGGATGCAGCAATCGGTGAAGGAAGCTCAATACTCGCCGGCGCTGTTGTTGGCAAAGGAGTGCAAATTGGCAGGAATTCGACTGTTGGATGCAATGCCACGGTTGTGAATGCTTTACTTGGTGATGAGGTTATTATTCACAATGGTGTTCAGATTGGGCAAGACGGATTTGGGTTTGCTATGGGCCCTGGAGGCCATAAAAAAATACCCCAGATAGGCCGTGTGATATTGCAGGACAAAGTCGAAATCGGCGCTAACTCAACCGTTGATCGGGGGGCAAATCGCGATACCGTAATTGGGGAAGGTACAAAGATAGATAACCTCGTTCAGATCGGTCATAACGTGACAATCGGGCGTCATTGTGTGATCGTTGGACTTGCAGGAGTCTCTGGTAGTGCAACGCTAGGAGATTTTGTAGTCGTGGCTGGTCAGGCGGGGATTGTTGGACATACCAAGGTTGGCGACGGAGCCCAGGTTGGCGGCGGATCTGGTGTTCATGGTGATGTTGCGCCCGGTGAACGGGTCATGGGTTATCCCGCAATCAAGGCTTCCAAATGGATGAGGGAAGCTGCAAAAATTATGCTGGCTGACAAGCGTGACCGAAAGAAAAAGGGATAAGATAAATGGCTGAAGACGTTCTTGAGCAGATCGACATCAAGGAACTTTTTGTTTTATTGCCCCATCGTTATCCCTTTCTGCTGATTGATCGGATTGTAGACGTGAATGAAGATGCATCGGCGACCGGAATCAAGAACGTGACATTCAATGAACCGCATTTTGGAGGGCATTTTCCTGATGATCCGATTATGCCTGGTGTTCTGATTGTTGAAGCAATGGCGCAAACCGCAGGCGCAATTTGCGCACGTCAGCATTCGCGAGGCCAACGCAAGCTGGTTTATTTCATGACAATCGAGGGAGCGAAGTTCCGCAGGCCTGTAATTCCAGGCGATGTACTTGAACTTCGTGTCGTCAAGCAAAAGCAGAGAAAAAATATCTTCAAATACGGTTGTGAAGCCTGGGTCGGAGATGAAAAAGCCGCGGAAGCCGACATTGGTGCAATGATGGTAGATCCCGAAGAGAAAGAATAACTCCAGTGTCAGTACATCAGTCTGCGGTAATTGAGGACGGAGCAATCATTGGTGATGGTTGCTCGATTGGTCCTTTTTGTCATATTGGATCCGAGGTCGAACTCGGCGCAGGGACTACTCTGCATTCGCACGTAGCAATTGCCGGTAAAACCAGGATTGGCCCAGGCGGCCGCATTTTCCCATTTGCTTCAGTTGGCCACGAACCCCAGGATTTGAAGTACCAAGGCGAGGACACCACGCTTGTCATCGGTGATAATGTACTCATTCGGGAAGGTGTGACGATAAATCCAGGAACTGCAGGAGACGCAGGCCAGACAGCGATTGGCAATAATTGTTACTTTCTGGCCAATTCTCATGTTGCACATGATTGTCAGGTGGGTAACGGCGTGATTTTTTCAAATGCGGTACTTTTGGCTGGCCACTGCAAGGTTGGAAACAATGTTATCGTCGGTGGAGGTGCCGCAGTGCACCAGTTTTGCCGCATCGGAGACAATGCATTTATTGGTGGTCTTGCCGGAATTGAAAATGATGTCATCCCATTTGGCATGGCGCTTGGAAATCGGGCCTATCTCGGCGGTCTGAACCTGATTGGAATGAAGCGGGCGGGTATTGAGCGCGAAAGCATCCATAAAGCTCGCAAAGCGTTTAAAAGCCTTTTCGAAAGCAAATCTGGTACAATTTCAGATAATCTGGATAGTGTGTCTGCCCAATGGGGTGAGGACCGGATTGTCAGGTTGATACTCGATTTCATCGCCGCAGGTGGTGATCGGGCCCTGTGTACGCCCAAAAACTGAATTTAGGCCGGAGGCTTGTTTGTCGAACAATCTTGCAATCATCGCTGGAAGAGGGTCCCTGCCACTGGAATTGGCCATGGGAATGCGTTCGAGTGGCCAGGAACCATTGTTGATTGCAATTGAAGGAGAGACTGAATCCTGGTTGGAAAAATTCAACTACAAGGTTCTTGGATGGGGGCAATTCGGTCAACTTTTTAACCTGCTTGAAGAGTACCAAGCGGACAGGGTGGTTCTTGCAGGTAGCGTGACGCGTCCACGCCTAAACTTTACTAAAATGGATTGGGTTGCGATCCGCTCACTGCCAGAGATTTTGGCATTCATGATCGGTGGTGACAATTCGTT
>JBPCWL010000059.1:0-5653 GCA_051009575.1 Rhizobiaceae bacterium
TTTCGCTCAATAATCCGAACCGGTTGCGTTCGCTGATTGGGGTGTTCGCAATGGCTAATCCAACCGGTTTCAATGCGAAAAAAGGGAATGGATACAAGCTGGTTACAGGCATTATTGCCCAACTTGATTCAATTAATCCTCAGGTGGCGGCGCGCCTTCTGACATCTTTCAGATCTTACGGTTCACTAGAACCGGCGAGGCGCAAACTGGCCCACCAATACCTGACGCAATTACAGAGGCGCGAGAACCTTTCCCGGGATGTCAGCGACATTCTCGATCGTATCCTTGCAAGCTAGAAAAACGTCCAGATTTTCAGCTAATCCAAATATTTGTGGATAAAGGGCTGGACAAGATGATTCGCTCTGATTCAAAGTGGAAGTGATTCGGAACGCGGCGGTTCCGACATTGCTGGTTGGACGAGGAGACGGGCATGGCTCGGACGGAGGCGCACGGCGTGCGACCCCGCAAAAACTTTTTTAGGCTGAACGGCGATCAAACGGCCAGCACGGTTGTTGGTTACGCCCGTCAGCTTAGCCATCCCGCATATGAAAACCTCCTCAGATCAGAGACTTTCCTCCGGCGACTGGTGCCGATACTGATTGTTCTGTTCCTTGGAATAGTTGCTATTGCACGTTGGTCAACGCTTCAGTCTCAAGCTGAGTATATCGGTAGTTCCAAAGATGCCGAAATGCATTTCATTGCAGAGTTAATTGATGAGCGACTGACCTCCAGTCTTAGGGAAACAGAGGGCAAACTCAGTGCTATTCAACTCCAGAATGTTTTGGCAGATGCCGTGCCATCCCGATTTCTCGGCAGTGGCCGCAAAATCACCATTACAGGAACCCACGGGAACATAACGGCGACACTTCCCTACAATCCTGACCTGCATGGCCAACCGCTAAGTAATGTATTGGGGGATGTGGTATTGCTGACCACATTCGGAAAAAGGGCACAAAGCCGGACCGTGGAATTGAAAGACGGTGAAACTGCACTTGCTGTTCACCGTATTCTTCCTGACAGTGTGGGAGGGGTGACCCTTGTCCAGCCGGAAAGAGAGATTTATTCGCAATGGCGTAAGACCGTTTCGTTGAACGTCACCCTCTTTGTTGGCACTTCCAGCATACTGGTTGTCATACTCTACGCATATTTTGCGCAAAGCCAACGGGCCAGGGAAGCTGACCTGATATATGAAGAGGTACAAAACCGCTTCGATACTGCATTGATGCGCGGTGGCTGCGGATTGTGGGACTGGGACTTGTCCAGAGGCCAGTTTTACTGGTCAAAATCAATGTTCGAACTGCTAGGCATGAAGCCCAAGGACGACACTATCGGGTTTTCTGAAGTAAGCGAACTGGTACACCCTGAAGATACTGATCTGTACAGACTGGCCTGTTCGGTGATGGAACAGGGGCTGGTCCATGTAGAGCAGATTTTCCGGATGCGCCACGTCAACAATGACTGGATATGGATCCGTCTCAAGGTGGAAATTGCCGGAACAAATACTTCAAAACCCCGATTGGTCGGCATAGCAGAAGATATTACCGAACAACGGGCGATGGAACAGGCCAGCAAACGAAAAGACATGCGCCTGCATGACGCGATTGAAAATCTGCCCGAGGCATTCGTGCTTTGGGACGAACAAAAACGGCTTGTAATGTGCAACTCAAAATACCAGCAGTTGCATCAGCTTTCTGCTGACGCAATCAAGCCGGGCATGAATTACGATCAGGTCATGGACATGGCGTCCTCACCGGATGTCTCCAGCCAGTTGCTTCGTGGTCTCAATCAAGATGAGAACACCCGGACAATGGAAGCCAAACTTTCCGACGGACGCTGGCTGCAAATCAACGAACGCCATACCAAAGATGGCGGATTTGTTTCCGTTGGTACTGATATCACGGCAATCAAACGCCATGAGGCCAAACTGATCGAATCCGAAAAACGATTGATGGCAACGGTGTCCGATCTTGAGCAATCACGCCAAACGCTCGAGGTTCAAAAACAGAAACTTGCGGAAATGGCAGAGAAATATGCCAAGGAGAAAAACCGCGCCGAGGCCGCCAACAAGTCTAAATCAGAATTTCTGGCAAATATTTCACACGAACTGCGCACGCCGTTGAATGCAATCATCGGGTTTTCAGAAATCATG
Organism: Rhizobiaceae bacterium; assembly: GCA_051009575.1. Lineage (GTDB taxonomy): Bacteria > Pseudomonadota > Alphaproteobacteria > Rhizobiales > Rhizobiaceae > JAALLB01. The sequence continues at coordinate 2,150 of JBPCWL010000059.1, forward strand.
AATGAAGGCCTGTTCGGTCCGCTTGGTTCGGGAAAGTACAAGGAATATGCCAAGGATATTTATGAAAGCGGTTCATACCTCCTGGGTATGATCAATGACGTACTCGATATGTCAAAAATCGAAGCAGGCAGGTTCGTACTTGATTACACGACTTTTAATCTTGACGAGATGATTGACGAGACCCTGAGGATCGTCAAACAACAGTCTGAGGATCGCGGCATCAAAATTCAGGACAGCGTTTCACCCAAAATTGAACTCGAGGCAGATCGAAGGGCAATCAAGCAAATCCTGATCAACCTCCTTTCCAACGCAGTGAAATTCTCAAAGGACGATGGAAGAATCCAGATCCGGGCGAAACGCCGGGGTGAGTGCGTGACGATTACCATAGAGGACAATGGAATTGGGATTTCGCGCCGGGATTTGAGAAAACTGGGCCGACCGTTCGAACAGGTTCAAAATCAATTCACAAAGAGCCACAAAGGCTCGGGCCTCGGCCTGGCAATTTCCCGTTCACTTACACAACTCCATGGCGGTGCCATGAAAATCCGTTCCGTTGAGGGGAATGGAACAATCGTCTCGATCCGACTGCCGATCCGGCACGGGGTTCCATGTGAAAAAGAGGAAAAAGAGACTGCCGCCTAATACAAGTTTACCCTGCCTACTGTGCCCCGGATGAAAATCCGGGGCTTTTTTTTGCTTAGTGTCGGTCGCCTTTGCGCCAGCGGTGACCAAAACCACCACGCAACCGTTTGACTTCGGCAATTTCAACGGCTGCATCGTCATTCCAGTCGGCCAGTGCATGGATTTTTCCGATGCGGTTGTTTAATTCAACCAGAGTCAAATTTCCGTCCTGGTTGATGTCCCCTTGCCGGACCAGCCGGTCTGCAATACGGCCGGATTTCCGCTTCATTCTTTCCGGTGTGTTGCTGGATTCGATGGCTGCAACTATTTCTGCCTTGGTCACTTTGCCATCCTTGTCAGCATCAGCTTTAAGGAAACGGGATTCAGCAAACGCAGACAACTCTTCGCGACTGGCTGCAAGATCACCGTTTGAATCTATCTGCTGCATGATTTTTTCCGGAGAGAAAAATCGTTTCATTTTCTTATGCTGGTCATACCCTTGTGCAGCGAAGGCAATTCCGCCTAGTGCTACGAGACCCGCCATACCGGCAATAATTATCTTGGTTCTGTTTTTCATTTTTTACTCCTTTGGTAATTGGCCGCTACCAATCTTAAATTTCAATTTTTCCCTGTGCTATTCTATTCCAAAAACTTGTTGAATATTTCACGAACCTGTTTTTGTGTATTCTTCAAATGCGCTTCGCAGTTAGCAATGTCTGGAAGATCAAGCGCGCTGCAGACAACCTCTTGAAACCCTTGCGGAAACTCGGCTTCTGTACTTTCCTTTCCAAGACATGTCCGCAACAGGTGCATGACTACCGAATACAGATCAAACGCGGCAATCAATTGATCCGAATATTCGGCTGACAATTCATCCGACAAGGAAGACGTCAATATCTCCCGGCTTCCGACGGGAAGTTTTTCTCCCTTTCCATACTTCAAGGCCAACCACTGGGCGAGGAATTCGATATCCAGCATGCCACCCTTGCTGGTCTTCACATCCCATGGATTGGTACTGCCTTTTTCCTTTTCAATGAGCATGCGCATCTTGAAGATTTCCTGCTCGAGATTTTTCTTCTGTCCGGCTGCTTTAAGTATCACAGGTATTGCGGCCGAAACTTTTTCCACAATCTCCGGATCACCAGCAATCGGTCTGGCACGGGTAAGGGCTTGTGATTCCCAGATCCACGCATCATCATTTTGGTATTTCAGGAACGCATCCACATGAGTAGCCAAGGGTCCGGCATTGCCTGAAGGTCGCAGCCGGAAATCCAGTTCAAAAATTTTTCCTTCAGCGGTCGGAGAACTCATGGCCGCGATAAAACGCTGAATCAGGCGTACGAAATACAACGTGGAATCAAGCGGCCTGCGGCCATCGGAACCGGAGCAATTTTCGTCGAAATCATAAAGGAAAATGAGGTCTAGATCCGATTCAATGGTCAGCTCACGGCTTCCAAGTCTCCCCATCGCGAGAATGCACACCTTGGCACCTTCAACACGACCGTGCTGGTTCGCAAATTCCTCCATAACCACCTGTAACAAACCTTCAATCATCGCTTCTGCAAGATTACTGACTGCCAAAGCCGTTCTTGTGTAATCCAGCGCGCCGCTAAAAAACCGGGAAGCAATCTGGAACCTGATTTCGCGAAAAAACCGCCGGGCCTGATCCAGTTTCATTTCATAGTTGTCGATTGGTGAAAGTCCCGTATCCAAAGCATTCAAGAGATATTCCCGGGTTGGCACTTCATCCGCCACCTGAGGCTCAATCATCGCATCGAAAACATGTGGTTTATGCGAGATTTGCTCTGCCATGCTTGGAGCTGCAGTCAAAATCCGAACCAGTAGGGTATTGAGAGCGGGGTTTGATTTCAGGATCGAGAACAGCTGAATACCGGCAGGTAGGCCGGAAAGAAACTGGTCAAATGTGAACAGTATCTTGTCGGGTTTCGCTGATTTTCCAAACGCTTGCAACAATTCAGGTACAAGTTCGGTCAAAAGCTCGCGGGCCTGATTGGTCTGAAGTGCCGGGATCTTAGCGACATGCCAACGCTTGACCACCTTAATAACATCACCAGGCTGCTCAAAGCCCAAGGCTTCCAGCGTGGCCACGGTGTCAGGGTCATCATCTTGACCAGTGAACACCAGATTCCCGCCAACAGCAGACAATTCAGGGGCAGCTTCAAAAAGTTTCGAATAATAGTATTCCACTGTCTGCAGTGTTTTCGTGATTTGTCGCCCAAAGGTCTTCACATCGGATTTTCCAAGCATCGCGGCAATGCGCTTCAGCTCTCCGGTGTCTTCGGGAAGGGTATGGATTTGTTGATCGTCGACCATCTGCAAACGATGTTCGAGATTTCTCAGATACCAGTAACAGCGGGACAATTCATCTCTTGCAGTTTCCTCAATCCAGCCCTGACTTGTGAGTGCCACCAATCCATCGGTGGTTCCACGCACTCGAAGTTCCGGGTTTCTGCCTCCGGCAATTAACTGTTGCGTCTGAACAAAAAACTCAATTTCACGGATCCCACCACGCCCGAGCTTGATGTTATGCCCGTTTACACGGATTTCGCCGTGTCCCTTGTGTGCATGAATTTGACGTTTGATTGAGTGGACATCCTGAATTGCCGCGAAATCGAGATATTTCCGCCACACGAAAGGAGTGAGTTCCTTCAGGAAGCGCTCACCTGCGATGAGATCACCAGCAACTGCTGTTGCCTTAATCATGGCCGCTCGTTCCCAATTTTGACCTTGCCCCTCGTAATAATGAAGTGCTGCTTCCGTAGGAATAATCAATGGTGTCGATGAAGGATCCGGTCGCAACCTCAGATCCGTCCTGAACACATAGCCATCCTCGGTTCTTTCCTGCATGAGCTTGATCAATTG